>NZ_JBFAQB010000021.1:0-39219 GCF_040676995.1 Nonomuraea sp. NPDC049419 | reverse complement strand
ACCTTCTCGCCACAAATACGCTGCGCCGCGGGGGGGGGGTTTTCCCCTCTCCCGTCCCCCCCCCCACCGCAGGCCGGGCTGCACACTGCTGCGCATGAGTAACCCACTCGATGTGAAGCAATGGGCCGACCGTTATGTCGCCCAGTGGAACGAGCCCGATCCGCAGAGGCGGAGCGCGCTCATCGGCGAACTGTGGGCGGCCGACGGGATCCAGGTGCTGGTCGACCCACCCCAGCAGATCCGCGACGCCGCGATTGAGCTCGCGTTCCCCCTGCCACCGCTGGAGGCCCGCGGCCATGATGCCTTGAACGCCAGGGTGACCCGTGCCTACGAGATGTTCGTCGCCTCGGGCGAGCACGTCTTCGAGGCTGCCGAGGAGGCGTTCCTCCTGCTGCCCAACGTGCTCGGCATCCGCTGGTCGATGGTTTCGACCAGCACGGGCGAGACCGTCGGCGGCGGCCTGGACATCCTGGCCCTGGACGGCGATGGCCGACTCCGCACCGACCACCAGTTCATCGGGGGGATGTGATGCGCTACACCAAGATTGCCCGCACCGCAGACGGTGGATCGGCGTTCGAGGACGGCGAGATCATGCTCGAACAGAGGCATGTCGCCGATGGGGTGCCGGCCATGGCGGTCGGCGGGATGCGGTCGAGTGGCGGCGTGCAGTTCCTGCGCAGCGCCGCGTTCGACAGCACCGCGCATCCGGCGCCACGCGAGCAGTGGGTGGTGATGCTGCGCGGGATGATCGAGGTGACAGTCAGCGACGGTAGCCGGCGCCGCTTCGCCCCCGGCGACCTGGTGCTCGCCGCAGACGCCACGGGAATGGGGCACGTCACGACGGGCGTCGGCGACCCACCGTTCGAGGCACTGTTCATCCCGGTCTGACCGGCAAGGTCGGCCTGGCCGAAGGCCGAACGCCTGGAGGGGCGAGCGGTGGCGGACGATCGCTGGCGGGGGGATCGACCTCGGTGCGCGTACGCCAAGGGCTCGAGAAGCTCGGGGACCGGCCGCACCCGCGTGAGGTGCCGCGACTGGCGCTCGCGGAGATGCTCCCCCTGCACGCCGACGCCCGCGCGACCAGCCGGATGAGCGCCGCCTACGTCCTGGAGGCGCTGCACGACCCGGCCGTGCACGAGCAGGCACGCCGCGGCCTCGTCCAGGGGCGGGCCCTCGTCGAGCAGGTGGTCCGCCAGGCGATCGCCGACGGGCACATCGACCCCGGCCGCGACCCGGCGACCGAGACCAACCTGCTCCTCGCCCTCACCGGCCTCACCTCCCTGATCGAACTCGACGTGATCGGGCCCCAGGACGCGCTCGCCGCGATCGACGTGCATCTGGACCGGCTGTTCAGGAGTACATGACCGCCCGTCTTGCGGCGTCAGTCCGACAGCCAGTGCAGCTCCTGCGCCAGGGTTCTGGCGACAGCGCGGATGCGGCGATGCAGCGGCCACTGCTCGCGTGGGAGGACCAGGTGGATCGTCAGGCTGGGCGCGCCGCGCAGTGGTCGCCAGGTGAGACCGGCCGGCTGTACCGTGACCGCGGCTTCTCCGGCCGGGGCGAGGGTGACCCCGTCGCGCAGGTCGCGCTGTGACATGTCGTAAGAGACCGCGGGCGTGTGGAAGCGAGGGTGTGGCCTGGCGTCCTGGAAGAGCGCGGACAGCTGATCGTGGATCGCGGGGTTGGCCGCACGGTCCGGGAGCCTCAGCGGGTACGCGGCCGCATCGGCGATCTCGATCTCCGGGTGTTCGGCCAGCGGATGGTGTTCCGCCAGCTGGACTCCGATGCGCAGACGCCGCAGCAGGTACCTGCGCACGCCGCGGCCCGGTTGTTCGCCGCGGGTGATCCCGGCGTCGAGGCGGCCGTCGGCGACCGCGGGGGTGATCTCCGGTGTCGCCATCGGGACCGCGCCGACCTCGAGTCCGCTGGCGCCGCCCATCAGCCTGTCCACCAGTGCCGGTACCGTTTCGGCTCCGGCACTGAGGCTGTATCCGATGCGCAGCGTGCCCAGTTCGCCGGCCGCCGCGCTCCTGGCGGTGTCCCATGCCCGGTCCAGTGCCGCCAGCGCGGGCGGTGCGGCCTCCGCCAGAGCCGCACCTGCCGCGGTCAATTCGACGCTTCGCGTGTTGCGGACCAGCAGGGGCGTACCGAGCTCTGACTCCAAACGGCGCATCCGGGCGCTGAGCGCGGGTTGTGCGATACCGATGCGGGCGGCCGCGCGGGTGAAGTTCAGCTCCTGCGCCAGCACCAGGAAGTACCGCAGGCTCACCGTGTCCGGCGCCACGAGCCCTCCCCCGCCGATTAATAACGATTCGTTCTGAGTCTAGCCCGAACTGGTCTTTCCCTCGGCCGCACATCAAGCCCTAACCTGCGCATATATCGATTGATCTGCGTGTCCAATCGGAGTCGGACGTGTCCGGCCCAACACAGGAGGTTTCCATGGCAAAGGGCTACTGGGTCAGTGTCTATCCCGACATTACCGACCTTGAGCGGCTGACCGCCTACGACAAGCTGGCCGGTCTGGCTGTCCAGGCCGGGGGCGGGCGTAACCTTGCCCTCCTCCCGTCCCGTGGCGGCCGGATCGTCGCCCGCGAGGCCGGAGTACGCAACGTGTCGTGCTGATCGAGTTCGACAGCTTTGAGCAGGCCGTCGCAACGTACGAGAGCGAGGCGTACCAGAAGGCGCTGGTGGCCCTCCCCGACGGCTTCGAGCGCGACTTCCGCATCATCGAAGGCGTCGACTGACCGGCTGGCCCGATGGAGCCGAGTCGCTCCGATCACCTTTGGTGATCTCGCGGTGCCATGTCGGAACGTGCTGCGGCGTGGGCGGGCGGCACCCTGGCCGTGATCATCGCCCGTGAGCTCGGTGACAGGCACGGTGAGGGCGTCGCTCTCACCAACCTCGGCGAGGCCACGACGACCCGGCATGACAGCAGGCGATCACGCCGGCGGCGAGAGGAGGCGGTGGCGGTTCAGCCAGCCGGCGATGGCCTGGCCGATGGCGTGGGGCTGGTCCTCGGGGGCCTGGTGGCCTGCCGGTCCGATGCCTTCGATCTCGAGGGCCGCGATGTGCCGGCGGGCCCAGTCCACGATCTGTGGGGAGGCGATGCCGACGCCGTCTTCGACCGTGAGGAGCAGTTTGGGCACCTCTGGGCTGGTGGCGAGCCATACGCCGTAGGCGTCCATGCGTTCGGCCACGTCAGCAGGTTCGCGGTCGAAGGGGATCTCGCGCGGTCACTGGAGCAGCGGGCGGCGGGATGACGGTCGGGGTAGGGCGCGCGGTAGACGTCGTGGTCGTACGGGCTGAGGCCGGTCTTGATGGCGAAGGGGTGGGGCAGGGCGTACTCGATGGCGGCGTTCTCCTCCAGCAGCAGCCGCTCGCCAAGGCCGGGGGTGCGCAGCGCTCGGGAATGGTCGATCACGTCCTGCGGCAGTTCGGCCCACATCTGCGGGCGCAGGAACGTCTCCAGGAGGGCGATGCCGCGCACCTGGCCCGGGTGGCGGGCGGCGCGGTCCATGGCCAGCGCGCCGCCCCAGTCGTGGCCGACCAGGACGGCCTCCTCCAGCCCCATCGCTTCGAACCACGCGTCCAGGTAGCGGGCGTGGTCGGCGAAACGGTAGCCGATGTCCGGTTTCCCTGAGGCGCCCATCCCGATCAGGTCGGGAGCACGTACTGTCGCTGACCGAAGCGGGCCGCAGCGCCCTGGACGGCATGCGCCACGCCGTCGCCGCCCGAGACGCCCGGCTCACCGGCGCGCTCACCGGACATGAGAGGCGGCGCCTCACCACGCTCCTGAGCACGATCGTCGCCGACGACGGGCCATCCGCCATCCGCAGCATCGAGCACCTGATAGCGCAAGCCCACTATCGGCTGCGTCGTCTCGGCGATCACCGGCTGGCGGCGTACGGCCTGCGTACCCGCCACTTCGCCCTGCTGCCGGCCCTGGACCGGCTCGGCCCCTGCCCGCAGGAGCAACTGGCGCGATACCTGCACCTGACCGAGCCGGCCACCGCCTCCCTCATCGACGAGCTGGTGCAGGCCGGCATCGTGTCCCGCGGCCCACCGGTGATCGGGCAGGTCTTCGGGTGCGCTGTCATCGGGGTCTGCAGGACGACGTCGGTAGCGTGCGCCCCGATCGTGGCGAGGTCCGGCGTCACCTCGTACGGGAAACCGCCCTCTTCCAGGGCGAACAGCCGGCCCGCGTGCGTGATCAGGTGGGTGTTGGCGGTGGTGACGCGGTGGTCGATCCGGCCGGTCTCCTGGTTGAAGGCGAGGGCGAAGCGGGTGTCGCCCGCGAGACGCAGCGGCACGGTTTCGGACATGCTGGAACTCCTGTCGGCGTGGGGTGGAGACGCCGACAACCGTGCCGGAGAAGGTCCGTGGACGACAGTCTTGTTCTTACCGCCGGCCTCAGCCGACCGGCGAACCCCAGGCGAGAGCCGCCTCAAAAACCCTGGCTTTCCTGGCGCAGGCGCTCGCGCCAGGGATGTGTGCTGTGCGTCATCTCCAGCGCCTCGTCCAGCCAGCGCCGCTGCCCATCGCTCAACAGCGGGAGGACCATCTCGAAATCGGTCTCGTCCTTCGGTCGCAGGCCCTTGGACTTGTAGAGCAGCTGCACCTCTGGGGCAAGCCGGCGGAAACCGTCCTCCTCGACGGTCAGCCCGGCCAGCGGGCGGCGGATCCGAGGGTCACGCCGGTAGATCCATTCCTCTCCATCGGTCTCGTCCAGCATGAGCTGGAACCGCCACGGCCCCTCCGGATGCTCGCGCACCCAGATGTCGTGCGCCTGCTCGGGCAGCACCGCGTCCAACGCCCATGGCCGCAGCGTCTGGGCCACGGCCGCGACGTGGACGTCCCAGCCGTTCAACAGCCGCCGCACGGCGAGCTGGTCCCGACGCGGCAACGCGATGTCCACGTCCCCATGGTCGCGATACGAATGACCCACGGCCAGCTCGATCGCGTACCCGCCAGCTACCCACCACGGCGCCGCCAGCCCGCGCATCAGCGCGACGATCTCGCCAAGCGGTGCGGCGTCCCAGGGCCCCCACGGCGTCTCGATCCTCATCATCCGAGAATCATGCATGATCGCAGACCTGTCGTCGCGCTCGTAGGTCCTCCGGCCTGAGAGAACGCAACGTTCCATGGGCATGCGCGGCTTGCGATGGCCGACCTCACCGTGGCGGCAGCAGCGAGGCGCTGGTCAGCGGGGGCTCGTCCCGAGTGGTCCATTGGCCGTTCCAGGGTGGAGACCTTCTTGCCGTCCGGCACCTCAGGGTCTCCACCAACTCAGCTCGCATCGGCGCCGGCGTGGCCTACGGTCGACCACCTGGGGCGCGTCGTAGAAGGCGCCTCCTCAAAGGGGATCCTGGCCGGAACGGTGACCATGCCTCCCCCGATCGTCCAGCGCGCCGGCGAGCGCCTCATGGGCGACCCAGCGTTCGGCTTCGTCCTCAAGGGCGATCCGGACCAGCCGAATCCCCACGTTGCCTCTACTGGAGGGGCTCTGGGTGAGATGCCGCAAATGACGGCATGACGCGTATTCGGCCCAAGATCTGAAGCTTTCCCCCGCCAATCGATAGTCGGCACGCCTGGTCGGATCCCTGCGCCATTCGACGATCTCGTGAACGTTGCCGCAACAGTCATGGATGTCGTGGGGCGAACGTCCGGCGGGGAGCGTTCCCACAGGTTGAAGCCGTCCTCCCTCGGGCCAGGAGTACGTGAGGTTCGCCCTGTGCGGATCCGGCGGCTCGGAGCCCCAGGGAAACGCGCTCTCCTCGCACCCCGCCAGCGCGACCCACTCGGCAGCCGTCGGTATCGCCCACATCTTCCCCGTTTGGTAGGCCACGTCATTACAACGCTTGAGCAGCTGAGCCAGGTGCCTGGTCAACGCCTCGTCCGACACGGGTCGCGGTAGTTCGATGAGGTAGGGATAGCCCGCCCTTCCCTCTGGGAGTTTCAGGTCGGGCAGCAGACGGGCCGCGTCGCCCATGGTCAGGGGATACCGGGTGGCTTCGAACCGATAGCGGCACAATGCGCCGGGAGGGACATCCCTGAGGTCTCTGGCGAAGTCGTATCCGTCGGACGGGTTGTATGTCCGCGCGAGGCTGCGAAGCTTGCCCAACTGGTGCCGCAGCTCGGGCTTGGCGCTGCGGGGCAGCGCGCGCTCCTCGGTCACCAGCGCCTGATGGAGCTTCTCGCGCAGGACTCGGTCGTCCCGAACCACCCTGAAAATCAGGCCGATGACCGAGGAGAAGCGGGTGGAGGAGCCCTCGGCCTTCTCCAGAGAGTTGTGCACCATCTCCTCGATCGGCCAAGCCGTACGAGGTCCCGAAGCGCCCCGCCGCAGGAGATCGAAGAGCGCCGACCAGACCATGCTCAGCTGTGTCGTCCGGGTCTCGTCGTCGCCTTTGAGGATCTTCTGGCTCTGCTCGATGAGCCATAACCGCGAACCGGGGTCCTGCTTGGCAGGACGCACCACCATGTCCGCGGCCAGCACCGCCAAGAACTCCTTCGCCGAGGCGACGCGTACTCCAAGCCCGTGAAAGCGGGGAACCGCCTCCACGACCCCGTCCACGGCCAGGATGTCCTCGATCATCGTGAGCACGTTCCGAAGAACGTCGTCCTGGGCGTCGCCGGGCCATGTCGGCTCACCCCGGAGGATGGCGACGGGCGCGGGATGATTCTTCAGCTCGTAGCGGGCCAGCAGGACTGTCAGAGGAAGCCTCAAGTACAGCTTGTCGCTTGCGGTCGCGGACGTCGGCGAGGTCGACAGGCCTTCTATCCGGCTCCAGGCCGCCGTCCACTGTCTCGCGACGGCCTCTGGTTGCCCGCAAGCGATCACGCAGCAGAAGAGCCCCTCGCTGCTCGGGTAACGGCCGCCCATGATGTATTCGTGCAGCGAGGAGTGACGGTACTTCGTCGTGATCGACGTGTTCGTCTTGAGCCGCCGCTCCATCTCCCGGAAGGACGGCTTCCCACTTCGGATCCAGAGCCGGCGCAGGAGCTGTCGTAGATCGTCCCTTGTCCTGGCAGCCGCCAGGTCAAGATCGTCAGCCTCCATGCGACCCTCCGACTGTCCAGCATTGTCCAGCCCTGTCCCACAGCATAGAAGATTGACCAACTACGTCAGGAGATGTCCATGGCCCTTCTGGACGTCGCCTTCATGGGCTGACCTGGAGACATCACCCCCACCAAGACGAGGAGGGCTTCTGTGCAGGAGAACTGTCCCCACACCAAGTGGTACTGGCGGATCCGGATCGCCCTGGAGTTTGTCAAGCTGGCGTTGTGGACGGCTTTCCAGTTCGTCTGGCGTTCGTGGCTCTAGGGCAGGCGACTTCGATCCGTCCCGACGGGTGAATCGGGCCGCCTGGGCCGAGTCGGACCGGTGCTCGGTCCACCGCCCAGGCGGCAGTCAGCTGGGACTCGCGCCTTCGCCGGCAGGCGACGGAGATCAAGCAGTCGACGCCGCCCGAGGAGCGAGGGCCGTTCAGGGCTACATGGCCGACCTGTGAGGTTCCGGCGGAGTCCGCGCAGCGGATCGCTCAGGGAAGCCGACTGCTGAACAGGTAGTTGCGGCGCCGGTGGTCTATCGCGTCGGTCCGCTGCCAGCGGCCGCGCCGCCAGATGTACATGCGGTATCCCATCCTCAGCAGCGGCTCCGTCACATCGGTCGCGCTCATGCCGTACTTGTCGAGATGACGGTCCTCGATCTCCAGCAGCAGATGGGGCCGATGGCGCTCGATCGTACGGCGCCCGCCTTCCAGGACCGCCGACTCGAACCCCTCCACGTCCACCTTCATGAAGTCCACCCACGGAATCCTGCGGGTCTCGCACACGTGGTCGATGGTGTAAACGGGCACCTCCAGGGTCCTGCCCCGGGAATCATCCGGACGTTTCACCCCCACCTGCAGGTGAGCCCAGCCGTGGTTGGGCAGCCCGAACCGGTACGGCAAGCGGAGCCGCTGCCGCCCGTTGGAGGGGCCGAGCGCGGCATTGGTGGTGATCACGTGGTGGGCCCCCGCGGCCTGCCGCGCCGATTCCAGGATCCGGTACGGCAGGTGCAACGGCTCGAAGCTGTGCACCCGCCCGGTGCGCCGTACCAGGCGGGCGAGGGGAAAGGTGTACATCCCGTAGGCGGCGCCGATGTCCAGGCATATGTCGCCACGCCCCACGAGGTGCGCCAACCCCCGCAGTTCGGACTCCCGGGAAAGCGTACGGGCCACCGCGGCCGCCGTCGACAATCTGATCATGCCGGCGACGGTAGGAGTGAGATCGGCGCACGCGAATCACCCTCAGGAGCGCAACCGCCTGCTCCGCCGTGCCTCTGTGGAGTGACGCCCGGCCACCACCAGGCCGCTCTCATAGGCCAGCACCACGGCCTGCGCCCGATCGCGCAGGTGGAGCTTGCCCAGGATCCGCCCCACGTGAGACTTGACGGTCTCCTCCGCGATGGTCAGGTTCCGCGCGATGTCGGCGTTGGACTGGCCGTCGGCGATGAGCTTCAGCACGTCGAGCTCGCGGGGCGTGAGCACGTTCAGCCGCAGCGCCTCGCGCTCGTCGATCGACTGCCTGCTCGTGAACTCCTCGATGAGCCGCCGGGTCACCGACGGCGCCAGCAACGCCTCCCCCGCGGCCACCACGCGCACCGCGCTGATCAGATCGGCCGGCGGCGCGTCCTTGAGCAGGAAGCCGCTGGCCCCGGCACGCAGCGCCGTGTACACGTAGTCGTCGATGTCGAACGTGGTCAGGATCACCACCTTGGTGGCGGGAACGCTCTGGACCACCCGCCGGGTGGCCTCCAGCCCGTCGAGACGCGGCATGCGGACATCCATGAGCGCCACGTCCGGCCGCGTCCTTCGGGCCAGGTCCACCGCCTCCAGGCCGTCCGCGGCCTCGCCGACGACCGCGACGTCGGGTTGCGCCGACAGCAGCGCCGCGAATCCTCCCCTGACCATCGCTTGATCGTCCGCGACCAGAACGGAGATCACTTCTCCCCCTGAGGCAGTACGGCCCGCACAGCGAAACGCCCGTCGGCCAGCCTTCCCGCGAACAGCTCGCCACCCGCCAGCGTCACCCGTTCGCGCATGCCCACCAGCCCGTACCCGGCCCCGGGCGCCGACTCCGCCCCCGCCTCATTGACCACCTCGACCACCAAGTTCGGGCCGTCCAGGGCGATCGTCACCGCTGTCTCGGCACCGTTGGCGTGCTTGATCACGTTGCTCAGCGCCTCCTGCACGATCCGGTACACCGTGAGCGACATGGCCTCGCCGACCTCGGGAGCGTGCTCCGGCAACTCCAGGTGGACCGGCGTGCCCGCCCGCCGCGCCGACTCCACCAGCTCGGTCAGCCCGTCGAGGTTCGGTTGCGGAGCTGTCAGCGGGTCGTCCCGGTCGCCCCGCAGCACGCCGAGGAGTTGCCGCAGCTCCGTCAGCGAGGTGCTCGCGGCGGCGTTGATGTCGCGGAACTCCCGCAGCACCTCCTCCGACACCACGCCCTTGACCCGGTACGGGGCCGTCGAGGCCTGCACCGCGATGACGGACATGTGATGAGCCACCAGATCGTGCAGCTCACGGGCGATGCGCGCGCGCTCCTCCAGCAGCCGCCGCTTGCCGTACTCCTCCGCGACCCGCAGGGTGCTAAGACGCCGCATCCTGTAGCCGTGCCCGATCATCGTCACCGCCAGCAGCCCCAGGCTCCAGCTCACCATGGCCGGCACCACGTGCGGCGACTCGAGCCGTAGCCAGAGCACTGACAGCACCCCCACGGCCAGAGTGGTCAGGAACGCCACGGCCGTGACCCGCCGCGCGGACACCAGCGCCAGCGTGAACATCACCGGCGTCTGTGTCACCGACTCGCTCAGGAGCCAGGGCCGCCAGTCGGCGACGCTGAGCGCCGTCGCCAGGAGGAGCAGCCCCAGCATGAGCCACCACGCGACCATCGGCCGGTACCACGCCACCACCACCGGCAGCCCGTACAACGCCCCGAACAGCGCCCCGGGGACGCCCGCCCCGAGAACGACCGCGAACGTCCATCCGTTGAGCAGGGCTGCCAATCCGGCGGCGACGACGTACAGATGCCGCGGCACCATGGGCTTCTCCGGGTCGGCCGGGGAAGCGGGCACCCGAGCGCGATGAGCGCTGGAGACGATGCTCAACACGCCCACAACCCTACGTGATCATGAATGCGGCACCGGAGACGGCGTGTCACCGTTCGGTGAGCTGGGGCGTTCCTGGAGGATTCTGACGCTGGTCGTAGGCTTCACGTGCCTTGAGCAGGTGCGGAAGATGCTGCTCTGCCCAGACGCGGCAGGCCGCGATCGGTTCGAGCAGCGTGCGGCCCAGGGGCGTCAGCTCGTACTCGACCCGGGGCGGGATCTCCAGGTAGGCGGTACGGGTGATCAGCCCGTCGCGTTCGAGCGCCCGCAGCGTCTCGGTGAGCACCTTCGGCGTGATCCCGCGGAGCGGGGTGCGGATTTCGGTGAACCGGCGAGGGCCGTGCTCAAGGCAGATGATGACCATCGCCGACCATTTCTCGCCGACCCGGATCGGCATGACGCTGGAGGGGCAGGCTGGGTCGAACATCTCAGGGTCGAGTGGCGCAGTCACTACCCTGACGCTAACTGAGTACCGTTGAAGTAACAAGTACCTCATGGATACCGTTCCTGAGCAGCGGCGGGCGACCTTGCCCGCCGGAGACGACGGAGGGTCCAGATGGGGAAGATCGCTGTTTTCGGTGCCGGTGGCCGGGCCGGCCGCGCGGCGGTCGGCGAGGCTCGCCTGCGAGGCCACCAGGTCACCGCGGTGGTCCGTGATCCGGCCAAGTACGGCGACCTGGCGGCCGACGGGGTGACGGTCGTGGCGGGTGACGTCACGGATGCGGACGGCGTCGCCGCGGTCGCCGACGGCCACGATGCGGCGATCAGCGCCGTCTATGACGCCGAAGCGTCGCCTGACGGCTTCTACGTCGGCGCCGCCACGGCGCTGCTGGACGGATTGTCCCGTGCCGGGGTCGGCCGGTTGCTGGTGGTCGGTCTCGGCACCCTCTTGGAGACCGAACCAGGGGTGCGGCTCATGGACACCGACGCGTTCCCGCCCGAGTATCGGCCGCTCTCTGACGGCCATGCCGCAGGACTGCAGATTCTGCGCTCCACCGCCGGCAGCCTCGACTGGGTGTACGCCAGCCCCACCGGAAACTTCGACCTCGACGGGCCGCGCGTCGGCCACTACCGGATCGGTGGCCCCGCGGGCACCGGCCTCATTTCCTACGCCGACTTCGCCATCGCCCTGCTCGACGAGATCGACCATCCCAAGCACCACCGCACCCAGATCGCTTTCACCAACTGATCCCGCGAATCATCCCGCCATCCGAGCGGCGACGTTCACGGCCTCGCCAGGACGCCGACCCGGTCCGCCCACCGCTGGTACGTGTCGGCCAGCTGCCCGGCGAGGTCGGGGTGCCGGTCCGCGAGGTCGGTCAGTTCGGAGCGGTCGGTGCTCAGGTCGTAGAGCTCCCAGGGCCCGGCGTGCTCGCGGACCAGCTTCCACCGCCCCTGACGGACGGCGGCGTTGCCGAGGTGTTCCCAGAACAGCCACGTGTCGGGGACCGGCGCCCCGCGCAGGGCGGGCAGCATGGAGCGGCCCTCGGGAGGCGGCACCGCGCGGCCCCGGCGTTCCTCGGGGTACGCGGCGCCGGTGGCCTCGATCAGGGTGGGCAGCACGTCGGTGAGCTGGAAGGGGGTACGGACGATCCGGCCGCCGGTCAGGTCGCCCGCGGGCCAGTGCGCGATGAACGGGGTCGCGATGCCGCCCTCGTGCACCCACCGCTTGTAGAAGCGGAACGGGGTGTTGGACAGGTTGGCCCACGCGGGGCCGTAGCTGGCGTAGGTGTCCTCAGGGCCGGGATCGACGTCAGGGAGGTTGCCGACCCGCAGCTCGGCGCCGTCACGGGTCCGCGCGGGCACGATGTGCCGCCGGGATCGGAACTCCTCGGGATCGCCGAGCGGCAGGATCTCGGCGCAGCCGCCGTTGTCCGACAGGAACACCACCAGCGTGTCGTCCAGGACGCCGGAGGCCTCCAGCTGGTCGAGGATCCGGCCGACGCCCCGGTCCATCCGCTCCACCTGGGCCGCGTACACCTGCATGCGGCGCGCCTCCCACTTCTTGTCCGGCACGTCCGCCCAGGGCGGTTGCGCCGGATCGCGGCCGGACAGCGCCGACTCGGCCCCGAGCAGGCCCTCGGCGCGTAGCCGGTCGAGCCGGCGGGCGCGCAGCTCGTCCCAGCCCGCGGCGTAGACGCCGTCGTACGCGGCGACGTCCTCCTCGGGCGCGTGCAGCGGCCAGTGCGGCGCGGTGTAGGCGACGTACGAGAAGAACGGGCGGGCGGCGGCCGCCTCCCTGCGGATGAACTCCACCGCGTGCTCGGTGATCGCGTCGGTGTAGAAGAAGCGCGGGTCGCGGGTCTCGGCGCCGGCGTCCTTCTCGCCCCGGTAGAGGGTCGCCGGGTCGTAGTAGCTGCCGCAGCCGCTGAGCGTGCCGAAGAAGTCGGCGAACCCGCGCCGGGTGGGCCAGGACGCGTGCGGCTCCCACAAGGGGCCGCTCAGGTGCCACTTGCCCGACATGCCGGTGGCGTATCCGGCGTCGGCGAGCAGCTCGGCCACGGTGACGCAGCGGTCGTCGAGGCTGCCCGGGTACCCTCCGGGCGCGTTGTTCCCGGCCAGCACGCCGATGCCGGTCTGGTGCGGGTGCAGGCCGGTCAGCAGGGACGCGCGCGACGGGCTGCAGCGGGCCGTGTTGGCGAACTGCGTCAGCCGCACCCCCGACTGCCCGAGCCGGTCGAGGTTCGGCGTGCGGATCTCGCCGCCGTAGCAGCCGAGGTCCGAGTAGCCCAGGTCGTCGGCGAGGATCAGCACGATGTTGGGTCGTCTCATGGCGTACGGTCCAGCCAGACGGCCGTGTCCGGTCCGAGCGGGTCGCCCGCGGCGCGGGCGTCGCTGCGCAGGAGGGTCACCGCCCCCGCGGGCAGCGGCACCTCGGCGTCGCCGAAGTTGACGACGCACTCGAAGCCCGGCCCGCGCCGGAAGCACAGCACGGAGCCGTCCCGGCCGGTCCACTGGAGCTCCTGCGGGACGTCCAGCTCCCGCCGGATCCGCAGCGCCCGCGCCACGAGGCTGTAGGTGGAGTCCGGGTCGTCGATCTGGACGGCCGCCGACAGCCGCCCCCAGCCGGGAGGCTGCGGCAGCCACGGGTCCGCGGCGCCGAATCCGGCGCCGTCCGGCTCCGGCGTCCAGGGCAGCGGGATCCGGCAGCCGTCGCGTCCCCGGCGCCGCCCGCCGGACCGCGTCCAGATCGGGTCGCGGAGCCGGTCGTCCGGGATGTCCAGGTGGTCGGGCAGGCCCAGCTCCTCGCCCTGGTAGAGGTAGGCGACGCCGGGCAGCGCGAGCATCAGCAGCAGCGCGGCCCTGGCCCGGCGGCGGCCCAGATCCTCGTCGACCGGGCCCAGCTCGTGGCCGGACTTTCCCTGGTGCTTGCGGGTGTCGGCGCGGCCGTAACGGGTCACCGTGCGTTCGACGTCGTGGTTGGACAGCACCCAGGTCGGCGGCGCGCCCGACAGCGACATCGTGCCGAGGGTGGCGTCGATCACCGCGTACAGGTCGCCGGCGTCCCACGCGGACTGCAGGAAGGGGAAGTTGAACGCGGTGTGGAGCTGGGCCGGCGCCACGTATCTGGCCAGCCGCTCCGCATCGGCCACCCACGCCTCGGCCACGAAGATCCGCGGCGGGTCGTAGGCGTCGGCCACCGCGCGCCAGTCCCGGTAAATGGCGTGCACCTCGTCGCGGTCGCGGTGCGGATGGTCCGGCACGTCGGTCAGGACGAGCAGGTCCTCCTCCCGGTAGCCCAGGTCGGGGTAGCCGGGGTGCTTGACCAGGCCGGTGGCCACGTCGATGCGGAACCCGTCCACGCCCCGGTCGAACCAGAAGCGCAGCAGGTCCAGGAACTCGGCCCGGACCTCGGGGTTCGACCAGTTGAGGTCGGCCTGGGTGGGGTCGAACAGGTGCAGGTACCACTGGCCGTCGGGCACCCGGGTCCAGGCCGGGCCGCCGAACGTGCTGCGCCAGTCGTTGGGCCTGACGCCCTCGGCGGGACCGTCCATGAAGTGGTACCGGGCGCGTTCCGGGGAGCCCGGTGGGGCGGCGAGCGCGGCCTGGAACCAGGGGTGCTCGGTGGAGGTGTGGTTGGGCACGATGTCGAGGATCACGCGCAGGCCGTGCCGGTGCGCCTCCGCGATGAGCTGCTCGGCCTGGCCTACGTCGCCGTACTCGGGGGCGATGGCGCGGTAGTCGGAGACGTCGTAGCCGCCGTCGTTGTTCGGCGACGCGTACCAGGGGGTGATCCAGATGGCGTCCACGCCGAGCCCCGCCAGGTAGCCGAGGCGGCTGCGGAGGCCGGCGATGTCCCCGATGCCGTCACCGTCGCCATCGGCGAAGGAGCGGATGTAGATCTGGTAGATGACCGCGCTGCGCCACCATTCGAGGTCACTCATCGGCGGCTCCGATCAGGTCGGGCTCGAAGGGCGCCAGGAAGCCGCCCAGCGCCGTCAGCTCGGTGTCGTCCAGCGTGCGCAGCGGCGGTGCGACCGTGGCGGAGCACAGGCCGCGCAGGGCGAGCGCCGCCTTGACGACCGGGACCCCGGGACGGATCCGGTGCACGGGCAGCAGCCGGTCGATGCGTTTCTGGGCCAGGGCGGCCCGCTCTCCGTCGCCGGCCCGGTACGCGGCGACCAGGTCCAGGGCGACGAGCGGGGCGAGGTTGGCGATGCCGGGCGTGACCCCGTCGGCGCCGGCGGCCAGAGCGGCGAGCATCGCGCCTTCCGCTCCCTGGTTCACCCCGAAGTCGGGCCGCCGGCGCCTGACGTCGAGCCAGCGGCGCAGGACGTCCGCGTCGCCGGAGCTGTCCTTGACGGCCGCGACGTGCTCCATGTCGCCGACGGCCGCGATGGCGCCGGGTGAGAACGGCGCCGCGTACCGGGGGATGTTGTAGGCGATCACCGGCAGGGAGGCCGCGCGGCTCGCCCGGTAGTGCTCGACGACGTCGCGCTCGTCGTGGTGGAAGTAGCAGGGCGGGCTGAGGGCGACCGCGTCGCAGCCGGCCTCGGCGGCGAGCTCGGCCCGCGCGAGCGACTCGCGGGTGCCGGCGGCGGAGACGTTGACGATGACGACCCCGCCGGGCACGAGTGCGCGCCAGTGGGCGACGGCCTCGCGCAGGAACGGGCTGATCTCCCCCGTCTGGTGCAGCGGCCCTTCGCCGTTGGTGCCCAGCAGCATGATCTTCTCGATGCCCGCGGCGGCCAGCGCGCCGAAGTAGCGGACGCCGGCCGCGAGGGCGGGACGGCCGTCGGCCCCGATCGGGGTCACGGCGGGGACGATCACATCGGAGACGAACATCAGTACCCCTTGATCTCCGGCCAGGCCAGCTCCACACCGTCGGCCTTCAGCGCGCTCTGGAACGCTCGCAGGTGGACGTCCTTGCGCCGGACGTCGTGCGGTTCCACGGTCTCCTTCAGGCAGTAGGCCACCAGCGAGGCGGCGGCCTCGCCGATGTTCCACTCGACGGGGTGCAGCCGGTAGCAGCCGTTGGTGATGTGCGTGGTGCCGATGTTCTTCCCGGCCGGCAGCAGGTTGCGCACGCGTACGGGCAGCAGCGCCCCGAGCGGGATCTGGAACGGGCAGCTCGGGACGTCGATGTAGTTGTCGCCGCCGGTGGAGGGGTGCAGGTCGATCCGGTACATGCCGATCCCGACCGTGTCGTCGTACGGGGTCGCGCCGGCCTCACCGCGTACGGCGAGGGAGACGTCCTGTTCGACGACCGTGTACTCGGCCCTGATGCGGCGCGACTCGCGGATGTAGGGGGCGGCGGCGAAGCCGTCGGGGGTGTCCATGACGTCGGGCCGCAGCCGCAGGCCGGGCCAGCCACGCCCGCCGTCCGGCCGCGGGGCCTCGGTCTGCAGCCAGTAGAGCATGCTCTGCGACAGCTCGCGGGCGCCGGCGAGGTGGCGTTCCTTGTCCTGTTCGCTCACCCCGATGATCGGCCCTTCCACGTAGTCGATCATGGGCCAGTTGACCAGGGTCACGTCGCTGGTGACGAAGCCGGGCTCGTACTGCTCGCGGGCGACGGCCCGGCGGAACTCCCACAGCTCCCGGTCCCCCGGGTCCTGGCTCTGGTCGGCGAGCACGGGCCCTGAGGTGAGGTTGGGGGTGAACGTCCGCGTCAGCGGCTCGCGCGTGCGCGGGTCCGGCGCGGTCAGCCCGATCTGGCTGCCGGGCCAGTAGTCCGGCCGGTACGCGCGCCAGTGGTCGTAGGTGGCCGGCCGGTCGATGACGTGGTTCTCGCCCTCCCGGTGATCGATCGCGAACACCCAGGAGAAGGCCTGCATGTTGGCGGGCTGCGCGACGTCGGGCGCGCTCGGCTCCCCGGTGTCGTGCCGGGACTCGAAGCCGGTCACGTGCTCCACGCCCGCCAGCGGCAGCAGGTCGCCGAGCTCGGTGGCGTCCAGATAGTACGGCGCGGCGAGGTGCACCAGGCCGCCGTCCGCGCGCCGCACGGTCACGCCGCTGACGCGGTCGCCGGAGGTCTGCGCGGCCACCGGCCGCGCGCCGAGCAGGATGCGCAGCCGGCCGCTGCTCAGGTAGGGGTCGACGAGGGCGCGCAGCACCGCCCCGCTGACCCGCGGCTCGTGGCAGAGGGCGCCGACCCGGCCCAGCCCCGGATTCAGGTGGGGGTCGTTCCTGGCCGCCGCGGTGAGCGGGTACCACGTCCGGTAGTGGTCGCGGACCGCGTTGCGGTAGCGGCGGTAGGAGGCGGTGCAGCCGAACTGCTCGATCCACCTGTGCTCGTCCGGAGGCACTCCCTGGCTGGTGAACTGCCCGCCGATCCGGTCGCCTTCCTCGGTCAGCACCACCCGCAGCCCGTGCCGGAGCGCCGCCAGCGCGGCGGCGACTCCACCGACACCGCCGCCGATGATGGCGAGGTCCGCGTCAGTGATCCGCGATTCCACCGATGTTCCCCCTGATCGCATGTCTGTTCAGGCGCCCTCGAGGTCGAGGGCGGCGTCGAGCAGTTTCTTCGTGTACGGATGGCCGGGCCGCTCGAACAGGTCGTCGGCGGTCGCGGTCTCGACCAGGCTGCCGCGGTGCATGACCGCCACCCGGTCGGCGATCTGCCTGACCACTCCGAGGTCGTGGGTGATGAAGAGGATGGCCAGGCTGCGGGCGACGCGCAGGCCGGCCAGCAGCCGCAGGATCTGCGACTGGACCGACACGTCGAGCGCGGAGACGGCTTCGTCGCAGACCAGCAGCCGGGGGCGCAGGGAGAGCGCGCGGGCGATGCTGACCCGCTGGCACTGCCCGCCCGACAGGGCCGCGGCCCGCCGGTCGGCGACGCCGGGGTCCAGGCCGACGTCCGCGAGCAGCTCCTCGATCGCGGCGTCCCACGACTGGCGTTCCGGCGCTACCGAGCGGTGGGTCCGCCAGGTCTCCGCGATGATCGACCGGACGGTCATCCGGGGATTGAGCGAGGCCGCGGGGTCCTGGAAGACCATCTGGATCGCGCGCCGGGTCGCGGGTGACCGCTTCGTCACCGGGCCGATCGCGGCTCCGTCGAAGCGGATCACGCCTTCCTGCGGGGCCTGCAGCCCGACGACGCAGCGGGCGACCGTGGTCTTCCCCGAGCCGGACTCCCCCACGATCGCCAGGGTCTCGTCAGGACGCAGGGCGAAGGAGACGCCGTCCACGGCGTTCGGCTTGCGGCCGCGCCTGCGCTCCCTCCGGGAGTGGAAGTTGACCACGAGGTCGCTGACCTCGATCAGGGCCGATGCGCTCATGTCTCCTCCGGGAAGTGACAGGCGACCTGCCGGCCGGCGGCGACCTGCCGCATCCGCGGCACCTCGCTCGCGCACCGGTCCTGGGCCTTGGCGCAGCGCGGGTGGAACGGGCAGCCGCTCGGGCGTTCCGCGGGACTGGCCGGGCTGCCGGGCAGCGGTTCGGCGATGGCCGTCTTGCTGCGGACGGCCGGGACGCTCACGACGAGCGCCCGCGTGTACGGGTGCGCCGGTTTGTTGAGCACCTCGCGGCCGCTGCCGATCTCGCAGATCCGGCCGGCGTACATGACGACGACCTCGTCCGCCACGTGGGCCATCACCCGCAGGTCGTGGCTGACCAGCAGCATGGCCATGCCCTCCTCGTCGCGGACGCGCCGGAGCAGCGTGAGGATGCGGGCCTGGACGGTGACGTCGAGCGCCGTCGTGGGTTCGTCGGCGAGGATCAGCTCCGGCGAGCCGGCCAGCGCCGTCGCGACCATGGCCCGCTGCCGCAGGCCGCCCGAGTACTGGTGCGGATACTGGGCGTGCCGGGTCTCCGGGTCGGGGATGCCCACCCGGTCGAGCAGGTCGATCACGGTCCTGCGGACCTCCTTCTTGGGCATCCCGCCGCGCCGCAGGATCTCGCCGACCTGCCGGCCGATCGTCTGCGTCGGGTCGAGCGCGGCCTGGGGATCCTGGAAGATCATCCCGATGCCGCGCCCGCGTAGCCGCCGCCGGTCCTGCTCCGCCATGGTGACCAGGTCGTCGCCGTGCCACATCATCCGTCCCGAGACCGCCGCGCCGGACGGCAGCAGCCCGATGACGGCCGTCGCGGTCATGGTCTTGCCGCTGCCCGACTCGCCGATCAGCCCGGTGGTCCGGCCCGCGCCGACGGTGAACGAGACGTCGTCCACCACGCGGACCGGGCCGGCCGGCCCCGGCAGGTCGATCGACAGGTGCTCGACGCTGAGCAGCGGCGCCGGCTCCGCGCCGAGCCGGGCCGGCGCCTGATCCGTCATGTTCGACGACCTGCTCATGATCCACCGCTGCCGATGCGGACCGTGGAGAAGTCCGGGGTCAGGTCCGGCGGGATGACCAGGCCCTGGACGGACTTGCTCCGGACGTACACGTTCCGCACGAACATGGGGTACATGCCGACCGCGTCATCCCAAATGATCGTGCTGGCTTGCGCGTACAGCTCCTGCCTCTTGGCGTTGTCGCTGGTGGAGCCGGCCTCGGCGAGCACCTTGTCGAGATCGGGATTGCAGTAGCCGGTGCGCTTGGCCGCGCAGGTGTAGAGCCGGCCGAGGTTGGTCGCCGCGTCGAAGCCGGCGGTGCCGAGCTGCTGGATGTTGAGGTCCCACTTGAGGGCCAGCAGGTCCTGCAGGAAGACGGCCGGCTCCTTCTGGGTCGGCTCCGCCTTGACTCCGATCTTGGCCAGGTCGCTGGCCACCGCGTCGGCGAACTGCTGGAACTGCGGCTGGGAGAACTGCATCTTGATCGTCTGGCCGTAGTCCCAGCCGGCCTCGTCGAGCGCCTTCTTGGCGGCGGCCGGGTCATAGCGTACGGGGGTCTGCGGCGCGTAGCCGAGCACGCTCGGGGTCACCACCGAGTCGGCCGGCGAGCCGGTCTCGGGGAAGAGCGACGTGATGATGGTGTTGAAGTCGACCGCCTGCCACAGCGCGCGCCGGACGGCGGCCTCCTTCAGTCCCTTGACGGAGCCGTTCATCCACATGGTGATGACGCCGTTGCCCGCGCTCTTCTCCACCACGAGGTCGGTGTTCCCCTTCAGGCCCGGCAGCTGGTCGTCGGGGACCGCCCACGTCATGGAGACCTCGCCGGTCTTCAGCGCGGTCATCTTGGCCGCCATCTCGCCGATGCTGCGCAGCTCCAGGCGGTTCAGCGCGGGCTTGCCCGCCCAGTAGCCGGGGTTGGGGGCAAGGACCAGGCTCTGGCCGGGCGTGAACTGCTGGACGACGAACGGGCCTGAGCCGATGGGCTTGGTCCAGCCGTCGTTCAGGTGCGCCTTCGGGGTGACGTAGAAGCTGATCAGCTTGCCGAGCAGCGCGGGGTCGGGGTCCTTGGAGGTGATGACGACCGTGCCCGCCTCGCCCTCCTCGGCCTTGTGGCCGACGTAGTTGCCGGCCATCGCGCCCTTGAGCTCCAGCACCCGCTCGAACGAGGCGACGACGT
The DNA here is from genome assembly GCF_040676995.1 of Nonomuraea sp. NPDC049419. Lineage (NCBI taxonomy): Bacteria > Bacillati > Actinomycetota > Actinomycetes > Streptosporangiales > Streptosporangiaceae > Nonomuraea > Nonomuraea sp. NPDC049419. The sequence continues at coordinate 19,176 of NZ_JBFAQB010000021.1, read as the reverse complement.
CGGCGGCGGTGACCGGGGCGCCGTCGGAGAACGTCACGCCGCCGCGCAGCTTGAAGGTCCACCGCGTGGCGTCCTCGTTGGCCTCCCACGACTCGGCGAGCACGCCGTCGAACTGCCCTTTCCCCGACATCTTGATCAGCGGGCTGAAGATCGCCTTGGCGGCGACCTGGGTGCCGTTGTCCATGCCGGACGCGCCGTGCGGGTCGAGGTTCTCGATCGGGGTCCACACGGCGACGGACAGCTCCTGCGGCGCGTCACCGGCCGCGGTCGAGCCGCCGCCGGTGGTGGTGCTGCAGGCGACCAGCCCGACGAGGGAAAATGCCGCGGCGGCGAGTGCCGCCGCACGACGAAGCCGTACGGGCCTCATGGGATTCCTCCTGACCTTGCTGAGCTTGTCAGCGGCTCGAGCCGAGCCGCTGGGTGAGGTGGTCGCCGAGCAGGCCCGTGCTCACCACGAGGCCGGTCAGCGCCAGCCCCGGAAGTGCTGAGATCCACCAGGCGGTGTCGAGATAGTCCTTGCCGTCGGCGATGACCTGGCCCCAGGAGACCGTGGCCGAGGGCAGGCCGAGGCCGAGAAAGCTGAGACCGGCCTCCGACAGCACCGCGCCGGCGAACTCCGTGGTCGCCAGCGCCGTCACGGGACCGATGACGAACGGGATGACGTGCCGGACGATCACGACCGGGGTGGGCACCCCGATCAGCCGCGCGGCGTCGACCCAGGGCCGCTCGCGCAGCGACAGGGTGATGCCGCGGGCCAGCCGGGCGAAGCCGACCCAGCCGGCCACCGACAGCGACAGCACCACGACCAGCATGCTGCGCTCGAAGAGGCCGGCGATGACGATCGCCAGCAGGATGCCGGGGAAGGCCATCAGGATGTCGATCAGCCGGGAGATCGCGACGTCGGTCCAGCCCGCCAGGTAGCCGGCGAGGGTGCCGAAGGCGAGCCCCACCGCGACGCAGGCGGCCACCACGCAGACGCCGATGATGATCGACGTCCTGGCGCCGTAGACGAGCTGGCCGAGCATGTCCCGGCCGGCCCCGTCGGTGCCGAGCAGGGCGAGCGTGCCGTCCGCCCGGGTGGCGCCGATCGGCAGCAGCCGGTCCGCGACGCTGGTCGCGACCGGGTCGTACGCGATCAGCAGCGGGCCGATCAGCCCGACCAGCACGTAGCAGGCGAGCACGACCGTGGCGACCGTGGCGACGGCGGGCGTGGAACGCAGGCGGACGGGCCACAGCCGGGGCCGTACGGTGATGGCGCTCATGTGCCGGCCCCCAGACGTACGCGTGGATCGAGGCGGGCGGCGATCAGGTCGGCGGCGACGTTGCAGCAGACCACGATGACCGCGATGAGCAGCACGGCGGCCTGCACGATCGAGTAGTCGCGGTTGGCGACCGCCGTCACCAGCAGGGAGCCGAGTCCCGGCCAGGTGAAGACGCTCTCCACGATCACCGCGCCGCCCAGCAGCGTGCTGACGTGCAGCGCGCCGACGGTCACCACCGGCGTCGCCGCGTTGCGCACCACGTGTCCCGTCACGACCTCGCGCGTGCTGAGCCCTTTGGCGTAGGAGCGCTGCACGTAGCTCTCGGCCATGGTGTCGGCCACGCTGCTGCGGGTGATCCGGGTGAGCAGCGCGGTGAACGGGGCGGCGAGCGTGAGCGCGGGCAGCACGATGTGGGCCGGGGTGCCGGTGCCGGCGCTGGGCAGCAGCCGCAGCTGCAGCGCCATGACGAGGATCAGCATGATGCCGATCCAGAACGGCGGCATGGAGTAGAGGAACAGCGCGAGACCGGAGATCCCGCGGTCGATCCACCGGCCCCGGTAGGCGCCGGCCAGGGCGCCGAGCACGACGCCCGCCATCGCGATGAGGGTGGCCACCAGGGTCAGCTCGACCGAGGCGGGCAGGCGGGACAGCACCAGCTCGAACGCGGGCCGGCCGAAGCGGTAGGAGTCGCCGAAGTCGAGCGTGACCAGCTGGGTCAGGTAGTGCCAGTACTGCACCGGCAGCGGCTGGTCCAGCCCGAGCCTGGTCCTGGCGGCCGCCACCTCGGCGCTCGTGGCGTCGGGCCCGAGCAGCACCAGCGCCTGGTCGCCGGGTGCGATCCGCATGATGAAGAACACCAGCGTGGCGGCGCCGAAGATGATCAGGACGCCGGTGGCCGCGGTGCGCAGCGCGTACCGGGTCATCGCCGTACCACCCGGCTGATCGAGTTGCCGCGTACGTCGGTGCACGGCACCACCAGCTGCAGCGGCGTGCGTTCCGCGTCCTCCAGCAGGGTGACCAGCAGCTGCACGGCCGCGCGGCCGATCTCCACCCGCGGGATGTCGAACGACGTCCAGATCCTGGTGGCGGTGGGCGGCGGGGCGGAGCCCAGGAAGGCGACCGACAGCCGGTCGGGGATGCGCACGCCGGCGGCCTCGGCGGCGTCGGCGAGGGCGAGGCCGGTGGCGTTGTCCTCGGAGGGCTCGACGAGCACGGCCGTGACGCCGTCGTCCACCCAGCCGGTGACCCGGCCGGCGTCCATGTCGGCGGCGCCGGCGGAGTACTCGACCAGCAGGTCGTCCTCGCGCAGGCCCGCGGCCTCCGCGCCGCGGCGCAGCCCGAGCTCGCGGTCGTCGCCCGGCTCCGCGCCGTCGTCCTGCCGCAGGAGCAGGATCCGCCGATGCCCGAGCGCGGCCAGCTCCTCGACGAGGGCCGTGGTGGGGGCGACGTAGTCGGGGGCGACGTAGGACAGCTCGGTGCCGTCGATGTCGCGCCGTCCGATGAAGACGAACGGGAAACCCTCGTCGACCAGGTTGGTCAGGTCGTCGCGCGAGATGTGCCGGCCGAGCAGCACGCAGCCGTCGGCTTTGAGCAGCGCGTTGCGTCCTCTGGCGTAGACGCCGCCCTGGGCGTTGTTGGCGGAGGTGAACAGCAGCAGGTCGTAGCCGAGCCTGGCCGCCTCCTCCTCCACGCCGACCAGGAACGGGTGGTAGAAGTCGCGCTGGTCGACGGGGAAGACCGACTCGAACGTGTAGAGGCCGATGGTCTTGACGCTCATGCCGCGCAGCGCCCTGGCGGCGGGGTTGACGGCGTACCCGAGCTCCTCGATCGCCCGCTGCACGCGCCGGCGGGTCTCCTCGGCGACCGGCACGCCGGGGCGCTCGCTGAGCACGAGGGAGACGGTGGCCTGGGACACGCCGGCTCGCTGGGCGATCTCGACCTGGGTGGGGCGTCGTGGCCCCGCTCGTTTGCGCATGGGGATCCTGTTGGCTGATACGTAACGACTCGCGGCACTCTAGACACCCAGCGACAGTTCCCACAAGAGGGAAATTCCATGAATGTTGCCGCCACATGTCGAGATGTCAGTCGATTATCAGCATTTATTAGCTCTTGTGAGCCCTTGAGGCCGTCTGTACGATCCCCGATCAATACGTATCAACCCGCCCAGTCGGAGGTAAACGGCCATGCCCGAGTGGACCGATCGCCGAGCGCTCCTACGGATCGGCGGTGCGGCGCTCGGCGCCGCCGCGGCCACCGCGACCTTGGGAGCCGCACCAGCGGCCGCCGCGGACCCGGAGGACGTCATCACGCCCCAGCAGTTCGGCGCGCTGGCCGACGGGCAGCACGACGACACCGACGCCATCGAGCAGGCCATCAACGCCACGCTGACGAAGACCACCAGGATCGTCGTCTTCCCGCCCGGCACCTACCGCATCACCAGGACCATCGTCATCCCCGACGTGTCCGGCGAGTCCTTCAACCGCATCCAGCTGCGCGGCTACAGCACCATGACCAACCGCGCCTCGATCATCCAGGTGACGCACGACGGCGTCGGCATCGACGTACGCTGCTCGCTGGCCGCGATCCACGGCCTGGCCTTCGTCGCTCCCGCCAAGACCGAGCACAACGTGGCGCTGCGCTTCGCCGGCGAGGTCAACACCGACGACACCGACGCCGCCATCCTGGAGTGCACGTTCGTGTCGTTCAAGCTCGCCGTCGACCACGTCGGCCGCGGCCTGTACTTCTCCCACAACCTCGTCGCGCTGTGCACCACCGGCATCAGCCTCGCCTGGCCCACCGGGAACGTGGACGGCGGCGGCGTCCACCTCCCGCCGTACGGGCTGCGCAAGTGGCTCATCACCAACAACCACTTCCACAGCCCGTTTCAGGCCATCGTCGCCCAGGGCGCGGAGAGCAGCGACTTCCGCGGCATGATCATCCAGGGCAACCTGCTCGACATCGGCCGGCGCCTGTTCATCGGCAGCATCTCCAACTCCACCATCAGCGGCAACGTGGTGGAGAACGCGGACAACGGGGCGATCATCGAGATCACCAGCGGCGGCCACAACCTGACCATCGGCGACAACGTGCTCGGCGGCTTCGAAGCGCCGCAGGACAAGGGCACCCGCGCGATCCAGTTCTCCAGCGGCGTCAAGGCGCACAACGTCACCATCAGCGGGAACACCTTCAACTGGCTCAAGGGCACGCCGATCCGCTTCGAGAACGACGCCGCCAGGATCACCATCGCCAACAACTCCTTCGGCCACTGGAACCTCTCCGGCCGCAGCGACAACGCCGCCATCTCGGTGGCCGGGAAGGCGAGCGCGTTCAGCATCATCGGCAACGTCATCTCGGCCGATCCGGCGAACCGGCCGCCGATCATGACCACCGGCGGGCTGCACGGCTCCCACGTGATCGGCAACGCCTCCGAGCAGGTGCCGCTGGTCGCGGGGCCCGTGGGGGCGGACTCGTTCGTCCAGGCCGCCCCCGGCAGGTTCAACCGGATGGAGGTGGCCGGGCCGCTGGGCGCGGCGGCGAAGGTGGTCAGCACCTCGACCGAGCCGGTCAAGGTGGGCACGGACCGGTACGGCTCGTTCGTCGTGGAGGGCAGCAACGCCAACCCGGGCGTCAAGGGCGGGGTGCGGGTGGTGCCGGTCAACCAGTCGGGATCGGCCGCCACCGAGCTGCTCTGCTCGACCACGTCCACCAACGAGCTGGTGTCGATGGCGGCCAACGCCACCGGGCTGGTCCCGCCCGCCGACAACGCGCGTGATCTCGGCAGCGCCACGCAGCGGATGCGGACCGTCTACGCGCACCAGGTGGTCCTGGCCGAGCACACCCCCGGCAGCCTGCCGGACGCGGCCGGCCAGGTCGGCGGGATCATCTTGGTCCGTGACCCGAAGACGGGCAAACGCGGGCTCGCGCTGTCCGACGGAGCCGCCTGGCGCAACGTCGTCCTCGGCCCCCAGGTCTGACCGGCATGCAACCGATCCTGCTCACCCCCGGCGCCCGGCCGGGGGTCTGGCGGGGCGCCCTGGCCTGGACGGAGGAAGACGGCGGGTGGCAGCCGTGGCGGCTGCCGCCGGAGCGGATCGCCACCGCCCACGCGCCCGTCCTGGTCACGCGGGCCCGGATGCCGGCCGGCGTCCGCGCGGCGGTCCGTACCGACGCGGCCGCGCTGGAGCTGCGCACCTGGGCCGCGGCCGACGACGTCACCTCGCTCGACGTCACGGTGGACGGCGCGCTGTGGCAGCGCACGGCCTTGGCGGCGGGGGCTGCGACGAGCCACGTCGAGCTGCCGCCCGGAGCCAAGGCCGTCGAGGTCTGGCTGCCCCAGTTCGGCGAGGTCAGGGTCGGGCCCCTCGTCCTGCACGGCGCGACGTACGCCGCCGCGGCCGCCGGTGGGGGGCCGCGGTGGGTCACGTACGGGAGCTCGATCACGCAGTGCCGCTCGGCGGCCGGGCCGAGCGAGACCTGGCCTGCCCTGGTCGCGCGGCGGCTCGGCTGGGAGCTGACCTGTCTGGGGTTCGCCGGAGAGTGCCACCTCGACCCCGTCGCGGCCCGCGCCATCGCGCGCACGCCCGCGAACCTGATCTCGGTGTGTCTCGGCGGGAACGTCCACGGCTTCGCCAGCATGAGCGCGCGCACGTTCCCCGGCCAGGTGTCGGGATTCATCCAGACCATCCGTGACGCGCACCCGTCGGTGCCGATCGCCGTGCTCACCCCGATCACGTCCCCGCCCCGCGAACGGCTGCCCAACCAGGCCGGGATGACCCGCGACGAGGTCCGCACCGCCGTCGCGGACGCCGTACGGACGCTGCGGAGCTGCGGCGAGACCCGGCTCCACCTCATCGACGGCCCCGGCGTCCTCGGCCCAGGCGACGCCCACCTCCTGCTGGACGACGCCCTCCACCCGGACGCCGACGGCTACCGCCTGATGGCCGACCGCCTCACCCCCCGCCTGGCCGCCATCGCCACCCACTGGTGGTCAGGCGGGAAACAGCAGGTGTCTGCGGCGGGTCAGCAGGTGGGTGCGGTCGGCCATTAACGCGGTGCGGCGCTGCTCGAGGTGGGCCACGGTGTCGCGGGTCCACGTCGCCAGCTTCTTCACCCCGGTGCGGCTCTTCTCGATGCGCTGGTGCTTGATCGCGTCGAAGATGATGTTGTCGAAGAAGACGTCCACGAACCATCGCGTGTCCACCTTCGGCATCACCGGGCGGGCCGTGACGCCGACGTCGGCCAGCTCGCGGGAGAAGACGTCCAGCGCCCGCTGCGCGTGCCAGGCGGCCTGGTCGGCGCTGGTGAGCTTGCCGTGCTCGTAGGCGTCGAAGAGCAGGCCGCCGCCGAGCACGTCGAAGGTGGAGGCGTTCCTGGCGGAGTCGAGGAAGCCCAGCACGACGTCGAGGGCCTGGCGGGCGTCGCGCCCCGCCCGGTGGGCTTCCTCGCACTCGCGCAGGTCGGCTTCCACCTGGTCGAGCGCCGTGCCGAGGTCGGCCAGCTCCCGCGCGAGCGGATCGCCGCCGCGGATGAGCTGCTGCTCCTTCTCCGCCAGCAGCCGGGCGTGCTCCAGGGAGGCGGAGGCCAGCGCGGCCAGCTCCGCGTCTGCCGCCGCCGCGTCGGCCTCGAGCCGGGCGAGCCTGGACCGGTGGCCGTCCACGCGTTCCCTGGCCACCAGCGCCTCGGCGCGCTCGCGCTCCAGGCGCTCCTCACGGTTGCCCAGCAGGCGGGCCAGGACGGAGGACGGACCGCCTTCCAGCCGGGCGACGTCCCGCTCCTCCTCGGCCAGCGAGAGCTGCAGGTCCTTCAGGGTGGCGCGGACGTCCGCCACCTGCTGCCCGATGCTTTCGCGCAGGCGCCGGACGTGCTCGGCGCGGTGCATCCTGGCGGACGCGTCGCGAAGTCGCTCGTCGAGTTCCCTGAGTACGGTCACACTCTGAGGACGAACGGGCCGCGCGTCGTGTTCCGCCTAGGTGAGGAGCGTGTAGTCCTCCAGCGTGGGCGGCCAGAGGGCGTCCTCGCCCGCCATGGCCTCCGGCTCGTACGTGTGCAGCTCGAGCGCGAGGTCGTCGGCGCACCAGTAGGCCGCCTCGCGGTGCGCGTCGCGGCCCTCGCACCACAGCCTGCGTTCCCGGTGGACGACGTAGACGAAGTAGGCGTAGGACTCGACCCCCCGGTGGGCGACGCGGGCGCTCTCCAAAGCTTCGTGCACCTCGTACACCAGGCCGGTGCGGCCGTCGAGGAAGAGGTACCAGGTGCCCATGGCGTCGAGCATGAACAGGGCGCCGAGGTCGTCCGGCAGGCCCGCGCAGGCCCGCAGCTCCTCCAGGCCGTCGGACCAGTATGCGCTCATCGGCTGGGCGAAACGGCGATGCTCGCCCGTCCAGTCGGGCTCGTAGAGGCCGCCGGCGGGCAGGCCGACCTCGGTCAGGAAGCGGCGGGTGGGCGCGTGCGCGATCGCGGGGTGGAGCTCGCCGCCGTGCGGCCTGAAGACGCCATCCTGGCCGTACAGGTCGTCGAGCAGCTCGCGGGTGACCCTGGTCGCGGGGCGGCGGAGCGGAAGCGGGGTGACGGCGCCCGGCCCGCCGGCTAGGCGTTCGTGGTGGGCCAGGTGGCGCGTGAGGTAGTCGGGCGGGGACAGCTCGGCCGACACCGGCCAGCCGCGCATGACGGCGGCCAGCTCCCCGTGCGCTTGGGCCGGCGGGGCGACGATCTCGGCCAGGCGGGGCAGGCCGATGGCGTAGGCGGGCAGGCCGGGCTCGGCGAGAGGCAGCCGGGCAGCGGCCTCCGCGACGCCCCGGGCGGCGGCCTCGGGCGCGTCGCGGTGCCGGCCGCAGTGCAGCAGGCGCCACGTGTACGGGCCGATAGGGCCGAAGGCGAGGGCCAGCGTGCCGGCGGCGGCGCGGGCGTCCGGCGACAGGCCATCCAGCCAGGCACGCGCCACCCGTCCGTCGATCGGCAGGTCAGGGCCGGGATCTGCGCCCTCGGCCCGGGCGGCGAGCGCGGCGATGCCCGGCGAGGGGTAGACCTGGGCGGCGGTGAACGGCGAGCGCGGCACCCGCTCGGCGTCGTACCAGGCGGTGAAGGCGGCGCGGTCGGTGGCGCGCGGGTCGTCCAGGTCCAGCACGAACGCCGCCGGCCCCAGCCCCTCCTCGGTGTCGGGGCGGGTGAGCTCGACGAGCAGGCGGACGTGCGGGTTGACGGCGAGGGGAAGGACGAGCTCGGTGAACGCGCGCTCGGGGTCGTTGCTGCGGTGGGTGTCGGCCACGGTGACGAGCACGGGCCGGTCGAGGGCTTCCAGGCCGGCGCCGTCGAGCTTCAGCTGCCCGGCCAGGTCGCGTACGGCGTCGTCCACGTCCATCCCGCGCAGGAGGATCGCCGCCTCGTCCGAGCCCGGATAGCCCGACCAGTCCCGGACGCCGGCGTAGCAGAACCAGGACAGCAGCCGGGTCTTGCCGGCCGCGGGCGAGCCGGTGACGACGCAGACGCGCGGGCCGTAGGGGTCCTCGCGCCAGCGCAGCAGCGCGTCGGCGGCGGGGGCTCGGCCGGCGGTGGGCTCGTCGCGGATGCCGCGCTCAGTATGCGTCTCCACCCAGGCGGGCACGGCGGCCAGGTAGTCGGGGACCTCGCGCGGCCCCCCCAGCAGCTCGCGGACGAACGTGGTGAGGGCCGCGTGGAAGCCGGGCATCAGCGCCGCGGTCTCGGCCCAGTCGTCCCGTACGCCGCGCACGCAGGGCTCGTCCCTGTGCCGCGCCAACCTCATGGGGTCGTCGTCGTGATCGTCGGCCAGCTCGCCCAGGTGCCCGAAGAACGCCTCCTGGATCGTGCGCAGCCTGCCGACGTGCTCGCGCAGCCGCGGCGCCTGCGCGTGCTCGCCGAGCGCGGCCAGCACGCCGTCGAAGTGGGCGAGCCGCACGTCCGGCCAGGGCAGGCCGACGGCCAGGAACGCGCCGGACAGGCGGGAAGGGAGGTCGCGCGGTACGTTCATGATCCACCGAGTCTAGGGCGCGGTCGCGACACCCCTTCGCCCGGCGGTCCGTCCTTGCGGAACAGGCAGCGGAAGACGTGCCGGCGCTTCGGCTCGCGCGGCGCGGTCATGCCGTCGTAGCGCTCCTCGCGCAGCGTGACCAGCCGCAGGTGCGGGAAGGCGCGCAGCACCCGTCATGGGCGAGGTCGTTCACCGTCATGAGGACGTCACCGGCCGTTCTGGGGCGTTGCTCGGGCGGTGGTGGACGTACTGGCCGAAGTATCGGTGGCAGAACTCCATGTACTGGCCGGTGATGCCGTCCAAGTAGCCGAACCGGTCACGAATCGAGAAGCGCCGCCCTCTGAGCCGCGCCTAGCGTGATCTGCCAGAGAGCGCACGAGGTGCGCTCCGGCCCGAAGCCGCCCGTCCAGCAGAGGAGGTCTCGATGACCGGGAACACGTGGGTTCGGCAGACGCACCGCTGGCTGTCCATCGTCTTCACGGTGACCGTCCTGGCCAGCATCGTCGCCGGGGTCCTGGAGGTCGCCGAGTGGGTGTTCTACCTGCCGCTGCTCCCGCTCGCCCTCCAGATGTTCACGGGGCTGTACCTGTTCGCGGCGCCGTACGCCGCCAGGCGGCGCGGCCCCCGGGAGACCTGACCGCCCGCGGTCAGCTCACGGACTTCCTGACGAGGTCGGTGATCGTCTCGACGGCTTCGTCGCTCAGCTCGGTCACGGCGAAGGACGTGGGCCACAGGCCGCTGTCGTCGGCGAGGTTCGCCTCGGGGGTGAAGCCGAAGGTGGAGTAGGGCTCCTTGTCCACGTGCCCGCTGCGGAAGAAGCAGACGACCTTCCCCTTCCTGGCGTAGGCCGGCTGTCCGTACCAGAGTTTCGGCGAAAGCTGCGGGGCGTGGGCGGTGACGATGGCGTGGATGCGTTCGGCCACGCCGCGGTCGGGCTGCTCCATCTCCGCGATCTTCGACAGCACGTCGAGCTCGGCGGCGGCCGCCTTGTCGCCACGGTCCCTGCTCGCCTCCTTCCTCAGCTCCCCGGCACGCTCCTTGATCGCCCTGCGTTCTTCCTCGGAGAAACCGTCCGTGCTCATCACTGTCACCTGCCTGATCGCCATCGGTGGTTACGTGCTCACGACGCTAACCCCGCCGCACCAGCCGGCGCTTCTCGATTCTTGATCGATGGCGGCCATGGACATCGGGCGTGCGCAGGCGCGACGGTTGCGCGACATCGCCGTGATCCGGCGGGTCCGCGACCGGATCGACCGCGAGTACGCCAAGCCGCTGAACCTCGAGGCGCTGGCCCGGGGAGCGCACCTGTCTGTCGGGCACCTGAGCAGGGAGTTCCGCCGCCTCTACGGCGAGTCCCCGTACGCGTACCTGATGACCCGGCGGATCGAGCGGGCGATGACGCTGCTGCGCCGCGGCGACCTGAGCGTCACGGACATGTGTTTCGAGGTGGGCTTCTCCTCGCTGGGGACGTTCAGCACGAGGTTCGCCGAACTGGTCGGCGTGCCGCCGAGCGTCTACCGGCGCGACCAGTCCCAGGCCGCGGCGGGCATCCCGCCGTGCCTGAGCAAGCAGGTGACCAGACCGGTCAAGAATCGAGAAGCCCGCGCCCGGTAGTCGTGCCTAGCGTGAGCGGCATGAACGTCACCATCCAGCACACCTTCCTGCCCCACACCGACCCCGAGGCCGCGCTGCGTTTCTACCGCGACGTCCTGGGCTTCGAGGTCCGGGCCGACGCCGGTTACGAGGACATGCGGTGGATCACCGTCGGCCCCGCCGGGCAGCCCGGCACGTCCATCGTGCTGCACCCGCCGGCGGCCGACCCCGGCGTCACCGACGAGGAGCGCCGCACCATCCTGGAGCTCATCGCCAAGGGCGTCTACGCCGCCGTCACCCTGGCCACCGACGACCTCGACGGGTTCTTCGACCGCCTGCAGGCCGCGGGCGCCGACGTGGTGCAGGAGCCCATCGACCAGGACTACGGGGTCCGCGACTGCGCCTTCCGCGACCCCGCCGGCAACCTCGTCCGCGTGACCGGCGCCCCACCGTCGTAGGCGTGGACGGCCGCCCTACGGCGAGGTACGGCTGGCCGGCACGTCGAGGGCCTCTCAGCGAGGTTTCGGGAGGTGTGCCGTGGCCAGCCAGCCGCGGCCGGCGTCGGCGCGGGCGGGATCGAAAGCGGGTGGGATCGGGCGGTCGCAGGCAGCCGCGGCTTCGGCGATGTCCGTCACGGCGGGCTGCCAGCCGCGGCGGGCAAGCCAGGCATGCAGGTTCTCGGTGGGGCCGCCGCGCCACAGGCCGACGAGTTCGGCGGAGATGTCCGCGCGGGCGCTGCGGAGCAGCTCGGAGTCCTTCATGTGATCCAGGGCGAGCATGCTCGCCGGGGCGGACAGGGCGGTGATCCGGTCGAGGAGCAGGTCGGCGGCTTCGGGCGGCAGCGCGTACAGGATGCCCTCGGCCAGCCAGGCGGCCGGCCGTTGCGGGTTGAAGCCGGATTCCGTCAGCGCGTGCGGCCAGTCCTGGCGCAGGTCGGTGGCGACCTCGACGCGGTGGCACGTGGCGGTCGCGCCGTGGCCGTCGAGTACGGCTGCTTTGAATGCGAGCACGTCGGCGAAGTCCAGTTCGAAGACTTTGGTGCCGGGCGGCCAGGCGAGCCTGAACGCGCGGGTGTCCATGCCGCACGCCAGCAGCACCACCTGCTCGCATCCTCGTTCGCCGGCATGCAGGAGCGCGCGGTCGAGGAACCGGGTGCGGACGGCTACCTGCTCGGCCATGATCTGCAGGAAACGTGCGGTCGCCGGGGAAGGCCCGGCGGCCCAGGGGGTGGATGCCGGATCGACGGCCTGGAGGAAGTGCCGTGCGTAGGGGTCGTCGAACAGCCGGTCCGGTCGGCTGCTCTCCTGGGCGCGCAGGAGAGCCACGCCCAGGGCGGTCGCGCCGATTCCGGTCAGGCTCTTGGGGGCGGCCGATTCGTGTGTCACGGGGTTGTCCAGCTCCTTGTCATGACAGGCGGTTTCACGGGCGGGCGCCCAGGGCGCGGAAGTAGTCGTTCACCGGCGCGAAGTCGATGCTGTCGCCGCGGAAGCCGACGTACTTGTCCGGGCGGATCAGGTACAGGCTGGGGCGGCGCACGCCGTAGCGGTTGTGCGCCTCGCTGCGCAGGTCGGCGAAGACTCCGTCCAGGGGGTCGTGCGGCAGGTGGCCGCGGGTGATGACATGGACCTCGCCGTGCCCGGCCATCGCCTCGCGTGCGGAGGCATGCCAGGCCGCCAGGGTGGCGGAGTCCGTCGTGTCCGCCGCGAACAGGATGAGGTGGTGGCCCGGCGTCCGGAGGAGGTGACGCAGCGCCACCGGCCCCTCACGGTTCTCCACGTAGACGTCCCGTACCAGCTCGCCGGCTTCCGGTCCGGTGCGGGCGACGTCACTCCACGCTCTGGCCTGTGATCCGTGCCAGCGTTCGAAGACGAGGTCACTGTCGCGATAGTGGACGAGGTGTTCGCCGAAGGCGTTCGACAGTCGCTGCTGCACGGGATTGAGCCGGCCGAACAGGCGCAGCGCGTGCCGCCTGGCCCTGCGGGCGACCAGGGTGGTGCCGGTGGCGGCCTTCGTGGTGGCCGAGGTCGCCTCGACCACGGCCTTGACCACGGGCCGGCGTTCGGCCTCGTAGCTGTCCAGGAGGGACTCCTCGGCACGCCCGGTGACGACGAGCGCTAGTTTCCAGCCCAGGTTGTAGGCGTCCTGCATGCCCGTGTTCATGCCCTGACCGCCCACCGGGCTGTGGCTGTGCGCGGCGTCGCCGGCCAGGAGGACCCGGCCCTGGCGGAGCCGGTCGGCCAGGCTCTCGCGGGCCACGAACGACGAACTCCACTGCAGATCGCGTACGCCAGAGTCCAGGGGCGTGCGTTCGGCGACGTAGGCGGCGAAGTCGTCCAGCCCCGGGCTCTGCGGCGGCCGGTCGTCCGGCGTGCTGGCCAGGATGCGCCAGTAGCCCCCGGCCATGGGGAAGACCGCCACGAGGCCGGACTTGCCGAAGTAGACGTGGAAGCGGTCGCGCGTGAGCGGCCAGTCCACGGCGACGTCGCCCAGGATGAATCCCCGCTTCAGGTCGGCTCTGTCCCGGGTGATGCCCGCCGTCTCACGCACGGCGCTGTGGGCGCCGTCGGCGCCGATCAGCCACCCGGTTTCGCACCGTTCGCCGCGGCCGTCCTCGTGGCCGAGTTCCACGCTGACGCTGTGCTCACCGGCCTGCTGCCCGACCAGGCGGGTGCCCCATTCGATGGTGACTCCGAGTTCCTCGGCGCGCTCGCGCAGCAGCGCGGCCGTCTGCCACTGCGGGATGCACAGGTCCAGCGGAAACGGGGAGTCCACGGCCGTCACGTCCATCTCGGCCAGGGCCGTCGTGCCCTGGTAGAAGTTCAGCGTGTGCAGCGGGACGCCTCGTTCGATGGCGGCTTGGGCCAGCCCGAGATCGTCCAGCATCTCCAGCGATCTCGCCACGATCGACACCGCCCGGCTTTCGCGGTGGTCCGCGCGCCCGGCGTCGATGATCCGTGGGATCACTCCCCTCCGTGCCAGGTCGATGGCCAGCACCAGGCCGGTCGGCCCCGCGCCGACGATGAGAACGTCCGCTTTCGTCGTCACACCAACTCACCCTTCTTAGAACGAATGACCGTTCTTTTTAGAAGAGCATGAACCTCCGAGCTCCGTCAAGGGCGCACGATCTCTACCGGGCGGCTTGCGCGGGTGCCGACATCAGGGCTCGCATGCCGTTCCTGAAGGCCGCCGAATCCGCGTGGCCGTAGACCGCGCGGCGCACCAGGAACCCGTCGACCAGAGCCATCAGGACATCGGCCACATGCTCGGCCGGGACGTCGGCGGGAAGCAGCCCGCGCCGCTGATGCCGCGCCACGAGGCCGCCGACCACGCCGCGGGCCTCCGCCATGACCTCCTTCAGCTTCGTGGCCAGCGACGGCGAGCGCAGAGCCTCCGACCAAACCTGCACCAGCAGTTGGGCCGACTCCTGCGATCCGGACAGCGGCGGGCGCTCGACCCCCAGCACGAGATCGACGATGTTGTCCAGATCCGGCGGCCGCACGTCGTCGTCCGCCTCGAACGCCGAGGCGACCTCGGCCAGAGCCTCGGCGGCGGTCGCCGCGATGATGTCGTCCTTGCTCTTGAAGTAGCGGTAGACGGCCCCGGCCGACAACTCGGCCTCCGCCAGCACGTCCTGCATGGACGTTGCATGAAAGCCGTTGCGGATGAAGCAGCGCCGGGCGGCGTCCAGGATCTGGCGGCGGCGGGCTTCGAGGTGCTCCTTGGACATGCGTGCCATGGGACCAAACGTAGAACGAACATTCGTACTTGACAACTTCGCCGCCCCGCTCCTAAAAAGGAACATTCGTTCTCTGATGTGAGGGGTCGCACCATGTCGATTGCCGCCGACGCACTGGTCGCTCTGGTCGCTCTCGTCTTCCTGCTCGCCGGCGTCCAGAAGGTCGTGTTACGGGATCCCGTGACGGCCAACCTGCTCAGGCTCGGCGTCGGCTCGGCGATGACCCGCTCGATCGGCGCCCTGGAGATCGCCGGCGCGCTCGGGCTCGCGGCCGGCCTCTGGTTCAAGCCGCTCGCCGTCGCGGCCGCGGCCGGCCTCACGCTGCTGTTGATCGGCGCAGTGGGATTCCACCTGCGCGCCCGCGACTTCGCACACCGGCGGCACCGCTCCCACGCCGTGGCGCCCGTGGTGCTGGCCGTCGTCACCGGAACAACCATGGGCTTGTTGCTCGCGACCTCCTGAGCGAAGAGCACGGTGACAGCACCGCTTCATCGCCTGCGTCGCATGGAACTCCCGCCGCCCAGGACAGCGCCGGGCAGAACCCATGAACGCCCTGGGCCGCCAGGCCGGCAGGAGAAGCCGGCCACTCAGGCGTCAGTCGTTGTGGTAGCCGCCGTCAGGCTGGTAGCCGCCGTCCGGGGAGGCGATGGAGGCTTCCCAGGGGAACTGGCGTGCGACGCCCGACGTCGCCGCTGCCGCTGTCCCGCCGGACAGCACCACGGCGGTGGCCAGCAGGCCCGCGATGGAGGTGGCGGTAGCGATCTTCTTGAGCATCTTCTCCCCCGTTTCTCCGGTCGTCTCCTGCAGCTTAGGAAGCCGTCGCCGGCCGCGGTGTGACCACGGGCACAGTCTCAGGGTGGAAGCAGTCTCTGCCGCACCCGTTCGCTCTCCGCGCGGCGGTGCTGGGCGTCGTACAGCGTCAGCGCCTTGCGCCAGGCGGCCCTGGCCTCCGCGGTGTGGCCGAGCGCGTGGTGGGTGTCGCCGAACGCCACCAGCGTGTCGGCGCTCTGCGAGGCGTTGCCGGTGCCTTCGCGCAGGCCGAGGCAGCGCCCGTAGTACTCCAGCGCGCGTTCGTACTCGCCCTGGTGGAAGGCGAGCAGGCCGAGGCTGTCGAGGGTGGCCGCTTCGCCGCCGCCGTCGTGGTGGCGGCGGAAGAGGGTGAGGGCCTGCTCGCAGGCGTCGCGCGCGGCGTCGTACTCGCCGAGTTGCAGGCGGATCCAGCCGACGGCGCTGAGCGCGTTCGCCTCCCAGATCGGATCACCGGCCTCGCGCTGCAGGCGCAGCGCGGTCTGCGCGTGCGCGAGCCCGCGCCGCGGCTGCCCGTGGACGCTCCACATCCAGCCGAACGTGTGGTGCACCTGGGCGAGCATGGGCCGGTCCTGGGCCTGGCCGAACAGCTCCAGCGCCCGGTCGAGGTGGCCGGCCGCCTCCTCCATCCGGCCGGCCGCGGCGTGGGCGTAGCCGGTGTGCCAGTGGACGACGGCGGTGGTGTACGGCAGGCGCAGCCGTCCGGCGGCGGCCAGCGCGATCTCCCAGGAGGTGAGCCGTTCGCGGGTGTAGGAGCGGCGCAGCAGGAAGGTGTTCATGCCCCAGGCGAGCTGCCAAGCCTCGCCGTCCATGCCCAGCTCGGCGGCCAGGACCTGCGCCGGCAGCAGGCACGGCAGCTCGGTCTCGAACCAGGCCAGCGCGGCGGCGGCGTCGGCGAAGACGTGCCGCCCCGCGCGCCGGGGAAGGGCGGGCCGGTGCGGGTAGAGCGCCCGGTCGGCGGCGCAGGCGGTGTCGGTGTACGTCTCGACGAGCCGGGTCAGGGCTTGCCTGCGGGCCTCGGCGGGCAGGTCGGCTTCGGCCCGTTCCGCGGCGTACAGCTGGATCAGGTCGTGCATCCAGTAGCGTCCGGGGGCGTGCTGCCGGATGAGGGTGGCGGTCTCCAGCGTGGAGATCGGCGTGCGGGTCGCGGCGGGCGGGAGCCCGGCGAGTGCGGCGGCCGCGGGCAGGCCGATCTCGGGGCCGGGGACGGTGCCGAGCAGGAGGAAGAGCCGCGCGGCCTGCGGATCGAGCGCCGCGTAGGAGGAGGCGAACACGGCCCGCAGGTCCGCGCCGAGGTCCCCGGTCTGCAGGGCGTCGAGCCTGGTGGCCGGGTCGCTCAGTTCCCTGGCGAGGACGGCCAGCGGGAAGCCGGGGTGGGCGGTGGCACGGGCGGCCAGCACCCCGAGCGCCAGGGGCAGGCCGCCGGTGTGCTTGAGCAGCACGGCGACGGAGCCGGGGTCGGCGGCCATCGTGTCGGGGCCGAAGTGGCGGGCGAGCATCAGGTGCGCCTCCTCGTCGGAGAAGGCGCCCACCTCCAGCAGCCGGGCGTCGTGCGTGGTGTGCAGGCTCACGAGCCGGTTGCGGCTGGTCACCAGGACGGTGCAGCCGGGCCGGCCGGGGATGAGCGGCGTCACCTGAGCGCTGTCCCTGGCGTTGTCCAGGACGATGAGCACCCGCCGGTCGGCCAGGACGGACCGGTAGAGCGCGGCCCGCGCCTCCTGCTCGTCGGGGATGACGGCGGGCGGCACACCGAGCGCGGTCAGGAAGTGGCGCAGCACGGTGCCGGGCGGCACCGGTTCCTCGGCGGCGTCGAAGCCGCGCAGGTTCACGTAGAGCTGGCCGTCGGGGTAGCGGTCGCGGTGGCTGTGCGCCCAGCGGAGGGCGAGCCACGTCTTGCCGCTGCCGCCGGGGCCGCTGATCACGGTGACGCCGACGTGGCCGGCCTCGACGCTCTGGCGGCGGTCGAGTTCGGCCAGCTCGTCGCTTCTGTTGGTGAACGAGGCGGGCGCGGCGGGGAGCTGGCTGGGCACGGGGAGCGCGGGCGGCCCGTCCTTTCGGTGCGGCCGGCGCGGGTTGGCCTCGGAGCGCAGGATGCGGTGCTGCAGTTGCCGGAGCTCGTCGGTGGGTTCGAGGCCGAGCTCGTTGACCAGCCGGCAGCGGAACTGGCGGTAGACCTCCAGGGCCTCGCTGGGGCGGCCGCTCTCGTACAGGGCCTGCATGAGTTGTTCGTGGAGGCGTTCCCTGAACGGGGCCTCGCCCGACAGCGCGCGTGCCTCGGTGACGACATCGGTGGTCCTGCCCAGGGCGAGCAGCACCGACAGCCGCTCTTCCAGCGCGTCGAGCCGCAGCCCGTCGAGCCATTCGGCCTGCGTCTCGGCGTAGGAGCCGGTGATGCCGGCCAGCGGGGCGCCCCGCCACCAGCGCAGCGCCTGGTCGTAGTGGCCGGGCGCCTGTTCGGCCGGCGCCTGTCTGGCCAGCGCGATCTGATCCTGGAAGCAGGCCAGGTCGAGCCTGGCCGGGCCGAGCCGTACCAGGTAGCCGGGCCGCTGGGTGTGGATGACGTGGGCGCCGAGCGCCGCGCAGGCGCGCCGCACTTCGGACACCAGCATCCTGACCCGGGAGGCCACGCCGCTGGGCAGCGGCTCCGCCCAGATCGCCTCCGCCAGCCGCTGCGTGGAGACCACCCGGTCGGCCTGCAGCAGCAGCGCGGCCAGCAGAGCGCCCTGTTTGCCGGAGAAGGTGACTTTGTCGGCGCCCACTTCCAGCTGGACGGGCCCGAGCAGCCGGAACAGTGTCGCCGGTGCGTTACCGTCCGGCTTCTCCATCAGCGATCCTCCCGTGTCGCACCCTGCACGAGTGTACGGGCGTGAAGATCAGGAACCGTGCGGAAATCAGGCGGAAAACAGACACCTGATCTTTAGGCTCGCATCGAAGTTCCGCAGATGGAGCCGCTCGCGACCCCCGCGGCTCCGCATCTCGAAAGGATTGGCGCATGAAGCTTGCCATGAGGCGCGTCTCCCTGGCGATGTCGACCGCTGTCGCTGCCGCCGCCATGACCGCTGTCCTCGCACCGGCGCCGGCTTCCGCGGAAGTGATCGTCCGCTGGTTCCCGTACACCACCGCGGGCGCGAAGTCGTGCAACAGCGCCGCCAACGCCGCCGGCCCCGAGTACTACTGCACCACGGTGAAGATCGGCTCCACGAAGATGTACGCCCTCGCCCGTCCGTAAGAGCACATCTCCCCATCTCGATGTCCGGCCGGTCCGCCTGACCGGGCGGACATCGGCATGTCCCGGCCTGCTGAGCTTGGCATCCTTCGATGCACGAATTGAACTCTAGACTTCATCACTAGAGGTGTGCTCTACGGTCGGCCGGCCAGGCCAGGTAGCCGCGCAGCCGGGAGGCGTCCTTGGTCTTGGTGGAGTCGGCCAGCGGGCGTGCGCGAGCGCGGCGGTGTAGCCGGCCAGGACGGCGGCGTGCGGGGCGGAGAGTGGCACGGCGCGCGACCGGCGTGGGTGTCCGGAAGCTGCTACGGCCGGTTGTGTGAGTTCTGAGCTGAGGGCGTGTTTCCGGATTTCACCCGCTGAGAGTCTACTTTCGGAATTGCGGGATTCCGGAAAGTCATGCCGTACAATGAAGATACCGAGGTCTTTTCGAGCGTTGGCATTCAGGTCGGCGTCGCCCCCGGCGAACCACCACCGGCCTCTTCGGGGGCCTGGACAGGTCAGGCGACCATGACGCCGACACTTCTTTCTCAGCCCGCACCGCTCAGCCCCGCCTCGTCCGCGATCCCTC
>NZ_JBFAQB010000020.1:0-176973 GCF_040676995.1 Nonomuraea sp. NPDC049419 | reverse complement strand
ATCGAGAAGGCCAGGAACGCCGGCACGACCATGATGACCGGCGCCAGCAGGTAGAGCACCTTGTCCACGGTCCGCGGGAAGATGTCCTCCTTCAGCCCCATCTTGATCGCATCCGCCACGGACTGCAGGATGCCGAACCTGCCGGCCCGGTTGGGGCCGTAGCGGTGCTGCATCCGCGAGATCAGCTTGCGCTCGAACCAGACGCCGAAGACCACGCTCAGGGACAGGAAGACGAACAGCATCACGGCCTTGACGATCGTGATCCACAGAGGGTCCTTGCCGAAGTCGGCCAGGGTGGGATCGGCCTGCACGGTGAGCATCATGAGCGGCGATGCTAGGCGGAGAGACGATCCACGTCTTGAACAAGTGCGAACAGCTGTTTCGGCGTCAGCGCCGTCATCGCCCGCACCTCGCGGCTGAGATGCGACTGGTCGGCGTACCCGCACGCGACCGCCGCGCTCAGCGTCGCCCCGGGCCGCCGCAGCACCTCCATGGCCCGCTGGAACCGGGCGACCCGCGCGACCGTCTTGGGCGACAACCCCACCACCCGGCGGAACCCCAGCTCCAGATAGCGCCGGCTGACACCCAGCTCAGCGGCCAGGGACGTGACGGTGAGCCCTTCGGCCGGTGCCTGCAGCCGCCGCCAGGCGTACATGATCAGCGCGTCGTCGTCGGCCGGACGTGCCCACGCCGTCAGCGTCTCTTCCAGCACCGCGAAGCGCCCCTGCCAGGACGGGGCGGCGGCGAGCCGCTCGGCCAGCTCCTTCGCCCGCGCCCCTTCCAGGCGAACGGCCGTGTCGGCGAGCTCACGCATAGGGGTGCCCAGCAAGGCCGACATGCCGGCCGGCGTGAGCCCGACGGCCACCCCGTCGTACCAGCCCACCTCGCCCGCGGGGGACGCCACGCTGCGCGGGCCGGTGAGGACCGCGGGCAGGCCGGTGCAGTCGATGATCAGCGTGGCCGCGTTGAGCGGCAACATCCTGCTGGGTGGCGGCGCCGTCGCCGAGACGCGGTGGCTCGCCCAGCCCAGCACGTACGGCCGCAGATGCGGCGGCGCCGTACGAGCGACCATCCGCAAAGGCTTCGCCCGCGCCTCCGCCGGCAGCGAATGGACCGCCATCGAACCCCCGATCGAGAGAGGCTGACCTGTCGCGATCACTCTAAGCCGCGTGCCCGCCTTCGACACCTGGAAGGACCGGTACGGCGCAGGCGCCCGCGCATGTCGTCCCCCGTCCATGCGCGAGCGCCTCGCTCATCGATGAGCGTCGGTATGCGCCGGGTCTGTCGCTAGTTGAAGCAGTCCTGCTTGTGGAGCGCGATGCCGTACTCGGTGACCTTGCCGCGCGAGACGGTGAAGCTGTAGTACGCCTTCTTGTTGCCCGGGACCGCGGTCACGTAGTAGCCCTGGAAGTTCTTCTTGACCCGCGGGTACGCCGCCTTCAGCTGCTTGGCCGTGGAACCGATCTTGATGCCCTGCGGCGTCTTCATGCCCTTCGCGGCGAAAATGGCCGCCAGCCCCACCCGCGGCGAGATGTAGACGCCCACCGAGTTCTTCGGCGTCCTGAACTGCTTGAGATCCCAGCCGGAGCAGCCGGAGCCGCCCGACAGCTTCTTGACCACGCCCCCCGTCGCCTGAGCCTGCTTGGCCGTCATGCCGAGCTTGACGGCACCGTACCCGTGCGGCCCCAGCGTCGGCGCCTTCACCTCCGCCACCGCCGCGGTGGCACCGGAGACCAGCAGCGAACCGGCGAGGAGCGAAGCCCCGATCATCGTCTTCATCATGCTTGCTTGGATGCCGCCACATCGGCGAAGGTTCTCCGCGCGATCAACTTTCTGAATGTCAGCTTTCACGGGCGGGTGGCTTTGAGGAAGAGGTCCACGAGGGCGTCCGCGTAGTCGGGGGTCAGGGGGCCTGAGCGGTAGATCCAGCGCTGGAAGAGCGGGGCATACAGGAGTTCGAGGGCCACGTCCAGGTCGAGGTCGGCGGCGAGCTGGCCGGCCTGCTGGGCGCTGCGCAGCCGGGCCTTCTTGACCTCGTCCACCGGGGCGGCCAGGCGTTCGCGGTACTGCGCCGCGAGGCCGGGGTCGTTGATGATCTCCGTGGTGAGCGCCCTGATCGGGCCTTCGAACGCCGGGTCGGCGAACTCCGCCGCCGTGGCCCGCATCACCGTCTTCAGGTCGGCCTCGATGTCGCCGGTGTCGGGCAGCGCCATGCCGCCCCCGTCCACCTCGCTCAAGGCGAGGAACGCGTCGAAGATCACCGCGCCCTTGGAACGCCACCAGCGGTAGATCGTCTGCTTGCCGACGCCGGCCCGGGCGGCGATGGCCTCGATGGAGACCTTGGCGTAACCCACCTCGGAGACCAGCTCGCGGGCGGCGTCGAGGATCGCCTGACGGGAGCGCTCACTGCGGCGTGAAGGGTCGGGGTGCTTGGGCATGCGAGGCAGCATAGCATCCAAACGAGACGAGACGGTCCGTCTTGACAGTGGTGCGTGTGAGCCTCATAGTTGAGGCATCTCGAAGCGAGACGGGCCGTCTCGTCTCGCAGTTGCTGATCAAGGAGTGCATTTTGACCCGAGTATGGTTCATCACCGGTGCGTCGCGGGGCCTCGGACGGGCGTTCACCGAGGCGGCGCTGGCCGCCGGAGACCGTGTCGTCGCCGCCGCACGGAACCTGGAGCCGCTGGCGGAGCTGGCCGACAAGCACCCCGGCGCTCTCGTACGGCTGCCGCTCGACGTGACCGACCGCGCGGCCGTGTTCAAGGGCGTGGAACAAGCCGTGGCCGCCTTCGGCCGGCTCGACGTCGTGCTCAACAACGCGGGCGGTCTGCTGCTCGGAATGGTGGAGGAGGCCACGGAGGAGCAGCTCAGAGCCCATTTCGACGTCAACTTCTTCGGCGCCGTCTGGGTCACCCAGGCCGTCGTGCCGCACCTGCGCGCCCAGGGCTCCGGCCACCTCCTCCAAGTCACCTCGATGGGCGCGAGCGGCGGCTTCGCCTCGACCGGCATGTACGCGGCGGGCAAGGCCGCGCTCAACTCGGTGAGCGAGGCGGTGGCCATGGAGGTCGAGCCGTTCGGCATCAAGGTCACCATCCTGCAGATGGGCGGCTACGACACCGGCCTGTTCACGGTCGGCACGACCATGACCGAGCCCGATCCGCTCTATGCGAAGCTGCGCGCCCAGCTCGCGGAGATGTGGGGCGACGAGGCCGGCCCCGACCCGAGCACCGCCGTGCCCGCCGTCATGGAACTGCTCGACCTGCCCGAGCCGCCGGTGCGGCTCATCGTCGGCGGCGCCTCCTACGACATGGTGCTGCAATTGGAGCAGGCGCGGACCGAGCAATACCGGGCCTGGGAACGACTCAGCCGCCTCGCCCCCGGATGAAACTATTCGGCGGGCCCGTACGTACCAATAAATAAGTGGCACGGCCGTCGGGCCCGCCGTTAGTGTCATTCACGAACGCAAGAGGGGTCGCCCCCTCCGTCGATCAGCGACAAGGAAAGGCCAGCCATGCTTCTCGCAGCCGCCGCACTCGGGCAGGAACGGCGCCGCTATCGCCGGCTCGCCGCGCTGGGCTGCGCCCTGCTGCGCGAGGCTTCCGGGTAAACCTCGAAGAGGAGCATTCCGGAGGCCGCCAGGTGACCACCAGGCGGCCTTTCCTTTTGCCGATTGACAATTCCACAGTGGAGCACCATGGGCTGATGGTGAAAAGGCATCACACCTGCCTTGCACGCAGGAGCTCGGGTTTCGAGATCCCGTCGGTCCACGTCGCCGCAGAGGCCGAACAGGTAAGGCAGCTGGCTTCCAACCAGCAGGACGGGGTTCGAGTCCCCGCTGCGGCTCCACGCGTCCGTAGCCCAACGGGAGAGGCACCGGTTTCAGGAACCGGATGGTGCGGGTTCGAATCCCGCCGGACGTACCAGGCCCCGTTCGTCCAGTGGTCAGGACACCCGGCTTTCACCCGGGAGATCGCCGGTTCGAATCCGGTACGGGGTACGGCCCCATAGCTCAATGGATCAGAGCGCCGGCCTACGAAGCCGGGTCCGTTGCAGGTTCGAGTCCTGCTGGGGCCACGTCATGCGCGAGCTGGGCACCTGGTGAGCCCACCCGGCTGTAAACCGGACGCTTCGGCTGTGGCGGTTCGACTCCGTCCTCGCGCACCGCCTCTTATAGAGGCTTGGCGCAGTTCGCCGGTGCGGAGGTCGGCCTGCAAAGCCGATTCGCGCGAGTTCGACTCTCGCCTGCGTCTCGAAGAGCACATCCCCAGATACGCCTATCAGCGATATCGTGAGTCCCACTATCGCGACGGCGGCACCGGATACTCGGGCGGCTCGCGTGAGGGAGGCTTCGGCGGTGGAGATGGCGGAGACGGCGGAGACTGAGGGTCCTTCCTCGCAGGGGCGCAAACCCGTATCGGCGGTGGTGCGCGTGGTTCTGGCGGTCGGCCTCTACGCGCTTTTCATCTTGGTGCCGTTCGCCTTGTACAAAGCTGTGGCGCAGGCCAGGGGAGATGCGGAGATGACGGCGCTCTCCGATGCGGTCGGATTCGCTCTGTGCCCTGGCTTGAGCATGCTCGCCCTGGCTTTCGTGGTCGAGCGCGTCTCCTATCGGCTCCGTGATGTCTTCATGCTGCTCATTCCCGGATACGGCCTGATCTGGGTCGGGGTCATCATGTGGCGGCTCGCCTATCTGCCGCATCGCGACTGGCCGGAGAGAGCGCCTCAGCCGAGGTGGTCCGCCCGCGCGAGCAGATAGCGCTGCTCCACCTGGTTCCCGGTCAGGGCGGCGGCCTCGCGATACAGCCGCGCCGCGCCCGCCGCGTCGCCGGTCAGCTGAAGCAGGTGGGCGCGCACCGCGCGTTCGCGCTGCCGGGTCAGCGAGTCCTCGTCCAGCCGGTGCCGGCGGTTGAGGTCGTCGAGCAGCGCCAGCCCGCGCACCGGCCCGTACGCCTGCGCCACCGCCACCACCCGGCTCAGCCGCACCGGCGCGGTCGGGCTGAGCCGTTCGAGCCACAGGTACAGCGCCGCGATCTGCGGCCAGTCCGTCTGCTCCGGCGTCGCGGCAGCGGCGTGCACGGCCGCGATGGCGGCCTGCAACTGGTACGGACCCACCTCCCGCCGAGGCCAGACGGCGTCGATCAGCTCCGTGCCCTCGCGGATCAACCCCGGATCCCACCGCGCCCTGTCCTGCTCCTCCAGCGGCACCAGCTCGCCGTGATCGCCCGTACGCGCGGCGCGCCGCGACTCGGTCAGCAGCATCAACGCGAGCAGCCCGGTCACCTCGGCATCATCCGGCAGGGAGTCACGGAGCATGCGCGCCAGCCGGATCGCCTCGCCCGTGAGATCGACCCGGGCGAGCCGATCACCAGCGGAGACCGTATAGCCCTCGTTGAAGATCAGATAGAGCACCTGCATCACGGCGGCCACCCGGCCGGCGCGGTCGGCGCCGCTCGGTGGGGTGAACCGGGCGCCGGCGCGCGCCAGTTGCTGCTTGGCGCGGCTGATCCGCGTACCCATCGTGGCCTCCGTCATGCCGAAGGCGTGCGCGATCTCCGCGGTGCTCAGCCCGCCCACCGCCCGCAGCGTGAGCGCCACCTGGGAGGTGGCGCTCAGCGCGGGATGGCAGCAGAGCAGCAGCAACGCGAGGCTGTCGTCCGCCTCCTGCGGCGGGTCCGACCGCCGGGACGGCTCCTGCATGGCCAGCTCGGCGACGCCCGCCTCGTGCTCGCGGCGCCGCCTGGCCTGCTCCGAGCGGAGCAGGTCGACCATCCGCCGGTAGCCGATGCGGATGAGCCAGCTGCGCGGATTCTCCGGTACGCCGTCGGCCGCCCAGGTACGGCTCGCGACCAGAAGCGCCTCCTGCACCGCGTCCTCGGCGACGTCGAAGTTCCCGAAACGGCGTACCAGCGCACCCAGGACCTGCGGCGCCTCCGTACGCAGCAGCTGCTCGACCTCGGTCATGCCGCGAAGTCGTCGCCCATGATCGGGCGGATCTCGATCGGCTCGCCCAGCACCTCGACGATCCGCGAGGCGATCTCGACGGCGCGCTCCCGTCCGGCGACGTCGATCACGGCGAAGCTCGCGAGCACCTCCTTGAGCTCGGCGAACGGCCCGTCGGTCGCCACCACGCCGTCCGCGCCCTTGCGCACGGTGGTGCTGACCACCGGGTGGCCGAGCCCTTCGCTGGTGACGAACTCGCCGGTCGCGATCAGCTCCTCCTCGAACTTCTGGTACGCGGCGAACGCGGCGAGCGCCTCCTCCGATGGCGTGCCGGCGGTCGCGGCGTCCCAGGCGGCGGCCGGGGTGTAGCTGAGCAGCAGGTATTTCACGATGTTCCTTCAATTGACGGTTCTTTTCGATACCTCGTCACCGCTACCAGGATTTCGACGCGTCTTCGCTGTGACCTACATCACAGCGGCAAGACGTCGAAGACCGGCGACCGCCTCCGAGGTACCGGCGAGCACTCACCAAGGAGGACAAGATGACCAACCAGCCGACCCCCGCGATGAAGGCCCTGGACCGCCTCGTCGGCACCTGGACCATCACCGGCGGCGCCGAGGGAACCGTACGGTACGAGTGGATGCCCGGCGGCTTCTTCCTGCTCCAGCACGTCGAGCTCACCCAGTACGGCCGGCAGGTCACCGGCATGGAGGTGATCGGCCACCTGCGCCCGTTCGGCGAGCCGGCCGGCGAGGACGTCGTGTCGCGCTTCTACGACGCCGAAGGCAACACCCTCGACTACGTGTACGAGCTCACCGGCGACAAGCTGACCATCTGGGGCGGCGCGAAGGGCAGCCCGGCGTACTTCGCGGGCACGTTCAGCGCCGACGACACCACCCTCACCGGCGAGTGGGTCTACCCGGGCGGAGGCGGCTACGCCTCGACCATGACCAGGAAGTAGTCGGACGGGTGCGGAGTTCCGCGCGAGGGCGCGGAACTCCGGCCCGGCTCAGCGCAGCCGGGCGGCGGCGTAGGCGGCCATGGCGTCGCGCACGTACGCGGCCAGCCCCTCGGCGATCCGCTCGTAGTTGGCTGCGAACCGCTCGTCGTCGGCCTGCATCCGCCCCAGATGCGCGTACTGCTCGGCGGTGGGCGTCCAGGACCGGCTCATCAGCCGGAAGGGGACGTCCAGCTCGGCGAGCACCGCGGGGTCGTCGGCCGGGGTGCCGGCGGCCATGAGCTCGGCCAGCCGGATCATGCCCGCCGTCGCCTCCTCCTGCATCCGGCCGAGCTCCTCCGGCGAGAGGCCGTCCAGCAGCTCCTGCTGCCCGGACTGCTCCCAATGCCCCGGCCACCGCTCGCGCGCCTCCGCGCCGTAGCGGGCGGCGTCGAATCCCTCGAACAGGTTCTCCGGCCTGCTGATTCTGGACATGCCGTGCTTCCCTTCTGTGTGTTCGAGCTCGGTGATGGTCCTGGCCACCATGCGCGCCATCGCGTCCAGGCGGTCGCGTTCCCGCAGGACGCGCTGGTGGTGTTCGCGCAGGGCGGCCAGGGGGTCGGTGTGCCGGTCGACGACCTCCTTGATCTCGGGGAGGCCGAGTCCGAGCTCCCGCAGCACGAGGATCTGCTGCAGGCGCAGCAGCTGCGCCTCCTCGTAGTGGCGGTAGCCGTTGTCGCCGACGCGGGCCGGGATCAGCAGCCCGATCGCGTGGTAGTGACGCAACGTCCTGGACGTCACGCCCGACATCCGCGCCACCTGTGCGATCGACCACGTCATGGCCCGCCCACCGTCCCGTCCCGTTCACCGAGCCGGATCTTCCGGCTCCCGCACGACGCTAGATATTGACGTAACGGCAGAGTCAAGCACGCCGCGGCCCGTACCGGGCGATCGTCGCTTGACGGCTTGCGGCTCCCGTAGGGGGAGCTGGCAGGGTGGCGGCATGGAGCGGTACTTCACGATCGGTGACCTGGCGCGCCGCACGGGGCTGACGGTCAAGACCATCCGGTTCTACGCCGACCGCGGCATCGTGCCGCCCACCTGCCGCAACGCGGCCGGCCACCGCCTGTACGACGACGTCGCCCTGGCCCGCCTGGAGCTCGTGCGCACGCTGCGCGAGCTCGGCATCGACCTGCCCACGATCCGCAAGGTCGTGACCCGGGAGGTGCCGCTGCCCGAGGTGGCCGCGGCGCACGCCGAGGCCGTGGCGGTGCAGATCCGGATCCTGCGGCTGCGGCATGCCGTCCTGACCACCATGGCCGAACGCGGCACCACCCCAGAGGAGATGGACGTGACCCACCACCAGGCCGAACGCCGGCACCTGATCCAGGACTTCCTCGACAGCGTGCTCGACGACCGGCACGCGGGCATCCGTACCACCATGACGCCCGAGCTGCCGGACGATCCCCGCCCCGACCAGCTCGCGGCCTGGACGGAGCTGACCGATCTCATCAGCGATCCCGGCTTCCGCACTCACCTGCGCACGATGGTGGCGCGGCTGGACTTCACGGTGCCGCCGCGCCCCGACCTGGGCGCCACCGTACGCATGCTCGTGGCCCCGGCCCTGAACCTCGCGCCCGACTCGCCCGAAGCCGACGACGTGGTGGCGGACCTGCGCGCCCTGGGACCGGCGGACGAGCTGCTGGCCAGGCTGGAGTTCATGAACGACCCTCGCCGCGACCGCTACTTCGAACTCCTCGCCACGATCAACGACTGGCCGCCGCCCGAACCGCTGACCCCCTCACTCACGTGGGCCGCCGAGGCCCTCCGCGCGTGAACCCCCTATCCGTCGGGATCCCATCGCCGCCACGAGCTGCGTGTTGCCGCAGTGCACGGCGGTCAGGTCGTACGGTGTTCGTCCGGGTCTGAGTCGTCGTGGCCGTGGAGCAAGGTCCAGCTCTCGTCGAACTTGCCCTGCAGCTCCAGCACGTCGGCGAGCCGGCCCCGCTGCGCACGGGTCTCGGGGTGGCCGGGGCCGTAGAACAGCTCGTAACCGTCGAACGCCTCGCGGTGCTCGGCCTCGGCCTCCTCCAGCAGGCCGAGCATCTGGAGGCTTTCGGCGAGGCTGATGCGGATCTCCAAAGCCGCCGTGTAGTCGGGGGCGGCGGCGAGGGCCGCACGGTACTGGCGTACGGCCTCTTCGAGGTCGCCGTTCATGTGCAGGGCGTGCGCGTAGTTCTGGCGGTCGGCCAAGGACGGTTCATCGGCTGCCAGGCGGTCTCGGTAGGAGGCGATGGCGGCGGGGAAGTCGCCGGACTCCAGCAGGGCGCTCCCGCGGTCGAGCGCCGAGGTGATCTCGACGGCCAGGCCGTCGTACAGTTTGTCGCCCGCCAGCCGGTACGCCTTCTCGCTGCAGGCCAGCGTCACGGGCAGGGCTGGGTAGGCGCTGCGGAACTCGTTCAGGGACGCCTTGAAGCGGCGCCGGCGTCTGGCCGGCAGGTCGTCGAACCCCCGCAGCAGGAGGGACAGCCGTCCGGAGGCGAGCCGGCGCAGCGTCGCGATCGGGTCGTCGCCGTGGGCGTCGCGGAGGCTGCGCAGAATCCACCGGGTGATGGACCGGTGGGGGCGGGCGGCGTCGAGGCCGAGGCGGATCTCGTATCCGGGCTGCCAGGTCGAGGCGTCGAGGATGACGGGCAGACGCTCGTCGTCCCATTCGGCGGCGGCCAGTTCGCCGAGGACGTCGGCCGCCTGGTTCGTCCCCGCGCCGTCGACGATCACCAGCCGGCCGTGCGCCGAGTGGGAGAGCTCGGCCAGGTCACGGGCGTTCCGCAGAGTGCGCTCGCCGTCTTTGAGCGGGTGTTCCAGCAGGTCCGCGCGCAGGCGAAGGAAGGCGTGGGGCACCCTGTGCCCGGCCGGCCGGGGCGGCGCCGCACGCAACGCCTCCATCGGCGGCTCCTCGAGCGGGGCGGGCGTGTGGACGCTGTCGTACGGGTCGAGCCCGGCGAGGTGGTCGAGCATCAGCACGTGCATGAACTGCCGGCGTCCTTGGACCCGGTTGACCAGCCCGTGGTGCTCCAGTTCGCGCAGGAAGGGGCGCAGGCGTACGGGGAGGATGCCGAGCCAGGCCAGGAGAAGCCGGTTCAGTGACGGACGCAGGAGGTAGCGCAGGCCGAGGCCGGCGAGAGCGGCGGGGACGCTCACGAGGACCGCCACCCCGAACGCCCCCAGCAGGAAGGACGGCAACGTCCGCAGCACGGGCGCGCCCGAAAGCGCGGCCGCGATCAGGACGGCGAGGCAACCGCCCACGTAGATCCAGACCGAGGACTTGACGGCGAGGTTGTCGGCCGCGTTGTTCGTGCCACTCGCCCTCTCCGAAAGGGGAGGGGCCAGGCAATAGAGCACCACCAGCACGGCGACGACCAGTCCGGTGTGGGCGGAGGCGGCGGCGAACTCGGCGCGCGGCACCGGGAAGAGCAGGACGCCGCCCGCGCCGGCGGCGCCGAGCAGGCCCAAGGCCGCACAGCGCATGGACCGGGTCCTGGCCGCGTAGTACGCGACGGGGCAGATCACCACGAGAACGGACAGGACGATGTAGAGCCGATTCCAGCCGGCCAGCTCCGCGGCCAGTGCCGCGCCCGCGCGCGTGAGCATCACGCCGAGCAGCACGCCGACCGCGACGGCGGCCGTCAGGGAGAGCACCCTGCGTGCCGGCCTGGCGCCGAGCACCTGCGGCGGCAGGCCGATCGAAGGTCCGGCGAGCATGCCGGGCATCACGGCGAGGAGCGCCGTGGCGCCGAACAGCACCGCGAGCACCCCGGTGGGCAGCAGGCCGAGCGGGCGCGCCAGCGGCAGCACGAGGCCGGTGACGAGCACGGCCGCCATCAGCGGTCCCATCACCAGGGACATCAAGGGGAAGACCACCGCGGGTTCGTTCGCCGCCGTCCGGTGCATGCGGCCGAGGTCACCGACGAACGTGCCGTCGGCACCTTTGGAGAGACGGGCGAGGTGGATGATCGCCCGCAAGGTGGTCGTCGGGTCGCGGCGGGCGCTGGACCGCCGCCTCTCCAGCACGTCGCAGACGTAGGCGTCCAGCAGCAGCCCTCTTCTCCGTGCCGGGCTGCCGACCAGCGCCGGCCCGGCTCCCGGCGCGTCCCGATACACGCGGTACGCGATCTGCAGCCACAGTGGTGAGTCGAGGAGCTCCCACAACCCCGGGTCCTTCTTCAGCGCCGCGCGCAGGCCCGGCGCCTGCGTGCCGAGGCCCTCGTGGACCTGTTCCCGGGTCAGCGGGGCGATGGTCACGGCGGCGCGCAGGCGTACCGGCTCGGGGAGGTCGCCGTAGTGCTCCTGGCGACAGGTGACGACCATCGGTAAGCGTTCGCCGTGCCGCGCCACGGCATCCAGGTGTTTGGCGCACTTGGCCCTGATGTCGGGACGCACCTCGTCCAGCCCGTCGAACAGCAGGGCGAGCCGGCCCAGAGCGATCCAGGCGCGCAGCCGGGACGGGGGCAGGCCGTACTGCTTGTTCAGGTACCACACGAGCCAGGAGCCGAGGTGGACGGGTTCGTCCTCACGCTTGGAGCGGCGTCTGCGGAGCGCGTCCCGCCAGCGCCGCCGGCGGCCCCACTCCGCCAGAGGCACCAGGACCGGGATGGGTTTGTCCTCTCCACCGGTTCTGGCGCGATGCAGGAGGTCTTCTGCGAGTTCGGCGAGCAGGGTCGACTTGCCCGCGCCCGGGGCGCCCAGCACCAGCAGCGACTGCCTGCCGTCGTCGTAGGCCCGCAACGCCGTGCGCGGGCCTGACGCTTCCGCTGCGTCGCCGACCGACTCGGGCGAGTCGTGCAAGGTGAACGGCAACGCGGGCAGGCCGCTGAGCCGCCGTACGTGCTCCTCGCGCAGCGCCTCCTCGACCTGGGCGATCAGGGCGGCGCGGTCGGCGGTGTAGGGGTTGGCGCGGAGTTCGTCTGCGTCCATGATGTCGACGAGGTCGCGGTAAGAGCGCCCGCCCCAGTCGTACGTGAGGGCCGTGCAGCCGGCCGAGAGCAGGACGCAGAGCACCAGGATCGGCCACAGCCACGGCGTCAGCGGCTCCAGCGCGCCCGGCAGCGGGTCACCTGTGACGAGGTTGACCACGATGCTGAGAGCCGCGCTCGCCGTCGCCCCGGCCGCGATGACGAGAAGCCTCTTCCGAGCGGGCATGCCCTCATCGTAAAGTTCGGGCCTCAGGATGTTCTTGGAACGCTGCAGAAGCGCTCGATCACTCCAGATCCGCCCAGCTCCAGACGGCGGCAGGGCTGCCGTCGGGTTCCCGCCCGAAGGCGAACCGCCGCTCGTGATCACCGATGGTGAGGAACGCGTCGAATCGCCCGCCGGCGGGGAGCCGTGCCGCCAGCGTGGTGATCTGGTCGTGCGCCCCGGCTTGCCGTAATTGGTCCAGCAAGAAGCTGACTGCGCTCGGGTCGTGCAGGGGCATGTACGCGGTGGCGCGTGCGGCCAGGGTCATGGCCTGGGTGGCGAGGTCCCTTGTCCACAGGTGGCTCAGGAGGTTGGCCACCGTGGTGGGGTCGTCGAGAGGTGCGGACGCGGCGACGCGGTCGGCCAGGACAGCGATCTGGGCGTCGGCTCCCAGCCGCCGCAGCGCGCCCAGGAGCTGGGTGACGAAGATCAATAGCCGGTAATCCTGATAGTCGAGGAGGGCGTGCGTGGCGGCGCGTTCCGCCAGGGTGATGGCCTGGGAGTCGAGATGGGCCTCCCGCAGACCGTCGAGGAGGTCGGCCACCCTGATGAGGTTGTCCAGGGGAGCGGTTGCGGCGATGTGGTCGGCCATAGCGGCGACCCGGGCTTCGGCCCCTGGTTGCCGCAGGCCGTCGAGCAGGGTGAGCACCGTTGACGAGCGGAGGGACGTTCGTACGGCGACGCGCTCAGCCAGCGCGGTCACCTGTTCAGCGCTGCTCAGCCGCCGCAGGCTGTCCAGGAGACTCGCCGGGTTGCCGAGATCTACGTGCGCCTCCATCCGCACCTGCTGGAGTACGTGCAGCAGGACGATCACCGCGTCCGGGTCGTCGCGGGCGGCAGGATCTAGGGTCAGTAGCGCGGCAATGTGATCGTGAGTCCCTGCCGATCGCGGCATGATCTTCGGCTCCACCGGCACGTCCGGGGCGTCGGGAGGGAGGTGGGCGGTGCGTGCGGCCAGGACGGTCGCTTGCATGTCACGCCCGATCCGGCGGAGGCAGTGCAGCAGGCCGGTCACCGCTTTCTGGTCGTCCAGGGACACGTGGCCGGCGGCGCGTTCTGCCAGAACGGTCGTCTCGGCCTCGTGGCCCGCTCGCTGCAGGCGGCTCAGCAGGCGGGCCACCGCCTTCGGGCTCTCCAGCGAGACGTGGGCCGCGGCGCGCGCGGCCAGGACGCCGACCTGAGCGCCCGCCCGCACCCCCAGCAACATGTCCAGCAGATAAGCCGCCGCGTTCGGGTTGTCGAGCACGGCGTGGGTGGCGGGGTCCCGGGCCAGTAGCGCGGTGACCGAGTCCTTGGCCTTCAACCGGCGCAGGGTGCTCAGAAGGCGGGCCACCGCGTTCGGGTTGTGGAGGGGAGCGTGGGCGGCGGCGCGTCCGGCCAGGACGGCGGTCTGGGTGTCGGCCCCCGCCTGCTGCATGGCGTCCAGCAACTCGGCCACCGCGTTCGGATCATGGACGGAGACGTGAGCGGCGGCGCGGCGGACCAGGACGACACCTTCGTCGTCGGCCCCCACCCCGCGCAGATCGCCCAGCAGTGCGGTCACCGCCTTCGGGTCGTCGAGGGCGGCGTGAGCGACGGCCCAGCTCGCCGGACGGTGGTCGCCGGGGTGCAGTGCGTGCAGGTGGGTGATCAATCGGGCGGCGGCGTCGGGGGCGCCGTGGGCGGTGGCGTGCTTGAACAGCTGGGCGGCGTCGCGGTAGAGGCCCCGGGCTCGGGCGGCATAGCCGAGTCTGGTCAGATCCTCGGGGCGGGCGTGGTGGGCGGCGGCTGACCAGAAGTCGATGGGCGGGATCTCCGTGGCGCGGTGTTGCCGGCCGTGCTGGTCCAGGTAGTCGGCGAGCCGGTAGAGCGGCGGCCCGGATGCGGGGGCGGCGGGGGTGCGCTGGTTGCGCGGGGGGCCGGTTTTGACGGGGGTGAGGATGCCGGGGATGCCGTTGCACGGGGTGGCGGCGTACTCGAGGGCCCGGTGCAGCCAGTCGTCGCCGGTCTGATCCCACTGGGTGTCGGTGAGGTAGCCGGGGGCGGCGTCGGCGAGCCAGGGCAGCGGCAGGTGCGAGCCGGCGCCGAGACGGGCGGCGTCCATAGCGGCCCAGATCAGCGCCTTCGTGGCAGGTGGGGCCTGCTCGTAGCGGTCCAGCAGGACCGGCACTCCCGCCAGGTATTGGGTGATCTGGCCGTCTCTGGCCCGCTCGGCGGCCTCGCCCAGGCGGGGATCGTCACCGGCCTGGCCGGCCAGGGCCTGAAGGTCCGCGTCGGTGAACGCGTCGGGCACGTGGATGTTGCGGCCCTTCAGCAGTTCTCTGGCCTGGGCGTGCGGGTCCTGCCCGGCGGCCGGGCGGGTGGTCAGGGCGTTCCAGTGCTCCGGCCACAAGGTGGCGAGCACCAGCAGCGGGGCCCGTACCGGGTCGCGCAGCAGCTCGCGCAGCCCGGCGGCGACCTCCTCGCCGGCGCCCGTGGGTGAGAGGTAGAACTGGGCCTCGTTGAGCCACACCACCGTGTACGGAGCCAGGTCGTGCAGCTCGGCCAGGGCGGCGTCGGGGCGGGTCGGGTCGATGGGATGCCACAGCCGCCATGGCCGGTCACCGTCCCTGAGCAGGGGGAGGGCTTCCCAGCAGGCCCGGGTCTTGCCGGTCGACGACCCGCCCACCAGCACCGCGACGCAACTCTCCCCGCCGGCGGCCCGCGCGACGACCTCGCGCAGCCGCCGGTCGTGGTCGCGCGGCACGTACGCCGGCAGCGGCGGCGCGCCGGGCACCGGCGAGTCGATCGCGTGGTGCACCTCGAGCCCGAACCTGAACGGGTCGCTCACCTCACCGAGCGGCCAGCCGGGCCGCATCGCCTCCAGCACCGCCCGGCCCTGCCCCGCGCGCACCGCCTCACTGATTCCCTCCGCGCGGCGGCGGGCCTCCTCCTGGTAGGCGCGCCGCCACCGCTGCTCGTCCAGCAGGGCGGCGGCAGCCGGGTCGCCGACCGGACCGGATTGGGCCCGTACGGCGTGGATCAGGCGCAACAGCGGATCGAGCTGCTGGGGGAACTGCTCGCCGCGCAGCCAGTTGCCGATCGTGGTCGGCTGCACGCCCGCGGCCCTGGCCAGCGCACGATCCGACGGCAGACGGCCCAGCCGGTTGACGCGATAGTCGGCCAGCTCGGCGATCAGCTCGCCGAAGTCGCCGGCCGCACCCGTCATGTGTCCCGTCCTCGCCATCGGCGACCACGTGTCCAACAGCCCTTTGGACACCCGGCCGGAACGGCCGATCCCTTGCCTCAACTGTAGGCCGGTGAGCAGCGCGTCCCGGCCGGGCGTGACCAATCTGCGACGTGACAGGTGCTGGACGGCCGGTTGGACGGCCAGCCTCGGTGGCAGTCACCGAGGGGAGCCTTCCGATGAACCTGGCGCAGCTTCTGTCCCTGCTGCTGGCGCTGTCCGTCTCGATCAACGTCGCCGTCACCGCGTACCTGGTCGCTCGCGCGGCCGGCCTGAGCAGCGCGCAGGCGGTCCTCACCGGCGCGGGCGCCGCGGCCACCGGCCTGGGGCTCTACTTCGCGGCCCTCGCGGCGTACGGCTGAAAGTTTCGGACAAGTTATTAAAGTTTCCCTCTGTTGCCGATCGCTCGGATTGCCTATTCTTCCGACCATACGGGTTTCGGGGCGGCCGTATATGGCGTGATCTGCGTGGGATACGAGTCAAGGAAGTAGGCCATGGTAACGAAATATTTCGGTCACTTACCGTGGTGAAGGGTGACACTGGGCTGCTGGTGCCGGATCTGCTCGCGCGTCGCGCCCAGGAGCAGCCCGAGAGCCCGGCGCTCGTGGTGGCCGAGGTAGGGACGCTCACGTTCGGCGCGTGGGACCGGCGCTCCAACGCGGTCGCCCACGCGTTGCTCGGACGCGGCCTGGCGGACGGGCAGCGGGTCGGGCTGGTGTTCGACGAGCGGGACTGGATCGACCTCGCCGTCGCCTGGTGCGGGGTGATGCGGGCGGGCTGCGTCGCCGTCCCGCTGTCCGCGCGGCTGGCTCCCGCCGAGGTGCGCCACGCGCTGACCGACTGCTCCGTGAGCGCCGTCCTGCACGGGCCAGGGATCGATCCGCCGGACGGAGGGGCGTGGCGGGCGACGTTGGCGGATCTGGAACCCGAAGGTCCGGCAAGCGGGCGGGACGCCGCACTGGCTCCGAAGGCGCTGGCGCAGATCATCTACACCTCCGGCACCACCGGCAAGGCCAAGGGGGTCGGTGCCACGCACGCCAACCTCGCCCACGGCCTGTCCGCCGACCCCAAGCGCCGCAGCCTCCTGCACTCCCGGCATTTCCTGCACGCCTTCCCCATCGGCAGCAACGCCGGCCAGACCATGCTCGTCAACTCCCTGGGCGCCCGCCCGGCCGCGCTGACCATGCCGCGCTTCACGCCCGCCCGCTTCGCCCGGCTGATCGAGTCGTACCGGGTGGGGACGGTCTTCGTGGTGCCCGCCATGGCCATCGAGCTGCTCAACGCCGGCGTCCATGAGCGGCATGACCTGTCGAGCGTGCGGCTGCTGGGATCCACCGCGGCGAGCCTGCCGCCCGCCGTCGCGGCCGGGATGGCGAAGGCGTTCCCGAAGGCGACGATCGTCAACTACTACACCTCGACCGAGGCGGCTCCGGCGCAGACCGTGATGATCGTGGACCCCACGCGGCCGGCCTCGGTGGGACGGCCCCACTCGGGCGGTGACCTCAAGATCGTCGGCCCGGACGGGCGGCCCGCGGAGACCGGGGAGCAGGGCGAGGTCTGGCTGCGTTCACCCGTCGGCACCCGCTCCTACTACCGCGACCGCGGGCTGAGCGAGACCGTCTTCCGCGACGGCTGGGTGCGCATGGGCGACGTCGGCTACCTCGACGCGGACGGCTACCTCTACCTCGTCGACCGCGAGAGCGACGTCATCAAGTCCGGCGCGCACAAGGTGTCCACGCTGCAGGTGGAGGCCGCGCTGTACGAGCATCCGTCGGTCGCCGAGGCCGCCGTGGTCGGGGTGCCGCATCCGGTGCTCGGCCGGGTCACCGCGGCCGCCGTCGTGACCAGGTCGCCGGTCAGCCTCGCCGACCTGCGGACGTTCCTGATGGACCGGCTGGCCAGGCACGAGCTGCCGAGCCGGCTGCTGTTCGTCTCCGAACTGCCGAAGAACCACCTCGGCAAGGTGGTGAAGTCGCGGCTGCTCGACATGCTCCGGCCAGACGCCACCTGACCACGATCACAGGAAGAACGCACATGACGCACTGCCAGGAGAGCGTGCCGGCCTCGTACGTCCAGCAGGACATGTGGGTCGGCGAGCGCATGGGGGCGGGAGCGGCGTACCACATGCCGCTCGCCCTGTGGTTCGACGGCGACCTCGACGTGCCCGCGCTGCTCGGCGCGTGCGAAGCGATGGCCGCCCGGCACCCGGTGCTCGCCACCGCCGTCGCGGAGAGCGGCGACGGGCTGCGGCTGGTTCCGGCCGCGGAGCCGTCCGTGACGGTCGCCGACCTCGATGATCCCGACCGGCTGATCAGGGAGGAGAGCGCGCGGCCGTTCGACCTGGAGAAGGGGCCGCTCGCCAGGTTCACGCTCGCGCCGGCGGGCGAGGGGCGGCATCTGCTGCTGTTCGTCGCCCACCACCTGGTCTTCGACGGTATTTCCAAGGACATCCTGGTACGCGACCTCGCCGCGGCCTACAGATCCGAATCCCTGAGGCCGTTGCCGTTCACCTGGCAGGAGCCCGGTGAGGACGTGCTGGCGGCGGCACGGGAGTTCTGGGCGGGACGCGAGCCGGCCGAGATCGTGCTGCCGGGGCAGCGGCGTACCGAGAGAAGACACGGCCCCGGCGAGCAGATCGACGCCGGGCTCGACCACGAGCTGACCCGCTCCGCGAGGAAGGCCGCGGCGGCGACCGGCGCATCGACCTTCGAGGTGCTGCTGGCCGGCGTGCACGCGCTGCTGTTCAGGTACGGCACGGAGAACGTGGCGGTCGCCGTCGACGTCACCACCCGCGGCCCTGAGACCCGCGACCACATCGGCGCGTTCGTCAACGAGCTGCCCGTGCTGACCCGGCCGGAGCCGGGGCGGACCTTCCGCGCGTTCGTCAGCGGGCTGCGGGACGAGCTGCGCGCGGTGTACCGGTTCCGCGCGGCGCCGCCGAGGCGAGCGGCACTTCCCGTGTCGATCAGTTACCGCAGGCAGGAGCCCGACCCGGTCTTCCCCGGCCTGAAGGTCACCGTGGATCGCATGATGTTCGCGGGCGGCGCGCGGAACCCGCTGCACCTGCAGATCGTGGACGGCCCCGGCGGGCTGGCCCTGTGCGTGCGCTACGACCCGGCGGCCGTGGACCGCGACGTCGCGGCCCGCTTCGCCGACGGCCTGCGTACCCTGCTGGGACACGCCGCCGACGATCCCGGCACGTGCCTGAGCGACCTGGACGTCATGCCGGCGGCGCAGGCACGGCGGATGCTCGTCGAGTGGAACGACACCGCGGTCGCCTACCCCGCCGAGGCGACGTTGCCGAGCCTGCTCGCCGAGCAGGTGCGGACGCGTCCCGGCGCGTCCGCCGTCACGTTCGGGGACAGGACGCTGACGTATGCGGAGCTGGACGGGGCGGCCGGGCGGCTGGCCGCCCGGATCAGGCAGGCCGGGGTCGGGCGTGGCGAGCTGGTCGCCGTGCACCTGCGGCGCTCCGGCCTGCTCCTGGTGAGCCTGCTCGCCGTGCACAAGGCGGGGGCCGCGTACCTGCCGCTCGACCCCGACCACCCGGCGGAACGGCTCGCCATGATCGTGGACGACGCCCGCCCCCGGCTGGTGCTGTCCGAGACGGACGCGCCGTCCTGGCCGGTGCTCCTGGTGGATCGCGCGTCCCTGGAGGCAGGGGAGCAGCTCGCGGAGCCGGTACGCCCCGGCGACCCGGCCTACGTGATCTACACCTCGGGCTCGACGGGCCGGCCCAAGGGCGTCGAGGTCGACCACGGCAACCTGGCCAACCTGCTGCTCGCCATGCGCGACCGGCTCGGGTCGGGACCCGGCGACGCCTGGCTCGCGCTCACCTCGCCCGCCTTCGACATCAGCGCACTGGAGCTGTACCTGCCGCTGATCACCGGCGGCCGGGTCGTCGTCGCGCCGCACGGCGCGGTACGGCAGCCGGAGGCGCTGGCCCGGCTGGTCGCCGAACAAGGCGTCACGCACGTCCAGGCCACGCCGTCGGTGTGGCGGCTGCTGCTGCCCGGCGGCCTGGCCGGGGTGACCGCGCTGGCCGGGGGAGAGGCGCTGCCGCCCCGGCTCGCGCAGGAGTTACGCGAGCGCTGCGACCGCGTCGTCAACGTCTACGGCCCCACCGAGACCACCATCTGGAGCACGTACGGCGAGCCGGGCGACGGCGAACCGGTCACCATCGGCCGGCCCCTCGCCAACACCCGGATCTACCTGCTCGACGAGCAGCTGCGGCCGGTTCCCCAGGGCGTCGCGGGCGAGTTGTGCATCGCCGGGGCCGGGGTGGCGCGCGGCTACCGGGACAGGCCGGCGCTCACGGCGGATCGTTTCGTCCCCGACCCCTTCGGCCCTCCAGGGGCACGGCTCTACCGCACCGGTGACCTGGCCCGCTACCGGGACGACGGCGAGATCGAATTCCTCGGCCGCAGGGACGGGCAGGTCAAGCTGCTCGGCCACCGGGTCGAGCTGGGCGAGATCGAGGCCCAGCTGCTGGAGCATCCCCAGGTGGGCGAGGCGGCGGTGGTCGTCCGTGGCGAGGGAACGGACGACCACCGCCTGATCGCCTACGTCGTCCCCGCCCAAGGCGAACCCGACGCCGGCGATCTGGCCGCCCACCTGGCCAGGACGCTGCCCGCCGCCACGCTGCCGAGCGCGTACGTCGTGCTGGACGCCCTCCCGCTCAACCCGATCGGCAAGCTGGACCGCGCCGCGCTCCCCGAGCCGCCGCAGAAGGCCGCGGCTCCGCGCTCCGAGGGCGGGGCGCTGGCCGAGGAGGTGCGGCGGATCTGGTGCGAGGTGCTGGAGCTGGACGACGTCGGCACCGACGACGACCTGTTCGACCTCGGCGGCCACTCGCTCACCATCACCCAGATCTCGGCCAGGATCAGGGAGAGCCTGGGCGTGGACGTGTCGCTGGATGCCTTCTTCGACGATCCGACCATCCAGGGGGTCGTCGAGGAGATCGTCCGGCTGCAGGGGGACGGCCCGTCGGCGGAGATCGAGCCGCGTCCCGAGGGGGTGGTCCCGCCGCTGTCGTTCGTCCAGGAACGGCTGTGGTTCCTGCAGAAGTTCGACCCGGACGACGCCTCGTACAACATGTATCTGGTGCTGCGGCTGCGGGGCGAGCTGGACACCGGCGCGCTGCAGGAGGCGCTGGACGCGGTGGTGGCCAGGCACGAGAGCCTGCGCACGTCGTTCGCCGACGTGGACGGCGCGCCGACCACGGTCATCCACCCGCCCGGCCCCGTCACCGTCGAGCGCATCGACCTGGCGGGCGCGCCCGGCGCGGAATCCGAGGCGCTGCGGCTCGTCGCCGAGCGCACCAACGCGCCGTTCGACCTGGCAGGGGCGCCGCCCCTGCGGATCAGCCTGCTCAGGCTCGGGCCCGATGATCACGTGCTCTGCTTCGTGCTGCACCACCTCATCGCGGACGGGACGTCGCTCGGGATCCTGTTCGACGACCTGTTCGCCCTCTACCAGGACAGGGACGCGGAGCTCACGCCGCTGAGGATCCAGTACGGCGACGTCGCCCTGTGGCAGCGGGACCAGGACTCCGAGGAGTCGCTGGCCTACTGGCGCGACCAGCTCGCCGACCCGCCCGTGCTGGACCTGCCCGCCGACCTGCCCGCCGGCCAGGCAGGAGGCGAGCGGCCCGAGGGCGCGTTCCACACCTTCACGGTGCCAGCAGAGCTGGTGTCCCGGCTGGAACGGGTCGCGCAGGAGCACAACGCGTCGCTGTTCATGGTGCTGGCCGCCGCCTACCAGGTGCTGCTGGCCCGGCACACCGGGCAGGACGACATCCTGGTCGGCACCCCATGGGCGACCAGGGACCGGATGGAGCTGGAGCCGGTCATCGGCTACCTCACCGACACGCTGGTCCTGCGCGGCGACCTGTCAGGGGATCCGCTCTTCGCCGACCTGCTCGACGCGACCCGGCGTACGGTGCTGGACGCGCACGCCCACAGGACCGTCCCCTTCGAACGGCTCATCGGCGAGCTGGGCGTGCCTCGCGACCTGCACCGCAACCCGCTGCTCAGCACCATGATCATCCTGCACAGCCAGGCGGGGGAGGGGACTCCGCCCGAGCGGGTCGGCGACCTCGGGGTGGAGCTGTTCGACGGCGGGTATCGGCAGGCCAAGTTCGAGCTGTCGCTGGAGACGTGGCGCAACGAGCGAGGGCTGCTCGCGGTGTTCGGGTACGACGTCACCCGGTACCGGGCGGACACCGTGGAAGGGCTGGCCGCCCGGTTCGAGACGCTGCTCCAGGGCATCGCGGACGCCCCCGAGACCCCGATCTCCCGGTTGCCCCTGCTGACGGACGCCGACACGGCCGTGCTCGCGGCGTCAGGATCGGCCGCCCCGAGCGAGGGAGAGAGCGTGCCCGCGCTCGTCCGGCGGGCCGTCGCCGCGCACCCCGACGCCACGGCGCTGCTGTGGGGCGGAGAGGCGATGAGCTACGCGCAGCTCGACGCCAAGGTGGCGCGGCTCGCGGCGGCCCTGCGGCGGCGCGGCGTCGCGGGCGGGTGCGTGGTCGGCGTCTGCCTGGAGCGGTCGGCCGAGGCCGTCGTGGCGCTGCTGGCCGTGTGGCGGGCCGGGGGCGCGTACCTGCCGCTCGACCCCGCCTACCCCGACGAGCGGCTCGCGTTCCTGATCGAGGACAGCGCCGCCCGGCTGGTGGTGACCGACGCCGGGCTCGCGTCGCGGTTGCCGGGGGAGACGGTCGTGCTCGTCGCCGATGACGAGGCAGGGCCCGGAGATCCCCGCTGGTACGGCGACTGGGACCCGGTCGAGCCGGACGATCCCGCGTACGTGATCTACACCTCGGGATCGACGGGCCGGCCGAAGGGGGTGCTGGTCGAGCACGGCAGCCTGGCGGGGCGGGTGCGGTGGATGCGCGAGTCGTACGGGATCGGGCCGGACGACCGGGTCCCGCAGTTCGCCTCACTCAGCTTCGACGCCCACGCCGAGGAGCTGTACCCGGCGCTGACGGCGGGCGCGGCCGTGCTGCTCCTGCCCGACGGCGCCGCGTCGCTGCCCGACGTGCTGCGCACACCGGCCGGCCGGCAGGTGACCGTGCTGGACCTGCCGACCGCCTACTGGCACCGGCTCACCGAGGCGCTCGACGACGTCACCTGGCCGGAGCCGCTGCGGCTGGTGATCCTCGGTGGCGAGCAGGTGCACGCGGCGGCGGTGGCCAGGTGGCGGGAGCGGTTCGGCGACCGGGTACGCCTGGTCAACACCTACGGGCCGACCGAGGCCACCGTCATCGCCACGGCCGCCGACCTCGGCTCGGCCGACACCGTGGGCCGCCCGCCCATCGGCCGGCCGATCGGCGGCACGACCGCGCACGTCCTCGGCCCGTACGGCGAACCGGTGCCGCCCGGCTTCCCCGGCGAGCTGTGCCTGGGCGGGGCGGGGCTGGCGCGGGGCTACCTGGGACGCCCGGCGCTGACGGCCGACCGGTTCGTCCCGGATCCTTATGGCCCGCCGGGCTCCCGGCTGTACCGGACCGGCGACCGGGTGCGGTGGCGGCGGGACGGGACGCTGGAGTTCCTGGGCCGGTTCGACACCCAGGTGAAGGTGCGCGGCTTCCGGGTGGAGCCGGGCGAGGTGGAGGCCGCCCTGCTGGCTCAGCCGGGTGTCCGGCAGGCGGTGGTGACGGCGGACGGGGAGCGGCTGGCCGCGTACGTGGTCGGCCCGGCTGAACCGGACGAGCTGCGGGGGCGCCTGGCCGCGGCCCTGCCGGCGCATCTCGTGCCCACGGCCTGGGTGAGCCTGCCGGCGCTGCCGCTCACGATCACCGGCAAGGTGGACGTGGCGGCCCTGCCCGCGCCCGAGCCAGGACCCGCCGCCGAGTTCGTGGCCCCGTGCACGGACGCCGAAGTGCTCGTGGCCGAGGTCTGGAGTGAGCTGCTCGGCCTCGAGACGGTCGGGGTCCACGACGACTTCTTCGCCCTGGGCGGGCACTCCCTGCTCGCCACCCGGGTCGCGGCGCTTTTGCGCAACGCGGTCGAGACGGAGGTGCCGATCCGCACGGTGTTCGACCACCCGACCGTCGCCGGGCTCGCGACCGCCGTCGAGCGGCTGGTGATCGAGCAGCTCTCGGCGCTCACCGACGCCGAGGCCGCGGAACTGCTGGAGGTGGGGGAGTGACGGGCTCGAACGAGCTGTCGGCGGCCAAACAGGCGTTGCTGGCGCAGCGGCTGCGACGCGGGGCGGCGCCACGCCGTACCATCCCCGCGCGCCCCGGCGGCGAGCCGCCGCCGCTGTCGCACGCGCAGGAGCGGCTGTGGTTCCTGGAGCAGTTCGCGCCGGGCACCGCCCAGCTCACCATCCCGATCAGGCTGCGGCTGCGCGGCCCGCTCGACGCCGGAGCCCTGGCCGCCGCGCTGGACGCCGTCGTGGCCGGGCACGACGCGCTGCGCATGCGCTTCCCCGCCACCGAGGACGGCCGCCCGCGCGTGCTGCTCGCCGCGGACGCCACGCTCCCCCTGACCGTCCGCGACGCGCCGGACGAGGCCGCCGCCAAGGAGCAGGCAGAACGGTTCCTGGCGGTGCCGTTCGACCTGGCGGCGGGGCCCATCGCACGGGCGCTGCTGATCAGGCTGGGCGACGACGACCACGTGCTGGTGATCGCGGTGCACCACATCGCCGCCGACGGCTGGTCGGCCGACGTGCTGCTGCGCGAGGTCTTCGCCCGCTACGACGGCCGCACACCGCCCGCCCCGCAGGTCGGGTACGCCGACTACGCCGCCTGGCAGCGCGGCCTGCCCCCGTCCGAGCGCGACCTGGACTTCTGGCGCGACAGGCTGGCCGGCCTGGAACTGCTGGACCTGCCGGCGGACCGGCCACGCCCGCCCGAGCGCACCTACACCGGCGCCGCGCACCCGTTCACCTTGAACCCCGAGGCGGCCGCCGGGCTGGCCGGGCTCGGGCGCGCGCACCGGGCCACGCCGTACATGGTCATGCTGGCCGCGCTCGCCGCGCTGCTCGGCCGGTACGCGGGCGCCGAGGACGTCGCCGTGGGATCGCCCGTGGCCGGCCGCCAGGTCCCCGAGCTGGACGGCGTGATCGGCTGCTTCGTGAACATGCTCACCATGCGGGTGGACCTGACCGGCGACCCGACGTTCGCCCAGCTGATCGGCCGGGTGCGCGACCTCGTCCTGGACGCCTTCGCCCACCAGGACCTGCCGTTCGAGCAGCTCGTCTCCGAGCTGGACGTGCCGCGTGACGTGTCCAGGTCACCGCTGTTCGGCGTCATGTTCGCGATGCAGAACTACCGCCACGAGGCCATCGACCCGCCCGCCGGGCTGACCGTCGCCGACTTTCCCGTGGACGCCTGGGCCACCCGGTACGACCTGGAGCTGTACGCCGGCGACGACTCGGGCGGCATGTTCGTCTACAACACCGACCTGTTCGAGCCGGGCACCATCGAACGCCTCGCCGGCCACCTGTGCACGCTGCTGGAGCGGGTCGCGGCCGACCCCGGCACCCCGCTCTCCCACATCGACCTGCTCACCGAGGACGAACGCCGCCAGGTCCTGCACACCTGGAACGACACCGCCACGGACTTCCCTGGCCCCGCCACCCTGCACGGCCCCATCGAGGCCCGTGCGGCCCGCACCCCCGACGCGGTCGCGGTGCGCTTCGAAGGGCGGTCACTGACGTACGGCGAGCTGGACGCCGCGGCGGACCGGATCGCCCGCACGCTGCGCGACCTCGGCGCGGGCCCCGGGACGGTGGTCGCCGTGTGCGCGGAACGCTCGCTGGAGCTGCTGCCCGGCCTGCTCGGCGTGCTCAAGGCGGGCGCCGCGTACCTGCCGATCGACCCCGAATATCCGCCGGACCGGGTGGCGTTCATGCTGGCGGACGCCGCACCGGCCGTGCTGCTCACCCAGCGGAGCATCCGCCCCGACCTGCCGGACACCGGCGCGACCGTCCTCGACCTGGACGACCCCGACGTCTGGACCGGCGCGGAAGGCCCGCTGCCCGACGTGCTGCCCGACGTGCGGCCCGATGACGTCGCCTACGTCATCTACACCTCCGGCTCCACCGGCCGCCCCAAGGGCGTGCCGAACACCCACGGCGCCATCGCCAACCGGCTCGACTGGATGCAGGACCGCTTCCGGCTCGGAGACGCGGACGTCGTGGCGCAGAAGACGCCGCTCAGCTTCGACGTGTCGGTGTGGGAGCTGTTCTGGCCGCTGCGCTGCGGCGCCAGGCTGGTGCTCGCGACGCCGGGCGGCCACAAGGACGCCGCGTACCTGCGCAAGCTGATCACCACGGAAGGCGTGACCACCGCGCATTTCGTCCCGTCGATGCTGGCCGTCTTCCTCGCCGAGAACGGCGGCGCGGGCTGCGGCTCGCTGCGGCGGGTGATCTGCTCGGGCGAGGAGCTGCCCGCCGACCTGGCCCGCCGCTGCGTCGCCACGCT
Source organism: Nonomuraea sp. NPDC049419 (assembly GCF_040676995.1). Taxonomy (NCBI): domain Bacteria; kingdom Bacillati; phylum Actinomycetota; class Actinomycetes; order Streptosporangiales; family Streptosporangiaceae; genus Nonomuraea; species Nonomuraea sp. NPDC049419. The sequence goes on along the minus strand of NZ_JBFAQB010000020.1, from coordinate 151,224 downwards.
CCCCGCCGCCGAGCTGCACAACCTGTACGGCCCCACCGAGGCGGCCGTGGACGTCTCCGCCTGGCACTGCAGGCCCGGAACGCTCGCCTCGGCGGCCCGCGTCCCGATCGGCACCCCCATCGCCAACACCACCCTGTACGTCCTGGACGCCGCCATGTCGCCGGTGCCGACCGGGGTGTCCGGCGAGCTGTTCATCGGCGGCGCCGGCCTGGCCAGGGGCTACCTCAACCGTCCCGCGCTCACCGCCGAGCGGTTCGTGCCCGACCCGTACGGGCCGCCTGGCTCGCGCCTCTACCGCACCGGCGACCTGGTCAGGCGCCGCCCCGACGGGGTGCTGGAGTTCCTCGGCCGGCTGGACTCCCAGGTCAAGCTACGCGGCCTGCGCATCGAGCCGGGCGAGATCGAGGCCGCGCTGCGCGCGTTGCCCGCCGTCGGGGACGCCGCCGTGATTGTCCGCGACGACCGCCTGGTCGCGTACGTCACCCCCGGCACAGGCGACGCTCCGGACCAGGCGCTCGACCAGGCGCTCGACCAGGCCCTCGACCAGGCCCTCGACCACGGCGCACTCCGCGCGGAGCTGAAGCGGACGCTGCCCGACTACATGGTCCCCGCGAGCTACGTCACGCTCGCCGCCCTGCCGCTGAGCCCCAACGGCAAGCTGGACCGCCGCCGCCTGCCCGCACCGGTGGCGACCAGGGACGCCACGGTCGAGTTCATCGCGCCCGGCACCCCCACGGAACGCACGCTCGCCGCCATCTGGGGCGAGCTGCTGGGCGTCGAGGCGGTCGGCGTGGACGACGACTTCTTCGACCTCGGCGGCCACTCCCTGCTCGCGACCCAGGTGGTGGCCAGGTTGCGCCAGGAGGCGGGCGCCGTCGTCAGCGTCATGGACGTCTTCAAGCACCGCACCGTCCGCGAGCTGGCCGCGCTCGCCGACACCCCGCAGGACCGGCGCGGCCCCCGCGCGCTGCTGCACCGGCTGACCGCCGCGGGCAGCACCAGCCCGGTCCTCAGCTACGTGAGCGTCCCGTACGGAGGCGGCAGCGCCGTCGTCTACCAGCCGCTCGCCGACGCCCTGCCGGACGGGCACGCGCTCTGGTCGGTCGCGATCCCCGGTCACGACGTGGGCATGGACGAGGACAGGCTGCCGTTCGACGAGCTGGCGGCCGGGTGCGTGCGCGAGATCCTGGAGAAGGTCGAGGGCCCGATCGTCCTGTACGGGCACTGCGGCGTGGGCTCGGCGCTGACCGTGGAGATCGCCCGCCGGCTCGAGGCCGCCGGACGCGAACTCGACGGCGTCTACATCGGCGGCATCTTTCCCTTCGCCCGCCCGCGCGGCCGGGTCATGTCGCGCATCGCCAAGATCGCGGAGGCCGAGCGGCTGCGCAGCGACCAGCGCTACGTCAACTGGCTGATCTCACAGGGCGTGGACATGAGCGACCTCGACCCCGCGCAGGCCCGCCGCATCGTACGCAACATGCGCCGCGACTCGCGGGAGGCCGAGGACTACTACACCCGGCTGTTCGAGTCCGGCACGCAGCGGCTGCGCGCTCCCGTGATCAGCGTCGTGGGGACCGAGGATCCGGCGACGGACTACTACCAGGAACGCTTCCGCGAATGGCACTTCCTCACCTCGGCGTCGGCGGTGGTCGTGCTCGCCGAGGCAGGCCACTTTTTCCTGAAATATCGGGCACAAGAACTCGCCGAGATCGTCACCGTCGTCCACCGGAACCTGGAGGAACCGGAACCGGAACCGGCGCGAAGCGGTGGCCGTACCTGGTGGTTGCACGACGTGTCGCACGCCGACACGATGCCCGCACCGACCGGCGTCAGGCCCGGCATCCCGCGCTTTCTCGCCGTCGCGCTCAGCCAGCTCGTCTCCATGACGGGCTCGGCGCTGACGGAGTTCGCCGTCCCCCTCTGGATCTACACGACGACCGGGTCGGTGGCGAAGTTCGCGCTGATGGCGGTCGTCGGCCTGGTGCCGGGCATGCTGGTCGCGCCGGTCGCCGGCGCGATCATCGACAGGACGAGCCGCCGCCGGGTGATGCTGGCCGGAGACGCCGCCGCGTTCACGATCCAGCTCGCGTTCGGCGTGCTGCTCTGGACGGGGAACCTGTCCGTCGAGATGATCTACCCGCTGCTCGGCTGTCTGTCCGTCGCGCTCACCTTCCAGCGCCTGGCGTACTTCTCGGCCGTCCCGCAGCTCGTCCCCAAGCACTACCTCGGGCACGCGGTCGGCATCACGCAGCTCGGCACCGGCACCGCCCAGCTCCTGGTGCCCATCTTCGCCGTCGGCCTGATGTCGGCGATCGGGCTCGGCGGCATCCTCCTGCTCGACATCGCCGGCTACGCGGTCGCCATCGCCGTCCTGCTGGCGGTGCGCTTCCCCGACAGCATGCCCTGGCGGCGCCGCGAGTCGATCAAGAACGAGATCCTCGGCGGCCTGCGCTACTCGCTCGGCCACCGCGGGTTCGTCGCCATGCTGCTGTTCTTCGTCGTGCTGAACGTGTTCCTCGCGCCGCTGCTGCTGATGTTCTCGCCGCTGGTGCTGGCCTTCGCCGAGCTGGCCGACGTCGGGAGGATCTCCTTCCTGGCCGGCGTCGGGACGTTCGCGGGCGCGCTCGTCATGGTCGTCTGGGGCGGCCCGCGCCGGCTGCGCCTGCGCGGCGTGCTGCTGTGCAGCCTCGTGCTCGGCTGCTTCTGCCTGCTCACCGGCCTGCGCGCCGACCTGGCCGTGATCGCCGTCGGCGTGTGCGGCATCACGCTCTGGATCACCCTGCTGAACGGCATCTACACCACGATCGTGCAGGTCAAGGTGCCGCAGCGGTTCCACGGCCGGGTGTTCGCGATGAACACGCTCATCGCCTGGTCCACGCTGCCCATCGGCTACGGGCTCGTCGCGCCGTACGCCGCCGCGCTGCTCGACCCGCTGCTGCTGGACGGCGGCGCGCTCGCCTCGACGGTCGGCGCGGTCATCGGCGTCGGCCCAGGCCGCGGCATCGGCCTCATGTACGTGCTCTTCGGCCTCGCCATCCTGGCGATCACGCTGGCCGCCATGAGGGTCCCGGCGCTGGCCCGCTTCGACCACGAGGTTCCCGACGCCGTCGCCGACGACCTGGTCGGCGTACAAGCCCTGCGACAGAAGGAGGAATGACGTGACGGGACGACACCAGGTGGTCGTCAACGACGAGGACCAGTACTCGCTGCTGCCCCTCGACCGGCCGCTCCCGGACGGCTGGCGGTCCACGGGCTTCACCGGCGACCGGCAGCAGTGCCTGGACCACATCGACGAGATCTGGACGGACATGCGCCCCCGCAGCGTACGGCTGCGCCAGGAGGCGGAAGGGAGCGCGCGGTGAGCGGCGGCGTGGAACGCAGGCTCGCGGACCTGGTGGCCGCCGTGTCCGACGGCGAGATCAGCGCCGAGCAGGCGCTCGCCGGCGACCACTCGCTGTCGGCGCTGGGCCTGACCTCGCTGGCGTGGATCAGGCTCATCGACGCGATCGAGGACGTCTTCGGCGTGGACGTCGACCTCGGCGGCGACCTGTCCGCCTTCGACCGCGTGGACGCGCTCGCCGCCCACGTGTCGGGCCTGCTGGACGCCCGATGACCACCCCGCCCATGGCGACCGCCTCGGTCCGGTTCAGCGGGACCAGGGACGGCGAGGCGCCGCTGACCTGGGGGCAGCGGCTGATGTGGCGGGCCGTGCACCTGATGGGTCCCAGCCAGTCGTTCCTCAACTGCCCCTGGGTGCTGCCGGTGCACGGCAGGCGCGACCTCGCGACCGTGCTGGGCGCGCTGCGCCGGATGCTCGAACGCCACGAGAGCCTGCGCACCATCTTCGTCGACACGCCGGACGGCCCGGTGCAGCGGGTGGCGCGCAGCGGCGAGCTGACCGTCGAGCTGGTGCGGACGGGCCCGGAGGGGCCGCTGGCCACCGCGGGACGGATCGCCGCCGAGCTCGGCACCACGGTCTTCGACCACGGCGCCGGCCTGCCGCTGCGCTGCGCCATCGTGCTCGCCGACGGCCGGCCGCGCGCCCTGGCGTTCGCCTTCTCGCACCTGGCGGTGGACTACCAGGCGCTGAGCCTGCTGTCGGCCGAGTGGCGGGCGCTGCTGCGCGGCGACGACCTGCCGGCGCCGCCGTGGCAGCCGATGGAGCAGGCGGCGCTGGAACGCGAGGAGCCGTTCCTGGCCCGCTCGCGACGGTCGATCCGCTACTGGCGCAAGGTGCTCGAAACCGTCCCGCTCGAGGTGTTCGACCATCCGCCTGGGGAGCCGGAGGAGCCCCGGTTCATCGAGGTCGGCATGGAGTCGGTGGCGCTCGCCGCGGCGGCCGTGCGGCTGGCCGAGCGGCTGACGATCAGTACGACGAGCGTGCTCATCGCCGCCTGCGCCACCGTCCTCGCCGTCGCGAGCGACCGGCCGCGGGCGGTCATGCAGCTCGTCCACAGCAACCGGCGCGACCCGCGCACCCGTCCGCTGGTCGCCACCGTGGGCCAGGACGCCCTGCTCGTGCTCGACCTGCCCGAGACCGGCTTCACCGACACCTGCCTGGCCGCCCACCACAGCGCCCTCATGGCCTATCGCAACGCCCACTACGACCCGTTCGAGATGCGGGCCATGCGCGAGGAGATCGGCCGCATCAGGGGCAGCGAGCCCGACCTCGACGCCTTCTTCAACGACCGGCGCGGCGACGGAACCTGGCCGAACCTGCCCCGCCTCGGCGAGGACCTGACCCCGCTCACGGCGAAGACCCGGACGTACGTCACGAACGCCTGGCCGGGCGTCCGGTTCAAGGCGTTCTTCACCCTGGGCACCGCCCCCGACACCGGCCGGCTCAGCCTCATCATCGACACCGCGTACCTGACCAGGCAGACGGCGACGGCCATGCTGCGTGCCGTCGAGACCCTGCTGGTCCGCACCTGCACCGAGGACGTCCCGATCGCCGCCGTCAAGGACCTCGTCCCCCCGGCCGAACCGGACATTGCTCTACGATCACGTACTTAGCGAAGCTGAGGAGTGACGTGATCGAGTGGCGTAGCGCGGACGTGCCGCCCGCCGAACGTTTCGACTGGTGGTGCGGGCTCATCGGGCGGCACATGATGCCGCTGCGGATCAGCAGCGAGCACGAGGACGACTATCGGGCCTCGCTGAAGGTGCTGGACCTGGGGCAGGCCACCGTGTCGGCGCCCCGCTACCCCGACCTGCACACGCTGCGCACCGCCCGGCTGATCCGCCAGGGGGACCCCGACCAGTGGTGGATGACGCTGACCTGCTCCGGGTCGATGTCCATCGAGCAGGGCGGCCGGCGCGCCGACCTCGCGGCGGGCGACCTGATGCTGATGGACACCTCGCAGCCGTACGACAGCCGGGTGCACTGCCGCGACGGCGGCCTGGCCGGGATCATCTCGCTGCAGGTGCCGCGCGCCGCGCTGCCCGTCCCCGAGCAGAAGCTGCGCCGGCACGTCGCCAGGCCGCTGCCGTCAGCCCGGGGCTCGGGGGCGCTGCTGGCGCAGTTCCTGCGCGGCCTGGTGCGGGAGGGACGCGCGCTGGGCGACGCCGGGAGCGACGCGCTGGGCAGGGCGGCGATCGAGCTGACCGCCGCGTTCCTCGCCGAGCAGGCGGACGTGACCCGCCTGCTGCCCGAGGAGACCCGCAGGCAGACGCTCGCGCGGCAGATCAAGGCGTACGTCCGCGAGCACCTCGGCGACGTCACGCTGAGCCCCGCGCGGATCGCCGCCGCGCACCACATCTCCGTGCGCTACCTGCACAACGTCTTCGAGGACGAGCAGCAGACCGTCAGCGAGTACGTCAGGACGCAACGCCTGGAACGCTGCCGCGCCGACCTGGCCGACCCCCGCCTCGACCGGCGCGGCGTCGCCGAGATCGCGCGGCGCTGGGGCATGCCCGACGCCGCCGCCTTCAGCCGCGCCTTCAGGCGGGCGTACGGCATGCCGCCCGGCGAGTACCGCCGGCACCTGGATCGCGCCCAGTGACAACCACTGTGCACTCACCGCCAATGACCGCCGTCCGCAGCCTCGTTAGATTCTCATCCCGCACAAGGGGGATGCGGAAATGCCGGAGGCGAAGGGGATGTGGTCGAGGCGGTCGGTGCTGGTGGCCGGAGGGCTGCTGGTCGCCGGATGTGGGGGGCCGCCGCGGCCGTTCATCCAGAGCGAGGACTACGACACCGGCGCCTCGGGCAAGCAGCGCCTCCGCAAGATCCTGGAGCGCCGGGCCGCGGCCCTGATGAGCGGCGACGAGAGCGCGTACCTGGCCGATCTGGACGACTCCGACGACGAGCTCATGCGGTACGAGAAGCTGGTCTTCGCGAACCTGCGGCAGTTCGAGCTGGCCGAGGTCAGGCACAGCACCTCGTACACCACCGAGCGGCCCGGGTCCGGCGGCGAGATCAGCCTCGGGCCGATCATCCGCGTGGTGAAGCTGACCGCGGACGCCGGTCCCGGTGACATCGCGCCCGCCGAGTCGTTCGTCTACCGGATGAAGGACGACGTGATCACCGGCATCACCCGGGTCACGCTCAAGAACCGGCCGGCGCAGAGCGGCAGCGCGCCGGCGGCCGAGGCGCCCTGGCACACCGACCAGCTCAAGGTGGTGCAGGTGGGGGAGAAGGTGTGGCTGGCGGGCGACCGCAGCGTCACCGACCTCGACCGCTACGCCGCCGTCACAGAGCGGGAGCTGGGCATCGTCGAGCGGCTGTGGGGCGACCGGCTCACGTACCCGGGTCACGTCCTGTTCTTCACCCGCGACGCGGGCAACTTCCGCCAGTGGTTCGGCAGCCCGAGCATCGCCGACGCCCTGGGCGTGCAGTACCGGGAGCTCGGTGTGGGCAAGAACGGCAAGCTCCACCAGGGCGAGTACGCCGCCTCGCGCATCGTGGTCAACCTGAGCGGCCACGGCGACGCCGACCCGGCGAGCACGATCCGCCACGAGCTGACGCACGCGGTCACCGCGCGGGCCACCATGGCCAACGTGGGCGAGCTGGGCCCGCCCACCTGGGCGATCGAGGGCTTCGCCCGCTACACCGAGACGGTGGGCGACGCGGCGCGGGCCGCCGCGATCCGGTCACAGGTGGCCGCCGGGGTCAGGGGTGACCTGTTCCGCGGCACGCCGCCGTCCAACGAGGACTTCTACGGCGACGACGGCATCCACTTCAACTACGCCCTCGGCTCGACCGTGTTCAGCCTGGCCGAGCGGCTCAAGGGCCGGGACGCGGCGGTCGAGCTGTACGCGCGGGTGATCGAGCGCGTCAGCGCCGGCGCCTCCTTCTTCGAGCTGCCGATCTTCGACAGGATGGCGCGGGACGTGCTCGGCCTGTCCGCCGCCGCGTTCCGCAGCCGGTGGAACCAGTACGTACGGAACGGTGCATGAGGTGACCGGACGCTCCCGCTGGCTCGTGATCCTCGCGGCCGGCCTGGCCGCCTTCCTCGCGGCGGGCACGGGCTCGTACCTGTACGCCCACGACCTGCGCGCCGGCCAGGTGACGCAGTCGTGCGGCGCACGCGCCTGCATCCCCGGGCTCAAGGCGTCCGCGCTGCTCGACGCGCTCAAGGGCCGCGGCCACGAGTGCGAGGACGCCTCGGGCGGCGCCTGGCTGTGCGAGATGGTGGTCGGCTCGATCGGCCTCCAGGCGCGGGTGAACGTCTCCGACGGCGGCGTGCACCGGCTGACCGGCACCGTCTTCCACGCCGACGGCGACCCGCTGACCGAGGCGGGGCTGGCGTACCTGACCTGGTTCGCCGTTCTGCCGTACCGCGACGACCCGGCGGCCACCGCCCAGATCCGCGACTGGCTGACCAAGATGATCGAGGTCGACAAGGACACCCAGGCCACGATCCTCGACTACACGTACGTGCTGGTGACGTCCAAGGGCGACGCCGTGCAGCTCGACATCAGGATTCCGACATGACCGTGGGCCAGCGCTCTCCCGACGGCCGCTTCTGGTGGGACGGCTCCGCCTGGCGGCCCGTCCAGACCGCCCCGCCGCCCCCGCCTTCGGCGAGGAAAAGCCTCGCCCTCCCACTGGCTGCCATGACGGCCGGGGCCCTGGTGCTGGGCATCGTCCTGGGCGGCGGCGCCGGCTGGCTGACCACCGAGCCCAGGGCGGGCGCCGCCGCACTCACCTTCGGCGACGACTTCCCGGACGTGGACGACCAGTACCTGCCCGGCGTCACCCTCACCTTGATCGTCGATGAGTGGATGAAGAAGGCCAACTCGTACACCTGCACCAACCAGCCCGGCGACCCAGACACGTGGAGCAAGGCCAAGCAGCGGATGCGCTGCCTCCCACCGGACGGCCAGGAGAACAGGTACGTCGACATCGAATACGACGCCGCCCGCAAGATCAGAGTCCTGAAAGCCACCTGCCGCCTGGGAGTCCGCGCGGAAGCCTGCACGACACTGTTCGCCACCATGGCCGACGCCGCGCTGGTCCCGCAGCCGGAGTTGCGCAAGCGAGCGATGGCCTGGGCCACGAAGAACGCCGCCGGCGACCGCGGCACGATCATCGGCGGCATCCGCCTCCAGGCCGACCTCTCCCCCCACAGCCTCCGCCTCACCCCGGAGTCGTGATCGTGGACCGCCTGACGGCGACCGCCTACAGGGTGACGACGGTGCCGGTCAGGCGGGACTCCTCCGCCGCCCAGGCGATCTCGTGACTGTGCAGGCTCTCCCGGGGGGCCGAGAGGATCGCGGCCGGGTCGTTGCGGTCGAGGGCGTCCAGGAAGGCGGTGACCAGGCCCTGGTCGCCGCCGCCGTGGCCGTCCGCGGGCGGGTTCGTGTCGATGACCTCGGTCTCGCCGGTCACGAAGTCGGTCACGGTGAGCCGGGCGCCGTCGCCCTCCAGGTAGCCGTGCGTGCCGAAGATGCGGGTCTTGCGCAGGGCCGCCGGTGAGAAGGCGGTCATGGTGAACGAGGCCGTCGCGCCGCCGTCGAAGTCGAGATTCACCACCTGGTGGTCCACCACGTCGTTGTCGCACGCGTACACGCACCTGCCGTACGGGCCCTCGCGCAGCGCCCGCAGCAGGCCCGCCTCCGACGGGTCGTCGGTCAGGACGGCCAGGGGCCAGCGCTTCTCCTCGCCCACGTAGGGCTGGTAGATGCGCCTGGCGTCGTAGGGGCAGCCGGCCGCGACGGCGCAGTCGAGGCAGCGGTCGGCGGCGCCCGCGGGCCGGTTCTCGGCCGTGAAGTGCTTCAGGCCGCCGAACGACGACACCCGCGTGACCCGGCGGCCCATCACGTACGTCAGCCAGTCGAGGTCGTGGCACGACTTGGCGAGCAGCATGAACGTGGCCTCGTCCGTACGGCGCCAGTTGCCCCGCACGTAGGAGTGGGCGTGATGCCACCAGCCGACGGGTTCCAGATGCTCGATGGTGACGATCTCCCCGAGCCGTCCGCTGCCGAGCACGTCCTTCACCCGCCGCGTGTAGGTGGTGTAGCGCAGCACGTGACAGACCGCGAACACCACGCCGGAACGCTCGGCCGCCGCGACGATCCGCCGGCAGTCCTCCAGGTCGATGGCCATCGGCTTCTCCAGCAGCACGTGGTAGCCCAGCTCGGCGAAGCGCACCGCCGGCTCCACGTGGTCGGCGTCCAGCGTCGCGATCACCACGGCGTCGGCGAGCCTGGGCCGCCCGGCGAGCTCCCGCCAGTCGCCGAACGACAGGGCGTCCGGGTGCTCGGTGAGCAGCGCGTCCCTGCGCCGCGGATCGGGCTCCGCCACGGCGGTGAGCCTGGCACGACCGTCCATCGTCGCGTACCTCGTGTACTTCGTCCCCCGGTCGCCCGCCCCGACCAGGGCCAGCTCGATGTGCGGCATGCTCTCAGCTCCAGTTATGTCAAGACGCGACATAAAGCTAGAGTTGCCCCAGTCCTATGGTCAAGGGGCTTTATGACGACTCATGACACCGCGCTGCTGCGCCGCCTCAACACCCGCGCCACCCTGCACGCCCTGCGCAGGGGCGGGCCGCAGACACTGAGCCGGCTCGCGCGCGCCGCCGGGCTGTCGCGGCAGACCGTCGAGGTGGCGCTCGCCGACCTGGCCGCGCGCGGGCTCGCGCGGGAGGTCGCGCCGGCCGAGGGCGGCACGGGACGTCCGGCCCGGCGCTTCGCGTTCAGGGCGGAGGCGGGTCACGTCGTCGGCCTCGACGTGGGGCCGCGCCGCATCCTCGCCATGCTGGCCGACCTCAACGGCGACGTGATCGGCGAACACCGGCTCGACACCGACGAGCACTTGCCCGCCGCCGAACGCCTCGCGCTGGCCGAGCGCGCCGCCACCGCCTGCGTCGAGGCCGCCGGGCCGGCGCGCGGGGACGTGTGGGCGGCCACGGCGGGCACCTCAGGCGTCGTGGACCGCTCCGGCCGGGTGTCGGTCTCGACCCTCATCCCCGGCTGGACGGGGCTCGACCTCGCCGGGCAGGTCGGCCGATGGTTCGGCTGCCCCGGCTTCGCGGCGAACGACGCCAACCTCGCCGCCGTCGCCGAGCACTGGCGGGGCAGCGCCCGCCACGTCGACGACGTCGTCTACGTGCTCACCGGCTACCGGTCCGGCCACGGGCTGCTGCTCGACGGCCGCCTGCGCACGGGCCGCACCGGCAGCGCCGGCGAGCTGGGCAGGCTGCCGCTCACCGGCTGGGAGGACGCGTCCGCCGTGCTCGCCGAGTCGGGACGGGACGCGGACGAGCTCTTCCAGGCGGCGCGGGCGGGCGAGACGCAGGCGCTCGCGCTGGTGGACAGGCTCGCCCGCGGGCTCGCGCGGGGCGCGTCCGTGCTCGTGGTCGCGGTGGACCCCGAGCTGGTCGTGGTGGGCGGCGCACTCGCCCGCGGCGGCGAGGTCCTGCTGGAACGGATGCGGGCGCACCTGGGGGAGATGTGCCTCAACGCGCCCGAGGTCGCGCCGTCCACGTTCGGCGAGGAGAGCATCGCGTACGGCGCCGTACGCACGGCGCTCGACCACGCCGAGCGGAAACTCATGGACCCTTACGAAGGAACCGCGCCCCTGCCGCGTACACGATGAGCACCTCGCCGGCGACCGCGCGCGAGCCGGAGCCGTCGAGCCGGAGCCGTCGAGCCGGCGCACGAACTCCTCGAACGCTTGAAGCCGCGCCACGTGCTCCACGGTGACCCGCTGGTTCCGCTGTGCGCGAAGCAGGCGGGACGCCGGCCCGTCGTCTCCCTATCGTGGGGGGTATGGCCTCCTCTTTCCGGCAGTCAGCCTCCGTCACGCCGCTGCGTCCCGCCGCCGAGCGCACCGCGCTCAAGCCCGCCCCGGCTGCTCGCGAGCCGCTGTGGCGGGAGGCGCTCGGCGAGTGCCTGCGGAGCATGCGGCAGGAGCGGGGCGAGAAGCTGAGCGACACGGCGGGGCGCGCCGGGGTCTCGCCGCAATATCTCTCCGAGATGGAACGAGGCGTCAAGGAGCCGTCGAGTGAGATGATCGCGGCGGTCGCCGGCGCGCTCGATGTGACCCTGGTCGATCTGACGCTCGCCGTCGCCGACCGCGTGCGGTCCGCTCAGCCGAGCACGTCGCAGGGCGCCGTCTGCCTGGCCGCGTAGCGCGGGCCTAGCGGTGCTCCTCGATGATCTGGTCGATGAGCCCATATTCCATGGCCGCGGCCGCGGTGAACACGCGGTCGTGGTCGGTGTCGGCGCGCAGGGTCTCGATGCTCTGGCCGGTGTGCCGTGACAGGATGCGCTCGATGTCGGCCCGCACCCGTACGACCTCGTCGGCCTGCAGGATGAGGTCGGGGATCGTGCCGCGGCCCTGAGCGGCCGGCTGGTGCAGGATCACGCGGGCGTGGGGGAGAGCGGCTCGCTTCCCCTCGGCCCCCGCGGCGAGGAGGACGGCGCCGACCGCGACGGCCTGCCCGACGCAGGTCGTCGAGACCCGCGGCCGGATGTGGCGCATGGTGTCGTAGATCGCGAGCATCGCGCTCGGATCCCCGCCCTCGCAGTTGATGTAGAACTGGATCTCCCCGTCGGGGTTGTCCGACTCCAGGAAAATCAGCTGCGCGATGAGGGCATTGGCGACGCCCGCGTCGATCGCGGTGCCGAGATAGACAATGCGCTCGGTGAGCAGATGCGAATAGACATCCATGATCCGCTCGCCACGGGGATTCTGCGCGATGACGTTCGGAATCGTGTAGGAACTCACTTGGCGTCTCCTTCTGCCACGCCGAACCCGGGTCGCGGACGAGCGTGCGGGGCTATTTCGTCAAAGGACTGCACGATCGCGTCGATGAACCCGTATTCGCGCGCCTCCTGCGCGGTGTACCAACGGTCGTGCAGCGAATCCTCGAAGATGCGCTCGACGGGCTGGCCGGTGTCCTCGGCGATGAGGCCGAGCACCGTGTCGCGGGTGTGCCGCAGGTCGTTGGCCTGCAGTTCGATGTCGACGGCGGTGCCGCCGATGCCCGCCGAGCCCTGGTGCATCAGGACGCGGGAATGCGGCAGGGCGCGGCGCTTGCCCTTGGTCCCCGACGACAGCAGGAACTGACCGGCGCTGTAGGCGATGCCCAGCACGAGCGTCGAAACGTCACAGGGAATGAGACGCATGACGTCGCGAATGGCCAGCATCGCGGGCACCGAGCCGCCCGGCGAATGAATCCACAAGGCGATGTCGGCCGACGGCTCCTGAGTGGCGAGTGCCATCAGCTGCGTCGCCAGCAAAGTGCCGTTGTCGTCGTCGAGCGGGCCGTCGAGAACGAGAATGCGCCGCTCGTAAAGCTCACGTCGCATTCGCCGGTCGAACAGCGGAACTTTCTCTTCTTCGCTCATGCGTCCATCATGTGCGGCCCTTCGGAGCGGAGTCGCCTGGATCTGCCTGCGGCAGATCTGCTGTGAGCAGCGTGGCCGGCCGGAAAGCCGGTGGCGGATCCGCGGTGAGTTCGCGGCGGCCGGACGGTCTCTACGGATGTCCCGGTCACCCTTCCCCCCCGGCACTGGAGGGTCCCCATGATCGAACGCGGCGAGTCGACGCCCCTGAAGGCGGGGCACCGATGAGCGTCGTCGCCCGCCCGCCGATCGTCACCGGGGCCTTGCTGGTGCGGATGGTCACCGTGGTGGCCTCGTCGATCGGGTTCTTCCTGCCGTTCTCCGTCGTCCCCGAGTACGCCGAGCGCTCCGCCGGCCCTGCCGTGGCCGGCGCCGCGAACGCCGCCCTGCTGGTCACCACCGTCGCCGTCGAACTCGCCGCACCCGCGCTGGTCGCCAGGATCGGCTACCGCTGGGCGCTCGGCCTCGGCCTGCTCGCCCTGGGCGCGCCCACCCTCGTCCTCCTCGCCTCCTCCGACGCCGCGGTCGTCATCGCCGTCAGCGCCCTGCGCGGCGTGGGCTTCGCGATCACCGTCGTGGCGGGCGGCGCGCTCACCGCGGAACTGGTCCCCGCCGAGCGGCGCGGCGAAGGGCTGGCGCTGGTGGGCCTGGTCAGCGGGGTCAGCGCGCTCGTGGCGCTGCCCGCGGGGAGCTGGCTCGCGCAGGTCGCCGGCTATGAGGCCGTCTTCGCCGCCACCGCCGTCGTCCCGACCGTGTCGGTGCTGGCCGTCCCGTTCCTGCCCGGACGTCCCGCGGCGGCTGGGCGGGCCGCGCGCGTGGTGGCCGGGCTGCGCACGCCGGCCCTGATGTGGCCGGCGGCGATCTTCGCCGCGTCGGCGGCGGGGACCGGCGTCCTGGCCACGTTCGTGCCGCTCGCGGTGCGCGGCGGGCCCGTCTGGCTCGCGCCCGCCGCGCTGCTGGCCCAGTCGGCCACCGCCGCGCTCGCCCGCTGGGTGGCGGGCCGCGCCGGCGACCGCCGCGGGCACGAACGGCTGCTGCTGCCAGGACTGCTGATGTCCGCCTCCGGGCTGGCCGCCGTGTCGCTGACCTCGTCGAGCGTGAGCGTCGTGGCCGGAGCGGCGGTGTTCGGCGCCGGATTCGGCGTCCTGCAGAACGCCACCATGACCGTCATGTACGCCCGCGTGCGCCCCGAGATGTTCAGCACCGTCAGCGCCCTGTGGAACGCCGCCTACGACAGCGGCATGGCCGCGGGCGCGTTCGCCGTCGGCCTCCTGGCGCCGCTCACCGGCTACCCGCCGGCGCTGCTGCTCACCGCCGTCCTCATGGCAGCGACCCTGCCCCTCATCCCCCGCGCCCGAAGAAGTCCATGAAGACCGGCCCTCCCGTGGCCCGGCCGCGGGCGAGGTGATCGCGGTGCCGGGCTTTCACGGGTGGACGCTGATGATGGTCTTGCCCTTGACGTGCTCGGTCGGGTTGAGGGCGGCGACGGCGTCGTCCAGGGTGGCGACGTTGCCGATGGCCATGCGCAACCGTCCGTCGCGCACGCGCTGGGCGAGTTCGCGCAGCTGGGCAGGGTCGGACAGGACGACGAAGTCGATCGCCAGGCCGTCGGCGGGGCGTGCCTCCACGGGGCCGGTGACGGACACCAGGGTGCCGCCGGGGCGCACCAGGGCGGCGGAGCGGCGTCCGATGTCGCCGCCGAGGACGTCGAAGACCAGGTCGACCTGTCCGACGTCCTCCAGGGTGTCGTTCTCCAGGTCGACGAACTCGTGCGCGCCGAAGCCGAGCGCCGTCTGCCGGGAGCCGGCGCGCCCGGTGCCGATGACGTGGGCGCCGGCCTCGCGGGCGAGCTGCGCCGCCATGGAGCCGACCGCGCCCGCCGCGCCGTGGACGAGGACGCTCTGCCCCGCCCGGACGCGCCCGTGATCGAACAGCCCCTGCCACGCGGTCAGGCCCGAGATCGGCAGGCTCGCGCCCAGCGTGAAGTCGATGTCGCCCGGCAGCGGGGCGAGGTTGCGCGCTTCGACGGCCGCGTACTCGGCGAGCGCGCCGTCGCGGTACCAGTCGGTGATGCCGAACACCCGCTGGCCCACCGACAGCCCCGTCGTGCCGTAGCCGAGCGCGACGACCACGCCGGCCAGATCGTGGCCGGGGATCAACGGCGTCCTGTCATGGCCGGACCGGTCGACCCACGTCGATGGCCACGTCAACTCTCCCGAGGTGAACCCCGCCGCGCGCACCTCCACCAGCACGTCGTTCAGCCCCGGCTCGGGCTTGGGCCGCTCGGTCAGAGTCATTCCGGCCGTTCCTGCGGCCTCGTCCGTCGCCACGATCGCCTTCATGCGACGCCTCCCTGCGTCCGGGTGCTCGCCGCTGTGGCCGCGAGCCGCATATATGGACTATTTCGTCCACAACGATACCACCCGAGCGATGGCTGCCAGGGCGTACGGCGGTCCTTTGCGGGGTCGTTCCGCAGAGATGGGGGTGTGCTGGGGCAGACTCTCCGGTCCATGGAGAAGTGATCAGCCGGGGTAGGCTGGACGGGTGGGCAAGCCGGAGAACGCACCGACGGGACGCAGGCTGACCTCCCGTGGCGCCACGACCCGCGCGCGCATCGTGGCGGCCGCTCTCGAGCTGATGTACATGAAGGGCGTCAACGCGACCACGCTCGACGACGTCCGGGCCGCGAGCAACACCAGCAAGTCGCAGCTCTACAACCACTTCCCTGACAAGGAGGCGCTGGTCCGCGCCGTCGTCGAGGCGCGCGCCGCGCAGGTCCTGGAGCGGGAGCGCGGGAATCTGGAGCGGCTGAAGTCGTTCAACGGCCTGGTCCGCTGGCGTAACGCGCTGGTGCAGCGCAACGCGCTGCAGAACGGCGCCTACGGCTGCGCGCTCGGCTCGCTGGCGAGCGAGCTGGCAGACCAGGACGACCAGGCCCGCACCACGCTCGCCGCCTCGTTCGCGGAGTGGGAAGGGCTGCTGGCCGCCGGCCTGCGGCGGATGCGCGAGAACGGCGTGCTCAGGCCGGAGGCCGACCCGGAAAGGCTCGCCACGGGTCTGCTGGCCGCCCTCCAGGGCGGCTACCTGCTGGCCGAGACCGCGCACGACATCAAGCCCATGGAGGTCGCCCTCGACATGGCGCTCGACCACGTGAAGTCGTTCCTCGCCGGGTGACGGCGAGGGCAGGGCTCCGGTGCGCGGAGCGAGGTCCGCGCACCGATGAGGTCAGGCCGACGCCCGCTTCGGCAGCTTCCACCCGGGACGGGGGAAGTGGCAGGTGTAGCCGTTGGGGTATTTCTGCAGGTAGTCCTGGTGCTCCGGCTCGGCCTCCCAGAAGTCGCCCGCAGGGGTGACCTCGGTGACGACCTTGCCCGGCCACAGGCCCGAGGCGTCGACGTCGGCGATCGTGTCCTCGGCGATCCGCTTCTGCTCGTCGTTGGTGTAGAAGATCGCAGAACGGTAGCTGAGGCCGATGTCGTTGCCCTGGCGGTTCTTCGTCGTCGGGTCGTGGATCTGGAAGAAGAACTCGAGCACCGTGCGGAAGTCGGTCTTGTCGGTGTCGTAGACGACCTCGATGGACTCCGCGTGGGTGCCGTGGTTGCGGTAGGTGGCGTTGGGGACGTCGCCGCCGCTGTAGCCGACGCGCGTCGACACGACGCCGGGCTGGTGGCGGAACAACTCCTCCATGCCCCAGAAGCAGCCGCCGGCGAGAATCGCCTTTTCGGTGGTCATGTCGTCTCCCTATGTGTCGTCGGTGTCGCCGGAGAACAGGGTCCCTGATCGGCCGGCCCGGTCGTCCCCATGCAGCGAGCGGGCACGCCGGTTCTATTCCCGCTGCCCGCGAGCGGCAGCCACATGACGAACCTGGCCCCGCGCCGTGAGTCCTCGACCGTGAGCGTGCCGTGGTGGGCGTGCGCGATGTCGCGCGAGATGGCCAGGCCCAGACCGCTG
Source organism: Nonomuraea sp. NPDC049419 (assembly GCF_040676995.1). Classification (NCBI taxonomy): domain Bacteria; kingdom Bacillati; phylum Actinomycetota; class Actinomycetes; order Streptosporangiales; family Streptosporangiaceae; genus Nonomuraea; species Nonomuraea sp. NPDC049419. The sequence continues at coordinate 134,478 of NZ_JBFAQB010000020.1, read as the reverse complement.
CCGCCGGGGTCGCGCCGCCGGCCGTCGTCCAGGCGGACGAACCGGTCGAAGACGCGTTCGCGCTGGTGAGGCGGAATGCCGGGCCCGTCGTCGGCCACGGTGAGCGCGACCCCGTCGCCGGCCCGCGCGACGCCGACCTCCACCCGGGACGCGGTGTGCCGCAGCGCGTTGGCCAGGAGGTTGTCCAGTACGCGGATCAGCTGCATCCGGGAGCCGGAGACCTCCAGCCCGGCCGGCGCGTCGACGCTGATCGGCACGGACGAGGAATGCGCGCTCACCTCCTCGGCCACGAGCCGGCCGAGATCGAGGGTCGCGGGAGGCAGCGGGTCGGCCGACCTGAGCCGGGCGAGCAGCAGCAGGTCGTCGACGATCGCCTCCAGCCGGTCGACCGTGGTCAACGCGCTGCGCAGCGCGTCCTTGGCGCTGACGTCGTCCGGGTAGAGCAGCGCCTCCTCCAGCTGTGTGCGCAGCCCGGAGATCGGGGTGCGCAGCTCGTGGCTCGTCGTGGAGGCGAAGCGGCGCAGCTGCTCCACCGCGTCCTCCAGCCGGTCGAGGGTCTGGTTGGCGGTGGTGGCGAGCCGGTGGATCTCGTCCTTGCCCCGCGGCTCGGGGACGCGCAGGCTGAGGTCGCTGACCGTGATCTGGGCGATCCGCGCCCTGATCGCTTCGACGGGACGCAGCGCGCGCCCCACCAGCACCCATGCGGTCCAGGCCGCGGCGCCGGTGACCGCGACGATCCCGGCCGCGATGGCGTACTCGAGCTTGTGGGTGGCCAGCAGGTCGGGCTCGGGGATACCGGCGTACAGGACCTTCGCGTCCCGCGCCGGCGTCAGGCGGATGGCCTCCAGCAGGACGCACCCGCCGTCCGGCCGGCACTCACGGTACGGCTGGAAGCGCGCGTCCGGCGGCGGCCGGTGCCGGCTCAGCGGCACGCTCGACGAGGCCGCCCTGCTGGCGTTCATCACCCGGCCCTGGGTGTCCACGAGCTGGATGAGGCCGAGGTGCGGGTCGGCGGGTATCGGATTGGGCAGCGCGCCGCGCCGGGCGACCGGGCTCCACTTGCTCGCCACCCGTTCGGACAGGCGGAAGGAGGTGGACTCGACGTGGGAGCGGATCGCCAGATCCAGGGTCACGCCGAGCACCACGAAGGCGCTGGTCGTGAGCAGCGCCGCGATGACGGTGCACCAGGCGCGGACGGAGCACACGGGTCGGCACGGCACACCCTCCGGGCGGGTGAGCAGCCGCCGGGGACTCTTCGCCGACCGCCCGGGGACGGCTCCAACGGTGGCATGGCTCATGACGATGTCGCTCCTTCGCCGACGGCGGCCCAGGACTGGAGTGCCGTGGGCGCCGTCTCGGCATAGGATTTGGACTATATAGTCCCGTTTCAGATCAGCCAAATCGCATTGAGCCGAGGTCTAGGACCTGCTGGTCCCTTCACGAATGGCCCGGCTGAAGGTCGCGCCGAGTCCCCTCAGCGCCGTCATGACCTCCGCGTCGTCCGCGGTGTCGGAGGCCCACCACACGTGCCCGTCAGGACGCACGACCACTCCCGCGGCGGTGGTCCACGCCGGCTCTCCGGCGACCACGTCGATCCCCATCGCCATCGCGAGCGCGGCCGCTTCAGTGCCCAGCGCGCCGGGCCGGTGCAGCAGGACGGGCCGGCCGGACTCCAGCAGCTCGAAGCGGCCGGGCACCCGGGCGCCGGTGAGGGGATGCCCGTCCGACGGGTACGCCACGTCCAGCGCCGACAGCTTGCGGGCCAGCGTCAGAGAGAGCTCGGGCACCGTCGCGAGCAGGCCGTTCAGCAGCGACCGCAACGCGGCGCCGTCCGGTGAGGTCGCGGTGATCAGCGACGACTGGGCCAGCGTGTGCTCCGCGAGCTGCTCGCCGATCGGGTGGCGTTCGTCGTGGTAGCCGTCCAGCAGTGCGGGGTCCGCCTCGCCGCGCGCCACGGCGGCGAGCCGCCAGCCGAGGTTCATCGCGTCCTGCACGCCGACGTTCAGGCCGACTCCGCCCGCCGGCAGGTGCATGTGCGCCGCGTCGCCCGCGAGCAGGACCCGCCCCTTGCGGTACGTCTGGGCGACCCTCGTCGCGTTGCCGAACCGGGACAACCAGCCCGGGTCGTGCATCCCGAAGTCGCTGCCCGCCACCCGGATCGTGGTCTCCCGCAGTGCCTCCAGCGTGAACGGGTCCGCCGCGCCGTTGTGGTGCGCGTCCACGCCGGCGATCCGGTGCCTTCCGTCGCGCACGGGGACGCTGATGAGGGCCCCGTGCTCGTTGTGTGCGCTGACGACGGCAGGTTCGCTGAGCCGCACCTCGGCGACGTAGCCGTAGGACGTCGTGTCGGTCCCGGGGAACGCGATGCCCGCCGCCTTGCGCACGGTGCTGCCCGCGCCGTCGGCGCCCACGACGTAACCGGCCGTGCGGGTGTACGCGCCGTCAGGGCCGTCCACGTGCAGGGTCACCCGCTCGCCGTCCTGGTCGAGGCCGGTGACGGTGTGACCGCGCAGGATCACCGCGCCCTTCGCGCGCGCGTGCTCCTCGATCAACTCCTCGGTGCGGACCTGGGGAATGGCCAGCATGAACGGGTACGGCGTGTCGAGCACGCTGAAGTCGAGCCGGCTCTCCAGCATCCCGAAGTGCCACCGCGGCACCGGTGTCCCCTCGTCGAGGAACAGCCCGGCCAGGCCGCGCATGGCCAGCACCTCGATCGTGCGCGGATGGACACCCAGCGCCTTCGAGTGCGGGCTGCGCTCCGCCGCCCGTTCCAGGACCACGACTGGCACCCCGGCCAGCGCCAGCTCCGCCGCGACCCACAGCCCGACGGGACCCGCGCCGACCACGACGACGTCCTCGATTGATTGGATGGCGCTGCTATTCATAGTAGTGACTCTACATTGAGTTGAGTGGCTATAATCAAGGGCATGGTTGAGCGCGGCTATCGGTCACCGGTGCGGGCCAGGCACGCCGAGGACACGCGGCGGTCCATCATCGAGGCGGCGGCCACCCTGTTCGCCGAGCGGGGTTACCCCAGGACGAGTGTCGCCGCCGTCGCCGCAGCGGCCGGCGTCGCCGTCAACACCGTCTACACCAGCGTCGGCAACAAGCCCGCCCTGATCATGGCGCTGTCCGAGGACGGCGCGGGCGACGATGCGGCGGTCGAGACCCTGCGGAGGATCGAGGAGTGCTCCGACCCGCGCGAGATCCTGCGCATCCTGGCCGACGGCACCGGGCAGGTGCGCAGGCGCCGCCACGACGTGCTGGCGATCCTGCTGAACAACAAGTACGCCGATCCCGACGTCGCCGCGGCCGCCGACGTGGCGACCCGGGCCGTGCGCGACAGGTTCAAGGCCGTGACCGCCCGCCTGATCGCCATCGGCGGCCTGCGAGAGGGGCTCACCGGCACGCAGATCGAGCAGACATTGTGGTTCTACTTCGGCTTCGAGGCGTGGCGGACCGTACGCGACTTCGGCTGGAGCTGGAAGGAGGCGGCGGACTGGCTCGCCGAGCAGGCCGCCCGCGCGCTCTTGCCGCCAATTGAGTAGAGGGTACTCATGCGTTCCCCGGCGCGGGCGGCCGATCCTGAGTGATCAGGAGAAGTGAGCGGCGTTCACAGGGGGAGCCATGGCGTCATCGCGAGTGCGTGTGCTCATCATGGTCGGCGTGCTCGGCCTCGTGGCGGTGGGCGGGGTCGTGTGGCTGGTCGGCGTCGCCACCGGCGGCCCGGGAGGGTCGTCGGCCGGCGCCGGGGTGAGCATGCCGGTGGACGACGAGGAGGTGCCTGACGAGGAGGTACCTGACGGGGACGTACCTGATGAGGGCGTACCTGACGAGGGCGCACCTGACGAGGTGCGGTCACCCGCCGGCGAGCCGAAGTCCCAGGAGACGTCACAGGGCAACCACCGCAGGAGCGTCCGCTGGAACGGCGTACGCCTGGACGGCTCCACCGGTGACGACGGCTGCGTCACCATCATCAACAAGACCTCGACCGTCGCGACGATCGAGTCGGTCTCCTTCGAGGTGCGGTCGGGCCCCGGCCGCGCCACCGCCCGCTCGGCTCCCGGCCACTGTGAACCCACCGGCGACCCGCTGTGCCAGGGCGTCACGCTGCGGGCAGGCTCCCAGTGCCTGGCCGGCGCGCTCATCACGGGCGAGCCGTCCGACAGCCCGTACGTCATCCAGGCTGTGGTCCACTTCCGGTACAGGTGCGTCAACGTCGAGGACGCGCCCTGCGACGAGGTCCAGAACTGGGCCGGCCCGGCGCCGACCGAGCAGCGGCCGGTGGAGATCAGGGGCGCGACCGCCAACAACGTCCCGCAGTTCGAGTACTACATCGGCGGCACGGACACCTCCGGCGACGAAGAGGACGACACCACCGCCTCCCCCGAACCGTCCCCGGAGGTCACCGACGCCCCGCCCACCTCGGAGGACGGCCCCGGCGCGGCGAGTGAGACCACACCCGGCGATGGCACGGCCACGACGCCGGAGGGAGAATGACGAGCGACGTCGAACAGGCGGACGCGCCGAAGCCGCAGCCGACAGGCGAAGAGCCTGCCTCCCGCCGAACCGCGCGGGCGACGGAGCCCGCGCCCGAGCAGCCGGTCGAGGAGACCACGCCTCAGCGGCCGGCCGCGCAGACCGCGTCCGAACATCCGGCGGACGGTGGGCAGGAGCCGATTTCGGCGCGGATGCGGCAGTTCGCCGAGGCCGTGGGCCCCACGACGCTGGCCACCGCGGTGCTCATCTACTTCGGCTATGTGGCGACCCGCGCCCGCTTCGACTACTTCGGCGTCTCCCTGGAGATGGCGGACCTGTCCAACCAGAGCCTGCTCCTCTACGGCCTCGAGGTCGTGTACGTCCCGGCGGCCCTGATGTGCCTCGGCGCGCTCCTGGTCATCGCCGTCCACGCCGCCGTGTCCAGACAACTGGCACGCCGCCCGGGCGACCCGCTCAATACGTTCATGGCCGCCGTCATCGCGCTGATCGGGGTGCTGCTGGTCGCCCGCGCGCTGATCGGCATGTTCCTCCAGGACGCCCAGACCAGCGTGGTCATCGGCACGACACCGCTGGCCCTCGCGTCCGGCCCGGCCGCGGTGGCGTACGGGATCCACGTCCATGGCAAGAACCGCGGCCGCCCGCTCCTGTCACCACGGCTGGCCAGGAACGGGGTGCTGAGCGTGGCGGGCCTGGCCGTCGCCGGCCTGTTCTGGGCCTCCACCACGGTCGCCTGGGCGTACGGCATCGGCCTCGGCGAGCAGGACGCCGCCGAGCTGCCCCAGCGCGCCGAGGTGGTCATCGACGTGAAGCAGGAGCTGCACGACGTGCCTCCAGGCATCACCCACACCCGGCTCCGCACCACCGATAAGGACCCCGGCTACGAGCACCGCTACCGCGGCTTCCGCCTCCTCCTCGCCTCCGGCGGACGGCTGTTCCTGGTCAACTCGCGGTGGAAGCTGGGCCGCGACCAGACGATCGTGCTCCCGTACGACGGCGGCGTCCGCATCCAGCTCATCTCCCAGCCCTGACCGCCGCGAGGTCAGTAGGCGAGCTCGCCGATGCCGCCGTCGACGCGGAGGACGGTGCCGGCGGTGTAGGCGGACTCGTCGGAGGCGAGGTAGACGGCGGCCTTGGCCAGCTCGGTGGTGGTGCCGATGCGGTGGAGGGGAACGGTGCGGCGGAACTCGTCGTAGATGGCGGCCTGCCGTTCCGGCCCGAGCGAGGCGAAGGTGTCCGTGAGGGTGGGGCCGGGGCTCAGGCCGTTGACCCGGACGCCGCGTTCCTTCAGCTCGTACGTCAGCCCGCGCGCGAAGGACAGCAGGCCCGCCTTCGCGGCGCCGTAGACGGCCGCGTTCTCGTGGCCGACGAAGGCGGAGACCGAGCCGACCAGGATGATCGACGCCTGCCGCGACAGGAGCGGCAGCAGGGCCTTGATCAGGAAGAACGGCCCCTTGAGGTCGGTGGCGACGAGCCTGTCGAAGGCGTCTTCCGTCCATTCCTCGATCGGCAGATGGGTGACGTCGGCGGCGTTGCTCATCACGATGTCGAGCCGCGGCCACTCCTCGCGCAGCCGCGCCGCGAGCGCCGCCTGGGCGGGCACGTCGCCGGCGTCGCTGACGGCGGTCAGCAGCGGGCCGTCCAGGTGCCGGGCGGCCTCGTCCAGGCGTTCCCGTGATCGGCCGGTGATCGCGACGGCCGCTCCTTCGGCGAGGAACTGGCGGGCCGTCTCCAGCCCGATGCCGCTCGTCCCTCCCGTGATCAGTGCGTACTTCCCGGCAAGGCGACCCATGAAGATCACTCTCCTCAACACTTCTGTGCATTCGTTCAAAAATTCGGGCAGGCGCCACCGTACGGCATTTTGTGCAAGCGGTCAAAAAGTCATAACCTGAGTTCATGGCACGTACCGGGCGCCCCCGCGCATTCGACGAGAGCCAGGCCCTGGAGCGCGCGCTCATGCTCTTCTGGTCCCGCGGCTACGGCGCGACCTCCGTACAGGACCTCGTCGAGGCCCTCTCCCTCGAACGGGGCAGCCTGTACGGCGCCTTCGGCGACAAGCGGAGCTTCTACCTGGCCGCGGTCCGGCTCTACTGGGACACCTACGAGCGAAGGCTGACCGCGGCGCTGCAGGAGGGCCCGGTCCTGCCGGCGCTGCGCGAGGTGCTCGTGACCCCGGCCCGCGCGCCGGAGGACACCCCCGACGCCCCGCATGGATGCATGATCGGCAACACCACCGCCGAGCTCGTCCCGCAGGACGACGAGGCCCGCGAGGTCGTGGCCCGCGCGCACGCGCGGTTCATCGAGATCGTCGCCGGCGCCCTGCGGCGCGCGCAGGCCGAGGGCGAGGTCACCACGGCCGCCACCCCGGAAGCCCAGGCGCAGCTCCTGCTCTTCACCGTGCAGGGCCTCTCCCTGGTCTCCCGCGCGGGGATCGACCAGGCCGCCGCACTCGCCGCCGCCGACGCCCTGATCGGCGCCCTCCGCGCCTGACCCCTGCGTCAGCGGGGTGTGTAGACGGTCAGGCGGAGGCCGGGGTCCTCATTGGCCTGGAAGGTCGCGTAGTCGAAGGCGCGGCCGTGCAGCACCTTGCCGCCCGCGCCGCCCCGCGCGACGTCGTGCCGCGTCCACCAGCGGCCGAACTCCGGGCAGCCGCGCCGCAGGCGATCGGCCAGGGCGGTGAAGGCGGCGTCGGGCGCCCACAGATCGTAGGCGGCCCGGAACTGGGCCGTGGCGTGCCGCGCTTGCGCGGCCCAGCCGGCGCCGAACACGTCGCGGGCCATCGGCGTGAGCAGCAGGTAGACCAGCACGTTGCGGTCGCCGGGCGGCAGCCGGTCGAGGCCGGTGAACAGCTCCTCGGCGGCGTCGTTGGCGGCCAGGACGTCCCAGCGGCGGCCGGTCAGGTAGGCGGGCCGGTCGAGGCTGTGCAGCAGGCGGACCGAGCCCTCAGGGGCACGCTCCCTGGTGAACGCCGGCAGCGCGGGCCGGTGGGCCAGCGTGCGCAGGTGGGCGTGCTCGGTCTCGTCGAGGCAGAGCGCGCCGGCCAGGGCGTCAACGGTGGCGGGGGAGGGGCTGACGGCACGGCCCTGTTCGAGGCGTACGTACCAGTCGATGCCGATGCCCGCGCGCTCGGCGACGTCCTCGCGGCGCAGGCCGGGTGCGCGACGGCGGCGGCGCGGCGGCAGCCCGACCGCCTCAGGGGTCAGGCGCTCCCGCCGCGAACGCAGGAAGTCGCCGAGCGCGCGGCCGGTGGGCTCGGGCATGATCGCCGCCTTTCCGCAGGGTGGTATCGCGCCATCCCAGGACGATACCGGTCCTGGTTACGACCCTGGCCGGGCGGCCAGGATGTGGTCGGTTCTGCGGAAAGGAGCACGATCATGAAGGCTGCCGTGCTGAAGGAGTTCGGCTCACCGCTGGCGGTGGAGCAGGTGCCGGACCCGGTGCTGGGCACCGGCGAGGTGGTGGTGGACGTCGTGGCGGCGCCGGTGCTGCCGTACGCGACGGAGGTGTTCAGCGGCGAGCGGCAGTACGCGCTGACGCTGCCGGTGACGCCCGGCGCGGGAGCGATCGGCCGGGTACGCGCGTGCGGCCCCGACGCCACCCGGCTCGCCCCGGGCGACTGGGTGCTGTGCGATCCGGCCATCCGCTCCCGCGACGACGTGCTGACCCCCGACATCACGTTGCAGGGGCTGAGTGCGCGCGGCGAGGGCGGGTTGTTCCTGCAGCGGCACTTCGGTCAGGGCTCGTTCGCCGAGCGCGTGCTGATCCCCACGGAGAACGCGGTGCCGCTCGGCCCCGTCGAGCCCGCCGACGCCGGGGTGTGGAGCGCGCTGACGCTGGCTCTCGTCCCGTACGGCGGGTTCCTCGCGGGCGGGCTGGAGCCGGGGGAGACGGTGCTCGTCAGCGGGGCGACCGGCAACTTCGGCGGCGCCGCGGTCGCCGTCGCGCTGGCCATGGGGGCCGCCCGCGTCGTCGCGCCGGGACGCGACGAGGGCGCGCTGGCCGAGCTGGTGCGCCGCTTCGGCGACCGCGTCACCCCCGTACGGCTCACCGGGGAGGACGACACCGAGCGCATGATGACGGCGGCGGGCGGCCCCATGGACCTGGTGCTCGACATCCTGCCGCCCGCGGCGGGGCCGGCTCCCGTACGGGCCGCCGCCATGGCCGTGCGCGAGGGCGGCAGGATCGTGCTCATGGGCGGCGTCGGCATGCTGGACGGCGCGGAGCTGGCACTGCCGTACCGGTGGCTGATGCGCAACAACGTGACCGTGCGCGGGCAGTGGATGTACCGGCGCGACGCCCCGCTGCGGCTGGTCGCGCTGGCCCGCTCCGGCCTGCTCGACCTGCGTCAGTGGGAGGTCACCGAGTTCCCGCTCGACGACGCCGTGGAGGCGGTGGCCCACGCCGCCGACAGGGCCGCCCCCTTCCGGCTCACCGTGCTCCGTCCCTGACCCGGAGGGCGCGGGCGCACGACGTGAGGGTCTCCGCGAGCGTCGCCCGGTCCTTGTCGTCGATGTCGGCCAGCATGACCGCCTCGATGGCGTCCAGCGAACGGTCGCAGCGGCGCAGCACGCGCAGGCCCTCGGGGGTGAGGCGGGTGCGCAACGCGCGGCCCCCACCAGGGTGCGGGTCGCGGCGGATCAGCCCGCGTTGCTCGAGGTCGCGGATGACCAGGTTCATCGCCTGCGGCGTGACGAAGGCGATGCGGGCCAGGTCGGCCGAGGACGGGGCGTCGCGCAGGCGCAGTTCGCTGAGCGCCATGTACGCGGTCGTCGTCACGCCGTGCCGGGCCAGCGCCTCGTCCAGGCAGGCGCGGACGAGGCGCTCCAAGCGGAACACCAGATAGCTCACGTGGGGCGGCGGCGGGTCCGGCACGGCGGCCGAGGGGGTACCCGGATCGGTCACCAGGCGACGATATCGCGCTCTGTCCGGCATGTAAGTTTCACGCCATTATCAAGGTCCTTGATAACAAGCCACTTGATAACCAGCGGAAACGGCCCGCAGCCAGATGATGTTGATCGGGCCCGCATTGACGCTGCACCACGGCCCTTTTACGGTCCTGCGAACGACACCATCGGCAGGAGGGATCGCGCATGACACGATTAACGAAGATGCTGGCCGGTGCCTGCGCGGCGGCGCTCTTCGCCGCCATGTCCGTGGTGCTCGGCTCGCCGGCCGCCGCCGCCAGCCTGGTCGAGGTGACCGGCTTCGGCAGTAACCCGGGCAACATGCGCATGCACGTCTACGTACCGGACGCACGCCCCGCCGCGCCGGCCATCGTGGTCGCCATGCACGGCTGCGGCGGCTCAGGCCCCGGCTTCCACCAGAGCAGCGAGTTCGCCTCGCTGGCCGACCGTTACGGCTTCGTCGTCATCTACCCGACCGCCACCCAGTCGGCGGGGTTCGGCAACTGCTTCGACACCTGGTCCGACGCGGCCAAACGGCGCGGCGGCGGCAGCGACCCCGACTCGATCCTGTCGATGATCGGCTACGTCGAGCGGACCTACGGCGGAGACCGCAACCGCGTCTACGCCACCGGCAGCTCGTCCGGCGGCATGATGACCCAGCACATGCTCGCCGTCCACCCGGACGTGTTCAAGGCCGGCGCCTCCTTCATGGGCGTGCCGTTCAACTGCTTCGCCGGCGCCGCCGACTACCCGCCGGGCAGCAGCAGGTGCACCGGCGGCAGCATGGACCGCACGCCGCAGCAGTGGGGCGACGCGGTACGCCAGGCGTATCCCGGCTTCTCCGGCGTCCGGCCGCGCATGCAGCTCTGGCACGGCACCGCCGACACCCTCGTGCCGTACTCGCTGCTGCGCGAGTCGGTCGAGCAGTGGACGAACGTGTTCGGGCTGAGCCAGACCCCGACCAGCACCGACACCCCGCAGGCCGGCTGGAACCGCAGCCGCTACGCCGACTCCTCCGGCACCGTGCAGGTGGAGGCGTACAGCATCCAGGGCGTCGGCCACGCGCTGCCCCAGAGCGGCATGGCCCGCTACGCCGTCGAGTTCTTCGGCCTGACCAGCACGGCCGACACCACGCCGCCGACCACGCCGGGCACCCCCGTCGCGTCCGGCGTGACCGCCACCGGCGCCACGCTGACCTGGACCGCCTCCACCGACCAGGGCGGCTCCGGCCTGGCCGGTTACACCGTCTACCGCGAGCAGGGCGCCACCGACCAGCAGCTCGGCCAGTCCACCACGAACTCGATCACCCTCACCGGGCTGAGCGCCGGCACCCAGTATCAGGTGTACGTACGGGCGCGTGACGGCGCGGGCAACCTGTCGGGCAACTCGGCGACGGTCACCTTCACCACGACCTCCACGGGAGGCGACACCACGCCGCCGACCGCCCCGTCCGGCCTGGCCGCGTCGGGCACGACCGCGACCGGCACCACCCTGACCTGGACGGCCGCCACCGACGACACCGGCGTGACCGGCTACCGGATCCTGCGCGCGACCGGCGGCACGTTCACCCAGGTCGGCACCTCGGCCACCACCTCGTTCACCGACACGGGCCTGACCGCGAGCACCACGTACCGCTACCAGGTCCGCGCGTACGACGCGGCCGGCAACGTCTCCGAGGTCTCGAACACCGTCGAGATCACCACCTCCGAAGGCGGCACGAGCGGCGGGTGCACGGCCGTCCCGTCCGTGCAGTCCCAGTGGGGCAACGGGTACGTCATCCAGCCCCTGACCGTCACGAACACCGGCACCTCCACGATGGCCGGCTGGACCGTCACGTTCACCCTGCCGGCCGGCCACACCCTGACCGGCTCGTGGAACGGCACCGTCTCCACCAGCGGCAGGACCGTCACCGTACGGAACGTCGGACACAACGGCACGCTCGCGCCGGGAGCGAGCACCGGGAGCTTCGGCTTCCAGGCGAGCCGGCCGAACGGCGACACCGCCCTGCCCTCCGCCTACGCCTGCGCCTGACCACCGGCGGACACGCGCACCGCTGAGCCCTCGCGCCGAGGGCTCAGCGCCGCCTGCACCGTCACGCGGCAGACCTCAGAACCGCCTGGCCGCAGCGCGAGGACCAGCCCGATGAGACCGAGGAGCACGGTCATCACCATGTACTGGGCGTCGTGGAACTTGGCGTGCGGCGGCCAGGCCGGGTTGAAGGCGTGCTGCGCCGCCAGCTCGGGGATGACCAGGTCGGCCAGCATGGCGCCGGCCATGGTGATCACCGCGACAGCGATGATCAGAATCCGGGGGAGTCGCATTCCATCTCCAGGGTCGGTCAGTGCAGGCCGCGCTTGCCCGGGGCCCAGAAGGGTTTGACCTTGATGGACGTCCGTGGCCAGTTGCGTTCGCGGACGAGGAAGTCGCGGACGAGCTGGCACGTCCGCGCCTCGCCGGCCACGTAGGCGGCGCCGGCGTTGCCCGGCAGGTCCAGCCCGGCGACGGCGTCGAGCAGCACCCGCGAGGCCACGGCCGGGGAGCCGTGGCGGTGGACGCGCCGCAGGGGTCTCCCCGGCAGGGGCAGGTCGTGCTCGGGGGCCTCGCTCTCCACGACGCCGTGCACCTCGGCCGCGTCTCCCAGCGCCCTGATCATCGGTCCGAAGGCGGCACCGGCGGTCTCCTCGCCGATGAACACGTGGAAGTCGGCCTCGCGGGTGAAGAAGTCGCCCTGCGGCCACCAGAACGTCACCCGGTCGCCCGGCCTGGTCTCCCTGGCCCACGCGAGGCCGATGCCGTCGCCTTCGTACAGGTGGACGCGCAGCTCGATCGCCCTCCTGCCGGGGGCGAGCTCCCAGATCGTGTACGTGCGCAGCGTCTCGCCGGGGCGCAGGATGCCCGACACCGACAGGGGGTCCTTGAGCTGGACCCTGATGTGCTGGCCGGGGGTGTAGGAGAAGGCGACGGGCTGGTCGGTCTCCAGCCTGATGCGCCGCATGGCCGGGTTGACCTGCTCGGCGACGGTGATCGTCGCGTCCATGGCGTACTTGCCGAACAGCCGGTCACGCACCGTGCGAGCCACGTCAGGACTCCTTCCGCCGCCGCAGGTGCGCGGACCTCGATATCCGCCACCACACGGCCGTGACCAGTCCCAGTACCGCGAGAAGAATCCACCCCATGAGCTAATCCTTAGTGGTTCTAAGTTTGTTTAGAGGCATTAAGGAAACATAGATGGCCTAAGATGTCAACGGCAGACGACGGGAGAGGTGCTGATGTCCGCACAGACCGGCAGGCGCGAACGGTTGCGCCGGGCCACGCTGGAGGAGATTCACGCGGCGGCGCGCAAGCTGCTGGTCGAGCAGGGATCGGCCGCGGTGACCGTCAACGCCGTCGCCCGGCAGGTCGGCATGAGCGGTCCGGCGCTGTACCACTACTACGCCGGGCACGACGAGCTGGTAGGCGCGGTGACCGCCGACTTCTACCGCGAGCTGGCCGCCATCATGGAGCAGGCCCGCGACGCCCACCCTGATGCGCCTGTCGGTGAGCGCCTGCTGGCCGCCTGCCGCGCCATGCGCGCCTGGGCCATCGCCCATCCCGCCGAGTTCGGCTGGATCTTCGCCAGCCCCATAGCCCCGCCGAACCGGCGGCCCGACTCAGTGCGGTACGAGGCCGCCGTACGCTTCGAGCAGGTCTTCCTTGACCTGGTCGTCGAGCTGTGGCAGACCCGCCCGTTCCCGGTGCCCGACCCCGGCAGCCTGCCCGCCTCCCTGCGCGAGCAGCTCTCCGCGTACGCGGCCGCCATCGAAGGACGCCTGCCGCCGGAGGCCGCCCACGTCTTCCTGTCCTGCTGGATCAGGCTGTACGGGCTGCTCTGCATGGAGGTCCTGCACCAGCTCGACTTCGCCTTCACCGACGCCGCGCCCCTCTACGAGGAGTGCCTGCGCGACCTGGCCGCCGCCCTCGCCATCGACGACCCGACCTGACATCCAGGACATGGCATGATCCGCGTCATGGACGATCCCACCGCCCGGACCACCGCCACGTACGACCGCATAGCCTCCGATTTCGCCGTCCGCTCCGAGAACCCCGACGCCACGTTCCTCACCTTCCGCGCCCGCTTCGCCGCCGCCCTGCCCGCCGGTGGCCGCGTCGCCGACCTCGGCTGCGGCCCGGGCAGAGACGCCGCCTGGTTCCGCGAGCAGGGGTTCCGCCCGATCGGCGTGGACCGGTCGGCCGCCATGGCCGCGCTGGTCGCCGCCCGGGGTGTCCCGGTGGCCCTGGGCGACCTGCGTCACCCGCCGCTGGCAGCCGGCTCGCTGACCGGGCTGTGGTCGGCGGCGGCACTCCTCCATGTACCGGCCGACGAGACCGTCCCCACGCTGCGCGCCTGGCACGCGGCGCTGCGCCCAGGAGGCGTGCTCGGGCTGAGCACCTCGGCCGGCGACGGCGCGGACTGGGAGCCGGTGCCGCACCATGAGGGGCTCGTCCGCTGGTTCGTCCACCGCGACCCGCAGCCCCTGCTCGCCACCCTCACGGAGATCGGCTTCGAGGTACGCGAACACGCCGTGACCTCCACCCACCGCACCTGGCTGAGCGTCCTCGCCGTCCGCCGCCCGGATCTGTCGGACCCGGCTGCGAGACTCCCGGCATGAAGCTCACCGCGCGGGCGCTCAACCGGGCCACGCTGGATCGGCAGCTGCTGCTGCGCAGGGAGCCGCTGGACGTGGCGGAGGCGGTGCGGCGGGTGATGGCGTTACAGGCCCAGGAGGCGGCCTCGCCGTACATCGCGCTCTGGAACCGCGTCGCGGACCTGGACGCCGCCGACCTCGACACCGCTTTCGCCGACCGTCGGGTCGTACGGGGGACGACGATGCGGATGACGCTGCACGCCGTGCACGCCGACGACTACCCGGCCTTCCGCGACGCCATCGAGCCGACCATGTACGCCACGCAGCTGAACGGCCGCTTCACCCCGCCGGGCCTCACCGTCGAGGCGGGGCGGGCGCTGGTCGAGGGGCTGCTGGCGTTCACGGGTGAGCCGCGGACGGTGCAGGAGATGAAGGACTGGCTGGAGCCACGCCTCGGCGGGCTGCCTGCGGCGGGGGTGTGGGCGGTCCTCCGCTCGTACACGCCGATGGTGCGGGTGCCGACGGGCGGGCCGTGGTCGTTCACCAGTCGCGTGTCCTGCGTCGCCTCCTCACCCAGGCCCACGCTCGACCTGGACGCCTCGGCCGAGGCTCTGGGGGTGCTGACGCGACGCTGTCTGCAGGCGTTCGGCCCGGCCACGGTGGCGGACGTCGCGCAGTTCGCGCTGGTGCAGCAGGCGCGCGTCAAGGAGGTGCTGCGCGCCATGGACGGCGAGGTCGAGCAGTTCGAGGGCCCGGACGGCCAGCCGCTGTGGGACCTGAGGGACGCGTCCCGCCCGCCCGAGGACACCCCGGCGCCGCCGCGCCTGATGGCCATGTGGGACAACACCCTGCTCGCCCACGCCGCCCGCGACCGCCTCCTCCCACCCGCCTACCGCAAGCTCGTCATCCGCGCCAACGGCGACGTCCTCCCCACACTGCTCGTGGACGGCCACGTCGCCGGTGTGTGGCGGCCGGCGGACGGCGGAATCGAGGCGGCGCCCTTCCACCCGCTGCCGGACGAGACATGGGACGCACTAGCCGCCGAGGCGAAGACCCTGGTCACCTGGCTGGCCGGCCGCGACCCACACCCCTACCGCCGCTACGAACGCTGGTGGCACAAGCTTCCTGACCTGAAGACCACACTGCTTCCGGGCTAGGGGACGCTGGCCGGCCGCCCGAGGTTACGCCATCATGGGGCCGTGACTCCGACCCCCGGCGCGTTACAGGACGGCGACTCATTCGGAGCGGCCGTCCCGGAAGAGCTCTTCCCCCTGCCGCCGTCTGTTGACCATTTCAACGAGCTCACCTTCGCAGAGCGGTTGGTGGAGTGGCTGCCCGTTCTGGCAGGAGTGGCAAGTGGCGTGGTCATCGGCGTAGCGGCCACTTTCATGGTTCTTCGGGCGCGGCGGAGCCAGTAGCTGCGCATAGCGGCCGAACCACCCCAGCAGCCGCCGCGCTCGCCGTCCACGTCCCCGGAGGAGGGTGACCGGTCTCACAGCGGGACGGTGTCACGCGGAGAGCTGCTCGGCACGTCCGTGTGGCGGAGGTGCATGAGAGTGACACGCGAAATCCCGACCATTGTCGTGGTCGGTGGCGGCTACACCGGCGTCATGAGCGCGGTCCGGCTGGCACGCAGGACCGTCGCCAAGGTGATACTCGTCAATCCGACCGAACGCTTCACCGAGCGGCTGCGGCTGCATCAGCAGGCGGCCGGGCAGGAGCCGGTGGATTTTCAGATTCCGGAGCTGGTGAAGGGCAGCGGCGTCGAGTTCGTTCGCGGACGGGCCGTCCGACTCGATCTGGAACGGCGTACGGTCCGTGTCGCGGGCACGGGTGGTGAGCGGCAGCTGCGCTACGACTATCTGGTGTACGCCCTCGGCGGCGTCACCGCCACCACCGTCCCGGGAGTGGAGGCGCACGCCTGCACGCTGGACAGCGCGGCCACCGCGACCCGGCTCGCCGCGCGGCTGGCCGAGCTGAGCCGCCAGGGCGGCGGCACGGTCGCGGTGGCCGGGTCCGGGCTCACCGGTGTCGAGGCGGCGGCCGAGATCGCAGAAAGCCACCCTGACCTGCGGGTGGTGCTGCTCGGCCGCGACGAGCCCGGCTCCATGATGGGGCCTGAGGCGCGCCGCCATCTGCGCCGCGCGCTGGACCGGCTCGGCGTGCACGTGCGCGCCGGGCTCCGGGTGACCAAGGTGCTGGCGGACGCGGTGGAGCTGGACGGAGACGAGCCGATGCCGGTGGACGTGCTGCTGTGGACCGCCGGGGTGGTGGGCAACCCGCTGGCGCGGGAGGCGGGCCTGGAGGTGGACGGCGCCGGCCGGGTCGTGGTGGACGCGAGCCTCGCGTCGGTCTCGCACCCGGCGGTGTACGCCGTGGGCGACGCCGCGGCCGTCCGGCAGCCCTGGGGCGAGATCCACGGCACGTGCCAGAGCGGCATCCCGACCGGCGTGCACGCCGCCGACGCCATCGCCCGCCGGCTGCGCGGCAGGAAGCCCAGGCCGTTCCGGTTCGGGTACCTGCATCAGCCTGTCAGCCTGGGCCGCCGCGACGCGGTCATCCAGTTCACCAGGCCCGACGACACGCCGGGCCGGTGGTACCTCACGGGACGGGCGGCGGTGGCGTACAAGGAGGCGGTGACGTCGAGCCCGGCCACGATCTACCGGGTGTCGCGGTGGCTGACCATCCCGGCCAGGATGCTGTCACGCACCGGCGCGCGGGCCGGCCGTCCGGTCGCCACCGGATGACCGGCCCGCGCGCCGCCCTGGATGCCGCCCCTAGATGCGGGACCAGCGCTGGTTGGCGCCGCCCGTGCAGGACCAGATCTGCAGCCGGCTGCCGTTCGCCGTGGCGTTGCCGGCGACGTCCAGGCACTTGTTCGCGCCGACGGCGGTGATGCTGCCGTCGGCGTTGAAGCGCCACTGCTGGTTGCTCTGGCCGTTGCAGTCCCAGATGATGACGCCGGTGCCGTCGGCGGTGCCGGCGTTGTCGACGTCCAGGCACTTGCTGCCGTAGACGCGCAGCTCACCGCTGGGCGTGGCGGTCCACTGCTGGTTGGGCTGCTGGTGGCAGTCCCAGATGATCACTGCGGTGCCGCTCGTCTGGGAGGCGCCGTTCACGTCCAGGCAGCGGCCGGAGCCCACGCCCTGGAGGCGGTTGGCGGGCAGGGCCGTGCCGCCGCTGACGCGGAAGACGGCGGTGCCGTGGGCGGGGACGCTCGCCGAGATGGTGCCGGTCGTCGTGGTGACGGCGTTCGTCCAGGCGTCGCGCAGGGTGAACGGGCCGCCGGTCAGGCCGATGGCGGCGGCGGTGGTGCTGACCGTGGTGGTGCCGCCGCCCTGGTTGAACAGCGCGACCGCGACGTCGCCGTTGCTCAGCCGCTTGGCCAGGACGCGGCGCGTGCCGTCGTTGCTCACCTGGGTGGCCTGGAGGCCGAGCGGGTCCTGGTTGATGGCGATGAGGTTCGCGTTCTTGAGGATCGTGGAGGTCGCCGCGTTCATGTTCCTGACGTCGTTCCCGGCGATCAGCGGGGCGGCCATGATCGCCCACAGGGCGAAGTGGCTGCGCATCTCGGTGTCGTTCATGCCGCCCCGGCCGACGACCATCATGTCCGGGTCGTTGAACTGGCCCGGCCGGGCGTAGCCGGCGAGCGGCACGTTCACGTTGACGATGTTCTGGATGCCCATCGGGTAGCCGTTGGTCTGCCCCGTGTTCCAGGCGTTGGTGATGTCCTCGGTGGTGCGCCAGATGTTGGCGACATCGCCCCAGTTGCGCTGCGGGCCGGTCTTCTCGTGGATGCTGTTGGGGTTGATGCTGTAGAGGATCGGCCGGCCGGTGGCGGCCAGCGCGTCGCGCATCTTCGCGAACGTGCGCACCTGGTCGTCGATGCTGCCGGTGGGGGAGCACCAGTCGTACTTGAGGTAGTCGACGCCCCAGGCGGCGAACTGCCGGGCGTCCTGCTCCTCATGGCCGAGGCTGCCGGTCGCGCCCGGGTAGCTGTTGAAGTACTGGGCGCAGGTCTTGTCCAGCGGCGCCTGGTAGAGCCCGAACTTCAGGTTCCTGGCGTGCAGGTAGTCGCCGAGCGCCTTCATGCCGCTGGGGAAGCGGGACAGGTTCGCCTGCAGGTTGCCCGCGGAGTCGCGGTTGGGGTCGAACCAGCAGTCGTCGACCACGACGTACTCGTAGCCGAGGTCGCGCATGCCGTTGCTGACCATCGCGTCGGCCGTCTGCTTGATCAGCGTCTCGTTGATGTTGCAGCCGAAGGTGTTCCAGGTGTTCCAGCCCATCGGCGGCGTGCGGCCGACGCCGTTGTCCAGCGCCTGCGCGGGCGCGGACGCGACGGCCCCCGCCGTCAGGGCCAGCAGCAGGGTCAGGACGAGGGATAAGGACGTTCTTCGCATGTCACTCCTCACGAAACGGGTCACGTGAACCGCCACCAGTCGACGTTGAGCAGGTAGCCGCCGCCGCCGGCGAAGCGGAGATAGAGGTCGCGGGTGCCGGTCGCGCCGGAGACCGGGCAGGTGACCGAGGTCCAGGTCTGCCAGCCGCCGGTGCCGCCGACGGTGCAGGTGCCGACGAGGGTGCCGGTGGCGCTGCCGAGCCGCAGCTCGATGCGGCCGCCGCTGGTCGCCGATGCCACCCGGGCGGTGAAGGAGGAGGCGCCGCCGCCGAAGGCGACGCCCTTGACCTTGAGGTGGTCGCCGTTCTCGATGTAGCCGACGTTCATGCCGCCCGCACTGGACGGCTCGGTCTCGACGCCGGAGGCCCAGGCGACCGTCTCGGCCTCCTGGCGGACGTACGGGTCGAGCGTGCCGACCTGGGGCGGCCCCGCGGCGGTCATGTTGATCGTGGGGATCGTGCCGTCGCCGTTGTAGGTGAACTTCTCCACGGCCACCGACCTGGTGAAACCGCCCCCGCCCGGCAGAGCGCCGTTGTGGTAGAAGAAGTACGAGCCGCCCTTGTAGTCGATGACCCCGGCGTGGTTGGTGAAGCTGCCGCCCTGGCGCGGCATGATCGTCCCCCGGTACGTCCACGGCCCGGTGGGGCCGGGAGCCGTCGAATAGCCGATGAACTCCGAGCAGCACTCCGCGGCGAAGACGTTGTAGTACAGGCCGTTGCGCTTGAAGACCCACGGGCCTTCCTCGTACAGGGTCGGGCGGCTGGCATTGCCCGTCCGGGTGCCGAAGCCCGCGGTGGTGAGCGGGATCTGGGTCGGGCTGCCGGAGTAGGAGATCATGTCCTGGTTCAGCCGGACGTACCAGAGACGGGGGTTGCCCCAGTACAGGTAGGCCTGGCCGTCGTCGTCGATGAACACGTTCGGGTCGATCTCGTTGTTGTTGACCAGCGGGCGGCCGAGCGCGTCACGGAAGGGCCCGGTCGGGCTGTCGGCGACCGCGACGCCGATGGCCATCGAGCCGGTGGCGCGGTGGCGGACCGGGACGTACCAGTAGAAGCGGCCGTTGCGGTACGCGACGTGCCCGGCCCAGGCGTTGGCGTCGGCCCAGGCGAACGTGGCCAGGCTCATGGGGGAGCCGTGGTCGGTCCAGTTGGCCATGTCCGTGGTGGAGTAGACGCGCCAGTCGCGCATGGTGAAGTACGTGGAGCCGTCCTCGTCGTGGCCGGTGTAGAGGTAGAGGCGGCCGTTGTGGACGAGCGGCGCCGGGTCGGCCGTGTAGACGGTCTGGACGATCGGGTTGTCGGCGCGGGCCGCCGACGGGACCACCACGGCCGCGAGCAGCAGGCTCACGACGCATAAGACGGTACGCAGGACGGATCTCACCAGAGGTCTCCTTCGGGGAACGCGGTTCACAGGAATCTCCAGAGGGTGCCGGACGCGCCGTCGTCGGCGAGCACGACCTGCGCGCCCTGCGCGGTGCCGGCGAGGCCCAGGACGCGTCCGCCGTTGGCGCACTGGATGCGGAAGGTGGCGCCCGACCCGTGACGCAACCGCCAGCGGTGGTCGGCGGTGCCGTTGTCGGCCCACTGCACGACCCGCGACCCGGCGGCGGTGCCCATGTTCTCCACGCCCAGCACCTTCTGGCTGTGGGAGTTGCGCAGCCGCAGCCAGCCGCCGCTGTCGGTGATCGCCGTCCACAGGTGGTCGGCGGTGCCCGTGTCGCCCCACTGCAGGACGAGCGCGCCGTCGGCGGTGGACATGCCGGTGACGCCGAGCACCATCCCGGTGCTCACGTTCTGGATGCGCCGCGCCCCGTTCGGCACGAACCGCCACTGGTTGTCCCGGCTGCCGTTGTCGGAGTCCTGGACGGCTTGCGCGCCGTTGGCCGTCGAGCCGTTCCTGATCCCGAGCAGCTTGCCGCTGTGCACGTTGCGGACCGTGACGGACCCGTCGCCGGCGTCGGTGATCGTCCAGCGGTGGTCGGCGGTGCTGTTGTCGCTCCACTGCAGCACCCGGGCGTCGTCGGCGGTGGACATGTTCTCGACGCCGAGCACCTTGCCGCTGTGCACGTTGCGGAAGCGCAGGGCGGCGCCGTCGACGATCGGGACCCAGTCGTGGTCGGCGGTGCCGCTGTCGGTCCACTGCAGCGCCAGGCCGCCGTCGGCGGTGGACATGTCCTGGATGCCGAGCACCAGCCCGCTGGCCGCGTTGACCAGCCGGAAACTCGCGCCGCCGCCGCCTGCGCCGCCGCCGGTGTTCCAGTACACGACGTAGTTGTGGCCGTGGGCGTCGTGGAACGGCCCCAGCCGCACCGCCGCCCCGCCGGCCGAGGCGGTGAACGCCAGGGCGGAGGTGCTGGTCCGGGTGATCGAGGAGGGGTCAAGGACCGGCGCGGCCGACAGGCTCGTGCTGCCGTAGTCGCCCGACAGCACGACCGGGCCGTAGGTGACGGCCTGCAGGCCGGGGTCGTCGTTGGCGGCCTTCATGACCACCCGCATGGGCAGCCGCACGGTCACGGTGTCGCCGGACGCCCACGACCGGGTGAGGTCGGCGTAGGTGCCCGGGGTGGTGGTGACGTCCTGCGAAGCTCCGTTGACGCTGATCGTCGCGCCCTGCGTCCAGCCCGGGATGCGGATGCGCATCGTCCACGTTCCCGCCACCTCGCCGGTGACCCGTAACGACGTGGTGTCGCCCGCCGGGTACGAGGTCGTCTGGGTGACCGTGATGCCGCGCCGGGTCCAGTCGAGCGTGGAGGGGACGAACAGGTTCACGTACAGGGTGCTGCCGTCGTGGAAGTAGATCGAGTCCATCAGCTTGGTGTTGGTCTCGATCCCGGTGCCCTGGCAGCACCAGAACGAGGCGTAGTCCGTGCTCCAGGTGCCGCCGCCCCAGGCCGGGCCGACCCCGCGCCGCCCGCCGGGGTTGAGCGGGGTGAAGTAGGTGACGTGCCCGTGCGCGTCGGCCGGGTTCTGCTGCCCGATCAGGTGGTTGAGCAGGGCGTTCTCGTAGTAGTCGAAGTAGTCGGCCCGGGACGGCGACAGCAGCCACAGCTCCCGCGTGAGCTTGAGCATGTTGTAGGTGTTGCACGCCTCGCCGGTGTCCCTGGTCAGGTGGGCGGCGATCGCGTTGGGCGCGCGGAAGTGCTCGGCCTGGCTGTTGGAGCCGTTCACGTACGTGTGCGCGCCGACCGTGAAGGCCCAGGCGTTGGCGGCGATGTCGCGGTAGCGGGTCGTGCCCGTCGCCTTGTACGCGCGGGCCGCCCCGACCCACTTGGGCACCTGGGTGTTGGCGTGCAGCCCGTTGAGCCGGTCCTGGCCGGCGGCCAGCGGGTCGAAGACGGCCGCGTGGTCGAAGCGCTGGGCCGTGGCCAGCCAGCGGGCCTCGCCGGTGAGCTGGTACAGGTCCGTCAGCACGGCGTTCATGCCGCCGAACTCGGTGCCGAGCATGGCCTGCATCTGGGCGTACGACAGCCGCGACGTCCGCGCGTCCACCCACCCGGCCAGGGCCAGCAGCACGGTCCTGGCCTGGGTGTTCCCGGTCAGCCGCCAGACGTCGAGCAGCCCGGCCATGGTCTTGTGGATGCAGTAGTACGGGACGTTGCCGTTGCTGAGTGTGCGATTCTCCACGGCCGTGATGTCGGACTCGGGGAAACCGGACAGGTAGCCGGAGGTGAAGCCGGCCGCGGCGTTGTTGGCCTGGCAGCGGGCCAGCTCGGCCACCATGTACGCGGCCTTGTCCCGGCAGACGGTGTCGCCGAGCACGGCGTAGGCGTGCGCCCACGAGGTCAGGAAGTGGCCCTGCATGTGGGAGCGGAACGGGAAGCTGGGCGCGTCCCAGCCGCCGTTGGCCGCCGCGCCGCCGGTGGACAGCCGGTGGTTGGCACGGAAGACGTACAGCAGCCGGTCGACGTCGACGAAGCGCAGGTAGCTGAGCGTGCGGTTCTGGTTGTCCAGCCAGCGGCCCGAGGTCAGCCGGACCTCGCCTAGGTCGAAGGCGTAGGCCGACACGCCGATGTCGGGCCTGGCCCAGGGGACTGCCGCCTGGGCGGGGGAGGCGCCGGCCACCTGGCCGGCGACCGAGAGCGCGGCGGTCGCGCCCGCGGCCTGGAGGAGCTGGCGACGGCTCAAGGACATACGGGACTCCTCGGCTTCGGATGTTAGCGTTAACAGCTCGACTGGCTGTTAGCGCTAACAATTAGGGGAGGGTGCGGGTCTCCTTCGGTGGGGGCGTTGTCGCGGAGTACATCCGACGGTCGGACCTGGCGTCAACGAGGGGGAGCCCCCTGCCGACCCGGGCGCCGCCGCGGGAACGCCATCTCGCCTGGAGTTTCGCCTCTGGGCGAGATCACGGCGCGGTGCCCGTGCCTGTGAAAGTTTCACAGATGCACCCGCTTGGCAAGCAGTAACGTGACAGAGATCCGATGTTAAGTTGCCGCGCGAAATCGCTCCGTCAGCGCGGCAGGTGAGCGGGCGCAGCAGGCCATGGGGGCGGTGCCGCCGGATCAAGTTTCTCTCCGCCGACGGTTGACGAGCCGTGTCAGGGGCCTTTACGTTCCTCCAGAACCACCGATCACCATTACTTCCCCGTCCCAGACGACCGGACCTGAGCCGTACCAGGGCGGCAGCGCTCCCCGCGCCGGACGCCGGCGCGAGCATGCCCGCAGGCAGCGCCCGGATGGCCGGTCCACGCTCCCGCACGCCCGCGACCCGCAAGGGAACGAGAAGCGAGATGTCCGACCTATCGCGAAGGCAAGTCTTGAGATTCGGCGCGGCCGGTGCCGGAGCCGCGATGCTGCCGCTGTCCTGGACGGCCACCGCCCGAGCCGCCTCGGCGCCCCCTCCGGAGGTGCGCGCCGCGAACGACCTGGCCCTGTGGTACGACGAGAGCGCCGGCACCGACTGGCTGCGCGCCCTGCCGATCGGCAACGGCCGCCTGGGCGCCATGGTGTTCGGCAACACCGACACCGAGCGGCTGCAGCTCAACGAGGACACCGTCTGGGCCGGCGGTCCCTACGACCAGAGCAACCCCCGAGGGGCGGCGGCGCTGGGGCAGATCAGGCAGCTGGTCTTCCAGAACCAGTGGGGCCAGGCCCAGGCCCTGATCGACCAGACCATGCTCGGCTCCCCGGCCGGCCAGCTCGCGTACCAGACCGTGGGCGACCTGCGCCTCAGCGTCGGCAGCGGCGGCGTCTCGGAGTACCAGCGCCACCTCGACCTCACCACGGCCACCACCGCCGTCTCTTACGTGCGCAACGGCGTACGGTACGCGCGCGAGGCGTTCGCCAGCGCCCCCGACCAGGTGATCGTCCTCCGCCTGACCGCCGACCGGCCGGGCTCGATCACGTTCTCCGCGACCTTCGACAGCCCGCAGCGGACGACGCGCACCAGCCCGGACGGGACCACCGTGGCGCTCGACGGCGTCTCCGGCGACATGGAGGGCGTGCCGGGCTCGGTCAAGTTCCGCGCCCTGGCCAGGGCCGTCGCCGAGGGCGGCAGCGTCACCAGCTCGGGCGGCACGCTGCAGGTCCGCGGCGCCGACAGCGTGACCCTGCTGATCTCCATCGGCTCCGGCTACGTCAGCTTCCGCGACGTCGGCGGCGACCACCAGGGCATCGCCCGGCGCCATCTCGACGCCGCCGCCGGGCGGACGTACGACGAGCTGCGCAGCCGGCACGTCGCCGACTACCAGCGGCTGTTCGGGCGCACCACCCTCGACCTCGGCCGCACCGCCGCCGCCGACCAGCCGACCGACGTGCGGATCGCGCAGTACGCGAGCACCGATGACCCGCAGTTCGCCACGCTGCTCTTCCAGTACGGCCGCTACCTGCTGATCTCCTCCTCCAGGCCGGGCACCCAACCGGCCAACCTGCAGGGCATCTGGAACGACTCGCTCACCCCGGCGTGGGACTCCAAATACACCATCAACGCCAACCTGCCGATGAACTACTGGCCGGCCGACACCACGAACCTCGCCGAATGTTACGAACCGGTCTTCGACATGATCGACGACCTCACGGTCACCGGCGCCCGCACGGCCCAGGTCCAGTACGGCGCCGGCGGCTGGGTGACCCACCACAACACCGACGCCTGGCGCGGGACGTCGGTCGTGGACGGCGCGTTCTGGGGCATGTGGCAGACCGGCGGCGCCTGGCTGGCCACCCTCATCTGGGACCACTACACCTTCACCGGCGACAAGGAGTTCCTGGAGCGGCACTACCCGGCCATGAAGGGCGCCGCGCAGTTCTTCCTCGACACCCTCGTCCGCGAGCCGAACCTCGGCCACCTCGTCACGAACCCGTCGAACTCCCCGGAGCTCGCCCACCACGCCGACGCCAGCGTCTGCGCGGGCCCCACGATGGACAACCAGATCCTGCGCGACCTGTTCGACGGCTGCGCCAAGGCCGCGCAGGAGCTCGGCACCGACGCCGGCTTCAGGACGCAGGTCCTCGCCGCCCGCGACCAGCTGCCGCCGATGAAGATCGGCTCGCGCGGCAACATCCAGGAATGGCTGTACGACTGGATCGAGCCCGAGCGGGCCCACCGGCACGTCTCCCACCTGTACGGCCTGCATCCCAGCAACCAGATCACCAAGCGCGGCACCCCGTCGCTGCACACCGCCGCCCGGCGGACCCTGGAGCTGCGCGGCGACGACGGCACCGGCTGGTCGCTCGCCTGGAAGATCAACTACTGGGCGCGCCTGGAGGAGGGCGGCAGGGCCCACCAGCTGCTCGGCCTCCTCGTCCGTACGGACCGGCTCGCGCCCAACATGTTCGACCTGCATCCCCCGTTCCAGATCGACGGCAACTTCGGCGCCACGTCCGGCATCGCCGAGATGCTGCTGCAGAGCCACGCCGGCGAGCTGCACGTGCTGCCCGCCCTGCCATCGGCCTGGCAGAACGGCGCCGTGCAGGGCCTGCGGGGCCGCGGCGGCCACACCGTGGGCGCGACCTGGCGATCCGGCGCGGCCACCGAGATCCTCGTCGGCTTCGACCGCGACGCGACGGTGAACGTCCGCAACCGCTCGTTCGCCGGCACCCTCCAGGTGACCGACACCACGACCGGCGGCACCCTCACCGTCACGAAGCCGGAGCAGGACGTCATCACCCTGACCGGCCAGGCCGGCCGCACCTACCGCGTCACGGTGACCGCCGCGCCCGTCACCTACGTCCGCATCGCCAACGCCACCACCGGCCTCGTCCTGGACAGCGGCGGCAACGTCCCCTCCGGCTCGGTGGTCAAGCAGTGGTCCTACGACGGCAGCACCAACCTGCAGTGGCGGCTCATCGACCTGGGCGGCGGCTGGTACCGCATCGTCAACCGCACCAACGGCATGGTCATCGACAGCCGGGGCGACGCCGCCAACGGCGCGAACGCGCGGCAGGCGCCCTGGAACGGCGGCGCCGCCCAGCAGTGGCGCCTCAACGCGGTGTCCGGCGGCCGTCACCAGATCATCAACCGGAGCACGGGGACCGCTCTCGACGGCATGGGCAACGCCACCGTCGGCTCCACCGTGGGGATGTGGGCTCCGAACGGCAGCACCAACAACCAGTGGACCATCACCCCGGTGTGACCCCCGGCCGGGCGACCTCAGCGGGAGGAGAACAGGCGCTGCTGGATCTCCCTGCGGTAGTCGTCGAGCGTGTTGTCGATGTGGGCGGCGGCCGCCTGCGCGGCCGCCTCGGGATCGCCGGCGCGGATGGCCTGGCAGATCGCGTCGTGCTCCTCGACGGCCTTCGCGGCGTGGCCGCCCACCGAGCCGCGCAGGCCGATCAGGCTCGACTGCGCCTGCAGCCGGCGCGCCTCGCGCACGGCGACCTGCAGGAACATGTTGTGCGACGCGGCGGCGACGGCGGCGTGGAAGGCGTCGTCGCCCTCGTTGAACAGCTCCTCGCGCCCCGTCTCGAAGCCCTCGCGGCAGCGGCCGGCCGCCTCTTCGATGGCCCGCAGCTCGGCCGGGGTGGCCCGGCGGGCGGCCAGCCGGCTGGTCTCCATCTCCTGCGCCCGGCGGAACTCGAACAGGCTGTAGACGTGGTCGAGGTCGGTCGGCAGGAAGAAGGAGCCCCAGCGGCCGGTGCCGAGCATGCCCTCGTCGTCGGCCACGTACAGGCCGCGGCCCTTCTGGGCGCGTACGCGGCCGAGCGCGGAGAGGATCTTCACCGCCTCGCGCACCACGGTCCGGCTGGTGCCCAGCTGCCCGGCCAGCTCGTGCTCGGTCGGCATGCGGTCGCCCGGGCGCAGGCCGAGCCGGACGATCAGCTCCAGCACCTGCTCCGCCGCCACCTCGTAGCCCGGCCGGTATCCGCTCTCGCGGGGGGTGTCGGTCACCGTGCTCCTTCCTCGCCGCTCCTGCCTGAGTATGACCGATGCTGGATAAGTACGACACATATGAAACGTTCATCGAGGAGCCTGCGAAATTCGCGCAGGTGAACGCGCTGTAGAAGAACGACCGACATGAATAGGCCCGCTTAGTTTCTTGACGGGTTGCCGAGATCCGCAGGTAATGAGTGGGCGTCCCTACCCCCCGAAGGAACGAACCGTGCCCTTACCCTCGCCGAGACTCCCCCTGATCGGCCTCCTCATCGCGGCGTTCGCCCTCATCGCCCCCGCCCCTCCGGCACTCGCCGACACCACGACCCTGTACGCCGCACCCGCCGGCACCGGCACCGCCTGCACCTCCGCCCAGCCGTGCTCGCTGGCCGCGGCCCAGGAGGCGGTCAGGGAGCGGGCCGCCGGCATGTCAGGCGACATCGTCGTGGAGCTGGCCGGCGGCGTGTACCGGCTGTCCGCGCCGCTCCGGCTGACCGCCGCCGACTCCGGCGCCAACGGCCACACCGTCAGGTGGCAGGCCGCCGAGGGCGCCGTCCCGGTCATCAGCGGAGCCCGCCCGGTCACCGGCTGGACGCTGGCCGACCCCGGCAGGAACATCTGGCGCGCCGCCGTCGCCACCGGCAGCGACACCCGGCAGCTGTACGTGGACGGCGCGCTCGCCACCCGGGCCCGCACCGCCGTCAACCGCTCCGACTTCACCGCGAGCAGCGCCGGGATGAGGTTCACCAGCAGCGCGCTCGGCTACCTGAACAACCTCGCCGACCCGGGCAGGGTCGAGATGGAGAGCGTCGGCTCCTTCACCGACCGGTACGCGCCGGTGCAGAGCATCAGCGGCAACCTCATCACGATGCGGCAGCCCGCCTGGAGCAACAACAACTTCGGCTACGACACCTTCACCAGCCCGCACCGGGCGGGCCCGCTCTACCTGGTCAACGCCTACGAGTTCCTCGACACGCCGGGAGAGTGGCACCTGAACCCCGCGACCGGCGCCCTGTCCTACATCCCCCTCCCCGGGCAGGACATGGCCGAGGTGAGCGTGGAGCTCCCGGTGCTGCAGTCGCTGGTGCACGTCGGCGGCACCTACGGCGCGCCCGCGCACCACATCACGTTCAGCGGGATCACCTTCACCGGCACGAGCTGGCTCGGACCGGGCAGGGACCAGGGCTTCGTGGACCAGCAGACCGGCGCCTACATCGCCGGAGACTGGAACCGGCCCGCCTTCAGCGCCTGCCACCAGGGCTGCCGCGAGTTCGAGGCGACCCGGCCGCACTGGTTCCAGTCGCCCGCCGCCGTCCAGGTCTCCGCCGCGAACACCATCACCTTCACCGGCTCGCGCTTCGTCAACCTGGGGCAGACGGCCATCGGCATCGGCAACGACGCCAACGCCCACGCCAGCGGGGTCGGCCTCGGCGCCTCCGACATCACGGTCACCCGGTCGGAGATCGCCCACAGCGCGGCCGGGGGCATCGTGGCCGGCGGCGTCCGGGCCGACGCCCACCACCCGAGCGACCAGCGGATGGTCAACAGGAACATCACCGTCAGCCACAACCGCATCCACGACCTCGGCCTCGACC
The DNA here is from genome assembly GCF_040676995.1 of Nonomuraea sp. NPDC049419. Taxonomy (NCBI): domain Bacteria; kingdom Bacillati; phylum Actinomycetota; class Actinomycetes; order Streptosporangiales; family Streptosporangiaceae; genus Nonomuraea; species Nonomuraea sp. NPDC049419. Next base: position 106,155 of record NZ_JBFAQB010000020.1, on the reverse strand, counting down.
ACCGGGGCATCGTCTCGGTCCTGACCACGTACGTCACCGGCACCGACGTCTCCCACAACGAGGTCTACAACCTGCCCTACACCGGCATGTCGATCGGGTACGGCTGGGGCGCCAACGAGCCGGGCGGCAGCGACCACTACGCCCAGCGCGGCCTGTACGACTTCCAGCCCCGCTACACCACCCCCACCACCGCGTCGGGCAACCGGCTTGTCGGCAACTACGTGCACGACGTCATGCGGCAGATGACCGACGGCGGCTGCATCTACACGCTGTCGTGGAACCCGGGCGCGGTGATCAGCGGCAACCACTGCCGGCGGACGAACGGCTGGTTCGGCATCTACTTCGACGAGGGCTCCCGGTACTACACGGTCAGGAACAACGTCCTGGCCGACACCGGCACCTGGGCCACCGCCAACTACTGGTACGGCGAGAACATGGGCAACTTCACCGTCACCGGCAACTGGTCGACCAACGGCAGCACCAACGTCACCAACGGCGACCGCGGCAACGTGGTGAACACCAACGTCACCGTCACCAACGGCGCCTGGCCGTCCGGAGCCCAGGCCGTGATGGCCGCCGCCGGTCCGGAAGGCTCGGACGGCTCGGGCGACGCGAGCGCGTTGCGCGGCGTGGGCTCGAACCGCTGCCTGGACGTGGACGGCGCCTCGCAGGCCAACGGCGCGCCGGTGCAGATCTGGGACTGCAACGGCCAGGCGAACCAGCAGTGGACCGCTACCTCCAGCGGCGAGCTGCGGGTCTACGGCGGGAAATGCCTGGACGTGAACGGCGGCGGCACGGCCGACGGCACCGCGGTGATCATCTGGGACTGCAACGGCCAGAACAACCAGAAGTGGCGTCTGAACGCGGACGGCACGATCACCGCCGCCGGCGCGAACAAGTGCCTGGACGTCAGCGGCTACGGCACCGCCAACGGCAGCAAGGTGCACATCTGGACCTGCCACGGCGGCACCAACCAGCAGTGGTCCCGAGCCTGACACCATCCCCGAAGTGCCGCAGGAGAGAACACCATGTCCCGACACCCGTGGCTCACGCTGCTGACCACGCTGGCGCTCATCATCCCCGCAGCGCTCACGCTCGGCGCCACCCCGGCCGCCGCCGACATCCCGGCCTCCGACTACCAGCAGGTGTCCCTCGCCTCGGGCGGCTCCGAGCTGGGCGAGGCGATGTCCCTGGCCGTGCTGCCGAACCGGTCGGTGGTGCACACGGCACGCGACGGCACGGTACGCGTCACCAACGCCGCGGGCTCCACGAAGGTGGCCGGCCGGCTCAACGTCTACACCCATGACGAGGAGGGCCTGCAGGGCGTCGCGGCCGACCCCGGCTTCGCCTCCAACCGGCACATCTGGCTCTACTACTCGCCGCGGCTCAACACCCCCGGCGGCGACGCGCCGAGCACGGGCACGCAGTCGCAGTTCGACCAGTGGAAGGGCGAGCTGCACCTGTCCCGCTTCACCCTCAACGCGGACGACACCCTCGACATGAGCAGCGAGAAGGTGGTCCTGCGGGTGCCGAACGACCGCGGCCAGTGCTGCCACGTGGGCGGCGACATCGACTTCGACGCCGCCGGCAACCTCTACCTCACCACCGGGGACGACACCAACCCGTTCGAGTCGGGCGGCTACTCCCCGCTGGACGAGCGCACCAACCGCAACCCGCAGTACGACGCCCAGCGCTCCGCCGCCAACACCAACGACCTGCGCGGCAAGCTGCTGCGCATCACCCCGCAGCCCGACGGGAGCTACACCATCCCCGGCGGCAACATGTTCCCGCCGGGCACCGCGAACACCCGGCCGGAGATCTACGCGATGGGCTTCCGCAACCCGTTCAGGATGAGCGTGGACAAGGCGACCGGCGTCGTCTACCTCGGCGACTACGGGCCCGACGCCGGCGTCACCAACTCCAGCCGCGGGCCCAGCGGGCAGGTGGAGTTCAACCGCGTCACCGGCCCGGGCAACTACGGATGGCCGTACTGCACGGGCACGAACACCACCACCGAGACCTACAACGCGTGGAACTTCGCCACCAACAGCACCGGCCCGAAGTACAACTGCGCGGGCGGGCCGACGAACGACTCCTTCCGCAACACCGGCCTGACCACGCTGCCCCCGGCGCAACCCGCCTGGATCCGGTACGCGGGCGACGCCGGCAGCCCGCCGGAGTTCGGCTCCGGCGCGGAGTCGCCCATGGGCGGGCCGGTCTACCGCTACGACCCCGATCTGAACTCGGCCGTCAAGTTCCCCTCGTCGCTCGACGGGCGCTTCTTCGCCGGTGAGTACGGCCGCCGCTGGATCAAGGCGATCGAGGTCGAGCAGGACGGCGGGTACGGCGAGATCGCCGCCTTCCCCTGGTCGGGGACGCAGGTCATGGACATGGCCTTCGGCCCCGACGGCGCCCTGTACGTCCTCGACTACGGCACCGGCGCCAACAACCAGGCCCTCTACCGCATCGAGTACATCGGCGACGCCGACCGCAACCCGATCGCCAAGGCGTCCGCCGACAAGACGTCAGGGCCGGCGCCGCTCACGGTGGCCTTCTCCTCCGCGGGCAGCTCCGACCCGGAGGGCGGCGCGCTGACGTACGCGTGGGACTTCGGCGACGGCGCCACCTCCACGGCGGCCAACCCGACCAGGACCTACACCACGGAGGGCACCTACACGGTGACGCTCACGGTCCGCGACCCGCAGGGGCTGACCGGCACGGCGAGCGTGATCGTGACCGTCGGCAACACCGCGCCCACCGTCACCCTCACCACGCCGGCCGACGGGCGGCTGTTCTCCTTCGGCGACACCGTGCCCTTCCAGGTCACCGTCAGCGACCCCGAGGACGGCACGATCGACTGCGACGAGGTCACCGTCGCCTACTTCCTCGGCCACGACAGCCACCGGCACCAGATCACCTCCACGACCGGCTGCACGGGCTCCATCGCGGTGCCCGTGGACGGCGAGCATGACGCCGCGGCCAACATCTACGGGGTCTTCGAGGCGTCGTACACCGACGGCGGCGGCCTCACCTCCACCAGCGCCCGCACCCTGCAGCCGCGGCACCGCCAGGCGGAGCACTTCGGCGCCCAGCAGGGCATCCAGACGGCCGAGCACGCCACCGCGGAAGGCGGGGTGACGGCCGGCTTCATCGACGACGGCGACTGGATCTCCTTCCAGCCGTACCAGCTCGCGGGCGCGACGCGGTTCGCCGCCCGCGTGTCCTCGGCGGGCGCAGGCGGCAGGATCGAGGTGCGGGCCGGCTCGGCGACGGGCACCCTGCTCGGCACCGCGACCGTGACGAGCACCGGCGGCTGGGACACCTTCACCGACGTCTCGGCCGCACTCAGCGGCGCGCCGGCCGGGACCACGACGCTCTCCCTCGTCTTCCGCGGCCCGACAGGGCAGGGCTACCTGTTCGACGTGGACGCCTTCACCCTGTCCACCGGCGATTCCGGCGCCACGAGCGCGTTGCGCGGCGTGGGCTCGAACCGCTGCCTGGACGTGGACGGCGCCTCGCAGGCCAACGGCGCGCCGGTGCAGATCTGGGACTGCAACGGCCAGGCGAACCAGCAGTGGACCGCTACCTCCAGCGGCGAGCTGCGGGTCTACGGCGGCAAGTGCCTGGACGTGACCGGCGCCGGCACGGCCGACGGCACCGCGGTGATCATCTGGGACTGCAACGGCCAGAACAACCAGAAGTGGCGTCTGAACGCCGACGGCACGATCACCGCCGTAGGAGCGAACAAGTGCCTGGACGTCGCCGCCACCGCGGGCGGCACCAAGGCGCGCATCTGGACCTGCGGCGGAGGAAACAACCAGCGCTGGACCCGCGTCTGAAAGGACCCCCCATGCTGCGTCAACCGACCCCCTTGCTGAAACGCCTGTCGGCCGCGGCGGTGGCGATCACCGCGGCGGCGGCGATGGCCGTCCACGCCGTCCCGGCCGAGGCCGCCGCCTTCAAGGTGCTCGTCTTCTCCAAGACGGCCGGCTTCCGGCACGACGCCATCCCCGCCGGCATCCAGGCCATCCGCGACCTCGGCGGCGCGGGCGACTTCGACGTGGACGCCACCGAGGACTCCGCCGCCTTCACCACCGGCAACCTGGCCCAGTACCAGGCGGTCGTCTTCCTCAGCACCACCGGCGACGTGCTCAACAGCAGCCAGCAGGCCGCCTTCGAGGCGTACGTGGACGGCGGAGGCGGCTACGTCGGGGTGCACGCGGCGGCCGACACCGAGTACAACTGGCCCTACTACGGGCAGCTGATGGGCGCGTGGTTCAGCAGCCACCCGGCGATCCAGCAGGCCACCGTACGCAACGAGGACCGGGCGCACGCCGCGACCGCGCACCTCGGGCCGGCCTGGACCCGCACCGACGAGTGGTACAACTACCGCACCAACCCCCGCCAGAACGTCCGGGTGCTGCAGAGTCTCGACGAGAGCAGCTACAGCGGCGGCAGCATGGGCGACCACCCGATCACGTGGTGCCGCACGCAGTCGTCCGGCCGCGCGTTCTACACGGGGCTCGGGCACACCCAGGAGTCGTACGCCGACCCGGCCTTCCGCGCGCTGCTGCTCGGCGGCATCCGGTACGCCGCCGGGGCCGTCAACGCCGACTGCCGCCCCGAGACCGGCTACACGGCCCTCTACAACGGCTCCACCGCGGGCTGGACGCAGGCCGGCCCCGGCTCCTTCACCAGCGGCGACGCCACGCTGACCTCCGAGGGCGGCATGGGCATGCTGTGGTACGACGCCAAGGAGTTCGGCTCCTACTCGCTCAAGCTCGACTGGAAGCTGACCGGCGACTCCAACTCCGGCGTGATCGTCGGATTCCCGGCGACCACCGACCCGGCCACGGCGCTCGACACCGGGTACGAGGTGCAGATCGACGCGACCGACGCCGCCGACAGGACGACCGGGGCCGTCTACGGCTTCCAGGCCGCCGACCTCGCCGCCCGCGACGCCGCGCTCAACCCGCCGGGCCAGTGGAACACCTACGAGCTGCTGGTCGAGGGCGAGCGGCTGCAGGTCTTCCTCAACGGCACCAAGATCAACGACTTCACCAACACCGACCCGGCCCGCTCGCTCCAGCAGGGCCACATCGGCATCCAGAACCACGGCCCCGGCGACGTCGTGTCCTTCCGCAACATCCGCGTCAAGGAACTGACCGGCGCCCCGGGCGGCGCGACCGCGCTGCGCGGCGTGGGCTCCGGCCGCTGCCTGGACGCCGGCGGCACGCAGATGCAGATCTGGGACTGCAACGGCCAGGCGAACCAGCAGTGGACCCCGACGGCCGCGGGCGAGCTGCGGGTGCACGGCAACCGGTGCCTGGACGTCAACGGCGGCGGCACGGCCGACGGCGCGGCGGTCATCACCTGGAGCTGCAACGGCCAGAACAACCAGAAGTGGCGTCTGAACGCGGACGGCACGATCACCGCTGTCGGCGCGAACAAGTGCCTGGACGTCAGCGGCTACGGCACCGCCAACGGCAGCAAGGTGCACATCTGGTCCTGCCACGGCGGCACCAACCAGCGCTGGACCCGCACCTGAAGCGGTCCAGGCCACCATCCGGGGTCCCCGTCAGGAGGAGCATGAGGACACGATCCACCACCCGCACGACGAGGCAGGCGGCCCGGTGCTGAGGCTGCGCGGCATCGGCAAGAGCTTCCTGGGCGTGCGGGTGCTGTCCGGGGTGGACCTGGAGACGAAGGCCGGCGAGGTGCACGCCGTCGTCGGCGAGAACGGCGCGGGCAAGTCCACCCTCATGAAGATCATCTGCGGGGTGCACGCGCCGGACGAGGGCGTGATCGAGGTCGACGGCCGGCCCGTCTCCTTCGCCCACCCGCTGGAGGCGCAGCGCGCCGGCATCGCGATCATCCACCAGGAGTTCAACCTGCTGCCAGAACGCACGGTCGCCGAGAACGTGTTCCTCGGCCGCGAGCCCGTCAAACGCGGCCTGGTCGACCGCGCCGCCATGGAGCGGGCCACCGGCGCGCTCCTCGACGAGCTGGGGGAGACCCAGATCGGCCCGCGCGCCACCGTCAAGCGCCTGCCGGTCGCCCAGCAGCAGATCGTCGAGATCGTCAAGGCGCTGTCGGTGCACGCCCGGCTCCTCGTCATGGACGAGCCCAGCGCGGCGCTCGCCGAGCACGAGGTCGCGCTGCTCTACCGGCTGATCCGGCGGCTGCGCGAGCGCGGCGTCGCCGTCATGTACATCTCCCACCGATTACGCGAGGTGCTCGACCTCGCCGACCGGGTCACCGTGCTCAAGGACGGCGCCCGCGTCACCACGGTCCCCGCCGGCGAGGTGACCCGCGACGAGCTGATCCGCCTCATGGTGGGCCGCGACCTCGGCACCTACTACCCGCCCCGATCGGCCGGCGCCGGCGAGGTACGCCTCAGCCTGCGCGGGGCGGGCAACCACAAGCTGCGCGACATCGATCTGGAGCTGCGCGCCGGGGAGATCGTCGGCGTCGCGGGCTTGCAGGGGTCCGGCAGGACGGAGCTGGCCAAGGCGATCTTCGGCGCGGAGCCGTTCACCACGGGCGAGATGACCCCCGCGCGCCCGCGTTCGGTCCGCGCGGCCATGGCCCACGGCATCGGGCTCGTGACCGAGGACCGCAAGGCCGAGGGGCTCGCGCTGCGCCAGTCCGTACGCGACAACGTCCTGCTCGCCGCCCGCGCGACCGGCGCGGGGAACCCCACCCTGATGAGCGGCCGGCTCGACCGGGTGGGCCTGCCGCCCGCGCACCGGGAGGTCCGCTACCTGTCCGGCGGCAACCAGCAGAAGGTCGTGCTCGTCAAGTGGCTGACGATGGCACCACGGGTGCTGCTGTTCGACGAACCGACGCGGGGCGTGGACGTCGGGGCCAAGGCCGCGATCCACGACCTCATGCGCGACCTGGCCGGCGACGGCACGGCCATCATGATGATCTCGTCCGAGCTGCCCGAGCTCATCGGCATGAGCGACCGCATCGTCGTGCTGCGCGACGGCCGCGTCGCGGGCACGCTGCCGGCCGGTTCCTCCGAGGAGGCCGTCATGCGCCTGGCCGCGGGCGAGGTGGCCTGAATGGACCTGCTCGCCCGCACCGGCCGCACCGGCGGCGGTCTGGCAGGGCACCTGCGCGATCCCGCGCGCGTGGTGTTCCTCGCCCTGTTCGCCCTGCTCGCGGCCGGCTGGGTCATCGTCGCGCTCGACGGCGGCCGGTTCCTCACCCTGGAGAGCGTCGTCGGCATCCAGCAGCGCTCCGCGGCCCTCGGCATCGTGGCGATCGGGCAGACGCTGGCGATCCTGGCCGGCTCGCTCGACCTGTCGGTGGCGTACCTGATCAGCCTGACCTCGCTGGTCGCGGCGGAGGTCATGGCGGGCCAGGACGGCAACGCCGTCGCGGCCTGCGCCGCCGTGCTGGCCGTCAGCGCGCTGGTGGGGCTCGTCAACGGTCTTGTCATCACCCGGCTCCGGGTGCACGCCTTCATCGCCACGCTCGGCGTCGGCCTGATCATCAAGGGCGTCGTCGACCACCTGTACGACGGCCCGGCGGGCGAGGTGCCCGAGTCGTTCCAGCTTCTCGGCTACGCGCGGGCCGGGCCCGTCCCCGTCTCGGCCATGCTCTGGGCGGGCGTGGCGGTGGCGGCCTGGGTCCTGCTGGCGCGGACCCGGCTGGGCCACCGGATCTACGCGGTGGGCGGCAGCGAGGACGTCGCCCGGCTGTCGGGGATCCGCACGTCCCGCGTCATCGTGATCACTCACGTCCTCTGCTCGCTCTGCGCCGGCGTCGCGGGCCTGCTGCTGGCCGCCAGGCTCGGGGCGGGAGCGCCCACGGTGGGCCCGGACGGCGGGTACGACCTGGAGTCCATCGCCGCGGTCGTGCTCGGCGGGACCGCGCTGGCCGGCGGCAGGGGCGGCGTCGCGGGAACGGTCGGCGGGGTGCTGCTGCTGGCCGTCCTGGACACCCTGTTCAACCAGCTCGAGGTCGACTCCTTCGCGAAGGACGTGGTCCGCGGCGCGGTCATCGTCGTCGCGGTGGCCGTCTACGCCCGGCGCGGCACGAGGCGGGCGACATGAGACGAGCGCTGCCCATCCTCACCGTCCTCGCGGCCCTGCTGGTCGCGATCGCGGTCGCCAACCCCCTCCTCCTGGAGCCCGCCGGGTTCCTGGCGTTGCTCAAGCGGGCCGCGCCGCTGGTGATCCTCGCCGCGGGGCAGTACTTCGTCATCGTCTCCGGCGAGTTCGACCTGTCGGTCGGCTCGCTGGTGACGGCCGAGGTGGTGATCGCCGCCCGGCTCATCGACGGCGAGGAGCCCGCCACCTGGCCGGTCCTCGCCCTGCTGATCGTCGCCGGGCTGCTCGTCGGGCTGGTCAACGGCCTGCTCACCACCAAGCTGCGGGTGCCGTCGTTCATCGTGACGCTCGGCATGCTGCTCGTCCTCAGCGGGGCGGTCTTCCTCTGGACCGGCGGCGCGCCGCGTGGCGCGCTGTCAGAGGGCTTCCGCGCGTTCGGCCGCGGCGGTCTCGGGCCGGTGCCGTGGTCGGTGCTGATCCTGCTGGCCGCGGGCGCGGCGGCGATCGCGCTCACGCGCGCCCGCTTCGGCAGGACGCTGGCGGCCACCGGCGACAACGCGCGCGCCGCCGCGCTGTCCGGCGTCCGGGTCGACCGGGTCAAGATCTACGCGTTCATGCTCTCCGGCCTGTCGGCGGCGGTCGCGGCCGTCCTGCTCGGCGGGTTCGCCGGGGTATCGGCGCAGGTGGGGCAGGGGCTGGAGTTCTCCGCCATCACCGCGGTCGTGCTCGGCGGCGTGGCGCTGGGCGGCGGGCGCGGCTCCGTGGTCGCCGCCATGGCCGGGGCCTGCACGCTGGAGGCGCTGTTCACCCTGCTCAACCTGTACGGGATCTCGGGGGCGCTGGAGTCCACCGTGCAGGGCGTCATCATCATCGCCGCGGTCGCGGCAGGAGCCGTCCGGCTCCCCAGGAAACCCTTCCCGTCAAGAGGAGACGCACATGCCGCGCCCTAAGGCCGCAGCCGCCGCGCTCATGGCGGCCGGCGCCCTCGTCGCCGCCTGCACCGTCGACAAGCCGGCCGCCACCACCACCCCGGAGGCGTCCGCCGAAAGCACCCAGGGCTCAGGCACGGGCGCGCAGTCGGCGTTCTTCGTCCAGGCCGACTTCGACGCTCAGCTGGCCATGCGCTCCCAGGAGCCGGAGGGCCCCGCGGACAAGCCGTGGGAGCAGGCCATCGCCCCGAAGATGGTCGACACGACCCGGTACAAGAAGGACGGGCCCTACCACCTGTGCTTCTCCAACGCGGCGGTCGACAACCCCTGGCGCCAGGTCGGCTGGAAGACCATGCAGGCCGAGGTCGAGCTGCACGACGAGATCGAGACGTTCACCGTGCTGGACGCCGAGGGCAAGGACGACAAGCAGATCTCCGACATCGCCGAGCTGCAGGACAAGGGCTGCGACGCGCTGATCGTCTCGCCGAACACCACCGCCACGCTCACCCCCGCCGTGACGGCCGCCTGCGCGAAGGTGCCCGTCATCGTGTTCGACCGGGGCGTGCGGACCGGCTGCCCGGTGACGTTCATCAAGCCCATCGGCGGCTACGCCTTCGGCGCCGACGCCGCCGAGTTCCTCGCCGAGAAGGTGCCGGCCGGCGGGAAGGTGCTGGCCCTGCGCATCCTGCCCGGCGTGGACGTGCTGGAGACCCGCTGGTCGGCGGCGAAGGTGGTCTTCGACGACAGCCGCGTCCAGGTGGTGGGCGTGGAGTTCACCGACGGCGACGCCGCCAAGACCAAGAGCATCGTCGGCGACTACATCCAGCGGCACGGCACCATCGACGGCGTCTGGATGGACGCGGGCGCCACGGCCGTGGCCGCGATCGAGGCGTTCGAGGACGCCGGCGTGCCGGTGCCGCCGATCAGCGGCGAGGACCAGCAGGACTTCCTGCAGAAGTGGAAGGACGCCGGCCTCACCGCCGTCGCGCCCACGTACCCCACCTACCAGTGGCGCACCCCCGTCATCGCCGCGCTGAGGATCCTCAAGGGCCAGGAGGTGCCCGAGACGTGGAACCTGCCGCAGCCGAAGGTCACCGCCGACACCCTGCACGCCCACCTCAAGCCCGGCATGCCGCCCCTGCACTACGCGCTGTGCGGCTGCGAGGACCTGCCCGGCTTCCCGGAGGACTGGGGCGGGAAGCGAAGCTGACCGCTCCCTCCCGCGAACGACGACGAAGAGGGACGCCATGTTCTCCATCGGAGTGAACACCTGGGTCTGGGTCTCCCCGCTGACCGACGACGACCTGGCCAGGCTCGCCCCCCGCATCGCCCGGTGGGGCTTCGACGTCATCGAGCTGCCCGTCGAGCGGCCCGGCGACTGGGACCCGGACAAGGCCGCCGCGGTCCTGGCCGAGCACGGGCTGGCCGCGTCCGTGGTGCTCGTCATGCCGCCGGGACGCGAGCTCGTGGCCGCCTCCCCGCGGACCGTCCGCGACACCCAGGACTACCTGCGGCACTGCGTCGACGTGGCGGTGACCGTCGGGTCGCCGGTGGTCGCGGGGCCGGCGTACACGTCGGTGGGCCGCACGTGGCGGCTGTCGCCGTACGAGCGCGGGAAGGCCGGGGCCGAGCTGCGCGAGCACCTGCGCCCCGTCCTGGACCACGCCGCCGGGCGCGGCGTGAAGCTCGCGGTCGAGCCGCTCAACCGGTACGAGACCAGCCTCATCAACACCGTCGAGCAGGCGCTCGAGACGTTGCCGGAGGACTGCCACCTCGCACTCGACGTCTACCACCTGAACATCGAGGAGAAGGACCCCGCCCTGGCCGTCCTGGCCGCGGCCGACCGCCTCGCGCACGTCCAGGTGTGCGGCACCGACCGCGGCACGCCGGGCGCCGACCGGTTCGACTGGCCCGGCTTCACGCAGGCCCTGCGCCAGGTGGGGTATCAGGGCCCGCTCGTCATCGAGTCGTTCACCGCGCACAACCGGAGCATCGCCACTGCGGCCTCCATCTGGCGGCCGCTCGCGCGCAGCCAGGACGCCCTGGCCGTGGACGGCCTGGCGTACCTGCGCGCGCTGTGAACCATCCACCCTCTCAGGAGCTCTCCCATGCGAAGATCACGCCTGCTCACCGCCCTGGCCGCGGCCCTGTCAGGACTGCTGCTGTCGTCGTCACCGCCCGTCGCGCACGCGCTCGCGGACCCGTTCAAGGTGCTGCTGTTCACCGAGACGGCGGGCGGCGCCTACCGGCACGACTCCATCTCCGCCGGCGTCGCGATGTTCCAGCAGCTGGCGGCCGACAACGACTTCGAGCTCGACCACAGCGAGGACTCCTCCGTCTTCACCAGCGCGGCGATGAGCACCTACGACGCGGTGATCATGTTCCAGACCAACGGCATGGTGTGGGACAACGACGCCCAGCGCCAGGCCTTCCAGTCGTACGTACGCGGCGGGCACGGCGTCGTGGCGATCCACAACGCCACCGACATGAACATCGAGGCGCAGTTCCCCTGGTGGGACGAGGTCGTCATGGCCGGCGCCCACATGACCGCGCACTCGTCGATCGTGCAGGGCACCGCCAAGGTGGCCGACCAGGTCCACCCCGCCACCCAGGGGTTACCCGACCGGTGGACCCGCACCGAGGAGTGGTACAACTTCGACACCAACATGCGCGGCTCGGTCCACGTGCTGGTGACCGCCGACGAGACCACCTATGACGCGGGACCGAGCAGGATGGGCGCCGACCACCCGATCTCCTGGTGCCACCGGCCGGAGGGCGGCCGGGTGTTCGCCACCGCGATGGGCCACCAGGCGTCCTCCTACACCGAGCCGCTGTTCCGGCGGCACCTGCTCGGCGCCGTACAGTGGGCGGCCGGCGCGGCGCCGGGCGACTGCGGCGGCACCGTCGAGGCCCGCTACCAGAAGGTCACCCTCGACGGCGCGCCCGACCAGCCCATGGAGCTGGACGTGGCCGCCGACGGCAGCGTCTTCTACATCTCCCGCTCCGGCAAGGTGAACCTCATCCCCGCCAACGGCGGCGGCACGCGCGTCATCGGCACCCTGCCGGTCTACGACGGCGGCGAGGACGGCGGCATCGGGCTGGCGCTCGACCCGGATTTCGCCGACAACGGCTGGATCTACCTCAACTACTCGCCCGCGAGCGGCGGCGAGGTGAACCGGGTGTCGCGCTTCACCTTCGACGGCACCGCCCTCGACCTGGCCAGCGAGAAGAAGATCATCGAGATTCCGGCGTACCGGAACGTCGACGAGCCCGGCCACACCGGCGGCTACCTCGCCTTCGGACCGGACGGCGACCTCTACATCGGCCCCGGCGACGACACCAACCCCAACGGCTCCAGCGGCTACGCCCCGATCGACGAGCGGCAGGGCAGGGAACACTACGACGCCCAGCGCTCCTCGGCCAACACCGACGACCTGCGCGGCAAGATCCTGCGCATCCACCCCGAGCCCGACGGCACCTACACGATCCCGTCCGGCAACCTGTTCCCGCCCGGCACCGCGAGGACCCGGCCGGAGATCTACGCGATGGGCTTCCGCAACCCGTTCCGCTTCTCGGTCGACAAGGAGACGGGCTGGATCTCGGTGGGCGACTACGGCCCCGACGCGGGCGCCGCGAACTCCGCCCGCGGCCCCGAGGGCACCGTCGAGTGGAACCTGATCAAGGAGCCCGGCTTCTACGGCTGGCCGTACTGCGTCGGCCCCAACCTGCCGTACCGCGACTACAACTTCGCCACCGGCGCCTCGGGCCCGGCGTTCAACTGCTCGGCGCCCGTCAACGACTCGCCCAACAACACCGGCCTGACCAACCTGCCGGCCGCCAAGCCCGCGACCGTGTGGTACGACTACCACGCCTCGGAGGAGTTCCCCGAGATCGACTGCTGCGGCGGCGCCGCCCCGATGGGCGGCCCCATCTACCGCTACGACGCGGCCTCCGGCTCGGAGCGGAAGTTCCCCGCCTACTACGACGGGACGCCGTTCTTCTACGAGTGGAGCCGCAACTTCGTCAAGGAGCTCCGCCTCGACTCCTCGGGGAACCTCCTGAAGATCAGCCCCTTCGTGGCGCAGATCGCGCCGCGCGCGCCGATCGACATGAAGTTCGGCCCCGACGGCGCCCTCTACATGGCCGACTGGGGCAACGGCTTCGGCCACGCGAACACCGACGACAGCATCTACCGCATCGACTACGTGGCGGGAAACCGCGCGCCCCTGGCCAAGGCGAGCGCCAGCCCCGACTCGGGCACCGCGCCGCTCACCGTCGCGTTCTCCTCGGCCGGCTCGTCCGACCCCGACGGCGACGCGATCACCTTCGCCTGGGACTTCGGTGACGGCGCGACCTCCGCCGCCGCCAACCCTTCGCACACCTACACGGCCAACGGCACCTACACTGCCAGGCTCACCGTCCGCGACACGGGCGGCAGGACCGGCAGCGTCACGGTGCCCGTCGTCGTCGGCAACACCCGTCCCGAGGTGGCCTTCTCGGCGCCGCCCGACGGCGGGTTCATCGACTTCGGCGACGAGGTGGACTACACGGTCGTCGCCACCGACGCCGAGGACGGCGCCGCCGACTGCGCCGAGGTCACCGTGACCACCGCGCTCGGCCACGACCAGCACGCCCACGACACCGGCCAGTACACCGGGTGCACGGGGACGGTCACGACCACGGCCTCCGGCCACGACGAGACCGCGAACGTCTACTACGCGCTGTCCGCCGACCACACCGACTCCGGCGGCCTGAAGGGCACCGCCGGCATCACCCTGCAACCGAAGCACAAGCAGGCCGAGCACTTCACCGGCTCGTCCGGGGTCCGCGTCGTCGAGCAGTCCGGAGCCGAGGGCAGCAGGCGCATCGGCGACATCTCCAACGGCGACTGGATCTCCTTCACCCCGGTCAACCTGTCCGGCATCGACACGGTGACCTTCCGCGTCTCGGCGCCGTCCGCCACCGGAGCCTCCATCGAGCTGCGCGCCGGCTCGCCGACAGGACCCCTCGTCGCCACCAGGACCGTGCCGGCGACCGGGGGCTGGGACACCTACGTGTCGCTGCCCGCGGTGTCCGTCACCGACCCGGGCGGCACGCGCAACCTGCACGTCGTGTTCAAGGCTCCGTCCGCGAACGCGTTCGACCTCGACTCCATCACCTTCAACGGCCGAGGCGTCGGCACGGGGGACGGCACCCCCGCGGACACGTTCGCGCTGCGCGGCGTCGAGTCAGGCCGCTGCCTGGACGCGGGCGCCTCGCAGGTCCAGATCTGGGACTGCGACGGCCAGGCGGACCAGCAGTGGACCCTGACGGAGGCGGGCGAGCTGCGGGTGCACGGCGACCGCTGCCTGGACGTCAACGGCGGCGGCACCGCCGACGGCACCGCGGTCATCACCTGGACCTGCAACGGCCAGGACAACCAGAAGTGGCGCATGAACACCGACGGCACGATCACCGCCGTCGGCGCGAACAAGTGCCTGGACGTGCCAGGCCACGCCACCGCGAACGGCACCGGGCTCACCATCTGGCCCTGCAACGGCGGCGCCAACCAGCGCTGGACCCGCAACGGGTGATCAGCGGCGCGGCGACGAGCGCGCTCATCAGCGCAGGTCCAGGCGATGAGCGCCTCGTCGTCGGTGTAGCAGGGCAGCGGGGACGGCGGCGTCGCCGGGATCGCGGCGACCCGCGAGCACGCGCTGTCGCGACCGCGTCAGGACCGGAACTCGAACGAGCCGCGCAGGATGGTGCCGCGCCCGCTCCAGTAGCTCTCGTACGCCGCCTTGAACGTGACCCCGTCGAAGCCGGTGAGCAGACCGCAGACCGCGCCAGGGTGCTTGACGTTGTCGTCCCTGATGACGATGGGCCGGCCGATCGTGCCGGGACGGGTGAGCGTCACCTCCACCCAGGCCGTGCCGGTGACGTTGTCCGCGAGGACGCACAGCTCGTTGGTGGCGTCGGCGTACCGGATGATCCCGTCCCCGACGTCGCGCTTGAAGCTCTCCGCGTGGGCCGGCGCGGCCAGGGCGAGGCTCGCGACCGCGGCGGCGACGCCGACGGTGACCTTCTTCAGCAGATGCATATGTCTTCTCCTTCGCCGGCCGGAGATCTCCTGGCCGAGGCTCGTCGGCGTGATCGTCGCACGCGCCGGCAGCAGCCTGGAATACGCAGGGAATACGCCCGATCACCCGGCGAAACAGGGGTTGGGCACGGTTCGCCCGGCCGATAGAGTCGTGCCCCGAGATCACTGCCGGGACTGAGGAGGGCGATGGCCGTCACGCCCCTGTCCCTGCCTGAGCCGCCCGCGAAGGCACCCGAGTTCGGACGCGACGCGCTGATCGCCTGCGAGAGCCTCGTGCGCATCTACCAGACCGGCTCGGTCGAGGTGCAGGCCCTGCAGGGGCTCGACCTGGTCGTGGACGCCGGGGAGATGGTGGCCGTCGTCGGCGCGTCCGGGTCGGGGAAGTCGACGCTGCTGTCCATCCTGGCCGGGGTGGACGCGCCCACCGCCGGGCGCGTCCGGGTCGACCGGTGGAACCTCCTGGACATGTCGCGCGCCGACCGCGTCCGCTACCGGCGGCACACCGTGGGTTTCGTCCGCCAGCAGACCGCCGCCAACCTCATCCCGTACCTGACCGCGCGCCAGATGGTCGACCTGCCGATGACGGCCGCCCGCACCCCCGCCCGCGTCCGCCGCGAGCGCGCCGCCGAGCTGCTCGGCCTGCTCGGCGTCGCCGACTGCGCCGATCGGCGGCCCGCGCAGATGTCCGGCGGGCAGCAGATGCGGGTCGCCATCGCGGTCGCCCTCGCCAACGAGCCCAAGGTGCTGCTGGCCGACGAGCCGACGGGGGAGCTGGACAGCGCCACGTCGGCGGCCGTGTTCGGGCTGCTGCGGGAGGTCAACCGGCGGCTGGGCGTCACCGTCGTCATCGTCACCCACGACCCCGCGGTCAGCGGGCAGGTCGAGCGGACGGTGGCCATCCGTGACGGGCGGACGAGCAGCGAGGTCCTGCGGCGTACCGCCACCGACGACGACGGCGCCCAGCAGGTGATCGCCGAGGAGTACGCGGTGATGGACAGGGCGGGACGGGTGCAGGTGCCGCGCGACTACCGGGAGGCGCTGGCGCTGACCCGGCGGGTCCGGCTGGTGCTCGAGTCGGATCACGTGGCGATCCGTCCCGACGGCGGCGGGCCCGCATGAGCGGCGGGCCGCTGGTCAGCGTGCGCGGCGTGCACCGCCGCTTCGGCAGCGGGGCGACCGCCGTGCAGGCGCTGCGGGACGTGACGTTCGACCTCGCGCCCGGCACCATGACCGCCCTGGTCGGGCGGTCGGGCTCCGGCAAGACCACACTGCTGAACGTCATCGGCGGGCTGGACCGCCCCGACGCCGGTACGGTCCACGTCGACGGCACCGACGTCACCGCCCTCGACGAGGACGGCCTGGCCCTGCTGCGGCGGGAGAAGGTCTCGTACGTCTTCCAGACCTTCGGCCTGATCCCGGTGCTGTCGGCCGCCGAGAACGTGGGCGCCCCGCTGCGGCTCGCCCGCGTCTCCCCGGCGGAACGCGAGCGGCGGGTCGCGCTGCTGCTCGACCTGGTCGGGCTGGCCGATCACGCGGAACAGCTGCCCGGCGAGCTGTCCGGCGGGCAGCAGCAGCGGGTGGCGATCGCCCGCGCCCTGGCCGCCTCCCCTCGCCTGCTCATCGCCGACGAGCCGACCGGCCAGCTCGACGCCGAGACCGGCCTGTCGGTGATGGCGTTGCTGCGCGGGGTGGTGGAGTCGGAGGGCGTGACCGCCCTGGTCTCCACCCACGACCCGACGATGCTCGCCCTCGCCGACCGGGTGATCCGCATCAACGACGGCCACCTCGACCAGCATCCCGACCCGCACTCCGCCGGACACCTCGATGAGCCCTACGGGCCCTCCGACGCGCGCTCCTCGCCTGACGGGAATCGGCGGGCGTCCTCCGATGGGCGGGGCGATTCGTGAGCGGTGAGGGCCGCTCGTGCTGAGGCTGGTCGCGCGGCGGGCCCGCGCGCAGTGGCCGATGCTGGCCGCGCTCCTGGCCGTGGCCGTGGTCGGCACGACGCTGCTCGGCGTGTGCGCGCTCCTGCTCACCCGTACCGCCGAGCAGGCGCGGGAGACCGCCGCAGCGCGCGCCACCGCCGACAAGATCGACGTCACCGCCTACACCGTCACCGTACGCGGCGAGCACGCGAGATCCGTCGCCGACGACACCCGCGCCGCGCTGACCTCGGCCCTCACCCCCTTCCAGGCGACGACGGCCGTCCGCACGTCGTCGGTGATGCGATGGCTGCCCGGCACGGGGACGCAGGCGGTCGCGTACCTGTCGGCGGTGGAGGACCTGCGGTCCCGCGCCCAGCCGGTGACGGGACGCCTGCCGCGCGCGGGCGCCACGCCGGTGGAGGCCGTCGTCCTGGAGAGCACCGCGCGGCGGCTCGGCCTGACCGTCGGCAGCCGGGTCAGCCTCGGCAGGGAGCTGGCCGACGACCCCGACGAGGGGATCGAGGTGAGCGTGGTCGGCGTCGTACGCCCGCTGCCCGGCGCCGGCTGGGAGCGCGATCCGCTCGCCGCCGCCGGGTACGACCTCGCCTACCGCGACGGCCGCTCGGCGCAGCCGGTGCACGCGTACGGGCCGTTCCTGGCCGACCTCCACGACCTGCTCGCCGGCGGCTCCACCCTCGACCGGCTGGAGATCACCGCCCACCCCGACCTGTCCGCCCCCGACGTCCGCGACCTCGACACCGTCATCCAGACCGTGCTCGCCGCCGACCGCAGGCTGGGGCAGACGCTCGGCGACCGCGTACGCATCCAGCGCGTCGCCTCCCAGCTGCCGGCGACCCTGCTGTCCGCCCACGACCAGCAGCGGGTCACCACGGCCGCCGTGCTCGCGGTCGCCGCCATCGGGCTCGTCCTGACCGCGACCGCCCTCGCCCTCGCCGGCCGGCTCAGCGCGGGCGTGCGCGGCGAGGAGACCACGCTGCTGTCCGCGCTCGGCGTCGGCCGCGGGCAACTCGCCGGGGTGGCGGTCGCCGAGGCGGGCGCGCTCGCCGTGCTCGCCGTCGCGGTCGCGATCCCGGCCTCCTCCGCCCTGCACGCCATGCTGACCCGGCTGGCCCCCATGTCAGGGGCCGGGCTCGCCACGCCGTTCGGGGTGAACGCCGCCCAGGTGCTGTCCGTCGCCGGTGGCGCGCTGGCGCTGGCGGCGGTGCTCGTCGTGCCGTCCCTGCGCACTCCCGCGACGGCGCTGCGCCGGCGGCGGGAACTGCTCGCCAGGTCAGGCGCCGACGTGCTGCTCGTGGCGCTCGCCGCCGTCGGCTGGTGGCAGCTGCGCGACCAGCCGGCCGGTTCGGGCTCGCCCATCGACGCCGTACGGGTGCTCGCCCCCGCGCTGCTGCTCATCGCCGGATCCGCGCTGGCGTTGCGCCTGGTGTGGCCCGCCCTGCGCGTCGTGGAACGGCTGGCCCGCCGGGCTCGCGGGCTGCTGGTGCCGCTGGCCGCGTTCGAGGCCGCCCGCAGGCCGCAGGCGGTCGCTGCCGGGTTGCTGGTCGGGCTGGGGTGCGCGGCGGCCACGTACGGGATCGGGTTCGACGCCACCTGGCAGCGCTCCCAGCAGGACCAGGCCGACCTGGCCGTCGGCACCGACCTCGCGCTCGCGCTCACCGCCCCGCCCGCCGTCGGCCAGGGCCCGGCGGTCGCCACGGCCACCGGGGGAGAGGTGAGCCCGGCCACCGACCGCGGCATCGCCGTCGGCCAGTGGCTCGGCGGCGCCGGCGACCCGCCCAGGCTGGTCGCCGTGGACGCCACCCGCGCCGATGCGCTGCTGCGCGGCCGGCTGAACGACGGCCGCACCTGGAGCACCGTGGGCGCCGCCCTCGCACCGCCGTCACGGGTGGCGGGCATCGCCGTCCCGGCCGGAGCCGCGCTCTCCCTGACCGGGAACGCCACCGGCACGACCCCGCTCACCACGACGCCCCGGCTGCTGCTCCAGGATCCGACCGGCCTGCGCACCCCCTGCACGGGACCGCCCATCCCGCTCGACGGCAAGCCGCACCCGCTGCCGGACTGCGCGAGCGGCGAAGGGCTCCGGCTGGTCGCGGTGTCGCTGCCATTCGCGATCGCGACCGGGAACGTCGGCACCGGCCACACCCTCTACGGAACCTCCGCGGCCGACAGCCGCGTCGCCGTGACCCTCACCGTGGCGGGCTCCGACGCCTCGCAAGGACCGTGGGCCGCCACCTCGGCCGGCCCGATCCCCCGCCAGCTCGCCAACCCTGCCGTGACCGCCAAGGGCTCCGAGCTGCGGATGACCACCACCGTCTCGCTCCAGGGCCCGCCCGACGCGGCCAGCCTGGTCGCCACCGCCTTCCCCGCCCCAGGGCCGGTGCCGGTCGCCGTCTCCGCCCGGTTCGCCGGTGAGGCGGGCGCCCGTCCCGGCTCCCGGCTCGACCTCACCGTCGGCCTCACCCCCGTACCGGTCCGCGTGGCCGGCGTGCTCCCCGCCGTGCCGTCCGCCCCGGGCGCCGCCGCCGTGCTGGCCGACTTCGACGCCCTCACCCGCGCCCTGGCCGTGCGCGGCGACTTCGACGCGCCCGTGGACGCCTGGTGGGTCGGCCACCCCACCGCCGACGCCCCCGGCGCCACCACCCGCGCGTCCGAGACCGCCCGGCTCACCGGCGGCCCGCTCCGGGCGGGCCTGCCGGCCGTGCTCCGGCTGCTCGTCCCGGCCGCGGTCCTGCTGATGCTCGCCGGGATCCTCCTGCACGTGACGTTCGACCTGCGGGCCCGCGCGGTCGAGGTCGCGCGGCTGCGCGGGCTGGGGCTGACGCGGCGCGAGATCCGCAGGGTGCTGCTCGCCCAGCACATCGGGATTCTGCTGCCCCTGCTCGCCGCGGGCGCGGCGGTCGGCGCCCTCGCCACCCACCTCGTCGCCCCCCTCCAGATCCGCTCCGACACCGGCGCGGCCCCCGTACCCGAAGTCCTGCCCGTCTGGCCCTGGGCGGCCGAGTCCGCCCTGCTCGCCGGGCTGCTGGCCGCCTGCGTCCTGACGGTCGGCATGGTGGTCGCCATCCAGGCCCGCCGCGCCGACGCCGCCCACCTGCGGGTGGCGTCATGAGGCTCCCGGCACCCCACTGGCCCAGCGTCGCCGGCCGCGCACGCGCGGATGCCGGGCCGTTGCTGCTGGCCGCCCTTGTGGTGGCCGTGGTCACGTTGCTGGCCGCCGCGATCCCGCCACTGCTGAGTGCGACCGCCGATGCCGCCGTACGGGACGCCGTCCGCAGGGACGGCGGCGACCTCCGGGTGCACGCCCGGATGGAGGACGACGGCGGGCCGCGCGCCAGCCGCCTCCGGCACCCGCGCCTGGCCGAGAGCGTGGACGACTTCCGCGCCAGGGCCACCGACGAGCTCGGGCCCGGCCTGCGCGCCGCCCTGCATCCGCCCGTCGCCACCGTCATCAGCCCCACCCTCAAGATCACCGACGGCAGCGTGCTGCGCACGTTCCAGCTCGCCTACCTCGCCCGCGAGGGCGGCCCCGCCGTCACGTGGATCGCGGGCGGCCCGCCCGAACCCACCGGCTCCGAGACGGCGTCCGTCCCCTACGGCGCGCCGCCGTGGCCGGTGCAGGTGGGCCTGTCGGAGGCGGACGCCGCCGCTCTCCAGCTCCGGCCCGGCGCCGAGATCCCGCTCGCCGACGACCAGGGGAACGTCAAGAAGGTCCAGGTCAGCGGCATCTTCCGGCCGTCGGACAGCGCCGACCCCGCCTGGCGGCCGGCCCCCGCGCTGCTGAAGCCGGTGGCCGGGGCGGACGGCAGGGGAAGCACTCGCTTCGCCGGGCTGCTGTCCCGCGAGTCCCTGCCCGACGCCCGCCTCGCCTTCGGACCGGACGAGCTGCGGCGCACCGCCTGGTTCACCCCCGACCCGGCCCGCCTCTCCTGGGACGTCGTGCCGCCGGTCGCCGCCAAGGTGGTCGCGCTCAAGGCGGCCTCAGGCTCCTCCGGCGCGCGGGACGGCTCACTGCAGTGGGAGACCCGGCTCGACGGGGTGCTGCGGGACGTGAGCGCGCAGGTCGAGGCCGCGTTCGCGCAGGCGTCCCTGCTGCTCGTCACCTTGCTCACCGTCGCCGCCCTGGTCCTGCTCCTCGCCGCCGACCTCCTGGTACGCCGCCGCGCCCGCCCCCTGGCCGCCGCCCGCCAGCGCGGAATGTCCCTCCCGGCCATCGGCGGCGAACTGCTGCTGGAGTCGGCCCTGACGGCGCTGCTGGCCGCGGCTTCGGGGCTCGCTCTGGCCTGGCTCGTCACACCGGGCCTCAGCGGCGCGCTGGGATTCTCCTGGGGATGGATCACACCCGTGCTGATCGTCGCCGTCGTCGCAGGACCGGCGTTCGGCACCCTCACCGCCGCCCGCGCCACCCGCGACCGCCGTGTCCCGGCCAACCGGAGCGCACGGCGGTGGATGCGCGACACCGCTCGGCTACGGCGGGCCGCCGCGGAGCTCGGGGTGCTGCTGGCCGCGACCGGCAGCGTCGTCGCCCTCTACCAGCGCGGGATCAGCGGGGGAGTGCTACCTGCCAGCGCCCCGGCATTGTGCGCATGCGTCGGCGCGCTCGTGCTGGCCCGGGCCCTGCCCTTGGGGACGCGCTTCGCGCTCAAGCGCCTGCTTCGCTCCCGCCGCCCACTGGCGGTGTTCGGAGCCGCCCGAGCCATGGCGGCCTCAAGCCACGTGCTCCCCCTGACAACGCTCGTGACCTCGGCGACTCTGACGACGTACGCACTGACCCTCGGAGCCGCCCTCGGTCACGGGATCGCGGCCGGGCCGCTGGCCGCCGGGCTGTTGCGGCTGGCCTGGGTGGTGGCCGTGACGCTGCCGGTCCTGGGGC
Source organism: Nonomuraea sp. NPDC049419 (assembly GCF_040676995.1). Taxonomy (NCBI): domain Bacteria; kingdom Bacillati; phylum Actinomycetota; class Actinomycetes; order Streptosporangiales; family Streptosporangiaceae; genus Nonomuraea; species Nonomuraea sp. NPDC049419. The sequence goes on along the minus strand of NZ_JBFAQB010000020.1, from coordinate 84,271 downwards.
TGCTGGGGCTCGCGCTGGGCGCGGCGGCCAGTGCGCCGGAGCGGTGGCAGACGCTCACCCGGCTGCGGACCCTCGGGTTGCGGTCCCGGGAGACCCGGTGGGTAGCGGCGGGGGAGCTGCTGCCCCCTGCGGTGCTGGCCGCCGTCGCAGGCCCGGTGCTCGGGGTGCTGCTGGCCCGCTTGACGTTCGGATCGCTCTCCCTGCACCTCCTCACGGGCGCCGGCCCGACCCCGGCACCCCCGTGGTGGGGCATCGGCGCGGTGGCGGTGGCGTTCGTGGTGGCCGTCGCCGTCGTGGTGCCCGTCGAGGCGGCGGTGCGGCGCCGTCGGCGGCTGAGCGAGGTGCTGCGCGCGGGCGACGGCTGAGCGAGCTCCGAGCCGGGTGCAACCTTTCGTCCTGTGGGTGGCGTTCTGAACGGGCGAGAGGAGATCACATTGGACCGTCACGACGGCTTCCGTGAGTTCGTGCTCGTCCGTCAGCAGGCGCTGATGCGGACCGCGTACCTGCTCACGGGAGACGCCCACCTGGCCGAGGACCTGCTGCAGAGCGTCCTCGCCAAGGTTGTGGGCAAATGGGGCAAGCTGGCCAGGGACGGCAATCCCGAGGCGTACATCCGCAAGTCGCTGGTCAACCAGTACACGTCCTGGAGGCGCCGGCCGCGTCGTGAGCTGCCGAGCGCCGAGGTGCCCCAGGGCGGGGTCTCCCACGACGACGCCACGCTCGACCGCATCGTGCTGCGCCAGGCGCTGGCCAGGCTCGCGCCCAAGCAGCGCGCGGTGATCGTGCTGCGCTTCTGGGAGGACATGACGGAGGCGCAGGCGGCCGAGGTGCTCGGCTGCTCGATCGGCAACGTCAAGAGCCAAACCCACCGCGCGCTGGCGCACCTGCTGTCCGACCCCGAGATCGAGGAGGTCATCCGATGACGCGGCTGCATCGCGCGCTGGACGACATCGCCGCCGAGGCACCCCTGGTGGACCTGGCCGAGGCGGCCATCGCCCGCCACCGGCGCAGGCGGCTCGTCACGGCTTCGCTGTCCGCGGTCGCGGTCGCCGCGATCGTGGGCGCCGGCGGCGTGGTCATGACGGCGCCCTGGCAGGTGAACGCCGTGCCCGCCGTGCCCGCCGTGCAGGTCTCGCCGGGCGTGGAACAGGCCGAGGTGGTGCCCGACCTGCCCGACGCGCCGGTGGGAGCGCTCAGCCACGCGTACGAGACGAGGTGCGAGCAGCCGCCTTGCGGTGACGAGGAGTGGCGGGTGGTGACGGCCGACGGCGCCACCTACCGCCTGCCGCGAGCCCTTACCCGCACCACCGGCAAGGCGCACGCGCCCATCGCGATCAGCAGGAACGGCCGCATGCTGGCCTACTACAGCCGTGACGCGCAGGCCCACGTGGTGCGCGACCTGGAGACCGGAGCCGAGACGGTCTCGCCGGTCAAGGTGCCGGAGAAGAAGATCCCGCTCGGCGCCATGCTCCTGGTGTCGGACGACGGCCGCTACCTGGCCTTCGACGACCCTGAGGAGTTCGACGAGTACGCCGGCGTGCTCATCGACATGCAGGCAGGCGAGCCGGCGATGCTGCCGCGCGGCTTCCAGCCGGTCGCCATCAAGGACGGGGTGCTGGAGCTGGTCCGTCACGTCAAGACCGATCTGTGGCTGATGCCCGTGACCGGCGGCGGCGAGCCGGTGCGCTTCGACGGCACGTTCATCTCGTTCAGCGAGGTCGCGCCGGACGGCCGCACGGTGGTGGCGCTCGAGATGCACCGGCCCACGAAGGCGTCTCCCGGGGCCGGCGACGGGACCGCTGTGGTCAAGCGGAAGGCTCCTGAACTCACCGTGCTCGATGCCGCGACCGGCGAGATCGTACGGAAGGTGCCCACGCCCGACGTGCCCGGCGACCCCACCGCCACCGTCTGGCTCAGTGACACGGAGGTCCTGGTCAGGGACGGTGCCAAGGGCCGGCGTACCTACGCGCTCGACATCACGAGCGGCAAGGCCCGCCTGCTGACCGACTACGGCGACCTCGCCCGACTGACTCTTCCCGGCCAGGCGATCAACCGGTGACGGACTTGTCAGGGCAGTCCTGACGGGCTAGGCTCCGTGTCAGAGTCACCCTGACACAAGGAGGGCCTATGAGCCCCGCTGTTCCCCTGCCCACCTGCTCCTTCTGCGGGAAGGAGGCCGCCGAGGTCAAGAAGATCATCGCCGGCCCCGGCATCTACATCTGCGACGAATGCGTCGCCGCCTGCAACGAGATCCTGGCCGCCGACGTGGGCCCCGCCCAGCCGGAGCTCCCGGAATGGGCGAACATGTCCGACGAGGAGATCCTGCGCGCCCTGCCCAGGATCGACCGCGTCGGCACCCAGGTCGACGTCAGCCTCCGCCGCCGCGTCGCCGAGCTCCGGGATCGCGGCGTGAGCTGGGCCAGGATCGGCGCGGCACTCGGCGTCACCCGCCAGTCGACCTGGGAACGCTTCGCCGGCGAGGAGAAGCGCCTCCAGGCCGACCAGCAGGACGACGGCGCCTGACACGTCCCCGCGCCCTACCGAGGCCGGGCGCCCGGCCTCGGTAAAGGAGGCTGGTAAGGTGCAGGGCATGTCAGCCGCTTCGTGCTCGGCCGCCTGCGCGGCAGTGACCAGGACGTCCCGCTAGCGGCGGGGCGTTCACGTCACGCAAACCTTTCGAGAACGTCCGGTCGCTCCGTGATCCGTCCCGAGCGGCACCTTCGTGCTGCCCGGATCCACCTTCGAGCACCGGAGCGCTTGATGCTTTCCGCACCCGGGCACGGCCCGGCTTCCTCTTCCTCCACGCGCGCATGGCTGGTGTTGTGCGCGATGTCCATGCTGCAGTTCCTCCTCGCGGTCGACGTGACCGTGGTCAACATCGCCCTGCCGTCGATCGGCGCGGACCTCGGCGCCGGCGGGCACGCCCTGACCTGGGTCGTGGTCGGCTACACGATCGCCGGCGGCGGGCTGCTGATGCTCGGCGGCCGGCTGGCCGACCTGCTGGGCCGCCGCCGCGTGCTGCTGTCCGGCACCGTCCTGTTCGGCGCGGCCTCCCTGCTGGCGGGGCTCGCCCCGTCGTTCCCCGTCCTCGTGCTGGCGCGGCTGCTGCAAGGCGCCGGTGAGGCCGTCGCGCTGCCGGCCGCGATGGCGACCGTCGTCCTGCTGTTCCCCGAGGGGCCGCGCAGGTCGCGGGCGCTGAGCGTGTGGGCGGCGGTCGCGAGCTGCGGCCTGGTGCTCGGGTTCGTCCTGTCGGGGGTCATCACCGCGCACCTGGGGTGGCGGTGGACGTTCCTGATCTCGGTGCCGGTCATCGTGGTCGTGATCGTGGCGGCGTTGCTCCTCCTTGAGGCCGACCGGCCGGTGACCCGCCCCGGCCCCCTGGACCTGCCGGGGGCGCTGCTGCTGACGGCGTGCCCGTTGCTGTTCGTCTATGGCGTGGTGCAGGCCGGTGAACCCGGCGCGAGCCCGTGGGTGAGCGTGGTGGCGCTGGCCGGCGCGGCCCTGGCCGGTGCCGCGTTCGTACGGGTCGAGGCCCGCTCCCCGCATCCGCTCGTACCGCTGAGCTTCTTCGCCCACCGCGCCCGGGTCACCGCGAACATCGCCACGACGCTGCTCAGCGGCGCATTGTCCACGTCGTTCCTGCTGTTCACGTTCTACCTGCAGGACGTCCGCGGCGTCGGCCCGCTGGAGGCCGGGCTCACGATGCTGTCCATGGGGGTCGCGATGGTCGTGGCCTCCCTGCTCGTCCCGCGGCTGCTCAGCAGGTGGGGAGCGCGCGTGTGCGTCCTGGCGGGCCTCGGCTGCACCACGGGCGCGATGGCCGTGATCGCCCTGGTCGCCGTCTTCGGCGCCGGGGCGCCGTGGCTGATCGCGGCGATGGTGCTGATCGCCGCCGGGATGGGCTTCGGGCTCATCGGGCTGCAGTACCTCGCGGTCAGCGGCGCGACCGACGAGGACGCCGGGATCGCCTCGGGGATCCAGCGAGGCGTGGACCAGCTCGGCGGCGCCGCCGGCGTGACGGTCTACGTGGGCATCGGCTTCGCCCCGGCCCTGCACTCGGCGAACCCGTTCGTGACCGCCGCCGGCCTCTCGGTCATCGGGCTCATCGCCGCCGCCCTGGTCATCCGGCGGCTGCCCCAGCACGTGCTCAGGTGAGGGATGAGTCGTCATAGTTCTTCGCTGACGCCCACGCCGCCTCGAAGTCCTCCCGGCGGATCTCCATCTCCACCAGCTCGGGATCGAAGAGATCGGCGACCGGCGGGTTGAACGCCCAGTCGTCCTGATCGCTCTTGAAGGCGGCTCCGTCGTCACGCTGCTCCACCTGGCGGAGCCGCCGGCCGTCGGAGCCGACCTCCATCACGGCGACTGTGCATCGCGGGCGACCTCGACCTCCGCGAACGTCTCCACGATCTCCCTGGCCGACCGCGCACGAATCCACCACCACATCGCGCCCATGCCGTAGTCATGCAGAACGAGGAAACCGCCTCTTCCGCTCGAAATGCAGGGTGCGCATGGGGGGCCTTCCGGGCTCGATTTGCAGCTGACGTTGACGTCAGGTTTTAGCGTAAAGCGGGCATCGACCCACTGATCACAGTGAAAGGCAGTACCTCATGCGCGCAGTTCGTTATCACCAGTACGGCGGTGTGGAGACCCTGGTGGTCGAGCAGGCGCCGGACCCGCGCCCCGGGCCTGGCGAGGTCCGCATCCGGGTCGCGGTGGCCGGCGTCAACCCCGTGGACTGGAAGGTGCGTTCCGGGGCGGTGCGCGAGGTGCTCCCCGTGGACCTGCCCGCCATTCCCGGGCGTGACGCCGCCGGCGTGGTGGACGAGATCGGCGAGGGTGTGGAGGGGGTGAGCGTCGGCGACCGCGTCTTCGGGCTGGGCGGCGTGACCGGCGCGACGGCGGAGCTGGCCGTGCTGTCGGCCTGGGCCCACGCGCCCGGGACGTGGACCGACGAGCAGGCCGGCGGCGCCGCGCTGGCGGCCGTGACCGCGATGAACGGCCTGAACGCGCTCGGCCCCATGAAGGGCCGCACCCTGCTCATCGAGGGCGCGGCAGGAGGCGTGGGCAGCGCGGCGGTCGAGATCGCGGTGGCGTGGGGCGCCACCGTGATCGGGACCGCCAGCGAGCGCAACCACGCGTTCCTCACCTCGCTCGGAGCCGTCCCCACCACCTACGGCGCCGGCCTCGCGGGCCGCCTCGCCACCCTGGCCCCGAACGGGGTGGACGTCGTGCTCGACACCGCCGCCTCCGGCTCCCTGCCCGACCTCATCGCGATCGCGGGCGACCCCGAGCGCGTCTCGACGGTCGCCGACTACGCCAACGCCCAGCGCCTCGGCGTGCACCTGGCCAACGCGGCCAACGACCCGGCGCTCCTCGCCGAAGCGAGCGACCTCGGCCGGCAGGGCCGTTACACCCCGCGCATCGAGCGGACGTACCCGATCGACGAGATCGCGGACGCGCACACCTACGCCGAGCGCGGCCACGTGCGCGGCAAGATCGTGATCACCGTCTAAGTGCTCTCGAGGACGTCGCGGAGCTGGGAGCGGGCCGTGATGCCCAGCTTGGGGAACACGCGGTAGAGGTGGGAGCCGACCGTGCGCGGCGAGAGGTAGAGCTTGTCGCCGATCTCCCGGTTCGTCAGCCCGCGGGCGGCGAGCCGGACGATCTGCTGTTGCTGCGGGCTCAGCTCGGTGAGAGCGGTGGGCGCCACGGCGCCGGTGGCCTCGATGCCGGCGGCGCGCAGCTCCGCCTCCGCCCGCCCGGCCCAGGGCCGCGCGCCGAGCCGCCGGAACGTCTCGAGCGCCGCGGTCAGCAGGGGGCGGGCCTCGGCGATGCGCCGCCGCCTCCTGAGCCACTCGCCGTAGTCGAGCCGGGTCTGCGCCCGCTCGAACGGCCACTGCTCGCCCGCGTCGTCCGCCAGCGCGGCCAGGAAGTACGGCTCCGCGCGGTCCGGCTCGGCCAGCAGGGCCCGGCCGCGGTCGAGCAGCGCGCGGATGCGTACCGACAGGCCGGGACGGGAAGCCGCGCGTTCCAGCAGGTGGGCGGCTTCCTCCCGCCGCCCCCTGCGGACGGCGGCCGCGGCGAGTTCGGCCAGGACCGTGTAGGAGACGTGGTAGTGCACGGGCTCGCCGTCGTCGGTGAAGGCGGCGCGGAACTGGGCGTACGCGGCCTCGTAGTCGCCCTCGGCCACCGCCGCGAACCCCAGGGCCCGGCGCGCGGACACGGCGATCGACCGGCTCTCCAGCGGATCTACCAGGGCAAGCGCCCGCTCGGCGCCGTGCCGGGCGCCGTCCGCGTCGCCGCGCAGCGCGAGCACCGTCGCGTCGAGCGCGTGGACGCACGCCTCGGCGTGGTCGAGCCCGGCCGTCGTGGCCGTCGCCGCGATCTCGGCGGCCACCGTACGGGCCTCGGCCCACCGGCCCTGCTCCAGGTACGCCCACCCGACGGCGCTGCCCAGCCCGGCCGGCAGCGCGCCGTCGGCCTGCCACCGGTCGTACGCCTCGTCGAAGGTCCTGGCGGCCAGCGCGGTCTGGTCGAGGATCCAGGCCACGATGGCGAGCGCGGTCAGCCGGCCGGGGTCGCCCGCGGCCTCGGCGATGAGCCCGGGCAGCGCAGGGACGAACCGGGCACCCGCGCCATGGGGGTCGGAGACGGCCTCCACCCAGACACGGAGCCCGCTGTCGGGCAGGCCACTGTCGGGCTGGGCGTCATCGGGCGAGGCGCCGTCGGGCAGGGCGCCATCGGGCGAGGCGGAGAGCAGGCGCTCGATCCGCTGCCGCTGTGACTCCTCGCCCGAGTAGTAGCGGACCACCGCCGCCGCGGCGAGCGCGTCCATGGCTCTGGACGGGTGCTCGTCCGCGACGCGGGTCAGCAGCGCGAACGCGGCCGCGTGGTTGCTGCGCAGGGCCATGAGCCGCCCGGTGGCCAGGCAGGCGTCGCCGATCAGCGCAGGGTCGTCGCTGTGCCTGGCCACTTCGGCGGCCAGGCGTTCCACCCAGCCGAGCTGGCCGGTGAACACCGCCGTGGCGGCGGCCTCGGCCAGCAGCCCGGCCCGGTCCGCCGGGTGCGGGCTCAGCTCGGCGGCGCGTTCGAGGGCGGCGGCAGCGGCGGCGTAGCCGCCCCGCCGGCGCGCCCGGCCGGCCGTCTGACGCAGGGCGTCCGACACCTCCGCGTCGGGACGGATCGTCGCGGCGGCGAGGTGCCACGCCCGGCGGTCGGGCTCCTCGCTCAGCCGCGCCAGCGCGAGGTGCGCCTGCCTGCGCTCATCGAAGGAGGCCGCGTGGTAGACGGCCGAGCGGACGAGCGGGTGGCGGAAGGTGATGCGGGCGCCGTCCTGGCGGACGAGGCCGGCCTGCTCGGCGGGCGTCCACGCCTTGTCGTCGGCCTCGGGGAGCCCTTTCGATGCCGTCCGTACGTCTGTCGTGTCGGCGGCGGCGAGCAGCAGCAGCGAGCGGCGGGTCGCCTCAGGGAGGAACTGGAGCTGGTCGGCATAAATCCGCTCCAGCCGTTCCGTGACCGGCAGCGGGCCCTCGACGCCGCCACCGTTCGGAGTCGCGCGGGCAAGCTCGATCAGGGCCAGCGGGTTGCCCGCCGCCTCCTGGAGGATGCGCACCCGACTCCGGCCGGTGGGCGGGGTCGGCTGGCGGTCGAGCAGCCGGTTCGCCGCCTCGTCGCTCAGCGGGCCGAGCTCCAGGCGTTCGTCGCCGAAGCCGGGCAGCGGCGCTGCGGAGCGGACGCCCAGCAGCAACGTGACAGGTTCGGCGTCCAGGCGGCGGGCCACGAAGGACAGCACGTCCAGCGATGCGCGGTCGATCCACTGGGCGTCGTCGACCACGATGAGCAGCGGCGCCAGATCAGAGACCAGGGTCAGGACGGCCGAGCCGACGAGCATGCCATCAAGGGCTCCGTCGTCCAGGCCGAGGACGGCCCTGAGCGCGGAGCGCTGCCGTGGCGGCAGGCCGTCCAGCTCGCCCAGCACAGGTCGGAGCAGCTGATGAAGCCCTGCGAACCCCAGGCACGCCTCGGACTCACTGCCGACCACGCGCAGCACCCGGCCCGCGCGGCCGGCCGCGACGTCGAGCAGCGCGCTCTTCCCGGCGCCGGGATCGCCCGCGAGCACCAGCACCCGGCCGGAGTCCAGACGCCGCAGAATTTCCGCGATTTCGTTTTCCCGGCCCACTATCGAATGGTCTCCGCGGTGATGCACTGATGCTCCAGGAAATGGGGGCGCCGATCTCGAAAACTGTGCGCTACAACACAGAAGCCGCCGGGATTATTCCGCTGTGCAGTCGGATGACGGATACCGGCCGGCGCTCGAAATAACCACGATGGTGAGCAGAAAAGCAACCATCGGAGCACCGGAATGGGCAGTACGAACAATTCGCTGATTCGGCTGACCGCCGCGACGCGCGCCGTCCTCGGCACCGCCGCGACCCTGACCGTCCTGGCCGCCCTGGGGCAGCCCGACACGTCACTGCTGGCCGGCGGCTTCACCGTGATGACGAGCGCGCTGGCCGTCGACCGGCTCGGCACCCTGGCGCTCGGAGCGCCGCTCTACCTCGCCGCCCTGGCGGCCGGAGCGATGGCGGGGCCGTACCCGGTCGCTGCCGCGCTGGTGTTCCTGCCGCTGATCTACGCCGCCGTGCACGCCCGCCTTCACGGCCCCGTCGGGCACGGCGCAGGCGTCTTCGCCTTCATGGGCTTCTTCCTCGCGCAGTTCACCGAGGCGCGCGCGGCCGACGTGCCGCAATTGAGCGTGGCGGTGGTGGTCGCCTTCTGCGCCGTCCTGTGCACGGGCGTGCGCGTCCCGAACCCGGCGGAGCCGCCCCGCGCCGCGAGCCGGCAGCCCCTCCAGGTGACCGCCGCCTCCGCCCTGGCCATCGCCGGCGGTCACCTGGTGTCCCCGGACCACTGGTACTGGGCCGTCGTGACCACCTGGGTCGTGTTCATCAACACCGAGAGCACCGGCGAGGTCCTGCGGCAGAGCGTGCGCCGGCTGGTGGGCACCGTCCTGGGGGCGGCGGCCGGCTACGGCCTGGCCACGCTCGCGGCGCCGTACCGCCCGCTGCTCCTCGTCCTGCTGCTGGCCTGCATGTTCGGCATGTTCTTCACCTCGCCGGACGCCTACTGGGCGGTCACCTTCTTCATCACCGGCATGCTCTGCATGCTGCTCGCGCTGCTCGACACGTTCTCGGCGGACGTGCTCGTCCTGCGCGTCCACGAGACCGCGCTCGGCGCCTGCTGCGGCGTCCTCGCCGCGCGACTGCAGTCACGTGACGGATACCGCGACCATGACCGGCCGCCGCACGATGGCTGAGCCCCTCGACATTCACCGGACTGGAGACGCATCAATGGACACGATCACCCTGGGCGACGTCACCCTGACCCGCGTCCAGGAGTACTTCGGCCCCGTCGACATGACACCCGAGGTGTTCTTCCCGGAGAGCCCGGCCGAGGCGTGGCAGACCCACAGCGACTGGCTGGTGCCGGACTTCCTCAACGCACGGACCCGCATCGTCAACTCGGCCATCCAGACCTGGGTGCTGCGCAGCGAAGGCAAGATCATCCTGGTCGACACCGGCGTCGGCAACCACAAGGACCGCCCGTACGCGCCCGTCTGGAGCCGCCTCAACACGAGCTTCCTGGACAACCTCGCCCGCGCAGGAGTCCGCCCCGAGGACGTCGACATCGTCATCAACACCCACCTGCACATCGACCACGTCGGCTGGAACACCTACCTCGACGGCCGCACCTGGGTGCCCACGTTCCCCAACGCCACCTACCTGATGCCCAAGACGGACTTCGACTTCTGGAACCCGGCCAACGACCACAAGGCGCGGCTCGGCCGGGGCAACCAGAACGTGTTCGAGGACAGCGTCGCCCCCGTGCACGAGGCGGGCCAGACCCGGCTGTGGGAGGACAGCCACCGCATCGACCGCAACCTGCGCCTCGACCTCGCCCCCGGCCACACGCCCGGCTCGTCGGTGCTGACCCTGGAGTCCGGCTCCGACCGGGCCCTGTTCGTCGGCGACCTGCTGCACAACCCGTTCCAGATCCACGAGCCCGACGTCAACAGCTGCTTCTGCGAGGACCCGGCGGCGGCCGTCGCCACCCGCCGCGAGCTGCTGGGCCGCGCGGCCGACACCAACGCCCTGATCATCCCGGCCCACCTGGGCGGACACGGCGCCGCCGAGGTCGTCCGCGAGGGGGACAAGTTCGCCGTCAAGGGCTGGGCGCCCTTCGCCCCGTACACCGAGCAGGTCTGAAAGGCACCACCATGAGCAACCTCGTCGTCACCACCGCGCAGGGAGCCGTCCGCGGCCTGCTCCGGGGGGCCGCCCGCACGTTCATGAACATCCCGTACGCCGCCCCGCCCCGAGGCGCGGGCCGCTTCGCGCCGCCGCAGCCGCACGACCCGTGGGACGGCGTACGCGACGCCACCACGCCGGGCCCCAACGCGCCGCAGTCGGAACGCCGACTCGGGAACGTGGACATGTCGCCTTATTTCGGCGCCGGTTGGAGCCGCGGGGACGACTACCTCACCGTCACCGTCCACGCGCCCGCCGACGGCGGTGAAGGGCTGCCGGTGATGGTGTTCGTCCACGGCGGCGGCTTCGTCGCCGGGTCCACGCGGTCCCCGATGTACGACGGCTCCGCGTTCGCCCGCGACGGCGTCGTCCTCGTCACGCTCAACTACCGGCTCGGCATCGCCGGCTTCCTCGACCTGCCCGGCGCGCCCCCGAACCGCGGCCTGCTCGACGTGGTCGCCGCCCTGCGCTGGGTGCAGCGGAACATCGCCGCCTTCGGCGGTGACCCCGGCAACGTCACCCTCTTCGGCCAGTCGGCCGGCGCCACCATCGTCGGCGGCGTCCTCGCCACCCCTTCGGCCGCCGGGCTGTTCCGCCGGGCGATCGTGCAGAGCGGCAGCGGCCTGGGCGCGTTCAGCACCGAGCAGGCCGCCCGCGTCACCAAGGCCGCGGCCGACGTCCTGGGCGTCGAACCCCACGCGGACGCCTTCGCCGGCATCCCCGACGAACGCCTGGTCGAGGCCGCCTCCCAGCTCGCCGGCATCGACCTGCGCACCGAGACCCGCACCGACCCGCTCATCGGGCTCAGCCCGTTCAGCCTCGTCCTCGACACGCAGCCCGCCGAGGCCGTCGCCGCCGGGCCGGGCGCCGGCGTCGATCTGCTCGTCGGCACCAACGCCGAGGAGGGCAACCTCTACCTGGTGCCGGTGGGCACGTACGCCGGCTCGACCGCCGCCGACGTCCACGCGACGGCGGCGCGCTCGCACCCGTCCCCCGAGCGCCTCGTCGAGACCTACCGCAGGTCCCGCCCCGGGGCGTCGGACGCCGAGCTGCGCTCCGCCATCATGGGCGACGCCCTGTTCGGTGCCGGCAGCCGCGCGCTGGCCGCCGCGCACGCCGCCCATCCGGGCTCCGGCACGTACGCGTACGAGTTCGCCTGGCGCTCCAAGGCCCTGGATGGAGAGCTCGGCGCCGCCCACGCGGTCGAGGTGCCCTTCGTCTTCGATCTCGCGCACCGGCCCGAGCTGAACGGCCCCAACGCCCTCCTCGGCCCCGGCCAGGCCCCCGCCGACCTGGCGACCCGCGTCCACGAGACCTGGATCCGCTTCGCCAGGACCGGCGACCCCGGCTGGACCCCGTACGACACCGGCCGCCGCGCCACCATGCGCATCGACACCGAGTGGACCCAGCACGACGACCCCCGCCCCGAAGAACGCGAGATCTGGACATGATCATCACCACCGCAACGCCCCCGCCCACATGGCCGAGATGAACGAGGCGTACGAGTCGATCGTCGAAGCCCCGTTTCCCGCCCGCACCACCGTCAGCGTGCAGCTTCCTCCGGGCCTGCTCGTCGAGATTGACGCCCTCGCCGTGCTGGACATTTCTCAATAAATTTCGCTAACGTCCCACAGGCCGATGAGCGTCTGGGGGTTCGTATGTTGGCAAGAAAGGAGGTATGGCGAGAAATTTCCGGCCTCGCCATTCCGCTCTTCGTGGCCGGATCGCTCAATCTCGCGTCCCAGCTCGGCATCGTCGCCATTCTCGGGCGAATGGGCGGCGAGGCCATTTATGTGCGTTCTCTGTATCAGCCCGTCAGCCTCATCATCCTCGCCCTGAGCGTGGGCTTCGCCGTCTGCAACCAGGTCGCCGCCGCGATCAGCAGGGGAGCCGGGCGTCCTCAGGACGTCATGGCGAACGCCGCGGGCCTGGCCCGGGTATGGCTCGGGCTCGGCGCGGTCCTCTACCTGGCCCTCACGATCGCGGCGCCCTCCCTGCCCGGCCTCCTCCACGTGGACGCCGGGCTGCGGGACACGCTCACCTCGTTCCTCCGCTGGACCGGCGCCGCCGGTCTGCTGATCCTCGGCGAGGAACTGTGCGCGTCCAGCCTGCGCGGCTACGGGTACGTGCGCCGAGCCACCGCGCTGGTCGTGTGCACGGCGAGCGTGCGGGTGGCCCTGGTCGCCGCCCTCGGACCCGGCCTCGGCATCGCGGCGGTGCCCGTCGCCGAGGCCGCGGCAGCCGTGACCGGCCTGGCCATGGGCCTGGTCCTGCTGCGCCGCACCGAGCTGTGGCATCCGCGGGCCGTACGGATCTGGCGCGGCCAGGTGCTCACCGACCTGCGCCGCATCGGCGTGCCCATCGCCCTGTCCTTCCTCGTGATCTCCGCGTACAACTTCGCCGTCATCACCGTCCTGGGCGCCTACGGACAGAACGCCGTCGCCGCTTTCACCGTCGTCTCGACCCTGCAGAACGTCGTGCTGCTGCCCGCCATGGCTCTGGGCACCGCCACGGCGATCATCATCAACCAGCGACGCGGCGCCGGGGAATGGCGGCGCATCCGTACGTCGATGCGCGGCGGCATCGAGGTCACCGTCATGGTCTACGTGGTCATCGCCGTCCTGGTGTCGTCGCTCCACGACGTCTTGGCCGACCTGCTGGGCGGCGACCCGGGGGTGGCCGCGGAGGCGGGCGCCTACCTGGGCGCCGTGGCCCTCACGTACGCCGTCCAGGGCCCCGTGCTCGCCTCGCTCACCGTCATGGAGGAGACCGGCGGCGGCTTCCGCGCGATCATCCTCAACGCGATCTACTTCGCCCTGATCGTCGCGGTGGGTGCGACGACCACGAGCACCGCGGACGGCTTCTACACCGTGGTGGCGTACTGCAACCTGATCGGCGTCTCGGTCCCCCTCCTCGCCACCCGACATATCCGAAAAATCGCGACCAGGGAGGCAGCCGTCGCGCCCGTCCGACCTATCGCGACCGGAGCCTCCAGCGAGGCTTGAACACCGACAGCGCCGTCGAGATCAGCAGCATGACGATCTGGGCGCCCAGCACCCAGACCTGGGCCCACTGACGGGACGTCACCGCCTGCCTGGCGCCCTCCGTGGCGGCCGCCATGCCCTCAGGGTCGAACAGGAACATCCCCACGCACACGACGGCCACGAGCAGCCCCAGCTTGATCGCCACCCAGTAGTAGCGGATCAGCCCCCAATGGGTGCCGAGACCGAGCGCGATGCCGCTGACCAAGGCGATGAGGCTCAGCGGAATGCCGCCCGCGAACACCATGATCGGCATCAACCGATACGCCACGTGCGCCAGCGCGAGGTCATCGGTCAAAGTGGCGGCCGTGTTCAGCGCCACCAGCCCCCACACCTCACCGACCAGCGCCACCGAGGCCACGATGTGAACGACCAACAGGGTCTTACGCATGCGCGGTGCCATCATCTCGCCTCATCTCAGGGTTCCAGCACTCACCGCCCATCGTCGCGACTCCGCCCCCGTACGACGTCCGCCCGTGGATGACGCTCCGGCTACACCGAATGGCGTAGGCCCCGGACGACAACCTATTTCGGGCTGCTTACGGCTCCCGCCGCCCTCTCCGCACGGCCCGGTGCGGCGCGCATCATGACGAGCATCACAGTCGTCGAGAGAAAGGCCGACGAAATGCGCGTCTACCGGGTCACCGCGGCGGCGGGGTTCCTCTGCGCCGTGTTGCTCGTGGTCACTCCGCCCGGCGGGGCGGGATCGTGCCGGAGACGGCGTTCACGCACGCCATCGCACCGTTCGCGGCGCTGGCGGGGCTGCTCGCGATCACCGGCCTCTACCTGCTCATCCGTCCGGCGTCGGGCACGCTGGGCCTGATCGGGTACGTGCTCAACAGCGCCGGCCTGGCCGGAGCCTTCGCCATCGAGTACATCCTGCACTTCGTCTTCCCTCACCTCAGCGGCGGCGCAGTGGCCGGCCTGCTGGCGGGAAGCACGGGACAAGCCTTCATGATCACAGCGATCGTCCTGCTCGCCGGCGTACTGACCTTCAGCGTGGCCGCCCTGCGTTCGGGGATGCTGCCGGTGATCGGCGTCGTGCTGTACGCGGCGGGAATGATCCCCGGTTCGTTACGGAACGCGGTGCCGCTCCCGGTCTACCTGACCGGCCTGGTGGTGGCGGCGGTCGGGGTCGCGTGGATGGCGACCCGCCTGTGGCACACCACCGACGAAGAACCGGCCCCCGCCCCGGCGACCGCCTGAACGACCGTCCGCACTCTCCCGCTCACGCCGGCGGGAGAGGGCGGACGGCGGGCTTACATCGGCTTGCCGACTCCGTTGATCCACTTGCCGTACAGGGTGCTGGTGACCCAGGTCAGGCGAACGTCAGGACGTAGCGGCCGCGCACGCCGGGCCGTTCGAGTGCGCGGTGGGCCTCGGCGGCCTGGGCGGCGGGCAGCTGGGCGGCGACACGGAGGGTGAGGCGTCCCTGGCCGGCGAGTTCGGCGACCCGGTCCAGCTTCTCCGCCTCCTCGGCGTAGGTGAGGACGAAGACGGGGGCGACGCGGACGCGGTCCGTCCCGTTGCCCTGCCAGCCGCGTACGGTGACCAGCGTGCCGCCGTCCTTGACGGCCGGCAGCACGGCGGCGTCCAGGACGGCGGTGTCGAGCAGCCCGTCCACGCCGTCGGGGTGGAGGCGGCGGACCTCCGCCACGAACGCGTCCCCGCGCGGCGCCACCTCGTCGGCCCCGCACGCGCGGACGAAGTCCTCGTCCTGCGGGGCGGCGTCGGCCACGACGACCAGCCCGGCCTCCTTGGCGAGCTGGATGAAGTAGCCGCCGAGGATGCCGGCCGCGCCCGTGACGGCGACCGTCGCGCCGGCGGGGAGCGCCAGCGTGTCGAGTGCGTGCCGCGCGGTGAGGCCGTTCATGGGGAGGGTGGCGGCCTCGGCGTCCGAGAGCCCGGCCGGGATCTTCGTCACCGACCGTGCCGACAGGACCAGGTCCGCCCGGTAGCCGCCGTGCTCGCCCGAGGGCACCACGATGCCCATGACGGCGTCCCCGACCGTCAGCGGCCGGTCCACGTCGGGGCCGACCTCGGTGATCGTGCCGGCGACGTCCATGCCCGGCACGCGTACCGTGTCCTTGTCGTTCTGGCGCGGACGTGACCGGATCATGATGTCGGCCGGGTTCACCGCCGCGCTGGTGACCCGGATCCTGACCTGGCCGGGGCCGAGGGGCTGCGGCGGCAGGTCGAGCTCGACGAGCGTGTCGGGTCCGCCCAGCTGGGTTGCTCCGATTGCGTACACCATGGTGATGCGTCACTCCTTACGGCTGGAGGCCTTCGAGTAGCAGGGTGCACACCTCGTCGAGCTCGGTGTCGATGCCGGGCTCCCGCCATTCGGCGGCATGGGCGAGGTGGTGGAACTTGGCGGTGGCGTGGAAGACCGCGCGGGCGGTGGCCTCCTCGTCACCGGTCTGGAAGCCGCCGTCACGGGCGCCGTCGGCGATGATGGCCGTCAGCTGGCCCAGGAGGTCGGCGACGTGGTCGGTGGCGACGGTGCTGTGGGCGGCGGCGAGGCTCCCGTACGCGGCGAACAGCTCGGGGTCCTCGCGGATCTTGGTCTGCTTCAGTGCCAGGACGGCGTGCAGCCACATACGCAGCCGGCGCGCCGGCGGCATCCCTTGATCGGCGGCGATGGCGGCGAGCGCGTCGCGGTTGTGGTCGAGCCAGCGCCGGGTCACGGCCTCGCGCAGCGCCTGCTTCGAGGCGAAGTGCTTGTAGACGGCGGCGTGGCTGACCCCGAGCGCCCTGGCGACGTCCACGACCGTCGCCTTGTCCGGTCCGTGGCGGCGCAGGATCTCCTCGGTGGCCGCCAGGATCGTGTCCGCGTCCAGCGGGGTTCGCTTCTGCTCCACGTGGCGGAACCTACGCCCATCGGTGACAGATTTCAAATTTTGTAACCTGATACTCAGGGGTCCTCCCTCCTGAGCACGAGACCGCAACTCCGACCTGAGACTCATGACGATCAGCGGGCGTCCACCTAGATTCGAAGCATGCTTCCGCGCCCGCCCGAGGCTGACCGGCAGCCCCTTCCCGACCTCCTCCACCGAGCCCTCTTCAAGGCGGTGTCCCTGCTCCCGCCCCGATCACAGGCGGTGCTGCTGCGGCGCTACTTCAACTGGTGGCACCGCTCACCCGACCCCTGGCGGCTCCGTACCGACGACTACGAGCAGCACAAATACGCCACGACGTTACGTCTCCTGCCCGCCCGCCCCTATCACCGCATCCTCGACGTCGGCTGCAGCGAGGGCGTCTTCACGCACATGCTGGCCTCGAGGTACCCCGACGCCGAGGTCACCGGCGTGGACGTCTCCGAGCGCGCACTCGACCGGGCCCGCGCACGCCCCGCCCGCGAACCCGTGACGTTCACCTGCGCCGACCTGATCTCCTACACCCCGCCCGGCGCCTTCGACCTCGTCTTCTGCGCGGAGACCCTCTACTACCTGGGCCGTGGCGAACGCCTGCGCCTCGCCTCGGCCCGGCTGACCGAGCTCGTCGCCCCCGGCGGCCTGCTGACCCTCGTCCACCCCTGGCCCGAGGCCGAACGCCTCTACACCTACATCAGCGGCATGACGCCGATCCTGCACCACGTCGAGATCGAGACCCACCGGCCGTTCTCCGTCACCGTCCTCCAGGCCGCGCCCGTGGCGAGGTGACGATCGTCGGGCCAGGCCCTCGCCCGTGAGCCTGGCCCGGCTCGTCTTCTACGTGGTGCCGCGCTTGCCGTAGAGGGCGGCGGCGAGCGCCACGCCCACCCCGGCCAGCACGACCTGGATGATCAGCTCGATCCAGTCGATCCCCCGGGTGTCGGCGACGCCGACCGCCGCGGCGATGGCCGTGCCGATGAGGGCGGCGACGATGCCGATCACGATGGTGAGCCAGATCGGGATGTTCTGCCGCCCGGGCACCACCAGGCGCCCGAGAACGCCGATGACCAGGCCGATGATGAGCGCCGAAATGATACCGGTGACTTCCATGCTGCGCCGCCCTTCTGGTGGTTGCTTGACATTGATGCGGCAGGTCGCAGAGACACGTCGGCATTGCGTTGCTTCCCGATGGCGTGCGCCCGCAAACGAGCACGGCTTTCACCGGTGGCCATGGGGAACTTCGTGAAGCTATGTCGCGTTCATCCACATAGCTGTGTGAACGGATCATGAACGAATGGAGTGACGGCTCTTCAGTGGAAGAGTGCAGGAGCAGGCCGGGCCGCCGCCCGGCGTCCCGTCACCCATGCGCCCATCCGGCGGGCGGGCCGTGCCCAGGCACGGTCGTCCCGATCGCCGTGAACGAGACGTCCCGCAGCCTCATACGCCGGCCCCGCAGTGTCGGCTCGCCGGCTTCCCCCATCACCGGCGCGCCGCCGGGTGCCCATGTCGAGGAGTATGTCTGCCGTGGACGGCTATTGGGTTCAACTGGGCCTGGTCGTGGTACTGATCATCGTCAACGCGATCTTCGCCGGTAGCGAGCTGGCGCTGATCTCGCTGCGCGATGGCCAGCTGCGCCGGCTGGAGCAGCGCGGCCAGGGCGGGAGGATCCTCGTCCGGCTGGCTCGGGACCCCAACCGGTTCATGGCCACGATCCAGCTCGTCATCACCCTGTCCGGCTTTCTCGCCTCCGCCACGGCGGCGGTCACGCTGTCGGAGCCGCTGGTGCCGCTGCTGGGCTTCCTCGGCGACGCCGCGGGCCCGGTGGCCATCGTGCTGGTGACGATCGTGCTGACGTTCCTCACCCTGGTCTTCGGCGAGCTGGCGCCCAAGCGGGTGGCCATGCAGCGCGCCGAGAGCTGGGCCATGCTGGCGGCCCGGCCGCTCAGCGCGATCTCCACCGTGTCCAGGCCGGTGGTGTGGGCGCTGGGCAAGTCCACCGACCTCGCCGTACGGCTGATGGGCGCCGACCCGCGCCGGCACCGGGAGGAGATCAGCCCAGAAGAGATCCGCGACCTGGTCGCCACCCACCGCGGATTCACCCCGGAACAGCGCCTGATCATCTCCGGAGCCGTCGAGATCAGCGAACGCGTGCTGCGCGAGGTGCTCGTCTCCCGCCGCCAGGTCTTCACCCTCGACGCCGGAACCCCCGTCGAGCAGGCCCGCCGCCTGCTGGCCGGCTCCGGCCACTCCCGCGCCCCCGTCCTGGGCGCCCGCGGCTTCGACGACGTCACCGGCATCGTGAACCTGCGCGACCTGCTCACCGAAGAGAACGCCGTCACCGCCGCGGACGTGGCCAGGCCGCCGCTCCTGCTGCCCGACAGCCTGCCGGTGGCCGAGGCGCTGCGCCGCTTCAAGGCCGAACGCCAGCAGTTCGGCCTCGTCGTGGACGAGCGCGGCTCGATCGACGGCATCGTCACGCTCGAAGACCTCCTGGAGGAGGTGGTCGGCGAGATCTACGACGAGACCGACCGGGACGTCCTCGAAGCCGTCCGCGAGAGCGACGGCAGCGTGGTGGTGCCCGGCGCCTTCCCCGTGCACGACCTGCCCGACATCGACGTGCACCTGGAGGAACGCCCGGAGGGCGACTACACCACCGTCGCCGGCCTCGCCCTGACCCTGCTCGGCCACGTGCCCACGGCTCCGGGGGAAAGCGTCGTCACCGGCGGCTGGCGCCTGCAGGTCCTCGCCGTCGAGGGCCTCGCCATCGTCCGCGTCCGGCTGTCTCCCGCCCCCACCACGGAGACCGGGAGCCTCTGCCTCTCCGAGGAGACCGTCTAGCGGATCGCGAACCCTGCGTGGAAGACCCGGGCGGCGGCGTACTCATCGCTTCCGTGTCGGACCCGCTCGCTAGGCTCGCGACCGTGAGCACGGTCGAGGACACCGGCGCCGGCCAGGCGCACCTGCTGGCCGCCGCCCGCGGCGGCGATCGCGCGGCCTTCGACGCCTTGGTGGCGCCGCACCGGCGCGCCCTGCACCTGCACTGTTACCGCATGCTCGGCTCGATCGACCAGGCCGACGACGCGACGCAGGAGACGCTGCTGCGGGCCTGGCGCGGGCTGGCCGGCTACGAGGGCCGGGCACCGCTGCACCACTGGCTGCACAGGATCGCCACCATGGCCTGCCTGCGGGCCGCCGAGCGGCGCGAGCGGCTGCCGGCGGTCCATGCACGCGCCGGCACGGGTTCATGATGCCCTGCACGCACGACGCGTACCTCGACCTGCGGCTGGGCCATGCGGACCGCGTCCGCGAGCCGTACGACGAACCGCTGGTGACCGCGCTGACCGGCGCGCGCAGCGTGGACGAGCTGCGGAGGGAGATCTTCCAGGACGCCGGGGAGGGGGAGCGGCGCCTCCTGGTGGTCCTCGGCCTGGATCATCACAGTGAGCTGATCGGCGTCGTCGGCGCCGTGCTCGGACATCCCGCTCCTGACGCCTGCGAGCTGCGCTACCTCCGCATGGCCAGGCCCCGTCGCCCCCGGCAGCTCGCCCGGCTGGGCGAGGCGCTCTGCTACTAGCTGCGGAGAGAGGGTTACAGCACGCTCGTCCTGGATCGGCCGCCGTCCAGCGAATGCCGGAAGTGGCTGGGCACGCCGGATCGCGTGGTCCCCCTGAGCGGGGTCCGCCTGCCCCGCCGCCACGCCTGGCAGGCGGACCCCTTCCGGCTATGAGCCGTCGATGAGGCGGATGGCCAGCTCAGGGCTGAACGTCCCGGCCGGCGTGCCGGGCGCGATGCCGCAGTTGCCGTCCGAGTCGCCGGGAACCTTCACCCACAGCAGCAGCTCCGTGCCGCGGTCGCCGCCGACCTGCGCCGGCGTGCCGAGCCGGCGGCCGGCGGGGTTGCACCACTCGCCGTTGGAGCCCTTGCCGTTGCGGCTGGTGTCGATCACCCATTTCGTGCCGCCGCCCAGGGCGGCGTTGACGTCCGACGCGTACGCCGCCGACTGCGCCGTCGTGTAGTAGTTCGAGACGTTGACGGCGAAGCCGCGGACGTTGCCCACGCCCGCGTCCTGCAGCCGCTGGGCCATGGTGCCGGCGGCGACCCAGCCGGCGTTGCCCGCGTCGAGGTAGGCCCACGTGTTGGGGGCGTGGTCGCGGAACTGCTCGGTCGCGTACGTCAGCATGCGGTTGCGCGCCGCGATGTCCGCGTCGTCCATGCAGGCGAAGTCGCCCAGGGAGTCGGGCTCGATGACGACGACGGCGGGACGGTCACCGATGGCGGAGGCGAAGGAGGAGATCCACGTCCGGTACGCGCTCTCGCTCCCGGCGCCGCCACCCGAGTGGCCGCCGCAGGCGTCGCGGCCGGGGATGTTGTACGCCACCAGGACCGGCAGCCTGTCGGCGGCGTCGGCCGCGGCGACGTAGGAGGACACGGTGGCGCTGACGTCGCCGAACCAGCCGCCGACCCAGAAGGCCATCGGCTTGGACGCGATCGCCGACTGGATGCGCGGGGCGCGGGGGTCGCCGGGGTTGTCGCGTACCCACGTGGCCGGGTTGGACTCGGGATCGACGTAGAAGCCGTTCGTCAGGTCGAGCGGCCCGCCGGAGGACTGGCCGTTCTCGGTCAGGGAGACGTCGTCGAGGAAGAAGGTGTGGGCGGCGCCGCCACCGAGCTGGAAGGTCACCTGGCCGGCGGCCGTGCTCAGGGACGAGGTGAAGGGAAGGCTGAAGCGCTTGCCGCTGGTGGTGAGGGAGATCGGCGCGGTGAGGGTGTTGGTGTAGGGGGCGTCGCCGAGCTGCACGGTGGCGACGGCGCTCACGGCGCTGCCGGCGGAGGCGGTGAAGGACAGCGTGTACGTCTTGCCCTGGGCCAGCGGGATGTCGTTCTGGGCCACCATCGCGTCCCACGGGTTGGCGGTGCCGCCGGTCACGCCGACCCGCAGCCTGCCGTCGTCGGTGCCCATCGTGGTGTTGGCCGAGCTCCACCAGGGTGCGGTGCCGCTGGTGAAGGTGCCGTTGACGATGAGTTCGGGGGCGGCGGCCGTGGTGGCGGCCGTGGCGGCGGCCGTGGCGGCGGCCGTGGTGGGGGCCGTGGTGGGGGCCGCGCATAACGCCGTCAGGGTCATGGCCAGCGCGATCGCGTGAGTGATCAGTCGCACGTAGTGCTTCCCTTCTGGGAGTGCTGGATCTCACGTGGTGGATATCACAAAGATCACGAAATTTGATGACATCTCGGGAAAAGTCGCTCTCGCGCGCCGATCAGGGACCGGCCACGTACGGCCCGGGGAGCCCGTCCTCGGCGCGCAGCGCGTAGAGGTTGCCGTTCGAGCCGCCCACGTACACCAGCCCATGGGCCACGGCGGGCCGGGTCTGGAAGTGGCTGCCGGTCTGGAAGCTCCAGCGGGACGCCCCGGTGGCCGCGTCCAGGGCGTGCAGGGTGCCGCCGTCGTCCTGGGCGAAGACGGTGTCGCCGTGGACCGACGCCGTGGCGGTGATCGGCCTGCTCCAGCGTTCGCGTCCGGTCGCGGGGTCCAGGGCGTGCAGCTTCTGGCCGCCGACGTAGAGCGTTCCCCGTGACTCGGTGACGCTCCATGAGCCGGTGGTGGCTTCGGGAGTGAGCCGCCAGCGTTCCTTGCCGGTTGCGGCGTCCAGCGCGTACGTGAGCCCGCCGAAGTGACCGACGTAGACGGTGTCGCCGATCACGACGGGCTTCAGGGCGATGTGGCCGAATTCCCTCCGCCATCGCGCCCTCCCCGTCGCGGGGTCGAACGCGGTCAGCCGCCCGTCGGAGACCGCGAAGACGGTCTTGCCGGCCGCGATGAGGTGCCCGGTCGGGACGGCGTTGGCGGTGCCCGTGGATGAACGCCAGCGCAGCGCGCCCGTCGCGGCGTCGTAAGCGGACAGCACGCCTCGCTCGTCGCCGTTCGGGCCCTTGCGGCTGGTCGCGTAGACGGTGCCGGCGGTGACGGCCACATCGCCCAGAGAGCCGGGGACACGGACGTGCCACCGCCGCTTACCGCCGGCGGCGTCCAGCGCGAGGACGTGGGAGAAGCCGACGCCTGCGTACACGCCGCCGTCCTGGATGACGACGTTCCTGGCGTCGAACTCGCGCAGCCATCGGGTTCGTCCTGTCGCGGGGTCGATGGCCGCGACGCCGTTGCCCACGCCGTAGAGCACGCCGTCCACCAGTTCGGGCGTGGCGGGAACGGACCTCCAGATGAAGCGCCCGGTGACGGCGTCCAGGGCGTACAGTCCGTCGTCGGCGCCGGCGTACACGACGTCGCCGTCCACCACGGGATCGGCGCGGACGCCCGCCTCCGCGAGGTGGGTCCAGCCGCCCGTCCGCTCATGGGGCGGGACGCGCGCGCCTGGCCGGTATCGGGCCATCAGGTTGTCGCGGACCCGGCCCGCCGCCAGGCGCTGCAGCAGCCGGGACCGCGAGGTCAGATGCACGATGACCGGCCCCACGTTGACGAGCGTCGCGCTGCCGGTGCCGCCGGCCCCGTGGAAGGTGTACGAGAAGATGCCCTCGGCTTCGGACGTGGGGTCGTAGTCGAAGCTCTCGCGCCCCTTGACCTGCCCGGTCGTCGCGGCGAAGACGGCGCCGGCGTCCTGGGAAACCCAGCTCACGGCGAGCGAGATGACGTCGCCGTCATCCGGCACGTAGTCGCAGGCCGCGGGCAAGGTGAGCCGCCCCAGAGATTTGGTGGCCGGGACGCGGCGGACGTCCTCGCCGAGGTCCTTCGAGGTGAGCAAGGAGCACGCGTCCGGCCAGTCGCGCAAGGGGACGCCGCCGAGCGCGACCGGGCCTTCGGGCCGTCCATAGACCGGACGGAACGCCGTGACCCGGTCGTCATGGTGGACGAAAGCGAAACGCGAGGTCGCCCCCACCAGGTTGGCGGCGTGGACGAGCGGTCTGTCCAGCGGGTACCCGACCAAGCGGCCGGTGCCCCCCTCGCGTGAGAGGAGGAAGCCGGGCAGCGGCCACGCGCCGTTGACGTCGAACCCGGGGCGGCCTTCGGCGTCGGGGTGTTCACCGACCGACAGCGGCAGGACCTCATCGGCGGGCAACCGGGAGAGGGGCAGCCGCGTGCCGTCCTCGTCGAAGAGGAAGCGTTCGTCGCCTATCCTCACGACCACGAAACCCTCCGGCGCCTGCTCGGACACGAGCAGCGCGTCGGGGTCCGCGGCGGCGGGCAGCGTCCGCGTCCAGTTCCTGTGCAGCGTGCGCGGGTCGTAGGAGGCCAGCTGGACGCCGCGCTCGCAACGGGCCAGCAGCATCACGGATCGGGCGGCTCCGGTGGTCCACCCGTCGCAACCCGGCGGGTCGCCGGTGCGCGTCCGTAGGGCGCCGGATCGCGCATCGAGCGCGACCAGCCCGCTGCCGTTCTGGTGGAGGACGACGAGGGGCCCCATCACTTGGACCTGGGGAAGGCCGCCGTTGTCCCGTGCGGGCAGCGCGTACCGCCATAAGGGGCGGCCGGAGGCGAGGTCGTGGGCGTGCACGATCCACTCCGTCACGCCTTTCGCCGAGGAGGTGAGGAAGAGGAGCCCGGCTTCGGCGGAGATGTCGGTGGGGGAGGTGACGCCGGTGGCGATGGTGCGCAAGACCGCGCCGGTGCCGGCGTCGCGTACGGTCACCGCGCCGTCCCGCCTCGCCATGAGCAGGTGCTCGCCGTACAGCGCGTTGAGTGTGATCACGTCGTCGGCGGGCACCGACCACGCCGCCTTCCACCCGATGAGGTCCCGAGGCGGCCGACCGTCGGCGGCGACCGCGAGCGCGGCGGTCACCGCGAGCGCCGCCAGCGCCCGCAGCCCGCGGCCGATCAGCATGGACGGCGCCCGTCGCACGGCCGCCACCCTCCGTGCGGCAGCTCGCGGTAGTACGCCTGGTAGCGGGACGCCTTGCCGGTCAGCCGGAACGGCCCGCCGTCCGGGGCCTTGACCGTCACCTGTTCCGTACGGCCGTCTGCGAGCACCGTCACCCGCAGCTCGAACTCGTAGTACGCCTTCTTCCCCGTGAAGCGCAGGGTGAAGGTGACCGGCTCGTCCCGCTTCAGGTCAATCTGCTTCTCCTTGAAGTACGCCGCGCCCTTGGCGGTCGTGAACCGGGGAGCGGGACGGTCGAGGTCGGCGGCCAGCTGGACGGTGTCGGTCTCACCGCCGCCGGTGATCGCGATGAGGCGGGCGCCCCTGGACACCGGCTTGCGGGCGAGGACGCGCGGCTCGATGTCCACGATGCGCGCGCTGCTGCGATTGCCGGTCAGGGCGACGGTGACGTCCATGTGGTCGATGAGCGCCCTGCGGTGGCGGGCGAGGACGTCCTGCCGCCGCTGCTCGTCGGCGTGGGTGGCGATCATGACCGCCCGGTCGTCGGGCTCGGTGACGGGCTCGCGCAGGACGGTGTCGCGCTCGGAGTAGTCGACCTTGACGTGGCCGACGGTGATGGCGGCGGTGCCGCGTACGCGTTCGACCGTGTCGGAGCCGTGCGTGTTGTACCACTCGGTGAACACGACGCCGAACGCGGCCAGGATCACGGCGCTGACGATGCCCGCCAGCCACCCCACCTGCCCCTTCGGCCGGCCCTCACCGTCCTGCTGCCGCTCGGGCGCGACGTCACGACCGGCCGATGTGCGCTTGCTGCGGCGAGCTCTGCCCATGGGGACGCGATTCCTCCACATCCGATGGTCAGGATCAGCGTAGGCAGGAGTCCGGGCGCGCAGGAGCGGTTTCCGGTTTTTACGGCGCCGCGTGCAGGGCTTCGTGGGTCCACCGGCCGCGGGGCTGCGTGTGCAGGCGCCAGTAGTGCTCGGCGATGTCGTCGGGGTCGAAGTCGGTGCCAGGGGCGACCGGTCCTGCCACGGTGACGCTCGCGACGTGGACGCCGGCGGGGCCGTACTCCTGGTCGAGCAGCGTGACCAGGGTGCGGACGCCGGCCTTGCCCAGGGAGAGGCTCACGTACTGGGGTTTGGGCTCGGGCATGCCGCCGGTGATGAGGATCGTGCCGTGGCCGCGTGCCGCCATGGCGGGCGCCACGTGGGCGGCGGCGTTGAGCGCGCCGACGACGTTCACCGCCCAGGCCTCCATGTGGCCGCGTACGGACAGCTCGCCCGGCGCGTCCGCCTGGATGATCGCGGCGTTGTAGACCAGCGCATCGGGGACGCCGTGCGCGCGTGCCACCTCGTCGAGCGCCGCGTTCAGCCCGGCCTGGTCGGTGCTGTCGGCCCGGCACGTAACGACCTCGCCGGCGACCGCGTCGGCCGCGCCCCGCAGCGTACGCTCGCTGCGGGCGATCAGCCCGACCGGCATCCCCTCCCTGGCGAACCTGCGCGCCACCGCCTGCCCGATCCCCGGACCCGCCCCGATGATCACAACCCCCGCCATCTGATCTCCTCCTTGCTTCGGCGATACTCGAGACGGTAAGGGCTCACATCGATGTGAAGGTCAAGGCATGCGGATCGGGGACCTGGCCGACAGGACCGGGGTCAGCAGGCGGCTGCTGCGCTACTACGAGGAACAGGGCCTGCTCAGGCCCATCAGGCTGAGCAACGGCTACCGCGAGTACCGCGAGTCGGACGTCGCCGCCGTCCGCCACATCCGCGCCCTGCTGGCCGCCGGGCTCCCCACCGCCGTCATCGCCCGCGTCCTGGACTGCGTGGACGGCTCCGACGGGCTCATCACGCCGTCCCACTGCCCGACCTTCATCGATGACCTGCGCCGCGAACGCACCCGCATCGCCAAGACCATCGAGCAGCTCCGAAGCTCGCGGAACGCCCTGGACTCCCTCCTCGACGCGGCGCTGCGCGAACCCTGAGTCACGCTCCGACGAAGGTCACCGTCTCCGGCAGGTCCGCACGATCGGTACGCAACGGCGGCACGCCTTCCCGCTCGAAGCCCACCGACACGCCGCACAGGAGCGTGAGCGTGTCATCGGCTCCGACGATGCGGCCGATGTCGCGGCGCTCACCCGGCCGCCGAGCCGGGGCCCGGCAGGAGGTCGACGTCGCCGGCGTGCATCGGCTCGCCGCAGTGGCTGCACGCCGGCTCGACGTGGGCGATCTGCCCGCAGGCATGGTGGCGGTAGAGGACGGGCGGCCCTGCCTCGCCGGCGAGCCAGCGGTCGCCCCAGCGCGCCATCACCATGAGCATCTCGACGAGGTCGGCGCCCTTGTCGGTGAGGTGGTACTCGTAGCGGGGGCGGGCGTCGTAGGGGCGGCGTTCGAGGACGCCCTGCTCGACCAGGTGGTGGAGGCGCTCGGTGAGGACTTTGCGGGAGATGCCGAGGTCGGCCTGGATGTGGTCGAAGCGGCGCACCCCTGCCCACACGTCGCGCAGGATCAGGGGCGACCAGGGCTCGCCGATCACGTCCATGGTGCGGGCGATGGAGCACGCCATCTCGCTGAACCGCGTTCGCTGCATGGCGGCAGTCTAGCGTTTGGAGTTCCCTCAGGAAACTTTAGCTGCTGGGGCCGGAGTCTCGTACGAGGGCATGTGGCGGATGGCCTACGTGCGCGGGCCCGAAGGAATCACCGTCTCGCTGGCCGAACGTCTGGAGAACGGAGATGACCGTGACCGACGAACGGATCCAGGCCCTCGCCGCCACCGCCAAGCCCTACCGCCTGACGCTCCTGCACTGGGAGAAGCAGGCCGTGGAGGGCGCCTGCCACGGCTTCCCCGGAGACGCCCTGCCCGCCTGAGCGTGCCCGGTGAATGTCCGGCCGGCGCCCTGGTCCGGCCGCTGCCGCCGTTTGAGAATCGGACGAGTCTCCGTTCGCAGAAAGGGGCCCGATCCGTGATGCGTGCTCTGCAGAAAGCCGTCTTCGTCGTGGGGCTGTTCGCCATGACCATCTTCGCCCTGCCGGCCGTCGCCTCGGCGCAGTCGCCGCAGGACTGCCTCGCCTACCTCAACAGTCACGGCTACCCGACGACCCAGGCCAGGATCGACGCCTGCAACTCGCTCGTCACCGCGTTCTGCATCGAGATCCTGGAGGACGGCGAGGTCGCGGCTGAGCACGCCAGGGCCGCCTGCGACCTGCGGCGCTCCTAGCGTCCGGCCCGATGGGCCCTGACCCGTTCGCGGGTGGCGCAGCGGCGGGAGCAGTAGTGGCGTTCCTGGCCGCTGCCCTGGGCGATGAACACGTTCCGGCAGCCGGTCGCGGCGCAGACCTTGCCGGGCGGTCGCTGGCGGTCCCAGACGAGCACGGTCAGCGCCATGCAGGACGAGGTGAGGAACCATTCGCCCAGGGGGCCGTCGTCGTCGCGGTCGAGGTGCGGATGCCAGGGCGTGGTGCCGCCGTGCGAGGTCAGGCGCAGCGGGCCGGTGTGCTCGCGCAGGAGGCGGTTCAGCGCCGTGGCGGCGGCGTCGGCGTCGGTGGCGGCGAAGACGTCCCGTAGCAGGGCGGCGGCCGTTCGCATGGCGGCGACGTCCTGCTCGGTCACCTCGATGGGGTCCAGCTCGCCGTACGCGCGCAGCACCTCGCCGATGCCCTCTGGGGAGGCGTCGTCGGTGAGGGCGTTGACGAGGGCGGCGGTGCGCCGGGCCATGGTCAGCACGGAATGCCGGGTGGACCAGTCGTCGGTGTGCGGCATCCTGGCAATGTAACGCATATTGCTATGTTTTGCGTTACGCCGCTAGGGTCGCGCGGGTGTACTCCATCAGGTCATACCTGGCCGGGGCGGTGGCCGCCCGCGCAGGCGACGAGATGTCAGGGCCCGCCCTGCTGCTGGCGGGATTCGCCGTCACCGGCTCGGCCACCGATGCCACGTCGCTGCTCGCGGGGATCACGGCGGCAGCGGCGGTCGGCGGCCCGCTGCTCGGGGCGCTGCTCGACCGGGCGGCGCGGCCGGGCCGGCTGCTGGCAGGCGCGCTGGCGCTGTACGCGGCGGGCCTCGGCATGATCCTCATGGGGCTCGGCCATCTGCCGATCGCGATCAGCGTGGTGATCGCGCTGTTCACCGGGCTGCTGGGTCCTGCGCTGTCGGGCGGCTGGACGGCCCAGCTGCCCCGCGTGGTGCCGCCCGCCGGGCTGCCCAGGGCCAACGCGTTCGACGCGATGACCTTCAGCGTGGCGAGCCTGGCCGGTCCCGCGCTGGCCGGGGGAGTGGCCGAGCTGCTGGGAGCGCCGGCGGCCGTGGCGGTCGCCGTGGCGCTCATCGTTTTCGCGGTGCCCAGCGCGTGGAGGCTGCCCGCCCGCCCACCGTCACGGGAGGCGGGCTCCCTGCTCGCCGGAGCGCGGGTCATGATCGCGAACCGGCCCCTGTTCCGGGCGACCCTGGTCTCGGTCATCTGCTGCACGGCCGAAGGCCTGCTGGTGGGCTGCCTTCCCCTGCTCGGCCTACGGGTGCTGGGCGACGCCGACCGTGGGGCGCTGCTGCTGTCGTGCGCGGCCGCCGGCGGCCTGGCCGCCAACGCCGTACTCGCCCGGCGTCCGCGTTCCCCCGACGCCATCGTCCGGGCGAGCGCCCTGCTGCAGGCCGCCGCCTTCGCCCTGGCCGCCGTCGATCACGCGGCCATGCTCGTCGCCGCCATGCTGCTGGTCGGCATCGGACAGGGCTCCCAGCTCACCGCCCTGTTCGCGATCCGCCACCGCGAGGCCCCGGAGCGGCTGCGCAGCCAGATCTTCACCACCGGAGCCAGCCTGAAGATCACCGGCTTCGCCCTGGGCGCGGCGATCGCGGGCCCGCTCGCCACCCGGTCGCTCACGGCCGCCCTCATCCTGGCCGCCACCCTGGCGGCGCTCGCGGCCCTCACCTGGAGTCGTAGTCCTCGCGGTTCGCGAGGACCTCGCTCATGTGCGTCTGCGCCCAGCTCCTGAGCCCGCGCGTCAGGTCGTGGAGGGAGAGGCCGAGGCCGGTCAGCTCGTAGGAGACGGTGACGGGGACGGTCGGTGTCACGGTACGGGTCAGCAACCCGTCACGCTCCAGCGACCGCAGCGTCTGGGTCAGCATCTTCTGGCTGACCCCGGCCAGCATCCGGGAGATCTCCGAGTACCGCATCGCTCTCGGCCCCTCCTCACCGCCGCCCAGCGCGCACAGAATCAGGACGACCCACTTGTCCGAGATGCGGTCGAGCAGTTGCCGGCTGGGACACCCCGCCAGGAACGCGTTGTACTCGACCTTGGCCTGAGCCCGCTGCTGGGCCGCCTTCATCGTCGCCACCGCTCACACCTCTCACCTGTGGGTGGGCTACGCACTTCGGAGTGCCTACTTCCCGGAAGGAAGTTGCTTCCCAATACTGATGCAGAGCAACAGCGAAAGGTACCCAAATGAGCACATCCCTTCCCGGCGGCACCTGGACCCTGGGAGACCTGACCGTCACCCGATTCGGGTACGGCGCCATGCAACTGGCCGGCCCGTGGGTCATGGGACCGCCCGCCGACCGCGAGGGCGCCCTGGCCGTCCTGCGGGAAGCGGTCGACAACGGCATCACTCACATCGACACCAGCGACGCGTACGGCCCGCGCATCACCAACGAGCTGATCCGCGAGGCCCTGCGCCCCTACCCCGAGTCGCTGCACATCGCGACCAAGGTGGGCGCGACCCGCGACGAGCAGGGCGGCTGGCCTCCCGCCCGGCGCCCCGAGGACCTGCGCCGCCAGGTCCACGACAACCTCAAGTCCCTGGGGCTCGACATCCTCGACCTGGTCAACCTCCGGCTCGGCGACGCCGAAGGCCCCCAGCCCGGCTCGCTCGCGGAGGCGTACGGAACGCTCGTCGAACTCCAGCAGGAGGGCCTGATCCGCCACCTCGGGGTCAGCAACGCCACCGAGGAGCAGGTCGCCGAGGCGCAGAGCATCGCGCCGATCGTGTGCGTGCAGAACCTGTACAACCTCGCCCACCGCCACGACGACAAGCTCATCGACCGCCTGGCCGCGGAAGGCATCGCGTACGTTCCCTTCTTCCCCTTGGGCGGCTTCACCCCGCTCCAGTCCTCAGCCCTCTCGGCCGTCGCCGCCCGCCTGGAATCGACCCCGATGTCCGTGGCCCTGGCCTGGCTCCTCCAGCGCTCCCCGAACATCCTCCTGATCCCCGGCACCTCATCGGTGACCCACCTGCGCGAGAACATCACCGGCGCCGCCCTCTCCCTCTCACCCGAGGACCTGGCCGAGCTGGACACCATCGCCGCTCGGCGTTGACGCGGAGGATCACCATCCGCCTCGCCGCCACCGGCCCCATCTCCTGCAGCCGAAGGCCGGCGTGCTTCCTGCGTGACCGGCCTAGGACCAAGGTCCTTCGTACGACGGTCGTACGGCACTGCCTCGGACGGGCCCTTCCCAGTGTGATGAGAACGCGAGACACACCACCGAGGAAAGGGGCCGTCATGGCCGCCACGATCGACAGGTCCGCCGGGCAGGCGGGCGCGACCATCACTGAGGGACGCCGTCCGGTCGGCTACGTCTGGGCAGCCGCCCGGATCGCGATCGGCTGGATCTTCCTGTGGGCGTTCCTGGACAAGACGTTCGGATGGGGCTTCGCCACCCCGTCGGACCGGGCCTGGATCGCGGGCGGCAGCCCGACGACCGGGTTCCTCAAGGGCACCGGCTGGCGATGGCCGGCGCCGGCACCACCCTCGGACTCGGCGGCCTGCCGATCGTGCAGCGCCACGCCTGGCTGAAGTAGTGCGCACCGGGACACGCCCGCCCCCAGCACCACGGGGCGGGCGTTCCGCTGTGGACCAACGGCGCCGGCTCGCGGGACTCCTCCTCGGGCGCCGCGCAGCCGTCCGCAGGACAGTAGGGACGAGACAAAAGGAGTGGCGGCATGAGGGCATTGGTCCTGTACGAGTCGATGTTCGGCCACACCGCCCAGCAGGCCGCCGGGCCGCTGGTGGCGGGGGAGCTGGAGCGGGCCAGGCAGTGGGGTGAGAGCCTGGCCGAGTCGTTCCCCGTACCGACGTCACGACAGACGTGAGGGGTGCAGGATGCGGTCGAGGCGGGCGGCGGCGTACCCCGTGACGGACAGCGCCAGGACGATCAGCAGATCGCCGGGCGCCAGCGGACGCGTGCCGAGCAGTTCCTGCAGCAGCGGGAGATAGATCCCGGCCAGTTGCAGGACGAGCGCGCCCGCCACGGCGACCAGCAGCATCGGGTTGGCCAGGGAACGCGGCCGGGTGCGCGTCCCCAGCGCCACCCCCAGCTGCGTCGCGCCGAGCGCGAAGAACGCCATGCTCTGCCACGGCCGCCCGGTCAGCGAGGCCCACACGGCGACGCCGAGCGTGACGGCGGTGAGCACGACGGCGATGCGCAGCACCCGCTGCCACAGGCCCGCCCCCATGATGCTCTGGCCGGGCGGCCGGGGCGGTCGTTCCATGGTCCCCGGCACGGTCGGCTCCCCGCCGAGCGCGACGCCGGGCAGGCCGTGGGTGAGCAGGTTGATCCACAGGATCTGCGCGGGCAGCAGAGGGAGCGGCAGGCCGGCGAACGGGCCCAGCACCATCACGGCGATCTCGGCCGCGCCGCCCGACAGGCCGTAGACGAGGAAGCGGCGGATGTTCGCATAGACCCGGCGGCCCTCCTCGACGGCGGCGACGACGGTGTCCAGGTTGTCGTCGGCCAGTACGAGATCGGCGGCCTGCCGGGCGACCTCCGTGCCGCGCCTGCCCATGGCGACGCCGATGTCGGCGCGGCGCAGCGCGGGGCCGTCGTTGACGCCGTCACCGGTCATGGCGAGGATCTCGCCGCGTTTCCGCAGGGTCTCGATGATGTCGAGCTTCTGCTCGGGGGTGGCGCGCGCGTAGACGGCGGCCGGCTCGCCGTCCGGGGTTCCGGGCTCAGGGCGGTCAGTGGCGGGCTCGCCGTCGAACGCGCCGGGTTCGCGGCAGTCGACGGCTCCGTCTTCAGGGCCGATGATGCCGAGGTCGGCGGCGATGGCGCGGGCGGTGCCCGGATGGTCGCCGGTGATGAGGACGGGCCTGATGCCGGCCTTCCTGCAGTCGGCCACGGCCGTGGCGGCCGCCGCGCGTGGCGGGTCGAGGATCGCGACGAGGCCGAGCAGGCCGAGCCCGCTCTCCCGTACGGACACGGGAACGGTGTCCAGGTCGGCGGCCGCGATCGCGAGGACGCGGTAGCCGTCACGGGCGTACCGGTCGGCGCGTTCGGCGGCACGGGCGAGCAGCGCGGGGTCGTCGGTCAGCACGTCAGGGACGAGCAGCGCCTCGGGGGCGCCCTTGCAGATCACCCGGGCGCGGCCGTCCGGCAGGAGGTGCACGGTGGTCATGCGCTTGCGGTCACTGTCGAACGGCAGCTCCCCGGCCCGGGGAAACCGGGCACGCAGGTCCTCGTGGTCGAGCCCGAGCCGGGCGGCGGCGGCGAGCAGGGCCGCCTCCGTCGGGTCACCCAAGGCAGTCCACTCCGGGCCCGGGCACAGGCGGGCGTCGTTGCACAGCGCCGCGGCCGTCAGCATCGCGCGGAACTCGTCGGGGTCCGCGCTCTCGATCACGCCGCCGGGCGCGTAGCCGGAGCCGGTGGTCGCGGCCTCGGCGGCCGGGGTCCACAGGTGCCGGGCGACCATCCGTCCCTCGGTGAGGGTGCCGGTCTTGTCGGTGGCGAGCACGGTCACCGAGCCCAGCGTCTCGACGGCGGGCAGGTTGCGCACGAGGGCGTTGCGCGCCGCCATCCGGCGCGCCCCGAGCGCCAGGCTCAAGGTCACGACAGCGGGCAGCGATTCCGGTACGGCGGCCACCACCAGGCTGATCGCGGTCACGACCATCAGCTCCACCGGCTGGCCGCGTACCAGACCCAGGGCCAGCACCAGCGCCGACAGCAGCACCGCGACCCCCGCCAGCAGCCGCCCGGCCCCGGCCAGCCGGCGCTGCAACGGCGTGAGCCCGCCACCCTTGACCATGAGGGCGGCGATGCGGCCGCTCGCGCTCGCCGCGCCGGTCGCGGTCACCACCGCCCGCCCCCTGCCCCGCACCACCACGGTGCCGGACGACACCGGAGCGCCGGCCCTCTTGTCCACCGGCACCGGCTCGCCCGTC
Organism: Nonomuraea sp. NPDC049419; assembly: GCF_040676995.1. Lineage (NCBI taxonomy): Bacteria > Bacillati > Actinomycetota > Actinomycetes > Streptosporangiales > Streptosporangiaceae > Nonomuraea > Nonomuraea sp. NPDC049419. The sequence goes on along the minus strand of NZ_JBFAQB010000020.1, from coordinate 51,073 downwards.
AGGGCCGACTCGTCGGCCAGCAGCGCCGCCGACTCCACCACCTCGCCGTCCGCCGGGACGATGTCGCCCTCCGCCAGCACCACCAGATCACCGGCCACGACCTCGCTCGCCGGGATCCGCGTCTGCCGGCCGTCCCGCACCACCCGCGCCTCGGGGGTGGCGAGGTCGGCCAGCGCCGTGATGGCCCGGTCAGCGCGTACCTCCTGGGCCACCCCGACCGCCGTGTTCACCACGATGACCAGCATGATCACGACGGCGTCCGTCCAGCCGCCGGTGGTGATCGTCAGCACCGCCGCGACGAGCAGGACGATGATCAGCGGGTCGCGGAGCTGCGTGAGGACGCGCCGCCACAACGGCGTCGGCGGCTTGCGCGGCAGGAGGTTGGGGCCGTCACGCTCAAGGCGTGCGGCCGCCTCCGTCGCGGACAGGCCGGATGGCGAGCGCGTCACCGCAGGTCAGGACGGCCGCGGCAGGCCGGTGCTGGGCTGGTCGGGCTGCGGGGACGCCAGCGACGCCTGCGGGGCGCGCAGCGTGGACAGCGCCCAGCGGCCAGGACCGAGCACCGCGATCAGCAGGAAACCCCAGCAGAACAGGGCGGCCTTCTCCCCGCCGTTCTCGATCGGGAACAACGCCTGCGGCTGGTGCACGACGAAGTACGCGTACGCCATGGTGCCCGAGCAGATGACGGCGGCGGCGCGCGCGGCCACCCCGAGCAGGACCATGCCGCCGGCGACGAACTCGATGAGGGCCGCCCACCAGCCCGGCCACTCGGCGAAGGCCGGGGCCTCGCCCTGCGGGCCGCCCAGCACGCCGAACAGGGTCGCCGCGCCGTGACAGGCGAACAGCAGCCCCAGCACGATCCGATAGAGGGCCAGGAAAAGATCCTGCTGCCGGTTGACCAGTGCTTCCATAGAGCGTCCTTCCTCAACGTGCTGATTGGTGTCATCTCCAGAACCGGAGATGAAAGACGTGGGAGCGCTCCCAAAAGAGTCAAGAATGCGCCGTCGCCCTGTCAACTCTGGTCAGTCAGGGGGTCTGGCCGGATGGGCGGGAAACGCCACGCTCACTTGGCCCAACGCCGAACGGGTGAAAATTTCGAATAGTTGAAAATTTCACCGTCCGTCCACCTTCCGCCAGACCGACACGTGGCTTCTGCTCTCGTCGGTGAAGGGCGTGCGCGTCCAGCCGGCCCAGCGCTCCTCCAGGCGCATCCCGGCGATCCGCGCCATGAGGTCCAGCTCGGACGGCCACACGAACCGGTGCCGCGAGGAGAACGTCTCCATCCGGCCGTCCGCCACCCAGTAGTGGTGGGAGGTCGCGATCTGCGACGCGACGTCGTACTCCTCGAACCCGAGGTGCTCCTGGCCCACGGCGAACGCGTGCACGGTCTCGCCCGGCGGCAGCCGGCGCAGCTCAGGAACGTAGTTCTCGATGACGAAACGGCCGCCGGGCTCGAGGTGGGCCGCCGCGTTGCGGAAGCACTCGACCTGTTCGTCCTGGGTGGTCAGGTTCGTGATCGTGTTGCGTACCAGGTAGACCAGCGAGAAGGTCGCGTCCAGCCTGGTGGTCGCGAAGTCGCCGACCGTCGTACGGACCGCGCCGGCGCCCGGCTCGGCCCGCAGCCGCGCGATCATCGCGGCCGACAGGTCGATCCCCTCGACGCGGACCCCGCGCCGGGCCAGCGGCAGCGCGATGCGCCCCGTGCCGACGCCGAACTCGAGCGCGGCGCCGCCCAGCCCGGCCAGGAAGCTCACCGCCGGTTCGATCACCGCCGGGTCGAACAGCTCCGGCCACTTCGCCTCGTACGTCGCCGCGATCCGCTCGTCGAAGCTGTCCTCCGGCATGCCTCAACCCTGCCCGCTTCCACGCGTCAGAACCACCTGGAGCGCCCCTGTCGAGGCCGGGCCGGCGAACGTGTCGTGGGCGGCGGGCACGTCGTCCTTGAGGAATGCAGGTCGGTCTCCGCTGGGCGGGTCTAAGGTCTTCGGCTTCGGATCGGGAGAGCGAACCGCGTCAACAGCAGAAGCGCAGATAGCCCTGCAGATCGTCGAGGATGCGGGAGACGCTGTCGCGGTCACCCCTGTACAGCACCTCCTTGCCGGCTCGGCGGGAGGTGACGATGCCGCCGCGCCGGAGCAGGGCGAGCTGCTGCGAGGCGGCGGACTGGCTGATGCCGGCGCGCTCGGCGACCTGGTTGACCGACAGCTCGGCGCCCCGGGCGAACAGCAGCATGATCTGCTGGCGGCTCTCGTTCGCCAGGGCCTTGAGGAAGTCCTGGGCGGCCTGCGGCAGTTGCGGCGCGCACGTCTCCCCTGCGGCGTCTGGCGATGATGTCGTGGTCTCTGCCATGCCTGCTCCTCCCGTTCATCGCAGCGTACCTTTTGTACCTAGTTATTGACATATTAAAAAATGACGGTACGTTTGCCGGCATGTCCCACGACCGCATCCTGATCGTCGGAGCCGGGCAGTCCGGCCTGGCCGCCGCGTACGCCGCCCTGCAGCAGGGGCTACGGCCCGTGCTGCTGGAGTCCTCTGACCGGCCGGCCGGCTCCTGGCCGCGCTATTACGACAGCCTCGCCCTGTTCTCACCCGCCCGCTACAGCGGCCTGCCCGGCATGGCCTTCGGCGGCGACCCGGAACGCTACCCGCGTCGTGACGAGGTCGTCGCCTACTTGGAGCGCTACGCCGCCGCCCTGATGGAGCGCGGCGCCGAGCTGCGCACCGGCGCCCGAGTGGAGGCCGTCCAGCCTGGCGCGAGCGGCTTCCTCGTGCGCCTGGGCGACGGGCAGGAACTCGCCACCCCCGCCGTCATCGCGGCCAGCGGCTCCTTCGGACGCCCGCACCGGCCCGCCCTGCCCGGTCTGGACGCTTTCACCGGCCCGGTGCTGCACGCGGCCGGCTACCGTTCGCCGGCTGCGCTGCCTGGTGAGCACGTCGTCGTGGTCGGGACGGGCAACTCCGCGGTCCAGATCGCGTACGAGCTGGCCGCCGAACGCCGGGTGACGCTGGTCGGCCGCACGCCGATCCGCTTTGTCGAGCAGCGCCCGCTGGGCCGTGACCTGCACTTCTGGTTCCGCGTGACCGGGTTCGACCGGCTGCCGCTGGCCCGCGCGGAGGCCCCGCCGCCGTCGCCCGTGCTCGACGACGGCCGCTATCGCCGGGCGCTGCGCGAGGGGCGCTACGCGTGGCGGGCGATGTTCACGCGGCTGGACGGCGATCAAGCGGTCTGGCCCGATGGCCGGCGCGAGCGCGTCGATGCGGTGCTGCTGGCCACCGGATACCGGCCGGACCTGCCGTACCTCGCCGAGATGGGTGCGTTGGCGGGTGATGGGCGCCCGCGCCAGCGTCGCGGCCTGTCCCTGACTCATTCCGGGCTGGGCTACCTGGGCCTGGAGTGGCAGCGTACGCCCTCCTCGAACACCCTGCGCGGAGTCGGCGCCGACGCCCACCGCGTCGTCGTCGCTCTGGCCCGCCACCTGCGCGGAACCGAAAGGCGGCCCCGGCGCGGCCTCCGCATGCCAGTTGATTAGATGGGAGTCGAATTTGACATCCATCTAAATCCTCGGGCATTCTGCTAGCGAGTTACTTAGACGGACATCGAAACAGGGAGAAGTGCCATGAGTGGATGCTGCGGTCCCACCGCCGTCGAGCTGGAGCCCAGCCGCCAGGCCGCACGACCCGACGGCCTGCCCGTCGCGGTCATCGGCGCCGGCCCGATCGGGCTGGCCGCCGCGGCCCACCTCGCCGAGCGCGGGCTCGACTTCGTGGTGCTGGAAGCGGGGGAGCGGGCGGCGGCGTCGATCGCGCAGTGGGGGCACGTACGGGTGTTCAGTCCCTGGAAGTACGACATCGACCCCGCCGCCCGCCGCCTCCTGGAGGCCGACGGCTGGAGCGCGCCGGACCCCGAATGGCTGCCCACCGGTGCCGAGCTGATCGACGACTACCTGGCGCCGCTGGCCAAGCTGTTCGGTGAGCGGGTGCGTACCGGGGCGAAGGTGACGGCGATCAGCAGGCTCGGCTACGACCGCGTTCGTACGGCGGGACGTGAGCAGGCGCCGTTCCTGATCCGCCTGGCCGACGGGAGCGAGCTGCACGCCCGTGCCGTCATCGACGCCTCCGGCACCTACGCCACCCCGAACGTGCTCGGCGCCTCCGGCCTGCCCGCCCACGGCGAACCCGATGCCGGTGACCTGATCGACCACGCCCTGCCCGACGTTCTGGGCGCCGACCGCGACCGGTACGCAGGCAGGCACATCCTGGTGATCGGAGCCGGCCATTCGGCGGCCACCACGCTGCTCGCGCTGGCCCAGCTGGAGGACACCCCGATCACGTGGGCGATCCGCGCCGGCAGCGCCGCCCGTACGTACGGAGGCGGCGACGCGGACGCCCTGCCCGCACGGGGCGCGCTCGGCACCCGCCTGCACGCCCACGTCGAGAGCGGCCGCATCCGCCTGGTGACCGGCTTCTTCACCCACGCCGTCGAACGGGACGGCGACCAGGTACGCGTGCTCAGCCGCGACCCCTCAGGCCACGAGCAGACCGTCACCGCCGACCGCATCGTGGCCGCAACCGGTTACCGCCCCGACCACACCATCGCCGGCGAACTGCGCCTGGACCTCGACCCGATCCTCGGCTCCACCCGCGCCCTCGCCCCGCTGATCGACCCCAACGCGCACTCCTGCGGCACCGTCCCGCCGCACGGCGCCGACGAGCTCGCCCACCCCGAGGACGGCTACTACGCGATCGGCGTCAAGAGCTACGGCCGCGCCCCCACCTTCCTGCTGGCCACCGGCTACGAGCAGGCCCGCTCGGTGGTCGCCGCGCTGGCCGGGGACTGGGAGGCGGCGCGGGACGTCCAGCTCGACCTGCCCGAAACCGGCGTCTGCTCCTCCAACCTCGCCGAGGCCCAAGAGCAGCGGGTCGGCTTGGCCACCGGGATCAGCGGCGGTCTCCTGAGCACTCCGCTGCCGCTGGTCGGGGCCTCCCAGGGCGGCTGCTGCGGCTGACCAGGAGATTCGATGCCCGCCCCCGATCCGATCACCGCCGCCTCGACCGGTGGCGGGAGCGGCCCCGACTCCGTCCCCGGCCGCCCTTCCCTCAAGGACCGGCGGCTGGTGGCGGCGTTGGCCGTCACCCAGTCCCGGGCCACGGCACTGCTCGCGATCAGCGTGGTGGCCGGCTTCTCCTCCTCCGTCTTCATGCCGCTGACCGGCGTCGCTTGATCGCCGCCGCCGCACTCACCGGCTACCACCGACTATCATTTAGACGAACGTCGAAGCACCCGTCAGGTCCGGAGGCCCCCGCATGACCGCCACCACGCTGCCCCTCGTCCAGGCCGGCCAGGGCGCGCAGGATGGGGCGTGCTGCGCGCCGATCGCCCGCGAGCCGCTCGGCGAAGGCGACGCCGCCGAGCTGGCCGTGCTGCTCAAGGCGGTGGCCGACCCGGTACGCCTGCGGCTGCTGTCCATGATCGGCTCTCACGCCGGCGGCGAGGCGTGCGTGTGCGACCTGACCGACGCCTTCGACCTGACCGCGCCCACCATCAGTCACCACCTCAAGGTGCTGCGCACCGCCGGATTGATCGGCAGTGAGCGGCGCGGCACCTGGGTCTACTACTGGATCATCCCCGAGACGGTGAACCGGCTGGGCGCCCTGTTCGCCCCGCTAACCGACCGCTGACCGCCCCTGCCATCGCGCAGTAGCTCGCCGAGCAGGCTGACGACCTGGGATCGGATGTCGTCGCGGATGGCACGGACGGCGGCGGCCGGCCAGGCTGACGTAGACCAGCGCGACCAGGACGGGGACCTCGATGAGCGGGCCGACCACGCCGGCCAGGGCTTGGCCGGAGGTGACGCCGAAGACGCCGACCGCGACGAGCCGCCCGAGCAACAGCCCGGCGCCCATGGCCGCGATGATCCACACCGGCAGGAACCGATCCAGCACCGGCAGAGCACCGATCACGCCGACCGGCGGCGCGGCGGCCTGTGCGGGTTGGGCCGGCAACCTCGCGGCACCGCCGCCGCAGCGGCCGGCCCGGAGACGGCGAAGGCCCCGCCGGACAGCGGGGCCTTCAGATGTCTGCGTACCGGTGTGCGTGTCGCCTCTCGGCGAAAGGCTCAACGCGGCTCCAGCCGAACGGTAGTCCGCGAAGGCAAAAGGTGAGGCCCGGGGACACTGGGCACACCGGCCACGCTGGTTGTAACCATCGCGGGCCGCGCGATGTTCCCGCGTGGGTCAGGTGCCGACCACCGGGCTGCGCCGCTCCACCATCACCACGTCCCGCCACACCCCGTGGTGACAGCCGACGCGCTCGCGGGTGCCGACCACACGGAACCCGACCGCCCGATGGAGGGCCAGGCTGGCGGCGTTCTCGGGGAAGATGCCGGACTGGATCGTCCACACGCCGGCGTCCTCGCACGCGGCGACGAACGCCGTCAACAGGGCGCGGCCGATGCCGTGAGCCTGGCAGCCGGGGTGGACGTAAACACTGTGCTCGACCACCCCGGCATAGACGCTCCGAGCCGAGACCGCCGAGGCCGCCACCCAGCCGAGCACCTCGCCGGAATCGGTGTCCACGGCCACGAACCGCAGCTGCGGCAACCTGCTCGCGGTGAACCCTTCCCACCTGGGCGCGACGGTCTCGAAGCTGGCCTGGCCGGTGTCCAGCCCGGCCTGGTAGATCGCGAGTACCTCCGCAGCGTCGCTCTCGCGCATCGGCCGGATCTCCAGGCCGGGGCCGATGGCGGGCTTTCGCGCCTGGACGATCGCCGAGTGCACCCCGTCGCCGTGATCGGCGGTCAAGGTGACCGTGACGGCGACGAAGCCGGCTTCGACGAGCAGGTCCCGATACTCCCGCACCGTGAGCGATCCGGCGACACACCCGATGCGCTCCTCGGCCCGCTGCCGCGCCTGCTCGTCGAGCACCTGCGTGGTGACGACGTCGCTGACCCCGAACCGGCCGCCCGGCCGCAGCACCCGGAACGCCTCGGCCAGCACCGCCGCCTTGTCGCCGGACAGGTTGATCACGCAGTTGGAGATGACCACGTCCACCGCGTGGCCGGGCAGCGGGATCGCCTCGATCGTCCCCTGCAGGAACCGCACGTTGGTGACGCCCGCCTGTTCGGCGTTGCGCCGCGCCAGCTCCACCATGGCGGGGCTGGCGTCCAGGCCGAAGACGGTGCCGTACGGGCCGACGCGGCGCGAGGACAGCAGCACGTCGATGCCACCACCGGAGCCCAGGTCGAGCACCGTCTCACCGGCACGTATCTCCGCGACGGCGACCGGGTTGCCACACCCCAGGCTGGCGCGAAGCGCCCCGTCAGGGAGCGCGGCGGTGTCGTCGTAACCGGCCGGCCCAAAACCGCCACCGGTGAAGGCGACGGGATCGCAGTCGGCGATGCGCTGCCCATGTAGCGCGCTGCGGGCCAGGGCTGAGTAGTGGTCGATGATCTCGTCGGACGCCATAGAGATCTCCTCACTCACAGACCGGCGCATCGGGCACCGGCTTGCCCATCACCACGTCGGCGGCGGTGGGGAAACAGCTCACGCAGTTGTCGTTGATCCGGTACAGGGAGGACGTCCCCTGCCGCTCCACCAGCACGAACCGCACTTCGGCCAGGATCTTCAGGTGATGCGACACCGTGGACTGCCCCACCCCGGAGACGGCCACGATCTCACCCACGCTCATCGGCTCCCGCCGCCTGGCCAGCAACGACACGATCTGGATCCGGGTCGCGTCGGCCAGCGCCTTGAACCAGCTCGCATACTCCTCGGCCTCCGCGCGCGGCAGTGGCCCCGTCTTCTCTTTCATCGACAATCGACGATATTCGATGAAAGAGAGTCTGGCAATAGGCTCTGAAGTCACACCAGCGATCTTGAAGGCGCACCCGCATGGCAACCGCAGCTCAGCAGCTGATCGAAAGGGCGAGTCCCGCACCACCGCCCGTCCCGTACGACTGGGAACGAGTCGAGCACCGGCTCGAAACCGCCGTACCGCCGGACTACCGCGAGCTTCTCGACGCAGGCGGAGGCGGCCTCTGGCTGGGCTTCTTGAGGCTCCATGTGCCCGCAGGGCTCAAGCACATCGACCTGGAGCGATCGAAGCTGGAGTGGGAACAACTCCAGGACCTGTTCGAGGACGAGGTCGTGGAACGCCCCGACGATCTCGCCCCTGATGACAGCCTGCTGCCCTGGGCCTCGACCGGCACAGGCGTCACGCTCTACTGGCAGGTCTCACCCGAGGCGACGGCCGCCGCGTACCCGATCCGGATCTCGGACCGCAACGGCGACGCATGGGAACGGTCCGACCTGCCCACCACCGACCTCCTCCTCGGAATCGTCCGGGGAGAGCCGCACAGTGAGCTGCTCAACGAGTCGTGGCTGCAACGCGACACGCTCTTCACGCCTTACGCCGACGAGTGGTCGTAAGGCGTCAAGGGGATGCGTTAGGGAGCTCGATATCCTGAGACAGGGCATCGCATGCGGGATGGTCCAAAAGGAGAGTAGCGTAGCGACTCGTAGCACTCACCATGTTCCAGTACTCATCATCGGCCGCACCCGAGCCGGCACGCAGATAATCCTTATACGCAGCCAACCCAGCAGTACGTGCTCTGACAATGCCGGCGTCGGGGCCGATATCAAGGGCCTCGTGCAGCTTGGCTCCGACTGCGAAGATCTCAGTGCAGTGCCGGTGCAGGCGAGACGACGGTCCTGGTATGCGCCCTGTCGCCAGCCTATCGCTGTACGCGTACAGACGTGCGTCTTCCTGGTCGGCATATCCGAGCAGCCGAGCCGCCGTACCTGCGATGTCCTCAGGAATCGTGGTCCAGGCTTCGTCGTGAGCGTAGGTCAGGAAAGAGCGAAGATGCCAGATCAGCGAAGAGTAGTGCTCCTTCCGCTGTCTTGAATCCTCTTTGCCCGCATACCAGTTGAACCCGACGCTGATGACCAGAGTCGCAGTGGAGAACCCCACTACGCCGGAGATCAGATTGACCATGATGGGATGTCTGTCGAGGTAGTCGAGATGATTCTCCTCAAGATAGACACTGAGACAGAACGACAGAGCAGCTGCGGCGAAGAGGAGGGCCTGAATTCTGTACGGCAGCGGCTTCATGAACGCTCCGAAAGGCAGGCAAACGGCCAGTCGAGGCCCGGCATCTACAGGTGCAACGCCTCATGAACCGGCGGGGGTTCCCCTATGGCCGGTACGTTCGCTGGTCCGAGCTGATGGACAAGCTCCTCCACCGACACCCGCCGTCAGCAGGACGAGGATCAAGCGCATGGCCTTTCGCATGTCCCTCATCGCTGGTGGACGCCGAAGCCGTGCGCCAGGTGCGCCTGGGCGTCAGGTGGGGGTGGAGAGTTTCCTGAGGGTGCGGCCCAGGAGGTGGGTGGCGGGGTAGGGGCCTGAGAGGCGGGAGTCGTGGCTGGCCCTGTTGTCGCCCAGCACGATCAGGGTGCCGTTCGGGACGGTTCGCAGGCTGCCTGATGCCTTTCTCGCCGGTTCCGGGATGGGGTCGCCGGGGAGTGCGGCTACTCGCTTCACCTGCCATTTCGTCCGGGTCGGCAACGGGGCCAAAGCTGTGACCTCGGGGGAGACGGGGATGCGTGGGGGCTCCAGGACCACTATGTCACCGACCTGCAAAGCGGTGAGGTCGCATCTGCGGACCAGGAGCTTTTCACCAGGGCGCAGGGTCGGGGTCATGCTGGTGCCGGAGACGGTGACGATCACGAGGGTGCGGCGGATGAGGGTGATCGTCAGGACCAGGGCGGTCAGCAGGGTCAGGGGGATCACGGGATCGGGTCTGGCTGGTAGCCGGAGGCCTGCATGCGGAAAAGGCGGGCGTACGTGCCGTCGTACGCCATCAGCTCCTCATGCGTGCCCTGTTCGGTGATGCGGCCGTCGTCGAGGACGGCGATGTGGTCGGCCATGCGGACCCCGTTGAGGCGGTGGGTGATGATGACGCTGGTGGTGCCGTGGCGGTGTTCGGCCAGGCGGCGGTGGATGGTGTGCTCGGCCTCGGCGTCCAGGCCGGAGCTGGGTTCGTCGAGGATGAGCAGGTCGCGGCGGCCGCGCATGAGGCCGCGGGCGAGGGCGATGCGCTGCCACTGGCCGCCGGACAGGGTCACGCCCGTGGTGGCGTCGTCGGAGTCGGCGTTCATGAAGAACATGCGGCTCAGCAGGGTGTCGTAGCCGTGGGGGAGCGCGGTGACGGTGGAGTGGACCTCGGCGGCGGTCGCGGCGGTGCGGATCCTGTCGCGGTCGTGCAGGGCGGGCAGGTCGCCGATGCCGATGTTGTCGGCGGCGGTGAAGTCGTAGTTCATGTGGTCCTGGAAGACGGTGCCGATGCGTTCGCGCAGGTCGGCGACGGGGATGTGGCGGATGTCGACGCCGTCCCAGGTGATCGAGCCGCAGGTTGGCTCGTACAGGCGGCACAGGAGCTTGACCAGGGTGCTCTTGCCGGCGCCGTTCACGCCGACCAGGGCCAGCAGGGAGCCGGCCGGGATGCGCAGGCTCACGCCGCGGAGCACCCAGGGTTTGTCGGGGTCGTAGCGGAACCAGACGTCGCGCAGCTCGATCGCGCCCTTCAACGAGGGCGCGGCCGCGGGGAGGACCGGGGCGGGCAGGTCCGGTTCGGCGTTGATGACGGCCAGGTAGTGCGCGAACTGCAGGAGCGCCTGGTGCCCTGAGGCGAGCTGGGAGACGAGTCCCGACAGGCCGGTCTGTACGCCGGCCACGGCCGCGATGAAGACGATCACGTCGCCCGGCGTCAGCAGGCCGGCGCGGGCCTGCAGGATCCCCCAGACCAGGCCGACCCCGGCGACGGTCGCGGTCAGCGCGGCCAGCGCGAACTGGGTGTGGCACACCCGCCGGTCCAGCCGCCGCTGTGCGGCGTTGACCTGGCGCAGCTCGTTCAGCATCCGCGAGCGGACGAAGTCGGCCAGGCCGAACAGCCGGATCTCCTTGGCGGCGGTACGGTCGATCATCAGCTGCGAGTAGAACACCTGCCGCCGCTCGTGCGGGCTGACCGTCCACATCATCCGGCTCCGCCTGGCGCTCAGGCTCAGCTCGGCGGCGACCACCGGCACGGCCGAGACCAGCACGACCGCGGCCATGACCGGGCTGACCGCCAGCAGCGACCCGGTGAACCCGAGCATGGTGACCACCGTCCGCACGCCGCCCAGCGAGGCTCCGAGCATCGCCTGGGGTGAGATCTCGCCGGCCTGCTGGGCCAGCCGGATCCGGTCGTGGAAGGCCGGGTTCTCGAACCTGGACAGCCCGGCCAGCCGCGACAGCGCCGTGTACAGCCGGTCGCGGCTGTGCAGCCGGATCGAGCGGCCCATTTCGGCGTCGACGTACTGGAAGAGATGCGGCAGGGCCGCCGCGACCAGCCCGAACCCGGCCAGGAGCGCGCTCTGCCCGAGCAGCCAGCCGATGGGCTGCTGCCGTCCCAGCAGCTCGTCCAGGATCTGCTTGGTCAGCCACGCGACCGCGACCGGCGTCGCGCCCATGACCAGCGCCCCGGCCAGCTGCGCGGCGAGCAGCGCCGGCCTGGCCCGCCAGGCCAGGCCGAGCGCGGTCACGCAGCGTTCCCGCCAGCCGGACCCATCCTCGTCGAGAGCGCGCATCACACCGATACGGCCTGCCGCTCGAGAGCGGAGACGCCGCCGACACCGGCGAGGATCGTGCCGTCCTTCCCGAGCAGGACGAACAGGGGCCAGCGCCGTACGGCGAACGCGGTCGTCACCGGCCCCTCGTCCGGCTCGACCACCACGCGGGCCACCGGCGAGACGGCCTCGACGACGTCCGCGACCTCGTCGGGTGCCCCGGAGACCACCGCCAGGTGCCGTTCGCGGCCGCCCGGCGCGGTGGCGGCATACTGGACGAAACGCGGCAGCTCGTCGTGACAGGCCGGGCAGCCTGGGGCGAAGAACGCGACCAGCAGCGGACCGTCCACCCCGCTCACCCCGGCCGGGTCGCGCAGGGCGATCTCGGCGCCGTCCAGCGTGGTCGCGGTGAAGTCGGCGACCCGCGTGCCCGCGTCGGGGAGGAACCTGCGCTGGGCGAGGTTGTCCATGCCCGACCGCGCCCATTTGTCGTCGTATTCGCGCAGCCGCCGCAGCACGGCGAGCATCAGCAGCAGGTTGAGCCCGCCCAGCACGCCGACCACGACGACCGCGGCGATCAGCACCACATCCATCGACCCACTCTCCTCCGGAAAGCGTCAGCGGGGGAGGACCGCCGACACGAGATCGTCATAAGAGATGACAAGAGCGGCCACGATCACCGCCATGAACCCGGCCACCAGCAGCGCCCCCGGGTTCCACCCCACGGCCGGCGCGGTGCCCGTGGCGCCCGCCGCCGCGACCAGCAGCAGGAGCGCGTTGCGGACGAGGTGCCGCCGGCCCAGCGGCTGCGTCGAGGCGCCGAAACACCGGCAGCTCACCGGCGATCCCCGCCGCAGCACCGAGCCGATCGCCACCATGAAGGCGATCAGCAGCGCCGCGCCGAGGGCCAGCCCCGCGAGCGCGGTGACATCGGCCGCCAGCAGCGCCGCCGTGGACAGCTCGCCGGTGATCACCGCCGCGGCCACGGCGGGCCTGAACCGGGCTTTGACGCCGAACGCCGCCAGAGACGTCGAGAAGGCGGCCCGATCGCGCCGGCTGCGCACTTTGCTCACCGCCGCCGCCAGGAAGACCACCGCGAGCAACACCCGGCAACCGAAGCCAACATAAGCAAGCACTGTTTCGACTCCCCACAGAAGTCCGGGATGACTTCCGCTTGGTCCCGCGCGACGCGGAACCAAGCGGAAATCGCCGATGCGGCGCTAAGAGGCGCAACACCAGCCGGTGGCGACGATGTCGCAGTTGCTGTACAGGATGTACGACGTACGCGGGTAAACCGTGCTCCCCGCCTTGCATAGCGGGGAGCTGCAGAATTGCTCGTATTCGCAGCCTCCCGCGCTGGCGACCGCCTTGGGCGCGAGCAGCGTGAGCAGCCTGTCGCCCACCGACGCTAAAGCAGTTCTCATGCCGTTTCCACCTTCCTGTGTGCGTTCTCCTTCAGGAGTATCGACGCGCAGGTCAGGAGTTCAAAGGGCATGGGGAGGGTATCTGCCGGACATTCACCGGGCGCGGGGCCGGCCCGTCACAGTGGCGTGACCGGCGATCGCGGAAAATGTCCGGTGAATGGCCGGTCGCTGACCTGTGATGAGCGCGCGCATCGACCTAGGCTCGTGGCTGTCGAAGGACGGGTCGCGAGAAAGGTCCGTTATTCCATGACCATTCATCAAGGACCCGAAGGCGCGGTCACCGTGTCGACCGATTTCGGCACGGTCGACTTGACGCCGGCCGCCGGTCGTCCCGATATGTGGGTGCTTATTCTCGACCGTTTCCCGCAGTCCTACGTGAATCTCGCCGACCCGCGCCGGGTGAAAATGCCGTACGTACGGTGGCTGGCCGTCATCGCGGACGCAGCCGCGCCCCCTGGCACGCCGATCACGGCGCTGCACCTGGGCGGCGGAGGACTCACGCTCCCGCGCTACGTGTCCGCCACCCGCCCTGGCTCGTCCCAGCTGGTCGTCGACCGGGACGCCACACTGATGGAGACGGTCACCGAGGTACTGCCGCCGCCTCCCGGCCTGGACATCCGCATCGCGGACGCCCGCGACGCCATCAGATCCGTCCGCCCGCACGCCTACGACCTCATCGTCACGGACGTGCTGATCAGGACCGGCGTCCCCGCGCGGCTCACCAGCCTGGAGTTCCTCACCGCGGTGGCGGCGGCGCTCAAGCCGGGCGGCCACTACGCGCTGAACATCCTGGACGCGGTCCCCTTCGCCTTCACCCGCCGCCAGGTCGCGACGTTCCGGGCGGTGTTCGACGAGGTGCGCCTGTTCGCCGAGCCCGACGTGCTGCGCGGCGACCGGATCGGCAACCTCGTCGTCGCGGGCGGCCCGCCGGCCGGGACGCCGCTGCTCAGCGGTGCCGAGCTGGACCGCTTCGCCGCAGACGCCCGTCCGCTGACCGACGCGGACGCCGTCGACTCGCCGCCCGCGCTCCCACTCAAGCCATCTGCCGACAGGTGATCAACCAACGAAAGGAAAGATGATCATGACGTCAGTGCCCGACCCCCGCGAGTTCATCCGCTCCAGCGCGTCGGTGGAGGCTCCGGCCGTGACCTCGGACAACGCGGCCGAGCGCGACTGGTACCCGCGTGACCGCGGCCCCCACCGTCCCGACAACACGTGATCCGGTGGCCGGGTGCCGACCGGCATCCGGCCACCTCCGCAAGGAAAGGAGCTCGCCCATGACGCTCTGGCAGGAGGTGGAGCGGCTGCTCGGCACCGACCCCGAGTACGGCGACGCCGCCGCCGTCGAGCGGCGCGTGCTCGGGCGGCTGCGTGTCGGCCTGACCCTGCTGGCCGAGCTGAGCCCGCACAACGCCGAGCCGGTACGGCGCTGCGCGGCGGCACCCGACGCGGACCTGCGGGTGCTGAGCCGCGACCCGGTGCTGCGCAGCGCGTTCGAGAGCGACCTGCAGACCGTCACCACACAGGGCCCGCAGACCATCACCACGCAGGCGGACACCGGCCTGCTCCTGCCCGGCCTGCTGCCCGCCGACGCCGGCTACACGGTGAGCCGCGTAGCCGCCGGCGGCTACGCGGTGAGCCGCGCGCCCGGCGAGCCTTCGCGTTCGGCCTGGGTGTGGACGGAGACGACCCGCGGCACGAAAGATCCCGTCACAGAACGCCTGTGGTCCCTGCTCGACGAGCAGTTCCCCCGCGGAACCGCGGACGTCCCGATCAAACCCTCCGCCGCCGAACTCAAGATGATCGACGAGGCGGCCGCCCTGCTCACGGCGCTGATGCCGTCCGTCGGGCCCGGCGTCCTCGCCAACGTCGGCATGATCGGCCTCGCCCGCGACGAGGGCGAGGACGGGCCGCTGCACTCCGTCTCCGGCGGCGACCGCTTCCCCGCCACCGTCTTCATCGCCCCCGAGAAGCTGCAGAACGTCTGGGACGCGGCGGGAGCGCTGCTGCACGAGGCGCTCCACCTCGCCCTCTTCGAGATCATCCGCTGCGGCGCCGTGGTCTTCGACCACGTCGACGCCACCGCCGACGTCGTCCCGATCCCGTGGCGGCGCGAGGCCTGGTCGCTGATGCGGGTGCTGTTCGCCCTGCACGTGTACGTCCACCTCGCCGTCTACCACGGCCTGGCCCGCTCAGCAGGACCCGGGATCACGAGCCGGTTCGGAGAGCCGCCCGCGGACGCCGCGCTCAGCCGCGCGACCTTCGGCGGCGCCCGCTACGCCACCCCCGAGCTGCGCGCCCGCCACCTCGCCGAGCAGCTCGCGCAACGCTCTGGCCTGTTCACCGGCTACGGCCACCAGCTCATCGCCTGGCTGGTCAAGGCGCTCGACCTGCTCGCACCGCCCACGCCCGGAGACGGGGACGGCACGACGTACCAGGCCGTCGCCCCCGTCGCCGCCGTGCCGATGCCCGAGCAGCGCCGCCTCGTCGTGGCCCTCGCCGACCCGCCCCGCGTGCGCTGGCTCAACCCCGCCGCCTGGCTCGTCTACCGCCTGTGCGACGGCCGGGACAGCGCGGCGATCATCAAGGAGTACGCCGAGTCCGTCGCCGGCGTCGTCCCGCCCGCTGAGGCGCTCCGCCAGGCCGGCACGGCCCTGCAGGCGCTCGTGGACGAGGGCCTGGTCGTCACGGCATGAAGCCCCCATCACGCCCTATCCGGAAAGAAAGGTGACCGCCATGAGCATCACGCAGACCGAACCCGCGACCGACGACCTCGACGAGTTCGAGCTGGACATCGAGATCTCCGTCCTGCCCGAGGGCACCCAGCCCGTCGGCCGGCACACCCACTGGTGGACGTGTGCGCCGTGCGTCACGGTCACCTCGTGGCCCAGCAGGTGCTGCTGAGCATCAGGTGATCCGCCCGTCGCGACCCGTCCCCATGCCGGTCGCGACGGGACGGCACGGCGAACGAGAGGTCCCCACCATGCCCGCGGAGCGCGTCATAGCCGTCTCCCCGCGAAAGAGCGGAACCCACCTTCTGCAGGAGCTGATGATCCTGCTCGGCTACCACACCGACGGCGAGGCCGTCCCGCCGCGCGAGGCCGTGGTGGCGCTGAGCCTGCGCCGGCGCATCGAGCTGGCCCGCCACTACATGCATCCCGACGCGGCGGCCGAGCTCGACCACCGGGCGGACCGCGACGGGTTCGTCCAGGCCACCAACCTCCTGTGGTTCCAGGTCGCCGAGCTGTGGCGGGCCAAGCTCGCCGCGGGCAACGTCTCCCACACCAAGCTGGCCAGCCCCGAGCTGGACCAGCCCGTGCCGATGCACCCCGAGGCGTGGGGGCGGCCCTTCTCCACCACCCCGCCCGGCATCTGCTGGACGTTCCACTCGCTCGACATCTGGCGGATGGACCCCGTGTTCCTGCGGGAGTGGCAGAGCCCGGAAGGCCCGCGCATGATCCTGGGCTACCGCGACCCGCGCGACACGCTCATCTCCATGGCGACGTTCCTGTCCGGCGAGGGCGGCCACGCGCTCGGCCGCCAGCCCGAAGCCGCCGTGTTCCGCCCGATCCTGCGCAGCCTGCCGACCATGTCCGAGCGCATCACCTACCTTCTCCGCGACCCGGCCGTCCCGCTGCTGTCCGACTTCGACGCCGCCGTCAGCCTGTTCCACCACCCCGACGTGTGCGCCGTGCCGTTCGAGGAGCTGATCGGCGAGGAGGGCGGCGGCAGCGCCGAACGCCAGCTCGCCGCCGTGCGGCGGGTCGCCGAACACGTCGGCACCGACATGGACCCCGAGGTCGTCGCCGACAAGGTGTTCAACCGCAACGCCTACAGCTTCCACCGCGGCCGGATCGGCGCGTGGCGGGAGGTCTTCACCGCCGAGCACCACCGGCTCTTCAACGCCCGCTTCGGCCACCTCCTGGAGATCTTCCCCTATGACTGAGCTGCTGCCCGCCGCGACGGCGTCCGAGGCGCGCAAGGTCGCGGCCGAGATCCTGCACCGCCTCCGCGACGAGGAGCTGGTCGCCGAGGCGGCGCGGTCGGCCGCGGCGACGGTCGGCCGCTCCCTGTGGGAGCCGGGCGCGGCCCTGTACGGGGGCGCCGCCGGCAGCGCGGTCGCCTTCGCGCACGCCGCCCGCGCCTTCCCTGACTCCGACTGGTGGACGCAGGCGCACCGGTGGCTGAAGGTGGCCGCCACGAGCACCCGCGAGCGTCCGCTGCGGCGCCCCGGACTGTCACTCGGCACCACCGGCATCGCCCTCGCCGTCGCCGAGTGCGACGAGGACGGCCGGTACGCCAGGACGCTGCGCAGCCTCGACAGCCGGTTGGCCCAGCAGCTCGACGGGTTCGGCCCCGCCGCCGATCGGGCGCTGACCGTGCACGACTACGACGTCATCAGCGGCCTCGCCGGGATACTCGGCTACGCCTCCCGACGGCCCGCGACCGTCCACCTGGTCATCGAGCGGCTCGTCGCCCGCTGCGCCACCGGCCACGGGCCGCTCACCACCTCCCGCTGGACGCCCTGGCGGATCGCGCCGGAGAACTACGGACGGGACGGCGAACGCGAGCTCTATCCCCACGGCTATGTGGACCTCGGCCTGGCCCACGGCCTCCCGGGGCCGCTGGCGGCGCTCAGCAGGGCCTGGCTCGCCGGTCACCGCGCCCCCGGTATGCGCGGGGCGATCCGCGGCCTCGCCGATCAGCTCGTCGCGGTCTCCTGGCAGGGCGAGCACGGCCGTACGTGGTCGCGGGTCATGCCGTTCGACGCGTCGGGCGAGATCGCGCCCCGGCTGGGGCAGCCGTCCGAGCCCGCGTACTGCTACGGCGCACCCGGCATCACCTCCGCCCTGCTCGACGCCGCCGAGGCGCTCGGCGACGCGTCCGTACGGGCCGTCGCGGTCGAGGGTTTCGAGGCCGCGCTGCGCCAGATGGAGGCGCGGCCGCGCACCCTCGGCCCGGGGTTGTGCCACGGACTCGGGGGAGTGCTGCTGATCTGCCGGGCGTTCGCCGTCCGGACCGGCAGCGCGGCGGCAAGGGCGGCGCTGGAACGCCTGGTCGAACGGCTGCTCGGCGGCTGCGACCCCGGCCACCCGCTCATCGTGCGGGACTACAAGCCGCAGGTGACCGGCGAACCGGGGTCGCCGCTCGCCGCCGGCCCCGGCGGCGCCTGGATCGACCAGCCAGGACTGCTGGAGGGGGCGGCGGGCGTCGCGCTGGCGCTGCTGTCCGTCACCGACCCGGCGCCGCCCCGCTGGGCCGACGCCCTGATGGCTGGCTGAGCGGCGTCGGTGAGAGCAAGGAGGACCAGCCGCATGGCACATCCTGAGCGCCTGTACGCGGCGTCGGAGCTGTTCATGCTCCGCGCCCCCGTCCTGCCCGCCGACACACTGACGATCCAGGACCCGCCGGCCGCTCTGGCACAGGCCCGTGACCAGGGACGGCGTGCGCTACGCGAACTCGCCTTCGAGCCCCGCGTCCGCCAGGCGCTCCAGGTCGCGAGCCCGGACCTGGCCGCCGCGCTGTCCACACCCGGCACCGACGGTAAGGCGGCGAACCGCCGGGACGCCGCCCTGCTCAGGTACCTGACGAGGATGTCCACCCGGCCCACCCCCATGGGCCTGTTCGCCGGCGTCGCCACCGGCGCCTTCGACGACACCTCCGGGATCGCGGCCCTGGCCGCCGACCCGGTCCGGGCGACCAGGACCAGAGCCGACAACGTCTGGCTGGCCCACGTCACCGACCGGCTCGACCGCGACCGGCTCGGCGTCCACGTGAACGCCCTGTTGCACCGCTTCGGCACCCGCATCGTCCTGTATGCGCAGAACCGGCGCATCGAGCTCTCGACCAGCCGCCCGCTCACCGCCGCGCTGGAGCTGGCAGAGCAGGGCCCGACGTACGCCGAGCTGAAGGCCGCCCTGGGAGGTCGCTTCCCGAATGCACCCCACCACAAGATCGACCGCCTGCTCGACCAGCTCTACGATCTGCGCATCCTCCTGCCCGACCTGCTCCCCGCTCCGACCGAGCCGCTGCCCGAAGTCCACCTGGCCAAGCGCCTGATCGACCGCGGCGTGCACGACGACGTCGTCGCAGACCTCCAAAGGGTGCGGCAGCTCGCCGACGAGGTGGACAGGGAAGGCGGCGCCGCGCGAGTGGCCCGGCTTGAGGCGTGCCAGCGCGCGATGACGCCCGGCTTCACCGGCCCGACGTTCCAGCTCGACACGGCACTCGCCCTGGAGCAGGCGACGCTGCCGGCGGAGATCGGCACGGCGGCGGCCGAGGCGGGAGAGCTGCTGATACGGCTCGGCTGCGCCTGGCAACGGCGACCGCACCTCGTCGACTACCACCACGTCTTCCTGGAGCGCTACGGCGCCGGCGTCGAGCTGCCGCTGCTCGACGTGCTCAACCCGGAGACCGGCCTCGGCCCGCCCGCCACCTACCGCGAACCGGCACTCGCGCACGCATGGCCGTATCGGCCGGAGCCCGAGCATCCCGAACGCGACCGCGCCCTGGTCGAGACCGCGATCCGCGCCGCCCGCGACGGGCTGCTCGCGGTCGAGCTCGACGACGACCTGCTCGACCGGCTCACCGTCTGGCGTCCCGGCGAGGCCCACAGCCGCCCGCGTACCTCCCAGGACGTCTTCTTCCAGCTCGCCGCCGCCTCGCCCGAGGCGCTCCGCGACGGCCGGTGGCGGATCGTGCTCAGCACCATCGGCAACTACGGCGGCGGGCAGTCCTTCGGCCGCTTCTTCGACCTGCTCGACGAGGCCGCCCTGGCACGCCTGCGCGCCCAGCAGCGGCTGGAGGAGGAGCTGCGCCCCGACACGGTGTTCGCCGAGCTCAACCACGGCATCACGACCAACCGCAGCGGCAACCTGGCCGTCCATGCCCCCACCCGCGACCACGAAGTGTGCGTGAACGCCGAACCCACCGGCCCGCCGGTCAAGCAGATCCCGCTGACCGACATCGTGCTCGGCGCCACCGGGGACCACTTCTACCTGCGCTCCGTCTCCCTGGGCCGCCCCCTGGCGATCGGCCAGACCCACGCGGTGAACGTCGCCCAGGCCCCGAACATCTGCCGCGCCCTCCTGGAGTTCTCCGAGGACGGCTACACCCCGCTCTGCGCGTTCGACTGGGGCCCGGCGGCGGGCGCACCCTTCCTGCCCCGGCTGACCCGCGGCAAGGTGGTGCTCCAGCCCGCCCAATGGACGCTCACCCCCGCCACCCTCCCGCCCACCGACGACCCGGACGCCTTCTTCCACGCCTGCCAGAGGTGGCGGCGCAGGTGGCAGGTGCCGCGCCACGTCTACCTGACCTTCCGCGACAACCGGCTGCTGCTCGACCTGGACCACCCGCTCTGGGTGGACGAACTGCACCGCGGGCTCCGGCGTCCGGGCGAGGAGATCCGCCTGCTCGAAGCCCTCCCCGGCCCCGGCGACCTGTGGCTGCGCGACCAGGCCGGCCGCCCGTACCACGCCGAGATCGTCGTACCGCTGGTGCTGCGCGACCGCACCCGCATGCCCGAACCCACCGCCCCCCGCACGACCGCCCCACCCGCCGTCACCCGCCGCTGGCTGCCCGGCGACGAGTGGATCCACATGAAGCTGTACGCCGCCCCCGACCAGCACGACGCGATCATCACAGGGCCGCTGCGCGCCCTGCTCGCCGGTCTCGGTCACCTCACCGACCGCTGGTTCTTCATCCGGTACGCCGACCCGCTGCCGCACCTGCGCCTGCGCTTCCACACGCGGGGCGACGCCGCCGAGGTCATGTCCCGATGCGCCGCATGGGGGAGCGGTCTCGTCCGCGACGGCCAGGCCACGGACCTCGCGTTCACCAGTTACGACCGCGAGGTGGAGCGATACGGCGGCGGCCCCGCGATCTCCCTGGTCGAGACCGCGTTCTGGGCCGGCAGCGAGGCAGCCGCGGACCTCCTGCGCACCGGGCTCGACCCCGACGTCGTGCAGGTGGCGGCGCTGCGCGAACTGTACGCCGCCTGGGGCGCCCACCCACACCCGCACGACGGCGAAGCGTACGTCACCGACACCGCCCGCAGGCGCTTCCGCGAGCTCCGCCCGCTGCTCTGCGAGCTCCTCAACCCGGGAGAACGCCGCCCGGACCCGCGCGCCCCCGAGTACCGGGCCGTGCTGGACCCCGTCTTCGCCCGCCAGCGCCAGCCGCTCACCGACACCGGCCACCGCATCCGCGAACTGGCCACCCTGAACCTGCTCACCACCTCAGAACAGAACATCCTCGAAAGCCTCGCCCACATGCAGGTCAACCGGCTCGCCGGCATCGACCGCGGCCGCGAACACCTGTGCCGGGCCCTGTGGTGGCTCAGCCGCCGCGCCATCCGCAACCGCCCAGGATCGGAGCCCACGACGTGCTGACCGACGACGCGGACCCCGTACTGGTCGCCGAGAAGCTCATCCACCCCCAGTTCCCGCGCTCGGCCACGTACGACCCGGTCTGGCAGGCCCGCTACGCCGACGGCCCCAACCCGCTGTGGCTGGCCGAGTCGCTGACCGACCTGCTCGACCTGAGCCCCGGCATGCGCGTGCTGGACCTGGGCTGCGGCTGGGCGACCAGCTCGATCTTCCTCGCCAGGGAGTTCGGCGTGCAGGTCGTGGCCGCCGACATGTGGCTCCGCCAGGAAACCTGGCCCCTGATCGTCGAGGCCGGCGTGGAATCCCAGGTCCTACCGGTACGCGTGGAGGCCCACGACCTGAGATTCGCCCACGAGTACTTCGACGCGATCATCAGCCTGGACGCGTACCAGTACTTCGGCACCGACGACCTCTACCTCGGCTACCTGCAGCAGTTCCTCGCCCCCGGCGGCGTCCTCGGCATCGTGGTCCTCGGAATCACCGAGGAGCTGAACGACGGCCCACCCGCCCATCTGGCCGACATGTGGACCTGGGACCACAAGGCCTTCCACAGCCCGGCCTGGTGGCGCACCCACCTCGAACGCTCGGCCCCCATGACCGTCGAACACGCCGGCCTCGTGCCCGACGGCTGGAGACACAGCCTCCGCTGGCAGGAACTGGCCGCCCAGGCCGCCCCACCCCAGGCCCGCCCGGCCTGCGCCGAGTGGGCCCGCAGACTGGCGACGGACGCCGGCCGCACGATCGGCTGGCCGAGAATCGTGGCCAGAAAGAAGTAGCGCTGATTTGG
Source organism: Nonomuraea sp. NPDC049419 (assembly GCF_040676995.1). Taxonomy (NCBI): domain Bacteria; kingdom Bacillati; phylum Actinomycetota; class Actinomycetes; order Streptosporangiales; family Streptosporangiaceae; genus Nonomuraea; species Nonomuraea sp. NPDC049419. Next base: position 28,868 of record NZ_JBFAQB010000020.1, on the reverse strand, counting down.
ACTTCCGGTATGAGGCTCCATGCCTGGAGAGCAAGAGTGGGACAAGAATCCACCGGCATTAGGTGTTGAGGGCTATTCGCCGGCGTCGGCCCTGCCTTCGAGCGGTATGACTCCCCTTCGATAGCGGCAGTGGGGGCAGGGGCATGGTGGCGAGGACCTTTCTGGTCGTGCTGGCGGTGGTCGCCGGGCTGGTGGCGGGCTGCGGCTCGGGCGGATCCGATCAGGAAGAGGCAGGGGCCGGTGCTCCGGGCCAGGCAGGGCCGGGCGCGCGGCCGGTCATCACGCCCCCGGGAGAGCTCGTCTCCGAAGAGAACAGCGGGGATCTTCCTGAGGCCACGGCCCGGGTCGGCTTGGACTGCCAGCGAGAAGTGGGCAAGCGCGGCTCCGGTGTGGCGGCGAGGATGGATCGGGTGGCCAACTCCAGCAGCAGCACGGACAGCCAGAAGGCGGTGGCGCTGGTCTGCGGGGCGGCGGCGGCCGCGAACGAGGGCAGGGACAAGGAAGCACTCGCGAGAATCGACAAGGCTGAACAGTACATTCCCGACGCTCCCCCATCCATGAAGCGCTCATTGATGGCGTTCAGCGCCAGCGTGGAGGCGAAAAGCGCGGCCGCCGAGGGCGAGTATCAGCGGGCCGAAGCTGCTCTGAAGGAACTCGACAGGCTCGGATACGAGCGGAACGACTTTCTGAAGATCGCCTGCTCGGTGGCCGCCGACCCCGCCGGCCTTCCCGCATGCGCGACCGTGGCTCCTTCAGGCGGCGAGACCGAGACGCCGCCCGATGAGCCGGAGACCTCGGAGACCTCCGAACCTGAGACTCCCACCGGGGAAGTCAGCGAGACCGACGAAGGCGCCACGCAGTCGCCTGACGAGGGCACCACCGAGGCGCCCGAGACCGAGGCCCCCGTGTCGCCGGACGGCAACGGGGACGACGGTCCGGCTCCGGCCGAGTCGTAAGCCTCTCCGTCCATGAGCACCTCTGCGGGCGACGGCGGGGACGTCGCGCGGCTCTGGGGGATTGTGACGCACATCGTGACGCCGACCACGCTCGTGGCGGCGATCATGATGTACTTCGGGGCGGTACGCGCCAACACCATGTACGCGCAGTTCGGCGTCGATCAGAGCATGCTGGGCCTGTCGTTCCAGGACTACGTGCTGCGCAGCGTCACCCTGGCCGCAGAACCGCTGGTGCTGGTCCTGGTGGTGGCCCTGGTCACGCCACCGGTGCACGCCTGGCTGACGCGGGCCGCCGGGCGGCATCGCACCGCCGCGATGCGGGGCCTCGCTGTGGCGGCCGTGGCCGGAGCGGCGGGCACCGTGACGGGCCTCCTGGGCCTGGCCGGATGGGCGGTGCTCCCGCGCTACTTCCTGCCGCTCTGCCTGGGCGCCGGCATCGTCCTGCTGGTCTACGCCGAGAGCCTGTACGGCAGGCTGAACGGACGTACGGCCTCCACCACCCGAGGGGTCGTGCGCCGCGCGGCCTGCGGGGCGTTGCTGCTGCTCCTGCTGTTGTGGTCGGTCACCGAGTACGCGGAGCAAAAGGGGTGGGAGGCCGCCGCCGCGTACCGGGCCGACACGGGGATGCTGCCGAGCACGGTCGTCTACGCCGCGCGGCGCCTCTTCCTGGAAGGTCCAGGGATCACCGAGACCACGCTGCCCGACCCGAACGCGATGTTCCGCTACCGCTACACCGGTCTGCGCCTGCTCATCCACTCCAACCAGCGCTACTTCCTGCTGCCCGCCTGCTGGGCGACGAGCCCGTGGGCGCGGGCGATCGCGCTGCCCGCGGACGGGTCGCTGCGGCTGGAGTTCCACGTGCTGAAGATGGCGCCGCCGGAGTGCCCGCCCGGGCAGTGAGCGCGGGCGGGTCAGGAAGTGTCCGCCCGCTAGGACGAAGAGCGTGCACCAAGTTCGCACCAACGTGCGTTCGTACGATCGACGGTCATGTCGCAATCCCCTCAAGGACCGTTGACCGCGTCGATCCTCGCCCTCGCCCTGGTCGGTGGCGCCGTCGCCACCGCCTGCGCGGCGCTGCCGGGACGCGGCGGCGGCGACGGCGCGCGTACGGAGGCGACAGCACCGGAGAAGGAACCCGAGAAGGAACGGGCGGCCGCCGAGCTGGCCTCCTACAAGGGCGAGAACATCTGCTCGATCTTCCCCTCCGCCCTGCTCAAGAAGCTGGTACGCAACGCGCAGGAGAACCCCGCCGACGACACCTCGACGATGTCGTCCGCCGAAAGCGGCTGCGTCTGGGAGTCGGGCGAGCAGCCGGCCGGCAGGGTCGAGCAGAAACGCGACCTCGAAGTGACCCTGACCACCTACGAGAAGGCCAGGGACGGTTTCGACGCGCAACGCCACTTCGCCATCAAGAAGGAGAACACCCAGGAGATGCTGGGAGATCCGCCTCCCGGCACCAGGTTCGGGGGTCTGACCGGCGTGCCCGGCCTGGGGGAGGCGTCGTACGCGTTCACGTCCGTGAGCACGGACACGCCCACGAAGAGCGTGGACGCCGAGGTGACCTTCCAGCTCTCCGGCGCCCTGGTGACCCTGCGATACGGCGGCTACGACAGCCTGCCCGGCCTGAACGGCGGCTATCGGCAGCTCCCCGAGCCGCGGGTGATGAGCTCCGCGCAGCAGGCCGCGAAGTCCTTGGCCGCCGCCCTGCTGAAGGGCGGTGCCCGGAGCGACGAAGGGAACGGTGAGGCCGGCCGGATCACCGCCGCGTCCAGGGGCCAGGACGTGTGCAGGGCGCTCCCGGCGCAGACCGTGCGGAAGTACGTCGGCAAGGCCAGGACGAGCGCCCGCAACTCCGACCACCCCGGCGAGCGCTGGGCGGTGTGCAGCTGGAGCAGCGTCTTCGAGTCCGACGGCAGCGGCGAGACCGCGTACGACATGGTGAACCTGCGGGTGCACGTCACGACCGTGAAGAAGGGCGCCGCCGCGGCCCGCGCCGAGTTCCGGCAGAAGGAGAGGGACGCCGCGGCCGCGCCCGCCGGGGTGCCGAAGGAGCAGCGGCTGACGGAGGAGGGCGGGCCGGTCCCGGTGACAGGCATAGGTGAGGAGGCGTTCGCGCAGCTCAGGACCAGTACGCAGGTGGTCGACCGGCGCGAGGCGATCCTGGTCTACCGGGTGGGCGGCCAGGTCGTCGAGGTGACGTTCGGCGGCCTGTCGACCGTGGCCTCGACCGCCGGCCCCGACTCCGACACCACCGCGCTCAGCGAGGAGCGGGTGCTGACCTCGATCAAGGACGTCGCCGGGCAGCTGGCCGCCCGCACCACCGGCGGCTGACACCCGACTTCGGGACCAAAGGCCCGATGACCTGGGACGTCCTCCCGCTGCGGCTCCCCCGGCCGGGACCGATACTGGAAGTAAGGGACGGAACGGCCCGAGGAGATGCGATGACCAGGCAGATCGTGGTCGGCGTCGACGGATCCGCGGCGGCTCGCGCGGCGGTGGACTGGGCGGCGCTCGACGCCGGGCGGCGGGGGCTGGACCTGCGGGTGGTGCACGTGTGCGAGCAGTGGTCGCACAACGAGGGCGCCGACTACTGCTCCGGCGCGCTGGAGGCCGGCGCCGATCGGGCCCGTGGCCTGGTCGGCGGTGTCAAGGTGACGGCGGACCTGCGGCCGGGCAACGTCGTCGAGGAGCTGATCGCCGAGTCCGCGACGGCCGACAGTCTCGTGCTGGGCAGTCGCGGCCTCGGCGGGTTCAAGGGCATGCTGCTCGGCTCGGTGAGCAACGCGGTCGCCGGGCACGCGGCGGGCCCGGTCGTCGTGATCCGCGGCCCGCATCCGGTGGAGCACCGGCGGATCGTGGTCGGCTACGACGGCTCCGAGCACGCGCGGGCGGCCATGGAGTACGCCATCGAGCAGGCCAGGAGCCGCCGGGCCGAGCTGCACGTGGTGACGGCCTGGCAGGTGCCGGCCTTCTCCCCGTACGCCGTCGGCTACAGCATCCTGCTCGAGGAGATCGTGCAGGCGGAGCCGCGCAGGGCACGCGAACTGGTCGAGCCGTGGCGCGACGCCAACCCCGACCTGGTGGTGTCCGACGAGCAGCCGTGCGACCATCCCGTCACCGCCCTGGCCAGGGCCGCCAAGGCGGCCGATCTCGTGGTGGTGGGCTCGCGGGGGCTCGGCGGGTTCGCCTCGGCGCTGCTCGGCTCGGTCAGCCACGCCGTGCTGCACCACGCGACCTGCCCGGTCGCCGTGGTCCGCCCGGTCAAGGAGTGACCGTCACCCGGCCGGGCGGAGGCGTACGCAGCAGTGCTCCTGGCTCGGCTCCAGCCGGGCCGTGAAGCCGGGCTCGGGGAGACCTTCGAGCAGGCCGGCGAGCAGGCTGAGGTTCATGCCGCAGACCAGGGCGGTGTGCCGCTCGGCGAGGCTGGCGAACGGGCAGTTGGCCAGGGCGATCGTGCCGTCGCAGGCGCGCGGCTCGAAGCCCAGAGCCTCCAAGGTCGGCATGACGCCGGCGGAGGCGTCGCGGCCGAGGGCCCGGCCGAGGTCGCGGGCGCGGCGGTCGAGCACGGCACGGGGCGGCTCTCCTGTGGCCTCCGCTTCCTGGAGGGCGTCGGCGAGCAGGTGGGCGGCGGTCTCGTAGCGGCGGTCGGGCAGGGAGACGGCGATCTGCCCGGGAGCGCGGCGGTAGAGCTTGGCGGGACGGCCGGCGCCGGGCCCCGACCGGCCGGTGCGGCGCTGGTAGACGGCTTCGAGCAGCCCTCCCTCCACCAGCTTCTCCAGGTGGAAGGAGACGGTGTTGCGCGGCGCCTGTATGGCGTCGGCCGCCTCGTCGCGGCTCACCGGCGCCGGCTGGCGCACCACGTACGCGTACAGGCGGCGCCGCGTCGGCTCGTCCAGCGCCGCGATGGCGGAGATGCCGTCGGCTTCGCCCATTCTAAAACCCACTCCTGTTGACGAAATTATCGTGCCCCTTCTAATGTTAACGAAACTTGTCGATAGAAGAGGGGGGCGGCATGAGCGAGTCCATGGTGGAGGAAGCCGGCGACGCCGAGCGCCGGTCGCGGCGCCTGCGGGTGGTCCGGGGCGGGGGCGTGGACCTTGAAGCCGCCCAGCGAGCGGTGACCGACCTGCTGACCGCGCTGGGCCGCGACGTGGAGTCCGAGCACCTGGCCGACACGCCGAAGCGGGTCGCCCACGCCTACGCCGAAATGCTGGAGCCGCGCGAATTCGACCTGACGACCTTCCCCAACGAGGAGGGCTACGACGAGCTCGTGCTGGTCCGCGACATCCCCGTGCAGTCGTTGTGCGAGCACCATCTGCTGCCCTTCCAGGGCGTGGCGCACGTGGGCTACCTGCCGGGCGACCGTATCTTGGGGCTGTCGAAGCTCGCGCGGGTGGTCGAGCTGTTCGCCCGCGACCTGCAGGTGCAGGAGCGGCTGACCAAGCAGGTCGCCGACTGGCTCCAGCAGCACCTGTCGCCGAAGGGGGTCGGCGTGGTGATCGAGGCCGAGCACCTGTGCATGTCGATGCGCGGCGTACGCGTGCCGGGGTCCCGCACGGTCACCTCGGCCCTGAAGGGGACGCTGCGCGAGGACGCGAGGTCCCGGCAGGAGTTCTTCGCGCTGACCGGTCAGTCCCATACCTGACGAGCAGACAGGAGATCGACGATGGCGGCATTCGTGATCGTGGGCGGCGGCCTGGCCGCGGCCAAGGCGGCCGAGGCGCTGCGCGAGGAGGGGTTCGGCGGCGAGATCGTGCTCGTGGGACGGGAACCGCACCTGCCCTACGAACGTCCGCCGCTGTCGAAGGGCTACCTCCAGGGCAGTGACGAACGCGACAAGATCTTCGTCCACGACGCGGACTGGTACCGCGAGCACGACGTGGACGTCCGTACCGGCGTCTCCGTCACCGCCGTCGACCCGGCCGCGCACGAGGTGACGCTGTCCGGCGGCGAACGGCTCCGCTACGACAAGCTCCTGCTGGCCACCGGCGCCCAGCCACGCCGCCTGACCGTGCCCGGCAATGACCGCGTGCTGTACCTGCGTACCGTGGACGACTCCGACCGGCTGCGCGGCACCTTCTCCACCGCGCGCAAGGTCGCGATCGTCGGCGCCGGCTGGATCGGCCTGGAGACCGCCGCCGCGGCCCGCACGGCAGGCGCCGAGGTCACCGTCATCGAGCAGGAGCAGCAGCCGCTGCTGTCCGCCCTCGGCCCCGAGATCGGCGCCGTCTTCGCCGACCTGCACCGCGAGCACGGCGTGGACCTGCGGCTGGGCGCCCGCCTCGCCGAGGTCACCGAGACCGGCGTACGGCTGGCCGACGGCACCGCCATCGACGCGGACGCCGTGCTGGCCGGCATCGGCGCCGTCCCCGACACCGAGCTGGCCGCCGCCGCGGGCCTCACCATCGACAACGGGGTGAAGGTCGGGGCGGACCTGCGGACCAGCGATCCCGACATCTACGCCGCCGGCGACGTCGCCAACGCCCACCACCCCCGCCTGGGCCACCACGTCCGGGTCGAACACTGGGCCAACGCCCTCAACCAGCCCGCCGTGGCCGCCCGCGCCATGCTCGGCCGCCCGGCCGCCTACGACGAACCGCCCTACTTCTACACCGACCAGTACGACCTGGGCATGGAGTACCTCGGCCACGTCCCGCCCGGCACCGAACACGACGTCGTCATCCGGGGCGATCTGAGCGGGCGGGAGTTCCTCGCGTTCTGGCTGCGGGATGACCGGGTCATCGCCGCGATGAACGTCAACATCTGGGACCAGGGCGACCACCTCAAAGCCCTCGTCCTCGCACAAACCCCCGTGGACCGCGCGGCCCTCGCCGACCCCAAGGTCCCGCTGGAAAAGCTGGTGCGCTCGTGAAGCCGCTCACGGCCGGCGCGGGTGGCGCCACCGCTCGTCGGCGAACTCCCGGGCCGGCTTCGGCTCTCTTCCGGCCGGTACGGAACCACCGGGATCATCCGGAGCCCTCCGCATCGGGATACAGGATCTCGTCGTCCGCGTTGGCGCCGAACTCGGCGACGCGTACCTCCGCGATGTGCTCGTACCGGGTGATCCGGTCGATCCACTCCGTGCCGACGCCGAACGCGACCCGCGCGACCGCGGACCCGCGCAGGACGGCGTTCTCGGAGATCACCGCCGCCTCCCCGGCCTCGATCCGCGACCCCTCCGCATCGAGCACCGCGCCGTACATCACCCGCGCCCTCGGCCCCACGCGGACGTCACCGACGAGCGTGGCCGTCGGGGCGACGTAGGCGGTGGGGTGGACCTGCGGTTGACGCCCGCGGTGCCGGATGCGGATTCCCTGCGGTTGAGCGATCACCGGCGAACTCTCCTCCACCCGGCCGGGACCATGCCGGCGGCTTTCAGACGTCTCATCTGCTCGGTGAGCCGCGCACGACAGAAGGGGTCCGCCGGCGGTTGAGCAGCATGCCGGCGGGCCCAAAATGCGTTGCGGTGATCCGTTTCTCGGCGGCAGTGTGTGGTGCGACGCGGGCCGACCCCTCCGGAGCACGGGCCCATGCCGTTCAGGAGGAGTGACGATGGTCCGCGGGGACGCGGCGTGAGCGCGGCGACGAAGCCCCGGCGATGGGCGATGCCCGCCCTGATCGGGTACGCCTTCGCGCAGGCGCCGCTCATGACCGGCGCGACCGCGGTCCTCTCGGTCGTCGCCGGTGCGGCGCCGGTCGGGATCACCATCGGGATCGGCCGGCTGGTGGGCGCGCTCACGTCCGCGATCGGCCGGGGCCTCGACACGCCGGAGGCCCGCGACTGTTACCGGTGGATCGCCGTCATCGTCGCGCTGTTCCTTCTCACCCACCTCGCCGAGTCCGTACGCACGGTCCTCGGAAGGGCGCTGGGCCGCCGGGTGACCGGCCGGCTGGGCGAGCGCGTGATGGGAGCCGTCTCCGCGCCCGCGACCGTCGGCCACCTCGAGGACCCCGCCTACCTCGACCGGATCGCCCGGGCCAGAGGCGAGGGGACCATCGACATGCCGCCCGGGGAAGCGCTCTTCGGGTTCTCCACCAAGGCGTCCACGTGGGTGACCGCCATCGGCTCAGCGGCGCTGCTCGCCGGCCTCGACCCGGCGCTGGGGATCGTCGTCCTCGCCGTGTTCACCGCGATCCACCTCCGCCTCGTACGCAACTACCGCATCGCCGTCGTCGAGAACGTGAGCCAGACCGAGAAGCTCCGGCGCACCTCCTACCTGCGCGACGTCCCCACCACGCCGGGCCCCGCGAGGGAGGTCCGCCTGTTCGGGCTGACGGCGTTCTTCCGCGACGTCTACCAGGCGCAGTGGCGGGCGAACATGACCGAGGTCTGGCGCCGGCGGCGCGAGCACGACCTGTTCGTCGTCGTGGTGGTCGTCACCACCGGCCTCACCGTGGCGACGGTCTTCCACCTCCTGGCGCACCGTGCCGCCGTCGGCGACTCGACGGTGGCGGACCTGACGATCGGCGGCCTCGCCATCCGCGCGCTGCTGCAGATCCTGCGGGCGGACGAGGACGAGCTCCGCATCGGCTTCGGCTCGAAAGCGGCCGCCGAGGCCCTCGCCCTTCCTGTTGCGGAACCCGCGGAGACGGCGCCGGTCATCGAGCCCCCGGACGCGACGATCTCCGTCAAGGACCTGCGCTACCGGTACACCACCAGCGACGTGCTGGACGGCATCGACCTCGACATCCCCGCAGGCCAGTCCCTGGCCATCGTCGGACTCAACGGAGCCGGCAAGACGACGCTGGCCCGGCTGCTCGCCGGCCTCGACGCGCCGAGCGCCGGGTCCGTACGCGTCGGCGGGACGCTGATCGACGACGCCAACAGGCGAGGCTGGCAGCGCCAGGTCGTCGCCGTCTTCCAGGACTTCGGCCGCTACCGCCTGCCGATCCGCGACAACATCGCCTTCGGCGCCCTCGACCACGCCGGCGACGACGAGGGCCTGCGGGCGGTGGCGGCACAGGCCGGGCTGCAGGAGTACATCGACCGGCTCCCCGACGGCTGGGACACGGTCATGACCGACGCGTCGGGCGGCGAATGGCAGCGCATCGCCATCGCCCGCGCCATGTTCGGCCTGCGGCACGGCGCCCGGCTGCTGATCATGGACGAGCCCGCCGCCGGCCTCGACGCCCGCGCGGAGGCCAGGCTCTACGACACCTTCCACGACCTGACGGCCGGCGCGACGACGGTCGCCGTCTCGCACCGGTTCGCGACCGTGCGCAAGGCGCAGCGGGTGGTGGTGGTCGAGGACGGCCGGGTCATCGAGGACGGCCCGCACGACGCCCTGATCGAGGCCGGCGGCCGGTACGCCGAGCTGTTCAGGCTCCAGGCCAAGCGTTTCCAGGAGGCGTCCTCGTGACCGGTCCGCTCCGCTTCGTCCTCGCGCTCGGGCCCCGTACCGACCTGGCGCGAACCCCGATCGTCGTCGCCGTGGCCATCCTGGAGCAGGCGACCGGGGTCGGCCTCGCGATCCTGCTCGGCCTGTTCAGCGAGGCGGCGAGCGACCACGCCACCAGCACGGTGCTGGTGCTGTCGCTCTGCCTGGCCGGGTTCGTGATGCTCACCCAGGGCACGTTCATCGCCGGCTACTTCACCCGGCTCCGCCTGTCGGAGGAGATCCAGAACGCGGTCGAGCGCCGCTTCATCGACGTCGCCGGCACGACGCCGACGCTGGAGATCCACGAACGTCCAGGCCGCGCGGGCAGGGCGGCCGCCGTGCGGGCCGGACGGCACGACATCCGGGAGGGCTTCGACCGGGTCCTCTGGCTCACCGGGGCCGCGCTGGTCTGGGTGTCGTCGGCGCTCCTGATGGCCTCGGTCGTCCCGATCCTCGCGGTTCTGCCGCTGTTCGCCGTCCCCGTCCTGCTGGCCACCCGCAGGGCTGACCGCGCACACGGCGCGGCCGTCGAGCGGGCGGCGCCGCGTACCGGATTGGCCGAGCACCTGTTCGCGCTGGCCGCCACGGCGGGCACGGGCCGCGAGACCCGGCTGTTCGGGCTGGCGGGCGAGCTCCGCCGGCGCCACCGCGACCAGTGGGACCGCGCCGGCCGCGACGTCCTCGTGGCCGATCTGCGCTCCCGCGTCCCGCTGGCGCTGGCCTGGCTGGTGTTCGTGCTGGCGTACGCGAGCGCGATCGTCCTGATGGTGCGGGCCGGTCTGACCGGCGACGCCTCGCTCGGCCTCATCATCGCGGCCGTCGCGGTCAGCAGCCAGATCGTCGGGCAGGCGCAGGCGCTGCTGAGCCAGATCTTCTGGGTGCTCGAATCGGTCAGGGCCGCCCGCGTCTTCCTGGACGTCGTCGCCGAAGGCGAGGCGGAGCGGGCGGCCGTCGTGCCGGCCGCGCCGGCCGCGGTGCCGTCCCGGCTGGAGCGCGGCATCACGCTGGAGGGGCTCGGCTTCCGCTACTGGAACCGGGAGCGGCCGTCGCTGAGCCGCGTCGACCTGGAGCTGCCCGCCGGGTCGGTGGTGGCGCTGGTCGGCGAGAACGGCGCGGGCAAGTCGACCCTGGTCAAGCTGCTGTGCGGCCTGTACCGGCCGGGGGAGGGCCGCATCCTCGTGGACGGCACCGACCTCGCCGCCTTCGCCCCCGAGCAGTGGCGCGCCCGGATCACGGCGGCTTTCCAGGACCCCGACCACCTCGAGATGACCTTGGGCGACTCGGTCGGGCTGGGCTCGCCCGACCACGATCCAGAACGCATCCTGGAGGCGCTCAGGACGGCCGGCGGGCACCGGCTGCTCGACGCGCTCCCGCAGGGGCTCGAGACCCGGCTCGGGCGCAGGTCGTGGGACGGGAAGGGGCTGTCCGGCGGCCAGTGGCAGACGGTCGCGAACGCCCGCGCCGCGATGCGGCGCGAGCCGCTGCTGCGCATCCTGGACGAACCGACCGCCAGCCTGGACGCGCGGGCCGAGGAATGGCTGTTCCGGCAGTACGCCGGCGCGAGCCGCCTGCAGGGAGGCGTGACCGTCCTGGTGACCCACCGGCTCACCACCGCCCAGGCCGCCGACCTCGTCGTCGTGCTCGACCGGGGCCGCGTCGTCGAGGTCGGCACCCACGACGAGCTGAGCCGCGCCGACGGCCTGTACGCCGAGCTGTTCCGCCTGCAGGCCCGCTACTTCGTCTGAGGCTTGATCGCCAGGCCCCCGTAGGCCCAGGCGTGCCCGCCGGGGATCTCCTCCTGGTATTCGGTGAGGTCCGGCCGCCAGGTCACCACCTCGACGAGGCCCGGGTCCAGCACGTTCCAGCCGTCGAAGAAGCGCATCGTCTCGTCATGGCTGCGCGGCACCATGGGCGCGGAGCTCTTGTCGTACGGCTTGGTGAACTCCTCGCGGCTCAGGTGGTCGGCGAAGTCCATGGTGATGTGCGACAGCAGCAGGTGGCTGCCGCTGGGCACCGCGGCCTTGAGCTGCTCCACCACCCCGTACGGGTTCTCCTCGTCGGTGACGAAGTGCAGGATCCCCGCCAGGATGACGGCCACGGGACGGGTGAAGTCGAGCAGATCCCGGACCGCGGGGTCGTTCAGGATCTTCTCCGGCTCGCGCAGGTCCGCCTCGATCATCTCCGTGGCGCCCGCCGGGTCGCCGGTCAGCAGGGCGCGGCCGTGCACCGAGACGATCGGGTCGTTGTCCACGTACGCCACCCGCGCCTCGGGCACCGCCCGCTGGGCGATCACGTGGGTGGGATCCTGGGTCGGCAGGCCGGTGCCGATGTCCAGGAACTGGGTGACGCCCGCCTCCGCCGCCAGATACCGCACGGCCCGGCCCACGAAGGCACGATGGGCGCGTACCCCCTCCCGCGTGCCGGGCGACAGCTTGATGAGCGCCTCGGCGGCCTCCCGGTCGGAGGCGAAGTTGTCCTTGCCGCCCAGTAAGTAGTCGTAGATGCGCGCGGGGTGCGGGATGTGCGGATTGATTCGCGCGGCCGGGGCGTCGGCGTACTCGGGGTCCTGCGGGTCCGTCTGTCTGTCGGTGTTCGTCATCCTTCTCTTCCTGCTGGATCGACGACTACCGCCGGGCCTGACGGGGGGCCGGGGCGAGCTTCGCCGAAGGGTTACTTGCCTGCTTTCAGGTGTTTCCTTCCTACTCGACCCAACGTTACGGCGCTGGCTCTCCCGAGAACGATGCCGACGTTCGGGTCAGGACGGCCAGGCCGAGATACCCGGCGATCTACGCCTCGGGCTCCGTGACGGTCAGGTGTTCGTAGGACGACTTCAGCGCGGGGTAGTAGTCGTCGAACTCCGGCTTGGCGGAGCCGTCGTGGGAGGCCGCCAGCAGGTCGAGGTAGTACTCCCAGCCGGGGCCGATCTCGCCGATGCCCTCGGCACCGGCCAGGTGCTGGACGAAGCGCAGCTCGGTGCCGCTGTCCGCCTCCGACAGCAGGAGTTCGAGGTGCCAGGAGCCGGCCGCGTCCTTGGCGGTGATCTCCAGCCGGCGGGGTGGCTCGCAGGCTTCGATGCGCATCTCGGCCCAGGGAGCCTTCTCCTCGAACACCAGCTGGACCCGGATCGTCCGGCCGGGGCCTGCCTCGCCCTCCCACGGGCCGAACCAGCGCGCCGTGCGCTCCGGCTCGGTGACGCTGGCCCACACGTCCTCGGCGGGCGCGCGGAACGTCCGGGTGAGGACGAGGTCGACGCCGTCGTCCGCGCGGAAGAGCTTGCCGGTGGGGAAGCGGTTCATGCTGTTTCTCCCTTGCTGTCGGTGTCGCTGCTTGTCCTGGCGCTGTTCGTACGGCGTTCGCGGCGCGTCCGGTAGACCTCGGTCTCCAGAGCGTCGAAGCGGTGCTCCCAGCCGGCGGGCCCGAGGAACTGGGCCAGCCAGCCGGCCAGCTCGGTGAACCGCTCCGCGTCGAGCGTGTAGAGGCGCTGCCGGCCGACGAGCTCTGCCCTGACCAGCCCACTCTCCCGGAGCACGCGCAGGTGGCGGCTCACGGCGGGGCGGCTGATCGAGAAGCGTTCGGCGATCTCGCCGGCCGAGAGCCGCCCGTCTTTGAGCATCACCAGGATCTGCCGCCGCACCTGATCCGCGATCGCCCCTGCCACCTCGTCCACACAGAAAGCGTAACTTACTGGTTACGCGTTTGGCCAGAGGTCGGTCCGGTGCTTGCTGGTGGAACTGCCTCGGTCGCGCCCTGAGATCGCCTCAGTTGGCACCGTCGTCGGACAGGAGGCGATCGGTGATGGCCTGGAGCGTCCTGGCGTCGTCCGGGCCGAGCCGGTCCAGCAGGTGGCGGCGGGTGGCCTTCTCCAGTGCCGGCAACGTGGCATTGATCGCGTTTCTGCCTTCCGGGCGCAGTGTGACCTCCATCCCGTTCGGCACCTTGTCGCGGGCCACGTAGTCACGATCGGCCATCCGGGTCAGCAGGTGCGACAGCCGCGTCCGGTCCCAGCTGAGGGCGGCGGCCAGGGCGTTCTGCCGCAGGCTCCCGCCGGACTCGTGCAGGCAGACCAAGACACTCAGTTCCGGCTCGGAGAGGCCGGACGCCGCTGTGGTCTCGGCGACGACGGCGGCGCGTACCAGCTCATGAGCGCGCTTCCAGCGCAGCCACAGCTCGGTCGCCTCGCTCCCGCCAACTGTTGACATGTCAACACCGCCTCTCTAGTGTTCGAACCCGACCATACGGCTCATGCGAAGGACATCACCGATGCTCGATGCTCGACGGCACTATGCCAGCCTGCGCCTGCTCGCGCTGCTCCCGCTCGTCCTGTTCCTGCCCGCCGTGATCGCCTTCTTCACGGACCCGGACGTGGCGTGGGGAGAATACCTGGGCGTCTTCTTCCACCTCTCGATCCTCTTCCTGGTCTCCCGCCTGGAGGCGGCATCCTGGGCCAAAGCAGCGGGCTACGGCTGGGTGGCGCTCGACGTCCTCACCGGCATCCTGATGATCAACGGGGTCGACCACGACACGGCCTGGGCGGTCCGGCTCGGCGGCCACGTACTCGCCGGTGTCTGGATCGTGGCGAGTTCCCTGGTCAGCCACTCCTGGCCGGTCCGCGTGGTCGGCGTCGTCACGGGCGTCTGGCTCGCCGGCTACTCCTTCGTCGGCACTCAGCTCGCCGAGGAGTACCTGCGCCCGGCCGGAATCATGATCCTGGTCTGGTTCGCCCTCCTGGCGATCTTCCACCGCGACAATCAGGGCCGCCCGGCGGCGTCAGGAGCCCCAGCGGCGGTCTGAGTTCGGCCTGTGGGCGCACTGGGGATCCGGAGGAACGCGCCATCCTGGCCGGCATCGGCGACTGGCTCGCCGTCAACGGCGAAGCGATCTTCGACACCGCCCCCTGGAAGGTCTTCGGCGAGGGCCCCTCGGCCGACGACCCACCCGCGCTGAGAGACCAGGGCTTCAACGAGGGCGGCACGGTGACCGCCGCCGACATCCGCTACACCACCACCGACACCGCCCTCTACGCCACCGCCCTAGCCCGCCCTGACGGCCCGGTGGTCCTGCGCCTCCTGGGGCGTGCGGCCGGCCTGCTCGACCGCGAGATCACCGGCGTCCACGTCCTCGCCGACGACCGCCCTGTACGGTGGCGGCACGAGGATCAAGCCCTCATCATCGAGTCCTCGGCCCAAGTCCACCGCATCGAGCTCACCTCATGAACATCGAACAACGCCCCGGCCCTCCCTTCGCCGGCACGCTCACCTACATAGACCATGAATACAGCATCAGTTTCATACATACAGAACCTGATCAATATCTGAATTGCACCGCAGACGGAGTCGCCAGTGTCGCCATCGGCACTTTGCAAATCGAGGTAGGACTGCCCCGCTATGAAGCCCTGCACGTCTGGGGCTACTTCCCGAAGATATCGTGGAAGATGGCGGAGCTGCCGATCCCTTTCAGCACCCCCGGCGTGGTGCAATTCGTAGGGAGCACGTTCCAGCGGGGAATCGCGTACGGGGTCTCAGACGAGGACTCGTGGCGAAAGGAATTCGATCCGAGATCGGGATGGCTTCGCGTCGCACCGGAGGGTGCTTCCGCGGAACGCCTGACGGAGATCGCCGACGGCGTACTCATCGGAGCGGCTGACGGCCGGCTCAGCTCGATCTGGATGCGACCGCTTTTTGCTTGACCGAAGGAGAGAAGCCTCAGTGGGGATCGCTCACGAACGTGTACCACGGGCCCCACACGGGTGTTGAGTCGCCCGGCCTCCGGTCAGGGCTGTAGAAGTACGCACGGTGAGTGCCGCTCAGGTGGAAGACCACCGCGTCGCCGTCCCGGAAGACCGTCTCGAACGTCAGGGCGCCGATCGTCCGGCGTCCGAGCACCTCGTCCTTCCCCAACGTGCGAGCGACGGCCTCCATCTGAGGAGCCGACCGAGCGAACCGATCGTCCGAGGCGATGGTGAACCAGACGAGCCCGGTGAGAAGGAGAGCCCCTGCCAGGAGCACCGCTGCCCACCGTGAAACCCGGCTACGGGCGGTCATGCGTCTCATGCGAGCATCCTGACATCTAGGCTAATCGCTCGCCTATCTTTGGAAGATTCGAGTCGGAAAGCGCATTCCGGGCTTCTTGTCAACCTCTTGACAAGCCCTACGGCCGCGTCAACACTCGGCGGCAGCACCGCCTGAGACATCCCCGGTGAATCCGGTTCGGGCTGGCTGCGCGCCGCGATGTTAGCGCTAACAGAATGTGAGAGGCGATCCCCATGACAGCGACCCAGGCACGCCGATCGCTGATTCCCTTCCTGGTGGCCGCGCTCGCCGCCATGGCGGGCCTCGTCCTGGCCGCGCCCCCGGCCCAGGCAGCCACCAGCCAGTTCCGGGGCATGAACTGGGCCGTGCTGGGCGACAACTTCAGCACCGGCACGCTCGTCGTGCAGGGCCTGAGCCAGTCCGACAGCTACGCCACCGTGCGGGCCAAGGCCGACAGCCTCTACGACGACATGGCCGCCACCATGGGCGTCAACACCGTCCGGCTGCCCAT
The DNA here is from genome assembly GCF_040676995.1 of Nonomuraea sp. NPDC049419. Taxonomy (NCBI): domain Bacteria; kingdom Bacillati; phylum Actinomycetota; class Actinomycetes; order Streptosporangiales; family Streptosporangiaceae; genus Nonomuraea; species Nonomuraea sp. NPDC049419. Next base: position 12,994 of record NZ_JBFAQB010000020.1, on the reverse strand, counting down.
CAACACCCACACGGTCGCCGCCACGTCCTGGTGGAACGCCTACCGCGGCGCGATCGACGCCGCCACCGCCCGAGGGTTCAAGGTCATCCTCGCCTACTGGGAAGACGGCGCCGCCTCCGGCGGCAGGATCACCGACCTGGCCGCCTGGAACGCCATGTGGTCCGCCGTGACCGGCGCCTACGGCTCCAACGGCAACGTCTACTTCGAGCCGATGAACGAGCCGCACGGCTACAGCTCCGCCGAGTGGCGCGACGTGGCGGCGGGCTGGCTGGCCCGGCACACCGCGGCCCCTCCGGGACGGGTGCTCATCGGCGGCACCGGCTACAGCCAGGACCTGCGCGACATCTGCAACGACAGCCGTTTCGGCGCGACGCTGCTGTCCTTCCACCACTACGCCTTCTTCTACAGCCCCATGACCTACGACGCCTTCCGCAGCCACATCCAGACCCGCCTGGGCAACTGCGCCTCCCGCGCGGTCGCGACCGAGTTCGGCGCACCGATGTCCACCGGCCTCGACTACGCCGACGCGGGCAGCACCGACAACTTCGTGCGCCACATCCGCGCCATGGCGCAGGTCATGCGGGACAACCAGATGGGCGGCACCTACTGGCCCGCCCTCGGCGGCAAGCCGGGCGACATCGGCTACGACTGGTACTCGATGTACGCCCTGAGCGGCAGCGGCACCGATCTCAACTTGACCGTCCGCAACACCTCCGGCGCCGACCGGATCCGTTACGCCTGGGGCGACACCATCACCCCGACGCCGCCCCCGTCCTCCTACACGGTCGCCGCGCGCCACAGCGGCAAGGTCATGGACGTGCAGCAGCCGAACACCGCCGACGGCGCGCGCGTCGGCCAGTACGCCGCCAACGGCGGCGCCTGGCAGCAGTGGCGCTTCCAGGACGCCGGCGGCGGCTACTGGCGCCTCATCAGCCGGCACAGCGGAAAGTGCCTGGACGTGGTGAGCGCCTCGACCGGCGACGGCGCCGAGCTCATCCAGTACACCTGCGGCAGCGGCGCCAACCAGCAGTTCCAGATGGTCGCCGTCGGCGGCTACTTCGAGCTGCGGGCCCGGCACAGCGGCAAGTGCGTGGACGTGCCGGCCTCCTCGACCGCCGACGGCGTCGTCCTGAAGCAGTACGCGTGCAACGGCGGCGCCAACCAGCAGTGGTCCCGCACACCCGTCACCGGGTGATGGCGCCGGTGCGGTAGCCGGCCAGCGTGTAGCCGGCCGACACGTACGACGTGGCCGAGCAGCTCGGCGGGTAGGAGCGGGTCTGCCCAGCGTGTAAGGCCGGCCACGGGCGTTCATGCGTCTCATACGATCACCTTGATATCTTCCGCCCAGCCTTTCCCTCCGATCTGGTTGCGGGCGTGTGAGGGGCGCCCGCACCACCTCGCGGACAGAGGTCGTGCGGGCATCCGTTGATTCGTTGTGGTGATAGGTATGGAATGCGAAGAAATGAGCGTCGCTTGTTGACCGCGAAACTTGGGCGACTGCTGGACGAGAGGGCGCAGAGATTCAGTCAGGAGTGGGTTGATATCGCAGCTAAGACGGTCGTCCCTATCCCGGGAACCTTGACCGGCGGAGGTTCCCTTTTCCCTCGGGTGTGTGCTGCGGCCGACCGGTTGGGCGCGACCTATGCCTGGGGTGCTCCGATCGTAGGGGGCCGAGTTATCGATGGCTCGGTGTTCCGCGTGGAGGTGTCACCGGACGTGCTTTCGGCCACGTTTCCTGAGCACCATGGAGGAACCGTCTTGGCCATGCCAGACATGGACAACGCCATCCTCTCGACTGCAGGAGGATACTCCCTGGTTGCCGGGAGTCACGCCTTTGTCCGTGCCTGCCTGAATTCCGGGATCGACGAAGCCCGGGTGAGATTCCTTCGGAATGCTCGCCGACTGGCCGATGCCAACCCTGGCGTCATGGCTGTGGCGATGGAGCATCCTCCCCGCTGGCAGTCGTGGCGATCTCCACGCGAGGTGCACCCTGAGTCGAACACCGCGCAACAACTCCACCTCATGGAGTCGTTCGTCGAAAGAACCCTACCGGCTTCACGATTTGTCCTGAGCTGGCTGTCGGCACGATCACAAGCGCTGGACGCCGGCGAACGACTTCATGCGCAATTTGAGGAGCTCATGAACGAGGTCTTCTACGCTCTGGATGACTATCCTTCGGACCCAGATCTTCGCGAAGAGGGCGATATCTCGGAACAGGAGCTTCGCGAGCGTGTTGACGAAACGCTGCGGCGACTCGCAGCTCTTGGCTGATCTCCTCCTGCGAAGTCTCGGCTCGCCAGGCGCGAGGCACCCGACATCGCCATACTTCAGTGGCTCGGCCAGTCTACGAGTTCCAGGGAAGTATGGATCGACGCGATGGTCCAATAGAGCTCACGCTCGCCGATGGCGAGACGATGTGGCTGGTGTAGTGTCGGACGCCGAAGCGCTTGCCATTCACCACGACTGATCAGAATGCTGGAGAAAACTTATGGCCAGCCAGGCGTATTTCCGCTGGGCGGACGATGAGTTCGAGGTCGATATCCTGCTTGATGGGAATGTCGATGCTGCGGACCTGGAAGTCGGCGATTCCATCATCACGTTGCCCACTGGTGAGCGGTACAGCGCCCTGCTCATCACGCTGGACCAGATATCGCGGATAATGGACCGCCACCGGCAGTCCGGAGAAAACCTTTCCGGTCGATACTTTGGTACGCCGGATCTGATTGTCGTGCGGGAGAAGGGGGTCGCAGCGATGGTCGATGTGATTCGTGATATTGTGACTTCAGGAGAGCTGCCGACCTGGTTTCCAAAAATTCGTGAAAACGATCAACTCGAGTTGCTGGAAATGTAAGGTTAGCGAGCGTAATGACGGCGCTTGCCGCTCCGAGGTTAGAGAGCCTTAATGGCTGAGGTTACGGCGGGTGGAAGTCCAGTCCTGTCTTGGCGGTGAAGCCGGTGATCAGGGCGGGGCGATACTGCATGCGTTTGAGCCTGTTCTTCACCAGGGCCACCAGTTGATCGGGGGTGTGCATGGGCAGGAGCCCATCCGGTGCAGCAGGTAACACACTCCGCCCACCGTGTAGCCGACCTTGAAGAGGCGTTCGATCACCTCGGCGATCCGGGCCAGCGTCCAGCACTGGTCCGGCCACCCGTACGCCATCGGCCCTTCGTCCAGCGCCTGCTCCAGACACGCGAGCTGGGCATCGTCCAGCTTGCATATCGCCCCGCCGTGGCCCTTGGACAGCAGCGCTTCGCGGCCGCCGCTCTCAAGAGCTCGCCGCCACCGGTTGGCCGACATCCGCGAGACCCGCAACTCCCGCGCAACCTCAGCATCCGTCGCACCCTCGGCGAACCGGTCGGCCGCTTGCATCCGTACCTGCTCGCGGCGTAACCGCTGCCAGGTGGTCAGCCCGCCACCATCGGGATATCTCATGCACCCGGCGTAACACCTCGGTGCTTGACTGCCAGCTCACGGGCAGGTGAGGTCACATAACCCTCGCCCTTGAAGGTCTGTAGCTGGCCGGGCTCGGCTACCGCGTAAGCGAAGCGATCGCCGCCCCGGGGCACGGCCCTGAGCGAGCCTGATCGGGACGGCCCGGGGCCGGACGGTCAGCCCGCTCCCTGTGGCTTGGGTGGTGCGGTCGGTGTTGTGGTCAATTGGAGAAGGGACGGTCAGCTTCGACGGTCAGCTTCGACGGCCGGCGCCGCGCGGGCCTCGCCGTCACGGGCTGTGGTGGGCTGCCGGGCGTGCTGGTCCTGATGCCCTCGGGTGCGGCCGAGGGCCAGGAGCGGTCAGTGGCGCTGGCGGAGCTCTTCGTTGATGCGCAGTGCCTCGGCGAGCTGATCTTCCAGGATGATGATGCGGCAGGCCGCCTCCAGCGGGGTGCCGGCATCGGCGAGTTCGCGGGCACGGGCGGCCAGGCGCAGTTGGTAGCGGGAGAAGCGGCGGTGGCCGCCCTCGCTGCGTAGCGGCTCGATCAGCTTGGCGGCGCCGAGGCTGCGCAGGAACGCCGGGGTGACGCCGAGGATCTCGGCGGCCCGGCCCATGCTGTAGGCGGGGTAGTCCTCATCGTCGAGGCGCTGCCCGAGGCTGCTGGCCGCCTCGGCTGACTGGCCGGCCGGGTGAGCGCTGGCGGGGTGGGGCTGCTCCCGCCTGGAGATGGTGGTCAATGCCTGAGGTGTTCGATTCATCCAACCTTCCCGAATGCAGACAGGGGCCCCGGCGCCTTGATGCGCCGGGGCCCGCATGAGGTTTAACACCATCGACCGGCCTGCTGGCCGGTCCACTTGTTCCGCATCTGGCCGCTCGATGGGGCGGGATGCGAGGATCGCGTAAGCGTGACCGTAGACCACCATCCTGTTCGTGGAGCTGCGGTACCCGTGCGGCATTCTGCAGCCGGCGACGGGCGATCCTGATGGCGTTCAACACTCCCTTCTGATGTATCCGTACCTCGACACCCCGACCTCTGGTGTCGGCTTCGCGCAACGGCAGCGCGTCCATCACCCGGGCCCTGTTCAACTGCGCTGGCCCCGGCAATCCGACCTTCTGCCTTCACTTCGTTCTGCACTCCTGCGTCCACGTCCGTCCGGGCAGTTCGTCGTGGTGCTCGTCCTGCGCTGCCCTCGTGGATCCGTCTCTTGCGATGTGAAGAAGTCTAGCTCCCCATCGCACGAATTTCTACAGTCGCGACTACAGATTTTCTTGAGCGTGTCAGGCAGGAAGTTGCTCTCCCGCCACACGATCGACGCGAGAAGCGGGCCGGGGGCGAGGTGATGGCGATGAGCGAGCACGACCAGGGTCAAGATGGAAGCCAAGATCGAGGGCGCGATCAGGGGCGGGGAGATGGGCTGGCGATCGTGGGGTGGCATTCGGCGGTGTGCCCGGTGATGGACCTGCGGGGTGAGCTGCGCACCACGACGGCCGCCGGCTCCAGCCGGGAGGCGGACCACGTCCTGGGCGGTCGGCCCGCCGCCGTGGCGGTGGATCTGTCACGGCCGGCGTTCTGCGACGCCGAAGGCGCGGGCGCGCTGATCGGCGCGGAGCGGCGGGCGCGCGAGCTCGGCGGCCGACTGGTGCTGGCCGGGGTAACGAAAACCCCGCCACGGCTCCTCATGGAGCGACCCTGGTGATCACCTTCATCGTCTTCGGCATCGCGCCCGTCGCTCTGCCTGGTCCTGCTCGGCTTGGCCGCGGCCGAGTTCGCCTCGTTCCTGCCTCATCACCCGCGCGGCGCTGGCGGGGGGCTACGCCGGCTGGCCGGGCCGCCTGCGGGCGCAGAACCGTAAGCCTTTTCCAGCGTGAATAGCGGCCTCTTCGATGAGCTCCAGGACGAGGAGATTGCCTGGCCGAACGGGGTGGCGCGGTGCGGGCAACAGCGCAGTTGAACCGGGGACTTGCGGATCAAGGCGGCAATGGCGCGCGGACGATGACGATGATGGGGATGATGACGACGTCGGCGGGGGCATGCGCGGCACGGCCACACGTGTGCTAGATTGAACCTAGTTGCAGTTGTGGTACCCATAAAGACTTGTGTGCACCTGACGGTATGTAGCCTCAGGTGCATTTTTGTTTTCCGGTCATCTCCGGGTGTGGTCCTATCGCGGCGACGCGGAATCCGTTCGACGCGGATTTCGGCTATGCACCTATCAAAGGAGATCAACATGGCTTCTGGCACCGTGAAGTGGTTCAACGCGGAAAAGGGCTTCGGCTTCATCGAGCAGGACGGCGGCGGCGCCGACGTCTTCGCGCACTACTCCAACATCGTCGCCAACGGCGGCTACCGTGAGCTGCGCGAGGGCCAGAAGGTGGCCTTCGACGTCACGCAGGGACAGAAGGGCCCGCAGGCCGAGAACATCGTTCCCGCCTGACACACCACGTAGCCGGGGCCCGCGCCGCAGGGCGCGGCCCCGGCGCGTTGCTTTTGTGGCATCCATCGTGCCGTGATGGCCTCACAACCCGAGAAGCACAGCGTGTCTGTTCTTCCGCCGCACACCGGATGCACCACCACCGATGGTTCGGGCATAGGCCCGCTCCAGTCCTACGGCGCGGCATCATCGCCGCGTTCTTCCCGGCGAAAGCCGACCATTTCGACGTACGGGCCCAGGCGGTTTTCCGCCGGTTCGACTCGTCTTTTCTTCGGCTCGTGCTCGCTGTTCTTGTGCCGCTCATCGCACCGAGGATCACCTGACACGTGCCGCATCGAGGAAGGTGCGGGCACAATCGCGGCGACCGCTTGCCTTGATCCTTGTCCCCACCAGGGAACTGGCCCAGCAGGTCACCGATGCGCTCACACCGTACGCCCAAGCACTGAAGCTGCGGCTGGCCACGGTCGTCGGCGGCATGCCGATCAGCCGCCAGGCCCATGCGCTGCGCAACGGCGCCGAGGTCGTCATCGCGACCCCGGGACGGCTCAGGGATCTCATCGAGCGCGGCGACTGCCGCTTGGACCAGGTCGGCATCACCGTGCTGGATGAGGCCGACCAGATGGCGGACATGGGCTTCATGCCGCAGATCACCCACCTGCTCGACCAGGTGCGCCCAGACGGCCAGCGGATGCTGTTCTCCGCGACTTTGGACCGCAACGTCGATCTGCTGGTCCGCCGCTATCTGAGCGACCCGGTGGTCCATTCGGTCGACCCTTCGGCGGGCGCGGTCACCACGATGGAGCACCACGTGCTGCACATCCAGGGTGCCGACAAGCAGGCCACCACTATGGAGATCGCTGCTCGCGACGGTCGGGTGATCATGTTCCTGGACACCAAGCACGCTGTGGACCGGCTCACCGAACAGCTGCTGAACAGCGGAGTGCGCGCCGCCGCGCTGCACGGAGGCAAGTCCCAGCCCCAGCGCACCCGCACCCTCGCTCAATTCAAGAGCGGCCACGTCACGGCGCTGGTGGCGACCAACGTCGCGGCCCGCGGCATCCACGTCGACAACCTGGACCTCGTCGTCAACGTCGACCCGCCGAGCGACCACAAGGACTACCTGCACCGCGGCGGCCGCACCGCCCGCGCCGGCGAGTCCGGCAGCGTCGTCACCCTGGTGCTGCCCAATCAGCGCCGTGACATGACCCGCTTGATGGCCGATGCCGGTATCGTCCCGCAGACCAGCGAGGTCCGTTCGGGCGAGGCCGAGCTGAGGCGTATCACGGGCGCCCAGGCTCCCTCAGGTATCCCCGTGACCAGCACCGCACCGGTTGTCAGTCGTCGGTCGGGACGGAACGGCAGACGTTTCCGGTAGCAGCGGATGGGGGCTCCCCCAAGGCCAGGTAGTCAGGCGTTTCGGGCGGCAAGAGTGCTGAAGAGATTGGCCCGCGAGAACGGCGAGGCGATCGATCCCGACTACCTCGCCCACCGCTTGCACAAACTGGTTTTGGCCGGCGGCCTTCCCCCCGGTGCGGCTGCACGACCTGAGGCATGGAGCCGCGACACTGGCCCTGGCGGCAGGCGCGAATCTGCGTGTCGTGCAGGGCCTGCTCGGACATGCCAGCATCGTCCTCACCGCCGACACCTACACCTCGGTGCTGCCTCAGCTATATCACGACAGCGCCCGGGCCACAGCCCGGCGGTCGCGTCCGAGATGCGGTGTAGAAGTGAACGAGTGTGGGTTGCCGTGCTGAACCGTCCAAAGTTCGCACTACGCAAGGACCTACGCTCGTGGCACGCATCTACCGCCCGTTCAGGCCATCCGCGCCGAGATCGACGCCCTGTTCGCCGAAGGTCGTGACTTGGTCGAGGTCATCGAGGGCGTCGCCCGTCTCGGTGCCCGTCTGATCATCCAGACCGCCGTCGAAGCCGAGGTGGACGCCTTCCTCGGCCGCTCCCGCTACCAGCGCGCTGCCGTCGTCACCGCTGACGGCAGCGGCGACGGCAAGAGCCCGGTGCGGCCCGGTCACCGCAATGGGCACTGCTCGACCACCGTCAAGACCACCAGCGGGCCGATCACCATTGCCCGCCCGGAAGTGCGCGGCACCACTGAGAAGTTCGCCTCCGGCCTGTTCGGCGCAGGTGTCACCCGCACCCACGCGCTGGAGACGCTCGTGATCGCCTTGTTCGTGCGCGGCCTGTCGGTCCGTGACGTCGAAGGCGCCCTGGCTGACGCGCTCGGCCCGGAGACCGCCCTGGCCAAGTCCACGGTCTCGACCATCTGCCAGGCCAGCGTCGCCGAATACGACGCCAGGTGCCGGCGCGACCTAGGTGACGGGTGCCAAGGACGGGCCGTCGGTCGGGTGGAGCTGTGTGGGCGGATGCAGCAGGGCTCGGCGGAGGTCCTGCAGGATGCGCACGTAGGTGGTCAGGCTCTGACGGTCAGTGAGCAGGCACTTGACCGAAGGCCGCCTATGATTCACTCACGGCACCTACCTCGTCGAGCTATTGACATCGCTCCGAGGGCGCGACCGCAGTGGCGTGAACCGCTTGTCACCCGGCATGAAAGAGTCGGTCACCCGGAGACGGCCGGGATGCGTACGGCCAAGAGGGCGACGTCGTCGGCGGTGCCAGGGGGCATGCGGGCGAGGACCTGGTCACAGAAGTCGTCCAGGGGATGGCAGGCCAGGGCGGCGGCGTGGCGGCGGAGTCGTCCCAGACCGATGTCCAGATCGGTGCCGGGAATCTCGATCAGGCCGTCGGTGTAGAACAGCAGGGTGGCGCGAGGAGGCAGGGGGACCGTGGCGTCCGGCCGGCTGACGTCACTGAGGCCGGTGCCCAGCAGCAGGCTCTGTCCCTGTTCGAGGAATTCGGCACGTCCGTCGGGTGTGACCAGCAGGGGCGGTGGATGGCCGGCGTTGGTCCATCGCAGTTGCCAGGGACCCTCATCCGGACCTTCAAGGCGAGCCAGGATGACGGTGGCCAGAGGGACATTCGTGATGACAGGGACGGCCTGATCGAGGCGGTCGACGATGGCGCTGGGAGGTTCCGTCCGATCCCAGGCCAGAGCGCGCAGCATGCCGTGCAGTTGGGCCATGCCTGCCGCGGCGGCCAGATCATGACCGACGACGTCGCCGATGACCAGCGCGGTGGCGCCGTCACGCAGGAGGAACGCGTCGTACCAGTCACCGCCTACCTGGGAGCCGGCGGGGGCGGGCTGGTAGCGGGCCGCGAGGCGCAGCCGGCCGGGTTGCGGCAGGGATCCGAGCAGGTTGCGTTGCATGGCCTCGGCGATCTGGCGTTGGCGGCCGAACCGCAGGGTGTTGTCGATGGCCAGGCCGACGCGGCGCCCGATGTCGCCGATCAGCGACACCTCGGCGGAGTCGAAAGGCCTAACGGAGCCGGTACGGGCCAGGGTGAGGGCGCCGGTGACTCGCCGGACGGTGCCCAAAGGTGTGATGAGCGCAGAGGTGGCGCCGATTGCCTGGAGGAAGCCCGTCTGGACGGCGGCCAGGGGAGAGTCGGGTGGCTGAGCGATGTCCCCCAGCCCCATCAGGACGGGATCGCCGCCGCGCAACACTCGTACCAGAGAAGAACGTGAGTGCTCGTCCAGCGCGGGAAGTGGGCCTTGCCAGGCTTCCCGCTCGGTGTCGCGGCTTTCTGGTCCGATCACCGCCACTCTTCGGACGCCCTCGTCTGTTCGCAGGTCGATGGCGATCCAGTCGGCCAGGCGCGGCACCAGCAAGCGGCCGAGCCGGGCGAGTGCCTCTTCGGTGTCCAGGGTCTGCGCGAGCGCTGTGGCGATCTCCGCGGCCAGGGCCAGCCGGTTGGTGAGGTCTTCCAGGGCGGTCACGTGCGCTGCGAGGCTGACCGCCGCTTCCCGGTCGGTTCCGTCGCCGGTGAGCAGCACGATCATGCCGAGCACCTCGCCGTTCCTGGTCACGGGATCGCTGAACCAGGTGACCGGGACGAGATGCCCGTCCTCGCTCAGCAATGTGTCCGCCCCGCGGGCGCGGAGGTGACGGGTCAGGGCCGTGAGCAGCCGGCACGGCTCCTGCGGCAGGGTGGCGTCCTCGACGTGGCGGTGCAGCAGGGCGTGAAAGTCCTGTCCGCTCATCGCCGAGGCGGTACGGCCCAGCAACTCTTCGGCAGCCGGGTTGACCGCGATGATCCGGTCAGAGGAGTCCAGTACGGCCACGCCGGCACCCAGATGGTCGAAGACCTCGCGCCAGAAATCCTGCTGTGTCGCCCACCACTGGCCCCGACTGCCGGATGTGCTCTGGGCCACGCGTTTCCTCCACGGTCGACGTACCGCTCCCGGCCGGAGACAGCGCGCAGGCCCTCGGGCGGCTATCAGGGATGATCCCTGATGAGGAACGGTTGTGCCCGGCGACGCGCTGGTTCGATACCGCCCGGCGATCACGCGCGGAGTACGGTCTGCGCCCATTCTCCGGGCCGATCACCACCGCAAACAGCGATATCGCCGATTTTCGCAGGAGCGGCTTCAACCTCTCGTTTCATGAAATGAGATAGAATAGAAAGTACCGAGGACATTTCGAGCGTTGGCATTCGGGTTGGCGTCGCCCGCGGCGATAGAACTTCCGGCCTCGTGATGAGGGGCCTGACAGGCCAGGCAACCATGATGACGACACTCCTCTTCCCGTCCAGTCCGGTTTTCGCGGAACAGTCCGCGCTCAGGCTCAGCCTGAACACCGTCCTCCACCAGCAGGGCACGATCGACGGGGCATGGTGGCCACGCACGCGCGATGCCGGCGCCGAACTGCCCGCCCTCATCTCCGCCGTCGACCAGCGGCTCGGCAGGGCCGTCCTGCGTGTGGGCCTGCATGTGGACGCCTGGGACGACATCCCGCGACGCATCCAGGCACCGGACCGCCAGGTCAGAGTGGGCTGGTTCCGCAGCGCCGACCCGCGCCTGATCACCCTGAGCTTCGCCGGAACCTCGCCCATCAGCCTGCTGGTCATCCCGCCACGCACCGCGGCCGGCCCCGCCATGGCCGCGCTCGCGGGCGCCGCCGAGGACACGTTCGGCGTGCGTCCCGCCGACCTCCTCCGCGCCGCGGCACCCGAGAAGAGCTCACCTGGCCAGGACGGCTCAGCCTCCTGGGAGAATGAGGGCGGTCGCGTCACCGAGCCCGACCTCGAACCGCCCGCCACCCGCCTCCGGCCAGTGACCCGCTGAGCGGCGCGACCTGGATCCGCGCTAGTAGCGGTGCGGTCCGACGTGCCCCTCGAACAGCAGGCACGGCGCTGCCTCGGCTCCCTGAGGGGAGCGCGGGTCGGGGTCTGAATCGGCGCGCTCGGCCGGGCACGGCGGGAGCGTGACCAGCTCACGGGCGCGGACATTCCAGCGGATCCAGATGAACCGATCCGGTCCCGGCAGCAGCTGGACGTGCGCGGCGTGCGCGCCCGCGTGGCCGGGCCGCAGCTCACATCCGTAGACGGCCTTGCGTCCGTGCCGGCCTCCCTCGGCCAGCGGAGCCCATTCGGCGTCGGTGAGCACATTGTAGTGAGGGCAGTCCCGCTCGCCGGTGTGCCGTTGCAGCCCGGTGGCGAGCGCGCCCGCCAGCCCCGCCGCGGTGAAAACCTGATGGACGGCGTTGTGGACCCGCTCGACGTCGTCGTCGCTCAGCTCCACAGCACCGAGCTGGTCAGCCAGCAGCCGTACGTGGGTGGCGAAGTGCCGGCAGGCGTCCACGAGCGCGGTCACCGGAGTGACCGCGTCATGCGGCGGGCCGGTCGGCACGTCTTGGTGCGTCACGTCACCCACACTACGCCGCACGTCGGGCGGGCACGGCGGTGGCACCCCTTGGCCTGCACTCACCGGCGGTGACGGGGGTAGACCAAGTACGGGAGAAACCTGTGACGTTGCCCGTTCGATTTCGGCGTATGCGGTTTGACCGGGAGGTCCACTGCTTCGGTCACCGACGTGCCATCGTCGACGACCGCGTCCGGCTGGCCACTGTCGCGGCGTGTCGGGGCACGCCCGCTGCTACAGGTACTGGCCCGCCTCGGCGCTGTCTGTCTTCGACACACGCGCTGACACCACGTTGGCGAGGTTGATGACTATGCCGTTCACGTCGGCTTCGCGATCATATCGAGCTCGCATCAACACCAGGCTGCGCCGCTCGTCGATTGCACGAGCGATCGCCGTCACAGCCTCCGGCTCTCCGTCGAAGTCCCCGCTGATCACGGAGACGTCTTCGCCGCCCATCAGGTGGAATCGAATGATCAGTGCGACATTTCCAGGCATGGTCGGCTCCTTTCGCCGGCATCCGTAAGGAGCTCCTGCCCAGGGCCGAACACTGTATCCACGTTCGCCTACCGTGGCGCGGGGGGTGTGTGCCCTCCGCGACTGGTTTGTGTTTCCGGAAGCTGCTACGGCCGTTGCGTGATTTCGTAGCTGTCTACCTCCGGGATTAGCGAATTCCGGAAAGTCATGCCGCACGATGAAGATACCGAGGTCTTTTCGAGCGTTGGCATTCAGGTCGGCGTCGCCCCCGGCGAACCACCACTGGCCTCTTCGGGGGCCTGGACAGGTCAGGCGACCATGACGCCGACACTTCTTTCTCAGCCCGCACCGCTCAGCCCCGCCTCGTCCGCGATCCCTCGGGCCGATTCCGCGCTACGGCTCAGTCTCCGCCCGGTGCCGAACCGGCGAGCGGTGGTGGACGGAGCCTGGTGGCCCTCCTCCCGTGACGCGGCCGCCGAACTGCCCGGCCTCATCGCCGCCGTGGACCGGCTGCTGGATCGGGTCACGCTCCGCATCGGCCTGCATCATGATGCGTGGCAGAACGTCCCGCGCCGCATCCCCGCGCGCGGGCGCCAGGTCCGCGTCGGCTGGTTCCGCCACACCGACCCGCGTCTGATCACGCTCAGCTTCGCCGCCGGCGAGCCGGTCGTCCTGCTGATCATCCCTTTGGGCACCGCCGCCGGCACCGCCGAGGCCACGCTCAAGCTCACCGCCCGGGACATCGCCGGCATGAGCATCGACGCCATCCTCACCCTCGCGCACTTGCCGGCCGACCCGGCTCCGCGTGCCACGGCCGACAGCTCGGCCCGCTGGGAGGACGAGGGCGGGTCGGTCATCGGCCAGCCGGCGCAGCCATCC
>NZ_JBFAQB010000019.1:0-191102 GCF_040676995.1 Nonomuraea sp. NPDC049419 | reverse complement strand
GCCGACAGATCCCGTTGAGGACCACAAGGTCAGTCAGGCGGTGGGTCAGACCCTGACGGGAAGCGCTCACACCTCCATCATCACTGTCAGGCGGCGGCCCTGGCGGTCAGGGCCACCGTCGCCTGGCGAGTGACGCCGTTGACGGTGACGGCCACCGTGACCTGGCCGGGCCGGAGCGCGGTGAGCGTGCCGGTGGCCGGGTCGAGGACGGCGACGTGCCTGGGCTTGGCCGAGGCGCGGCCGCCGACGTGCAGGTTGGGCGAGCCCGACCAGGTGACCGACACCGGGTAGGCGGCGGGCACCGTCCGGCCGTCCTGGACGACGGACGCGCTGACGGCGGCGGGCCTGCCGACCGCGACGCTCGCGGGCGCGGTGAGCGTCAGCTCGTCCACGTGCGGGCGCACCTGCGTGCCGATCCAGGTGGGCGCGTCGGTGAACCAGCTCCGCCTGACCAGCTCGGCCTCGGCCTTGCTGACCGGGTCGACGCCCCACAGGGACCAGCCGGTGAAGCCGCCGTCGTCGGGCGCGGTGGCGGGGTTCTTGCCGGAGTTGCCGTTGATGAAGTACGGCACGGCGTCCACGTGCTCGGCATGGAACGTCCCGACGTGCCCGCCGATGAACGCGGCCCCCTTGCCGGTCTCGCGCTGGAAGGCGGCCAGCCAGTCCTCGACCAGCGCGGCCTCCTTGCGGTCGCCGAGCTGGCTGCCCTTGCCCGGCGTGGGGTCGCGCGGCGGCACGTGGAACAGCACCGCGACCGACCCGATCGAGGAGTCCTTCGCGGCCTGGTCGAGCTGGTCGCGCAGCATCGCCACCTGGTCGAAGCCGCCGCCCCTGAGGGTCAGGCGCGAGGTGTCGAGCGTGATGAAGCGGGTGCCCTTGTGGTCGAAGGTCCGGTACGTGTCGCCGAAGACGGCCTTGAAGTTGTCGATCTGGCCGCCCATCACCTCGTGGTTACCCGGGATGTAGTGATATTTCACCGTCCCGCCGAGTTCCTCGTCGAGGATCCTCTTCGCCAGCGCGAAGTCCTCCGGCGACGCCTCGTCCACCAGATCACCGTTGACGAGCAGGAAGTCAGGCTCGGCGGCCTTGATCTCGCGCAGCGTACGCCGCGCGTTCTTCACCAGGTCGCTGTCCGGGTCCCTGGCCACGAACTGCGCGTCCGACATGACCGCGAACCGCCACGGCATGTCCGCCACGTCCGCCTTGACCACCGGGTCGGCGACCTTGGGCGCGGCCGGGGCCTCCACCGACGGCGGCACCTTGGCCACCAGCCCGTCGATCATGATCTCGTTGGTGTACGAGGCGCCGGCCTTGGTCTCGGCGACGTAGAAGCGGCGCAGCTTGAGCGGGTAGTTGACGCCCGGCGGCACCGGGAACTCGACGTAGCGCCAGCCGGTCCACGTCATGTACGGCCCGCGCAGGATCTGCGACTGCCCGAGCCCGGCGTAGAACTCCAGGCTGGGCCACTCACCCTTGCCGGTGGAGTTGATCCACAACCCGAACGCCTGCGGCTGCCCCTCGACGACCAGCTCCCCGGGCGGGCTGGCGTAGGCGGCCCTGGTGGCGGTGGAGGTGGTGAAGTCGTAGGAGAGCTTCAGCCCGCCGCCGTCGTGGCCGGGCGCGGCCGACAGCGAGCCGGTGGCGCGGGCGGCGGCGAACGTCCACTTCGCGGCGTCCTCGAAGTCGGCGACCTGCTTGTCCTCGAACCCGACGGTCACCGGCACGGCGGTGCTGAGCTCGCCGACCTTGGCGGTGATCAGCCCGGAGCCGGTGGCCTGGCGCGCCTTGACGGTGAAGTAGCCGTGCTCGGCGGCGGTGACCTCGAAGAGGTTCTTGTCGTAGGAGAGCTTGAGGTCGGCGGGCTCGATGGGCGCGGAGTTGCCGTTGCGGTCGTAGCCGACGACGCCGAAGGCGGCCGTGCCGTCCTGGCCGGCGATGCCGACCCGGTCGGCGGTGGCGCCGAGCCGCTCCAGCGGCTGCAGCACGGTCAGCTCGATCTCGCCCTTGGCCTTGCCGCGGGCGGCGGTGACCGTGGTCTGTCCCGGCAGCAGGGCGTGGAAGCGGCCGTCGCGGACGACGCCGTGCACGGCCGGCTTCGCGCGCCAGGACGGGGTGCCGGCGGCGGGGCCGTACGTCTCGTCGTAGCCGGCCGCGGTCAGCCTCCTGGTCAGGCCGGGGAAGACGCGGTCAGGACGGCCGCCGCCGACGGGGGCGGCGCCGGGCGCCTTGGCCGGGTCGGAGGCGGTCTCGACCCAGAAGCCCTTGAGCTTGCCGCTGCCCTCGGGCGCGTAGAGGGCCAGGCCGTTCGGCACGTGGCGCTCGCCGCCGTCGGACGGGCTGTTCTCCACCTGCACGTCGGCGGAGCCGGGCTCGCGGGCCAGCATCGTGGAGGAGCCGCCGCCGTCGAGGTTGAGCGCGTCGGCCGCGCCGAGCTCCTTCATCATGGCGGCCAGCTCGTTCAGGGTGACGCCGCGGCTGTCGGCCTGGCGGCCGTCCACGGTGACCAGGTACATCTTCCTGCCGTCGGCGGAGAAGCCGACCGCTGTGCGCGGGTGCGCGGCGGTGTCGGTGGAGTTCTGCACGACGCCGTCCTTGAGCAGCACCCAGTTGCCGCCGACGGCCGCCTTGACGGACTTGCCGTCGGATGGCTTGGGCTGGTACTTCACGTCCACCTTGTCGCCGGGCTCGAGCGCGGCCACGGCGGCGGCGCCCGCGTCGCGGCCGAGCAGGATCGTGCTGCCGGCCGGGATGGGGCCGCTGCCCGCGGCGTCGCGTACCTCGGAGACCACGCCGTCCACCAGCACGGCCTCGGCGACGGCGGTGGCGCCCTCGACGGCGCGGGCCCGCGTGTACGAGCCCCACAGCGGCGTGAACAGCCCGACGCCGTCGCGCTGGACGATCTGGTTGAACTGGGTCAGCGTGATCGGCGCGCCGCCGGCGGGGGTGGCGGTGCCCTCGAAGTACATCGCGAGCACCCGGCCGACGCCGTCGCCGGAGATCGCGACGGCCTTCTCGTGTCCGGCGATCGGCGACTGGACGAGCGTGCCGTTCTGGACGCCGATGCCCTGGGCGGCGCCGGAGTTGTTGATGTCGAAGAAGTCACCGTTGACGGCCGCGACCGCGCGCGAGCGCTTGGCCGGGCCGGACAGCGGCTCGGTCTTCGACACCTCGCCGGAGAAGACGTAGTCGGCCTTGACGCTGCCGAGGTCGGCGGTGACGGCGTCGGCACGCAGCCAGCCGAGCTCGTCGAAGGTGTCGAAGGAGGTCAGGGAGATGCCCGGCGCGACCGGCCGGGTGGTCTTGGCGGTCTCCAGCCGCCGGCCTTCAGCGGTCTTGGCCAGCAGCGTGGAGGAGGCGGGGTAGGACGACGCCTGGGACGCGTCCTCTGCGGGAGGGACGGGATCGGCCTGCGCGGGCGCGCTGATGGCCACAGGGGCTAACACGAGCGCGGCGGCGGCCAGCAATCGGAGGGTCTGCACGCCCCGAATGCAATCGCTCGTGGTTATAACTTTCAAGGCTTTGGCATGAACTAAAAGAAAATTTCAGATCTTGGTGGCCACGCGCTCTCCCACGGCGTCCCCCGGAGGCTCCTCCTCCTGCCCGGCCAGCTCCGGCAGGCGGACGCCCGCGTGCAGCACCAGCGGCACCGCCAGCGCCACCACCATGGACAGCACCGCCGTCCCCGAGTCGTTGACCAGCATGCCGACGACACCGCTGGCCAGCGCCCCGAGCAGCCCGGCGCGCAGCATCGGCAGCCGCTCGAACGCCAGCGGCACCACGCCCGCGCTCACCTTGCCGGGCCGCAGCACGGCGAAGATCAGGAAGATCAGCCCGGCCATGACGATCGGCATGAGGTTGGGCGAGAGCAGGGTGTTGAGCATGGCGCCCAGCTTGCGCGCGATCATCGGCAGGAACGTGCCGTCGAGCACCATCCCCACGAACCTGCCGAGATGCGTCTGCGCGGCCGGCGGGCGCAGGTGGTCGAGGACGGCGATGACCGACACGGCCACCCCGCCGAGCACGCAGAACCCGGCCAGCTTCAGCAGCGACACCTTGCGGCCCGCGACCAGCAGCGCGGTCACCGCGATGCCCGGCACGAACGCGATCACGCCGCCGAAGTCGCTGCCCACGCCGGGCCAGCCCGCCAGCAGCATCGCCACCACGCCGGACACCACCACCCCCGCCACGGCCGCGCGCCGCCGCCCGGCGCGGACGAGGTGCTGGGCGGCGATGGCCGAGCACATGAGCACGGAGGTGACGAGCAGCGCGAACGGGATGTTCGCCAGGCCGTAGAAGCGCCCGCCGACCACGGCGGTGTAGCCCATGAGGCTGTTGAACTGCAAAGTCGTGCCGGTCAGCAGGTCGGCCACGAGCACGGCCGCGGTGATCGCGGTGACCGCGGCGGGCGGGCCGAGCGGGTCGCGCCGCCACGGGCCGACCAGCGCCACGGCGGCGATCGTGGCCGTCATGGCCAGCACCGCGCCGATCAGCGTCGCCACCGGGTAGGGGCTGCGGTCCCACGGCAGCACGTTCACCGCGTACGTCGCGACGGGCACGCAGGCCGGCACGACCGCGACGGTCCCGACCAGGCCGAGCCGCCGGCGCTTCGACAGCAGGAGGTACGCCCCGACGTAGAAGGCCACCTGGAGGATCGCGTAGGCGGTGAAGAACCAGCCGGTCATGCCGCGTACGGAGGTGCCCGCCACGTCGGCCCTGACCAGGTCGGCGGGCGTGACGGGGTCGCCGAGCCGCCACGGCACCCCGACGACGCCGGACGGCGGCGTGATGCCGGCGGCGCCCAGGAGCGTGGGCGTGATGTCGGGCAGCACCACGAGGTCGTCGCGCATGGTCGAGCCGGCCCCGATGGACGGCCCGGCCTCGCCGGTGACCGCGTCGGTGCCCGCCCGCCGCCACAGCACGGCGCGCAGGTGCGGCACCGAGCCGTGGTCGCCGATGCCGGCCAGCACGACCTCGGTGTCCGCGGGCAGCCGGTCGAGCGCCGCGCCGACCTCGGCGTCGGCCTGGCGGACCAGCTCGCGGCGCTGCTCGGGCGAGATCGCCTCGGGCTCCTGCGGCAGCCTGCCGTCCTCGAGGTACGGCTGCACGAGCGCGGCGACGTCGACGGCCAGCACCCGGCAGCGCGACCAGTCGGACAGCCCGGCGGGCTCGGAGGCGTAGAGGTCGACCCTGCCCTGCTGGTCGGCCAGCGCCACCGCGGCGCCCCTGCCGACGGCGGCCGTGCAGTGGCCCGCGGCGTGCACGGCGCCGCCGAGCGCGCCGGCGTACATGCCGTTGGTGGTGGCGCGCAGCTCGGGCACCTCGGGCACGACGGCGCCCGCGCCCTGGGCGATCGGCTCGGGCGGCAGGCCGCAGCGGCGGCTGACTGCCTGGCGCACGCCCGCCGACACGCTCAGCCACCCGTCGTACGGGCAGGTGACGGTGCCGACGGCCTTGACCGAGAGCGACCCGAGCGCGCTCTGCCCGGCCAGCTCCCACATGCGCGGGGTGTCACGCGGGTCGAGGTCGTCCCAGAGCAGCCCCGGCACGCCGATGAAGGCCACCCTGCCGCCCTCCGGGGCGGCATCGGCAGCGGGGGGCGTGACCCATAACCCCGCGAACAGCACCACCAGGAAAAGCACCCACCGCACCGTCAGCCCCCATGGCTCACCGACTCCAGACCGCGGGACACCCTACAGTGCGGGACCGTCAGACGGCGCGCTCGACGGTGATGAGCCTGGTCAGGGCCTCGTCGTAGAGCGGATCCAGCCAGTAGGCGGTGTGCCGGCGGGTCTCGGGGAGCGGCTCGCCGGGGCCGGGCCTGCGCGGGTCCCAGCAGAACAGGTCGACGGCGTCCTGCTCGCCGCCCGCCAGGGGGTCGACGCGGCGGAAGGCGGGGCCGCCGATGGGGTCGCTGAGGCGGTAGAGGTTGCGCCACGTCACCGCCTCGCGTACCGCCGTCAGTTCCCTGTCGCCGAAGTAGGCGGGGAAGTAGGCGGCGTACAGGCGGCGCAGCGGCGAGCCGTGCGTGAGCAGCCGCACGCGCCGCCGGGTATCCGGATCGAGCTGCAGCACCACGGCGGCGGCGATGACGCTGCCCTGGCTGTGCCCCGACAGCACGACCTGGTCGCCGTCCTTCGCGGCCAGCCTGCGGACCCTGGCGACCAGCTCGGGCACGACCCGCTCGGTGTAGCAGGGCGGCGCGAGCGGGTGGATGGCGCGCGGCCAGAACGTGGCGATGTCCCACAGGATGCCGATCGTCCTGCGCAGCCGGGCGTCGCTGTACGTACGCCGCCCGACCAGCACCAGCGTCACCACGGCCGCCACCATGACCCAGCCGCCCGCCGAGGCGAGCATGCCCGAGACGCCGCCTCCTGGGGTGAAGGGGCCGAGCCGGTGCAGCACGGTCACCACCGCCGACCCGGCCGCGCCGAGCGCGGTGAGCACGCCGAGCACCAGCCCGGCCCGGTCGGTGAGCGCGGCCAGCGCCCACGCGCTCGCGACCGTCTCCGCGTCGTCGCGCTCGCCGTAGTAGGGCTTCAGCGCGGGCGCCAGCCGGGCCGCCGCCGCCTTCCTGATCAGCCACAGCACGCCCGCCAGCGCGAGGAGGCCGAACGCGAGCAGCGGCACCAGGGCCGCCGTCCACCAGGCGGAGTCGTCGATCAGCAGCGCCCGCTCCAGCGGGCCCGGCTCTGCGGCGGTGCCGGGGACGCCGAAGAACGCGGCGGTCCAGAACAGCAGGCCGAGCGCCAGCACGTTCGCGGCGCCCACGGCCACCATGAGCACGAACCAGGCCGCCATCCCGGCCATCGCCCGCGGCCCGCCCTCCTCGTCCTTGGCGGCGCGGGCCAGGGCGAAGGTGGTGATCAGGAGGAACAGCCCGAGGCCGACGGTGAGGGCGTACTGGAACGCTCCAATGCCGACGCCGGGGAGCTGCCAGGCGAGCGTGCCACCGTCACCCGGCTCCAGACCCGCCAGCGCGGCGCCGGCCGTGGCGAGGAACACCACCGGCGCCGCCACCCGCAACGCCCGGCACGAGGCGTCGAGCAGGACCGGTGTAGGCCGCCCCGCCTGCGGATCGACCCGGCGGGCGATGCACGGCAACGTCACCAGCACGGCGGCGGCGACCAGGATCGCCGCATTGGCGACGGTCAGCACGAGCCCCACGGCCGCACCGGCGAACGGCGCCACCACCGCCACCCCGATGGACGCGACGGCGAAGGCCACATGCACCACCCGCAGCCGCCACACCGGCGCCCCGCCATGCCACAGCCTCGGCCTCCCCAACAGCACCCCGCCGCTGGGCCGCACGCCACCACCCGGCCGCTCCCCCGTACTCGGCTGCCCGCCACCCTCCGGCCGCTCCTCCACCCGCACGCCGCCCGGCTGCTCCGCCGAGGCCGGCGCGGGGGGTGGGGTGTCGTCCGTCTGGGTGCGGGGGGCCGGGACGCCGGCCGCGGGCGGGGCCGCCGGACCGTCCGGGGGGCGGGTGTTCTCGTCGCGGCGCCACGTGCGCCGGGCGAGCCACCACAGCAGGACCACGATCGCCAGCGGCAGCAGCGACGTGACCGCCAGCCGCCGGGACGGCTCGTCGCCCCAGAGGACGGCGAGCCACCGCACCCAGACGGGCGCGGCGTCGGCGGCGCAGGCCCGTCCTGCGGCAGTGCACTGCCAGCCGATGAGATCGACGCCGGCCCGGGTGACCGCGCCGACCAGCGTGCCGGTGAGCAGCAGCGCGAACAGCCGCTGCCCCGCCTCGGTCACGTGCCGCAGCCGCCTGGCCCCGGCGGGCCTCGGGAGCATGAAGTAGGCCAGGTTGGCGAGCGAGAACGGCAGCAGGAGCAGCCACAGCGCGATGGCCCGGCCACCGGAGGTGAGGTTGCCCCAGGCATAGGCCTCGCGGTGACGCACACCCGGCACGTCAGCGTGGCCTCCGGACGGCGGCCCGCCCTCCCACCAGCGGCGATAGAACCCCGTGGTGCCGTCGCCGGCGACGAGCCTGGGGCGAGGATGGGCGAGGATGACCGACGGCGGCGTGCCCGAGACGCCGTGCACGCGCAGCTCGGTCACACCGCCGCAGGTCTCGTCGAGAAAACCGTCCACCAACCCAGCATCTAATCACTTACTGTTATTGGTCAAATACTCGTCGTGTTCGCGGTCGTGGTCACGCTGCGGCAAACATGGCAAAGAGGAGTATTCCGGGGCGCTTCGCTTCACCGCCGCTCAGGTGGGAACGAGGACGCTGAGGCGTCCGTACGGGGGTGCGGGGGTGCCCGATGGGCGAGGGGGCGGAGAGCCTGAGAGACATCATTGGCAGACGCGACGACAGGGAAGCGCCACGGGAGCGCCCTGCCGAGGGGGACCACGGGTGCCTCGGCGAGGCCAGGGCCCACTGGATCGACCGCGACACCGTGGTGTGGCCAGGCGAGCCGGCCTGCCAGGAGGGCGCGTTCCTGGTCTTCCACCCCGGCGACGTGCCGTGGGGCCACGGCGAGCAGGACTGCGGGGCCTGCCTGATCCGGCTGATGCCGGGCAGGCTCACCGGGCAGCAGCGCGTCAGGTGGCCGCACCTGGCCGGGCATCCGGCGTACAAGGTGGATCCGCAGGACGCCGACCTCGTCCCTGAGGCGCTGCGCGGCCAGGTGGTGGCCGTGCGGCGCGATCCCGAGGGCCGGGTCGAGGCCGTGACCGGCGTGCAGCTGCCCGGCGTCCTCGACGACCTGTACGCGGCCGCCGCAGGCGCCGTGCTGGGGCCGTCGGGGAAGATGTTCCCGAAGCTCGCGGTGTGGGCGCCGACCGCGCGGAAGGTCGAGCTGGCCCTGTACGGCCCCACGGGGCGGCGGGTGCACCGCATGCGGCGCGACGACGAGACCGGCGTGTGGACGGTGCACGGGCCGCCCGCGTGGTGGGGGCTGGAGTACACGTACCTGGTGACCGTCTACTCGCCCGATGCGGGGGCGGTGGTGACGAACGAGGTCACCGACCCGTACGGCGTGGACGTCACCGCCGACGGCCGGCGCAGCAGGATCATCTGCCTGACCAGGGCGGCGCTCAAACCGCCCGG
Organism: Nonomuraea sp. NPDC049419; assembly: GCF_040676995.1. Taxonomy (NCBI): domain Bacteria; kingdom Bacillati; phylum Actinomycetota; class Actinomycetes; order Streptosporangiales; family Streptosporangiaceae; genus Nonomuraea; species Nonomuraea sp. NPDC049419. The sequence continues at coordinate 182,041 of NZ_JBFAQB010000019.1, read as the reverse complement.
CTGGGACCGGCACGCCGCGCCGCCGCCGGTGCCGCAGCACCGGGCGGTGGTCTACGAGCTGCACGTCCGCGACTTCTCCGCCGCCGACCCGACCGTGCCGGAGGAGCTGCGCGGCACGTACGCGGCCTTCGCCCTCGACTCCGACGGCACGCGCGAGCTGCGTGCCCTGGCCGCCGACGGGGTCACGCACGTGCACCTGCTGCCGGTGTTCGACGTGGCGACCATCCCCGAACGGCGCGAGGACCGTACCGAGCCTCCCGCCGGCGAGCTGGCCGCGCTGCCGCCCGACTCCGAGCGGCAGCAGGAGATCGTGGCCCGCACCGCAGGCACCGACTCCTACAACTGGGGCTACGACCCGCTGCACTACACGGTGCCGGAGGGTTCGTACGCGACCGATCCGGACGCCCGCGTCCGCGAGTTCCGCGCCATGGTGGCCGCGCTGCACGAGGCGGGGCTGCGCGTCGTCATGGACGTCGTCTACAACCACACCCACTCCACCGCCGTGCTCGACCCCGTCGTGCCCGGCTACTACCACCGGCTGCTCGACGACGGCTCACTCGCCACCTCCACCTGCTGCGCCAACACCGCCCCCGAGCACCTCATGATGGGCAAGCTCGTCGTCGACTCGGTCGTCACCTGGGCCCGCCACTACCGCGTCGACGGCTTCCGCTTCGACCTCATGGGCCACCACCCGAAGTCCAACCTGCTCGCCGTCCGCCGCGCGCTCGACGCGCTCACGCCCGCCGCCGACGGGGTCGACGGGAAGTCGATCATCCTGTACGGGGAGGGGTGGAGCTTCGGGGAGGTGGCCGGTGACGCCAGGTTCGTGCAGGCCACCCAGGCCAACCTGGCGGGCACCGGCATCGCGACGTTCAACGACCGGCTGCGCGACGCGGTGCGCGGCGGCGCCCCCTTCGACGCCGACCCGCGCGTGCAGGGCTTCGGCTCGGGCCTGGCCGGCGCGCCGAACGGCGCCCCCGTCAACGGCGGCCCCGACCAGCAGCGCGAGCGGCTGGCCCGCTCCTGCGAGCTCATCAGGATCGGGCTCACCGGCGCCCTGGCCGGTTACGTGCTGCCGTCCGGGCGGGCGGGCTCGGAGATCTGGTACAACGGCATGCCCGCCGGATACACCGCCGCGCCGGGCGAGGCGGTCGCGTACGTGGACGCCCACGACAACGAGACCCTGTACGACGCGCTTGCGTACAAGCTGCCGCAGGGCACGCCGATGGCCGACCGGGTGCGCATGCAGGTGCTGTCGCTGGCCGTGGTGCTGCTGGCGCAGGGCATGGCGTTCCTGCACGCGGGCAGCGAACGGCTGCGCTCGAAGTCGCTCGACCGCAACTCCTACGACTCCGGCGACTGGTTCAACCGGCTGCTGTGGGACTGCGCGCAGGGCAACGGCTTCGGCGCCGGGCTGCCGCCGCGGCGCGACAACGAGGCCCGCTGGCCGTACGCCCGCCCGCTACTCGCCGACCCTTCCCTGCGGCCCGGTCCCGCCGACATCAGGGCCGCCCGCGCCATGGTCGGCGAGCTGCTGCGGATCCGGTCCTCGACGCCGGCCTTCGCGCTCGGGACGGCCGAGGAGGTGCGGCGGCGGCTGACGTTCCCCGGGTCCGCCGAAGGGGTGATCACGATGTGCATCGACACCTCGGGCCTGGACGAGCGGTGGCGGTCGGTCACGGTGGTCTTCAACGCCACGCCGGCACCTCAGGCCCAGGCCGCCGGTTCGCCCGTGACGCTCCATCCCGTCCAGGCGGAGTCGGCCGATCCGGTCGTACGGTCGTCGTCGTACGACCCCTCCACCGGGACGCTGACCATTCCGGCCCGCACGGTCGCCGTCTTCGTGGAGCCGTAAAGGGTGGTTCGTCCGCGTTGGAGTGTGGCCGTACGGGGTAGAGGGAACGTTCATCGCATCACTGGCATTGAGCCGCACGACGGCGCAGACTGGATAGACGGCGATCGCGTGGAGCAGTGGAGCACCCGTGGACAATCACCTTGATCACCTGCCGGTCCTTTCCCGTGGCAGGCATCGCAACCCGAAACGCGGTGCCTGCTTCATGGAACTCGCCTCCTACCTGGCCGGCGAGCGCTGGAGCGACCACCCGGCCTGCACACATCCGCTGCTGGCCGCGCTCGCCAGGCTCGTCAACGACAACACCGACGACGAGAACCGGGCCAAGCTCGTCCATCTCGTCCCGTCCATCATCGGCCTGAACAGCGACGACCTGCGCGTGGACGCGCACATCGCGCTGCGCTGCGCCACCACCGCCCTGCCGGTCGCCGCCGCCGAACGCCAGCTCGCCCTGGCCGTCTCGGTGCTCGCGGCCGAGGAGATGCTCGCCCGCCTCGACGGGGCGCCGTCCGGACGGATGAGCGAGCGCAGCCGCCGCGCGATGGCCGAGGTCCCGCACGCTGCCGAACAGGCCCGCCGCTTCAGCCGCGCCGCCCGCATCACGGAGAAGGGTTTCCGCCGCTACGCCGCCCCGAACGCGGTGCAGCTGGCGGTGGTCGGCATCGTCCAGGCCTGCATCCCGGACCCGGACGCCCTGCTCCGCAGGCTGCTGGAGGAGACCATCGAGGAGTGCGCCACCCTCATCCATCCCGCCACGACCGAGGCTTCGACCCTGACCCCGGCTCACGCCTGACACGTCAGGGCCCCAGCCTCGTTCTTCGGGTGGGGAGGTTCTTCGGGTGCGGGGTTCTTCGGGTGCGGGGGCGTCACCCCGTGCCCGACATCTGGCCGCGGCCCTGCCTGGAGTAAGGCTGGCGGCACGGCGACCAGAACTGGGTCGGCGCCGGACTCAACGACAACATCGGGAGAACGTGGGTGCGTCGCCAATTCTCCAGCCGGACGACGTCATCTTGAGGTGTTGCGGCCGCATGGCGCTCATCGCGTGATCATTCGGAGTTCGTGAGAACAGCCGAGGATCACGCGATCGCCGCGGCTCACGTCACACCTCGGACGAGTTCTGCCGATCCCCGATCAGCTCGTGGGGTTCTGCCGCTGACTGACCCTCTTCTCAAGCGAATCGGCACACGTGCACTCCCTCGGCGAGCTCTGTGATGCCCGCCCACAGCCACTGAGCATCGGATGCCTTTCGCAGGGCCGTCCGTCACCGACGGACGGTTGAACCCGATCGCCGATGCACGGTTGCACCCGGTCGCCGACGGGCGGTTGGAGCGGTCGCTGAGGGACGGTTACGGCGGCGTCACCGTCCATGACCGGGCGAGCACAGAATGCCGAAAAGCCCGTCAACACCGCAGGTCAGGCAAGGCTCGCCTTCGTTGCGGATCTTGTGGAGCATATGCCACATTTTTCATGAGAGATCCTAAATCGGAGGAAAACGTATGACGATCGAGCTCGCTCGTCCGCACTCTCCCGAGCAGCACCACACCCACCGCGACGTGACCGGTGGATGGCTGCGGCCGGCGGTGTTCGGGGCGATGGATGGGCTCGTGTCCAACTTCGCGCTGATCGCCGGAGTGGTCGGCGCGGCGGGGGCCGGGCAGGGGGCGGTGCTGGCCGGGTTCGCGGGGCTGTTCGCCGGTGCGTGCTCGATGGCGGCCGGCGAGTACACGTCCGTGAAGTCCCAGACCGAGCTGATGCGGGCGGAGATCGCGGTCGAGCGCCGCGAGCTCGCCCGCAACCCGGTCGGCGAGCGCGCCGAGCTGGTGGCGCTCTACCGTTCGCGGGGCCTCGACGCCGAGCTGGCCGAACGGGTGGCCGACGGACTGTCCGCCGACCCCGAGCAGGCGCTGCGGGTGCACGTCCGCGAGGAACTCGGCGTGGACCCCGACGATCTGCCGTCCCCGTACGTGGCCGCCGGCTCGTCGTTCTGCGCCTTCGCCGCCGGCGCATTGGTGCCGCTGGCACCGTTCCTGTTCGGGGCGTCCGGGCTGCTGGTGGCCCTGGTGGTGAGCATGGTCGCCCTGTTCGGCTTCGGCGCCGTCGTGGCGGTCCTGACGGCCCGTCCGTGGTGGCTGGGCGGCCTCCGCCAGCTCGCCCTGGGTGTAGGCGCCGCCACGGTCACCTTCGGCCTGGGCCACCTCCTGGGCGTCACCATCGCCTGACGCGCAGGAACCGTACAGGCTGGGCGAACGACACCGCCCCCGCAAGTCGCGAACGCGCGAACACACCACACCGCGCGTTCGCGTTGGGTGGTCAGGGGCGGGTGGAGGTGGCGAGTTTGAGGCCCAGAGCCACCAGGGCCACGCCGGTCAGGGCGTCCACCGCGCGGCGTACGTTCGGACGGGCGAACAGTTTGCGCAGGGCTCCCACCACGTTGGCCACCACCAGGAACCAGGCGACCGTCGCAACCAGCGCCGCCGCCGAGAGAGCCACCACCGGCGCCCCGGCTCCGAGAAACTGCGGCACCAGCGCCACGAAGAACAGGGCGGCCTTCGGGTTGAGCACGTTGGTCAGGAAGCCCTCCATGAACGCGGCCCCCGGCCCCCGCCTGCCCGCATCCGGGACGTCCAGCCGCAGGGTGCCGCCACCGCGCCAGGCCGCGAGCAGCGACCGTACGCCGAGATAGAGCAGGTAGGCCGCGCCGACCACCTTGACGACGGTGAAGGCGGCGGCGGACGCCGCGAGCAGCGCGGCCACCCCGGTGGCTGCGGCGACCACCCAGGCGAAGACACCCACCGCGACCCCGGAAGCGGCGGCCATCCCGTGCACGCGACCGGAAACGGCCGAACGCCGCACGACCACCGCGAAGTCAGGCCCAGGCGACATCGCGCCGAGCACCACCACACCACCAAAAGCCACAACCTGCCCCAAAGCCGTCACCCGCCCACCCTACGACCTCCCCTCCAACAGCCCCCACCCGCTGCCGAGCCGCCTTCACCGGCCTCGGACCGATGAGGCCGGCTTCACCAACCCTCGGGAAGGGAAGCCAGTATCACCAACCGTCGGAAGGCGACGGGACCCACCTCACCGGGCGCCGAGGAACGAACCCGGCCTCACCGGCCCTCGGGAGGGGAGGTCAGAACGGGCCCCGCCTTCATGCGAGACACCGTTGGCGAAGCAGGCCGAACAGGAGCCGCCCCGTGGTCACGTTTGTGATCACGGGGCGGCTCCTGCGTTGGGAGGTGCACGCCGGGCAAGCAGGGCGCGATCATGTGATCCATGTCGATCCCCCGGGACCCGCCCGCACCCGCACCACCGCAGAAGTCCAGACATTCACGATTGGCTCGCCGAAGCGGCTGCCTGGCCTTGCTATCAGTGCCGCTCTTGCTGCTCGCGGCGATCGTCATGGCACCGGTGTGGATCAATGACCACCGGCTGGCGCGCATGGTGGGCCGCATCCAGGCGTATCCGCTGCCATCCGGAACAGACTTCGGGTACTTCGACCCGCAAGTCGAGGTGAGCGGCGACTCCGGCGACTGCTGGTACACCATCCGCTTCGAGCTCTCCACCGAGCGGCCCGTGCAAGAGGTGCTGAACCACTACCGCCAGGCGAAGATCGAAGATCCCGACGGAGACGTCTGCGACTACGAGGTAGTGGCCTTCATACTGTTCGACGAGCCCGGCACCCCCGTGGATGGCGCCTCCGTCACAAACTCAGTGATCATCGACCTGGACGGCATGTACGACGATACCTGGACGGACATGCGCTGCTACTGACACGGCGGGGCCGCTCGCGTGCTGGTCTTTTGCGCTCTAACCAAGATCGCCGGGATGGAAGACACCCTCTCACGCCACCAGGCGCAGGGCGGCGAAGCACGAGGTGCGGGTCGGGGCCAGCGGCGTTCCGGTGAGCCAGGCGTCGAGCCTGGTGAGGTTCATCGCCGCGGCGATAAGAATGTGCTGGAGATGGGTCTTGGCCGTCCGGTGATAGCGGCACCGCCGCAGGCCAAAGCCTTTGACGCCTTGGGCGATGGTGCCCTCCACGCCTGCCCTGTGGGCGTAGCGTTGCTGCCATTCGTCGGTGCTTTGCCTCTGGCGTGCGCGTTGCAGGGCTTCATGCGGTCCTCGCGCAGACGGTCAGCGCGCAGACGGTCAGCGCACGGGGTGCCCGTGCGCGGTGTCGCGTCGTGGGTTGTCAGTCAAAGGTGGTGGAGATCTTGTGCCAGCCGCCAGGGGCGATGTCCTCCGCCGGTGCGGGGCCCCAGGTGCCGGGGTCGTACGGCAAGGGTGGCTCCGGCAGGTCGAGGAGGGGCTGGACGATGCGCCAGGACTCCTCCACCAGGTCGAACCTGGCGAACCTGCGAGGGTCGCCGCTGACCGCGTCGGCGAGGATGCGTTCGTAGGCGGCGTCCATCGGGCCGAGCTCTTTGGTGAAGTCGACGCTGACGGGCACCGGGCGGGTGTGTTGCTTGCCGGGCTCCTTGGCCAGGAGGTCGAAGGTGACGCCCGCGTCGGGTTGCAGGCGGAAGCGGATGAGGTTGGGGCTGCCGGGTGCGTGGGCGTCGCTGAACATGGTGACCGGCGGGCGGCGCAGCTCGGCGACGACCTCGAGGTCGGTGGTGGGCAGCGCCTTGCCCGAGCGGATGCACCAGGGCACGCCGGCCCAGCGCCAGTTGTCGATGTAGGCGCGCAGGGCGACGTAGGTCTCGGTGGTGGAGCCGGGGCGCACGCCGTCGGTGCCGAGGTAGCCGGTGTATTGGCCGCGTACGACGTCGGCCGGGTCGATGGTCTGCACCGCCCGCAGCACCCGCCACTTCTCGTCGAGCGTGGCCCGGGCGTCGGTGGACGGCGGCGGGTCCATCGCGAGGAGGGCGAGGAGCTGCAGCAGGTGGTTTTGGACGACGTCGCGGACGGTGCCGTTGGCGTCGTAGAAGGCGCCCCGGTCGCGTACGTCGAAGTCTTCGGCCATGGTGATCTGGATGCTGCGGATGTAGGAGCGGTTCCAGATGGGCTCGAGCAGCATGTTGGCGAACCTGAAGACCAGGAGGTCCTCAACCGGCTCCTTGCCGAGGAAGTGGTCGACCCGGCGCAGGTGGTCTTCGTCGAAGTGCTGGAGCAGCTGGTCGTTGAGCGCGCGGGCCGAGCCGAGGTCGTGGCCGAACGGTTTCTCCACGACCAGCCGCGCGTCGTGGTTGAGGCCCGCCCCGGCCAGCCCCTCGGCGACGGGGGCGAACAGGGCGGGCGGCACGGCGAGGTAGTGGACGAGGAAGCCCTTGCCCCGGACCTCGTCGGCCAGCCGGGTGAAGGTGCCGGGGTCGCGGTAGTCGCCTGCGACGAGCCGCAGGTTGCCGGCCAGCCTGTCGAACGCGGCGTCACGCGGCCCACCGCACGCCTCGCGGGCGTGCTCGCGCAGCCCGTCGAGGTCGAGGTCGGTCCTGGCGACACCGATGATCGGCAGGTCGAGCCGGCCGTCGGCGGCCAGGCGGTAGAGGGCCGGCAGCAGCATCTTGCGGGCGAGGTCGCCGGTGATGCCGAACAGCACCAGCGCCCCCGCCGCACCGGGCTCCTCGCCTGAAACCGCGCCCGCCGTGGCGGCCGGGGCCGATGTCGCGGGCTCCCCCGTGGCGGTCGGGGCCGGTGTCGCGGGCTCCCCCGTGGCGTTCATGTCAGACGCGCCTTCCGCGCAGCGCGCGGTAGCGGCGGATGAGTTGTTCGGTGGAGGGGTCGGGGAAGGAGGTGGGCGGGGCGTCGGAGATCAGCGCGGGCGCGAGGTCGAGCGCCATCTTCTTGCCCAGCTCGACCCCCCACTGGTCGAAGGAGTCGATGCCCCAGATGGTGCCCTCGACGAACACGATGTGCTCGTAGAGGGCGACGAGCTGGCCGAGCGTGGACGGGGTGAGCTTGGGCGCGAGGATCGTGGAGGTGGGCCGGTTGCCGGGCATCACCTTGTGGGGCACGATCTCGGGCGCGGTGCCCTCGGCCGCGATCTCGTCGGCGGTCTTGCCGAAGGCCAGCGCGGAGGTCTGGGCCAGCAGGTTGGCGGTGAGCTGGTCGTGCATGCCCTCGCGGTCTTCGTGGGGCTCGGCGAAGCCGATGAAGTCGGCGGGAACGAGCCGAGTGCCCTGGTGGAGCAGCTGGTAGAAGGCGTGCTGGCCGTTGGTGCCTGGCTCGCCCCAGAAGATCTCGCCGGTGGTGGCGGTGACGGGGGCGCCGTCGGCGCGTACGGACTTGCCGTTGGACTCCATCGTGAGCTGCTGGAGGTAGGCGGGGAAGCGGTGCAGCCGCTGGCTGTAGGGCAGCACGGCGCGGGTCTCGGCGCCGAAGAAGTCGGTGTACCAGATGCCGAGCAGGGCCATCAGCACCGGCATGTTCGCCTTGAACGGCGCGGTGCGGAAGTGCTCGTCGATGGTGTGGAAGCCGTCGAGCATCTCGCGGAAGCGCTCGGGCCCGATGGTGATCATCAGGGACAGGCCGATGGCGCCGTCGTAGGAGTAGCGGCCGCCCACCCAGTCCCAGAAGCCGAACATGTTGGCGGTGTCGATGCCGAACTCCTCGACCTTCGCCGCGTTGGTGGAGACGGCCACGAAGTGCTTGGCCACGGCCTCCTCGCCGAGCGCCTCGACCAGCCAGCGGCGCGCGACCCTGGCGTTGGTGAGGGTCTCGAGCGTGGTGAAGGTCTTGGAGCTGACCACGAACAGCGTGGTGGCCGGGTCGAGGCCGGCGAGGTTGCCGGTGATGTCGGCCGGGTCGATGTTGGAGACGAAGCGGGCGGTGATGCCGGCGTCGGCGTAGTCGCGCAGCGCCTCGTAGGCCATCGCGGGGCCGAGGTCGGAGCCGCCGATGCCGATGTTGACGACGGTCTCGATGGGCCTGCCGGTGGCGCCCTTCCACTCCTTGGACCTGACCCGGTCGGCGAAGCCGCTCATCTTGTCGAGCACGGCGTGCACGTCGGCCACGACGTCCTGCCCGTCGACGACCAGCTCGGCGCTGCGCGGCAGGCGCAGCGCGCCGTGGAGGACCGCGCGGTCCTCGCTGACGTTGATGTGGTCGCCGCGGAACATGGCGTCGATGCGCTCGCGCAGCCCGGCCCGCTCGGCCAGCGCCGTGAGCAGGTCGAACGTCTCCTGCGTCGCGCGGTGCTTGGCGTAGTCGAGATAGAGGTCGCCGGCGGTCACCGTCATGCGCCCGGCCCGGCCCGGGTCGTCCGCGAACAGCTCGCGCAGGTGCCTGCCCGCCAGCTCTTCGTGGTGCTTGCCCAGGGCCGCCCACTCCTGGCTCTGGGTGATGTCGCCGTTCACGCTTTGCCTCCTCATGTCGCCAAACCTCGTGGCGCCAAGCCGATCATGCCTGGTCCCATCGTCCCGTAACCGTGTACCCCGCGCGGTTGATTCCGCGCATGGCGGAGCGGAGTCTTTAGCAGCTCAGTGGAATTCGCGTTCCAGGGGGATTGCGGCAATCCTGTGGTGGAAGCAGCAGGGGCATGGACCATATAGACGCGTACTGGCGGGCGGCGAACTACCTGTCCGTCGGGCAGATCTACCTGCTGGACAATCCGCTGCTCACCGAGCCGCTACGGCCGGAGCACATCAAGCCGCGGCTGCTCGGCCACTGGGGGACGACGCCGGGCCTGAACTTCTGCTTCGCCCACCTCAACCGGGTGATCCGCGAGCGGGACCAGGACATGATCTACATCGCGGGGCCCGGTCACGGCGGTCCCTCCGCGGTGGCGCACGCCTGGCTGGAGGGGTCGTACTCCGAGCGCTATCCCGACGTGTCGCAGGACGTGACGGGCATGCGCCGGCTGTTCAGGCAGTTCTCCTTCCCCGGCGGGGTGCCGAGCCACGTCGCGCCGGAGACGCCGGGCTCGATCCACGAGGGCGGCGAGCTGGGGTACGCGCTGGCGCACGCGTACGGCGCCGCCTTCGACAACCCCGACCTGGTCGTGGCCTGCATCATCGGCGACGGCGAGGCCGAGACGGGCCCGCTGGCCGGGAGCTGGCACTCCAACAAGTTCCTCGACCGCCGCCGCGACGGGACGGTGCTGCCCATCCTGCACCTGAACGGCTACAAGATCGCCAACCCGACGGTCCTCGCCCGCATCCCGACGGACGAACTGATCAAGCTCATGGAGGGGTACGGCTACCGCCCCCACCTGGTGGGCCCCGACCACGAGGAGATGGCGGGCACGCTGGACACCGCGTTCGACGAGCTGGCGGCGTACAAGGCGGGCGACGCCGGCCGGCTGCCGATGATCATCCTGCGCACGCCGAAGGGCTGGACGGGCCCGCGCGAGGTCGACGGGCTGCCGGTCGAGGGCACGTGGCGGTCGCACCAGGTGCCGCTGGCCAAGGTCCGCGAGAACGCCACGCACCTGGCGCTCCTGGAGGAGTGGATGCGGTCGTACCGGCCGGAGGAGCTGTTCGGCGCGGACGGAAAGCCGGTCGGGACGATCCTGGAGACGGTGCCGCGCGGTGAGCGCAGGATGAGCGCCAACCCGCACGCCAACGGCGGCGAGCTGCTCGAACCGCTGCGGCTGCCCGACTTCCGCCGCCTCGCTGTCGAGGTCAAGGCGCCGGCCACGCAGTCGAGCGAGCCGACGCGGGTGCTCGGCGGGCTGCTGCGCGACGTGATCGCGGCCAACCCGAAGACGTTCCGGCTCATGGGGCCGGACGAGACGGCGTCGAACCGGCTGTCGTCGGTGTTCGAGGTGACCGACCGGGCGTGGAACGCCGAGACGCTGCCCACCGACGAGAACCTCTGCGCCGGCGGCCGCGTCATGGAGGTGCTGAGCGAGCACCTGTGCCAGGGCTGGCTGGAGGGCTACCTGCTGACCGGCAGGCACGGGCTGTTCAACTGCTACGAGGCGTTCATCCACATCGTGGACTCCATGTTCAACCAGCACGCCAAGTGGCTGCAGTCGTCGCAGAAGATCCCGTGGCGGCGGCCGGTGGCGTCGCTGACGTACCTGCTGTCGTCGCACGTGTGGCGGCAGGACCACAACGGCTTCAGCCACCAGGACCCCGGCTTCCTCGACGTCGTCGTCAACAAGAAGGCGTCGGTGGTGCGGGTCTACCTGCCGCCGGACGCCAACACGCTGCTGTCGGTCGGGAACCACTGCCTGCGCTCGCGCGACTACGTCAACGTGATCGTCGCGGGCAAGCAGCCGGTGCTCGACCTGTTCACGATGGACGAGGCCATCGCGCACAACACGCGCGGCCTGGGCATCCTGACGTGGGCCTCCAGCGACGAGGGCAGCGAGCCCGACGTCGTGCTGGCCTGCGCGGGCGACGTACCGACCCTGGAGACGCTGGCCGCGGCCGCGCTGCTGCGGGAGCACCTGCCCGAGCTGAAGGTCCGCGTCGTCAACGTGGTGGACCTGATGCGGCTGCAGCCGGAGTCGGAGCATCCGCACGGCATGCCGGACGCCGAGTTCGACACGCTGTTCACCGTGGACCGGCCGGTGATCTTCAACTTCCACGGCTACCCGTCGCTGATCCACCAGCTCACCTACCGCCGCCACGGGCACGACAACATCCACGTGCGCGGTTACAAGGAGGAGGGCACGACGACGACGCCGTTCGACATGTGCATGCTCAACGACATCGACCGCTTCCACCTGGTCATGGACGTCATCGACCGGGTGCCCGGCCTCGGCAGCAAGGCGGCGCACCTGCGCCAGCTGATGAGCGACGAGCGGCTGCGGGCCCGCGCGTACACGCGGGAGCACGGCGAGGATCCGGCGGAGATCAGGTCGTGGACATGGCCGGACACATTCTCGTCCTGAACACCGGTTCCTCGTCCATCAAGTACGAGCTGGTGGACGTGGACAGCCGGGAGCGCCCGGCCAGGGGGCTGGTGGAGCGCATCGGCGAGGAGCGCGGCCGGCTCACCCACCATCACGGCGACGGCCCCCCGTACGTGCGGGAGCGGCCCTTTCCCGGTCACGACGAGGGGCTGGCCGCGATGATGGAGGCGTTCGCGGCCGCCGGTCCCGCGCTCGATCCCGTCGCGGTCGGGCATCGGGTGGTGCACGGCGGCGCCCGGTTCGACCGGGCCGTCGTGGTGGACGACGGGGTGATCGCGGCCATCGAGGAGCTGGCGCCGCTCGCGCCGCTGCACAATCCGGTCAACCTGGCCGGGATCAGGGTGGCGCGGGCGGCGTTCCCTCCTGTGCCGCAGGTGGCGGTGTTCGACACGGCGTTCCAGCTGACGCTGCCTCCCGAGGCGTACACGTACGCGGTGCCGCGCGAGTGGCGGGAGCGGCTCGGGGTGCGGCGGTTCGGCTTCCACGGCACCTCTTGCGCGTACGTCTCCCGCCGCGCCGCCGCCTTCCTCGGCCGCGACCTGCCCGATCTGAACCTGATCGTGCTGCATCTGGGGAACGGCGCCAGCGCCACGGCCATCTCGAACGGGCGCAGCGTCGACACCTCGATGGGCCTGACGCCGCTGGAAGGGCTGGTGATGGGCACCCGCTCAGGCGACGTGGACCCGGCACTGCCCGGCTACCTGGCGCGCGTGGACGGCCTGGACGCCGAGAGCGCCGAGAACGCGCTCGGCCACGCGGGCGGCCTGCTCGCCCTGGCCGGGTCGAGCGACATGCGCGAGGTACGCGCCCGCGCCAGGGCCGGGGCCGAGGACGCGCTCCTGGCCCTCGCCGTCTACACCCGCCGCATCCGCAAGTACGTCGGCGCCTACTACGCCCTGCTCGGCCGCGTGGACGCCGTCGTCTTCACCGGCGGCGTCGGCGAGAACGACCCCGCCACCCGCGCAGAATCCCTGACCGGCCTCGCCCGCCTCGGCATCACCCTGGACCGGGAGCGCAACGAGGCCCCTTCGGACGCCGAACGCGCCGTCTCGGGTGAAGGGGCGGAGGTCGCCGCGCTGGTCATCCCGACGGACGAGGAATGGGAGATCGCCCGCCAGGCGAACGCCCTCATCAACGGCGGCGGGGATTCCGCTCAACCCTGATCGGGGGCGGCGGCGAGGGTGTCCGGAACGCCAGCTCTGATCGGGGGCGACGGCGGGTCCAGGACGGCGGGTCCAGGACGGCGGGTCCAGGACGGCGGCTTCGGTCGCGGCAGGGACGCGGGAGGTCAGCCGTGGCCGGCCGGTGGTGGGGTGGGGATCCAGAACTCGACCGTCGTGCCCGCCCCGGGCGGGCCGAGGATCGTCCACCAGCCGCCGGCCGTTTCGGCGCGTTCGCGCATCTCGATCAGCCCGAAGTGGCCGGGCTCGGTGGCGGCCGGGGACAGGCCGGCGCCGTCGTCGCGGACGCGTACGTGCACGCCCGCGCCCAGCGAGCGCAGCCCGACGGTGACGTGCCGGGCGGCGGCGTGCCTGCGGACGTTGGTCAGCGCCTCCTGGCAGATGCGGTAGACGGCGAGCACGGTCTCGTCGGGCGGCTCTGCGTCGAGGTCGTGGCGCAGCTCGTAGGTGAGGCGCGCGGCGGGCATGGTCCGCTCGAGGTAGCCGGCCAGGCTGTCCACCAGGCCGTCGGCGGGCGGGCGCAGGGCGAAGGCGAGGTCGCGCAGACGCAGCACGGCGGCGTTGACGTCGTCGTCGAGCGCCCGAACGGTGGCCGCCTGCTCGGCCGGCAGGCTCGCACCCCAGGACCGCAGCCGCATCCCGACGGCCACCATGGACTGGATGGTGTCGTCGTGCACCCCGGAGGCGATCCGCCGCCGCTCCCGCTCCCGCGCCTGCGCCAGCCGCGACACCAGCAGCTCACGCTCGCCGCCCGCCCCGGCGGCGGCGCGCCACTCGCCCAGCTCACCTTCACCGGCCGCGGTGTCGGCGACACGCCGCTCGGTCAGGTCGCGCTCGCCGGCCGCCGCGATGGCGGGCCCCTTGCTCGGGCGCTCGCCGGGCGGCCCGGCGGGGGTGCGGTGGGTGGTCAGGTCGTGGGTCACCTCGCCGAAGCCGCGCAAGGCGCCCGCCGCGTCGCGCAAGGCGGTGATGGCGACGCCGGCCCAGAAGCAGGTGCCGTCCTTACGGACCCGCCAGCACTCCTCCTCCCAGCGGCCCCCGGAGGCGGCCGCCGCCAAAGCGCGGGCGGGGTCGCCTGCCGCGACCCCGGCGGGCGGGTACGACAGGGAGATGTGGGCGCCGACGGCCTCGCCCGCGGTGTAGCCGGTGATGCGCTCGGCGCCGGCGTTCCAGCTGAGGACGACGCCGTGCGGGTCGAGCATGAGGATGGCGGGATCGCGGATGCTCTGGACAAGCTGGCTCATGACATCCGGCGACGGGTCATGCTCGGGCATACCGCACCTTCTCACGCGCGGCTCGCGACGCCAAAGCCGATCACGCCCTGCCGGTCATGCTCCGCCGATCAAGCCTCTGAGGTGCGCGCTCGGACGCCGGCGAGGCCCGCGACGAGCTCGCACCACACGACCTTCCCGCCACTGAGACCGCCGCTTACACCCCCCGCGGGACCGCCGCAGGGACCGCCGCACCCTGGCGGGCCACCCAGGTGATCGGGGCCCGCGGGTGAGATGCCCCACCCGGCCGACAGCAGCCGTACGATGTGCAGCCCCCACCCGCTGGCCGGCCCGGGTTCGCGCGTCCGCGGCACCCCGGCACCCGCGTCGCCGACCTCGATCCGCACCCGGTCGGCGCTCCCCCGCACGCGCAGCACGGGCGAGCCGTCGCCGTGCACGAGCGCGTTGGTCACCAGTTCGGACACCACCAGCAGGACGTCCTCGTGCCGCCCCTGGAAGCCGCACGTCACCAGGGCCTCGCGGGCCAGCCTGCGCGCCTCCGTGATGCTGGCCATCTCCTCCGGCAATGGGGTGTTCACCTGGTATGTCCCGGCCTCCGAACGTTCCACGCCTCTACTTTCGTGGAGCGCGGCGGCCGGTCACGAGACGCAGGCACCCCAGGCCGCCTGGTACGTATGTGGGACGTGACCTGGTGCAGCCGCATCAGTCGAGCAGCCCGTCCCGCCGCGCGAACGCCACCGCCTCCAGCTTGGACCGCGCCCCCAGCTTCTCCAGCACATGCTGGACGTGGTTGCGCGCGGTGTTACGGGCGACCCCCAGCCGGTCGCTCAGCTCGTCGGTGCTGACCCCCTCGGCGAGCAGCAGCAACGTCTCCCGCTCGCGCGCGGTCAGCGCCGCCCCCACGTGACCCGCGCGCCCCGTCAGCCGGTCGAACACGCCGGGCAGCAACCCTGGCGCGAACACCACCCCGCCCGCGGCCACCTCGCGCACCGCCGACTCCAGCTCGCCGAGCCGGGACGACTTCACCACCAGCCCGGCACCACCGGCGGCCACCACCCGGGCCGCCACGGCGGCGCTCGCCTCGCCGGTCAGCACGAGCACGCGGGCCTTGGGCGCGAGCGCGGTCAGCCGGCCGATGGCCGCGATGCCGTCGCCGTCGGGCAGCCGCCGGTCGAGCACGACGACGTCGGGGCGGCACCTGCCGGTCTCGGCGAGCGCCTGCGCGACGGTGCCGGCCTGGGCCACCACCTGGATGTCGGGCGCGCGGCCGAGGGCGAGACCGATGGCCTCCGCGACCATCGCGTGGTCTTCCACGAGAACCAGCCGGATCGGAGGAGGGGGCGGCATGGTGAGGTCCCTTATGGCGTGGCGTGCTGCCGGGTCGGCACGGGCTGAGGCGCCTGGTCCGCGACGCCTTGAGCCAGTCTCCCACGCTCTGCGGAGCACCGGCCTTCCCCCAGGTCCAGGCCGGCGTGGACGGTCCAGGTCAAGGCCGCGTGAAGGGCCCGGCAAGGGTAGGTCACACCATTGGTAGGGTTGTCCGAAAATATGCGGATCGATACGGGTGGGACAGGTGGAGGTCGAACAAACAGCGCTGCCGGGCATCGGGCTACGGCACGATTTCACCACTCGCAAGGGACAGCGGGTCGGTGTCGTCTCTCATCGCACCGGCCGCCGCGATCTGGTCATCTACGACAAGAACGATCCCGACGCGGTCTGCCAGACGGTGAAGCTCAACGACGAGGAAGCCGACGCCCTCGCCGAGCTCCTCGGCGCGCCTCGCATCGTGCAGCGGCTCAACCAGCTGCACCAGCAGGTCGAGGGCCTGATGAGCGTGCAGCTGCCGATTCCGGCCGGCTCCCCCTACGCGGGGCGTCCGATGGGTGACGCCCGCGTGCGCACCCGTACCAGCGCGTCCATCGTCGCCGTCGTCAGAGGCGGGCAGGTGTTCGCGAGCCCGGGACCCGGCTTCGTCTTCGCCGTAGGTGACGTCGTGGTCGTAGTGGGCAGCGAGGACAGCACGTCCGACGTGGCCGGCATCCTGGCGAACGGGTAGGGCCGCGGGTGCACGAAACCGCGGTCATCTTCCTGGAGTTCGGCGCCGTCCTGCTCGGCCTGGGGGTCCTTGGCGCGCTCGCGTTGCGCGGCGGCATCTCTCCCATCCCTCTGTACCTGATCGCCGGACTGGCGTTCGGTACCGGCGGGGTGCTGCCGCTGGCGACGAGCGAGGCGTTCATCTCCACCGGCGCCGAGATGGGCGTGGTCCTGCTGCTCCTCACGCTCGGCCTCGAATACAACGCGGACGAGCTGGTCACCAGCATGACCAGCAACTTCCGCGCGGGCATCGTCGACCTGGTGCTCAACGCCGCGCCAGGGGCCATCATCGCCCTGCTGCTCGGATGGGGACCGGTCGCGGCCATCGCCATGGCGGGCGTCACCTACGCCACCTCGTCGGGCATCACCGCCAAGGTGCTGTCCGACCTGGGGTGGATCGGTAACCGGGAGACGCCCACCGTGCTGTCGCTGCTGGTCTTCGAAGACCTGACGATGGCGATCTACCTGCCGGTCCTGACGACCATGCTGGCCGGGCTGAGCCTGCTCAGCGGGGCCATCTCGGTCGGCATCGCGCTGCTCACCGTGAGCATCGTCCTCGTCGTGGCGCTGAAGTTCGGACGCTACATCGAGGCGTTCGTGCGCAGCCCCAACAACGAGGTCATGCTGCTCAAGGTGGTCGGCCTGGCCCTGCTGGTCGCGGGCCTCGCCCAGCAGCTGCAGGTCTCGGCGGCGGTCGGCGCCTTCCTGGTCGGCATCGCCCTGTCGGGGCAACTCGCCGAGGACGCGCACGCGCTGCTGGCGCCGTTGCGCGACCTGTTCGCGGCGGTGTTCTTCGTCTTCTTCGGTTTCCAGACCGACCCGGCGAAGATCCTGCCGGTGGCGGGCCTCGCGGCGCTGCTCGCCCTGGTCAGCATGATCACCAAGCTGCTGACCGGTGCGTACGCGGCCAGGCGGGCGGGCATCGCCAAGGCCGGTCAGGCACGTGCCGGCATCGCCCTGATCCCGCGCGGTGAGTTCAACATCGTCATCGCCGGTCTGGCGGTGGGCGCCGGCGTGCACCCCGACCTGGGTGCTCTTGCCGCCGCGTACGTGCTCATCCTCGCGGCGTTCGGCCCGCTGGCGGCCAAGCTGGTGCAGCCGCTGATCACCGCCATCGCGCAACGGGCGGCGTAGCGTCGCCCGCATCCGATACCGTGTTCGGATGACAGAACGACAGGGCTCCATGGAGCGGACGGTCAGGTCCGCCGACTGGGACGGCCGGGAGATCTCCGGCGAGCGCCATCACCGGGTGCTGTTCCAGGAGGTGGACATGACCGAGCTGACCGACCAGGGCTGCTCGTTCGAGGAGTGCCGGTTCGAGAACGTCCGCTTCAACGTCTCGGTCCACGAGGACGCGAGCTTCGCCGGCTGCGTCTTCACGCACTGCTCGTTCTTCGACGCCACGTTCACCGGCTGCAAGCTGACCGGCGCCGTCTTCGCCGACTGCACGTTCGGGCTGCTCAAGGCGACGGGCGGCGACTGGTCCTACACCTCGCTCTACGGCGCCGACCTGCGCGGCAGCACCTTCGACGGCGTGCGCCTGCGCGAGGCCGACCTGTCGGAGGCCCGGCTGGAGAAGGCGTCCCTGCGCTCGTGCGACCTGTCCGGGGCGCTGCTGCGCGGCGCCGACCTCACCCGGTGCGACCTGCGGGGCAGCGATCTGCTCACGCTGGAGCCCGGAGAGGTCACGCTGAAGGAGACCCGCATCGACCCGGCCCAGGCCGCCATCGTGGCCGCCGGCCTGGGCTTCGACGTACGCGGGTGACGCCGTGCACGAGCTGACCCCGGCAGAGCAGGCCGTCGCCGAGGCGATCCCGCGCGGCGCGAAGGTCGACGCGGGCCCGCTCGGGCCGGTGCGCGCGGAGGTGCTGGCGGAGCTGCTGCTCGCCGAGCGCACGGAGCCGGGCGCCAAGCCGGCGCTGCGGCTGTCGGGCGCCCGCGTCACGGGCCGGCTGCACCTGGCGTTCGCCGAGCTCGACCTGCCGATCCTGCTGCACGACTGCGTCTTCGACGAGGTGCCCGACCTCTACCAGGCCCGCACCCGCTTCATCAGCCTGACCGACTCCACGCTGCCCGGCCTCATCGCCTCCAACGCGCAGGTCGAGGGCAACCTGCGGCTCAACGGCTGCCACGTCACCGGCGAGCTGCGCCTGCCTGGCGCCCGCATCAACGGCACGCTCTCACTCAGCGGCGCGCGGCTCGACCATCCGGGCGGCGCCGCGATCAACGCCGAGCACCTCGACGTCGGCAGCAGCCTGCGCGCACAGGACGGCTTCGTCTGCGACGGCGAGATCGTGCTGACCGCCGCCAGGGTGGGCGCGGCGGTGAACTTCGACGGCGCCAGGTTACGCGCGCCGGGCGGGCTGGCGTTCGGCGGCTCCAACCTCGACGTGCAGGTGGGGCTGTTCGCCCGGGGCATGGAGGTCGAGGGCGAGGTCAGCCTGCGGTTCGCGCGCGTCGGCGGGCCGCTCACGCTGCGCGGCTCGAAGCTGCGCAACCCCGGCGGCCTGGCCGTGCACGGCGGCGGGCTCAAGGCCGAGAGCGGCCTGTTCCTCGCACACACCGAGACCGAGGGCGCCGTGTGGCTGCGGGCCGCCGCCGTCGGCCGCACGCTCAGCCTCGACGGCGCGCACCTGGTCAACCCCGGCGGGCAGGCGCTGGCCGGCGACGGCCTGACCGTCGACGGCGCCCTGGTGGGCCGGCACGGCCTGGTCGCCGAGGGCGAGATCAGCCTGCTCGACGCCTCCGTCAGCGGGCCCGCCCACTTCGAGGGCGCGCGGCTGGTCAACCCCGGCGACGCGGCCCTGTCGGCCAACGGCATCACCGTCGGCAAGGTGCTCAACCTGTGCGACGGGTTCACCGCCGAGGGCCGGGTCCGCCTGACCAACGCCCAGATCGGCAGCCGCCTGTGCCTCGACGACGCCACCCTCGCCGCGCCCGGTGACGTGGCGCTCAAGGGCTGGCGGCTGGAGACCCGCGAGCTGGCGATGCGCACCGCCGCGCCGGTGCGCGGCCGGGTCGAGCTGGGACACGCCCGCATCGGCGTCCTCCGCGACGACCCCGCGGTCTGGCCGGGCGAGCTGCGCATGGACGGCGCTTCGTACGAGGTGCTCGACCCCATGCTGCCGGCCGCCGAGCGCATCGCCTGGCTGCGCCGCGACCCCGAGGGCTACCGCCCCAACGCCTACGAGCAGCTCGCCGCGATGTACCGGCGGCTGGGCGGCGACGCCGACGCCCGCGCGACCATGCTGGCCGGGCAGCAGCAGCGCCGCGCCACTTTGCCCTGGTACGCCCGCGCCTGGGGCCACCTGCAGGACGTCACCGTCGGCTACGGCTTCCGCCCGCTGCGCGCGGCCGGGTGGCTGCTGGCGCTGCTCGCCGTCGGCACGGCGGTGTTCTGGCTCGACCGGCCGCCGCCGCTCAAGCGCGGCGAGGCGCCCGAGTTCAACCCGCTGGTCTACACACTCGACCTGCTGCTGCCGATCATCGACTTCGGGCAGGAGAAGGCGTTCAACCCCGGTGGCGGGGCGCAGTGGCTGGCGTACGGGCTGATCGCCGCCGGGTGGGTGCTGGCGACGACGATCGCGACCGGCCTGACCCGCACCCTGCGCCGCGCCTGACCCCTGCCGGTTCACGCCGGTTCACGCCGGTTCAGAAGAGCGTAGTGGCGGTCTGCCAGAGGCCGGGCAGGGCGGCCAGCACCCGGTCGGCGCGCCGGCGGCGGTCGGCCGGCGTCGCCACGCCGAGGTCGGCGAGCAGCTCGCCGAACCCGTCCTCGAAGCCCCGCTCCCCCGCCAGCGCCCGCTTGTCCAGGCACCGCGCGTACGTCGCCACCAGCCAGAACACCGCCTCCCTGTGCCGGCCGGCGGCGATCAGCTCGCGGGTGCCGTCGATGGCGGCGGGGCGGGCGACCGGGCTGAGGTCGGTGTCGAACCGGTAGTCGGGCACCCGCAGCGGCGCGGTGGCGTCGAACACCTTCTCCAGCATCGCGAGGTGCCCCTCGACCTGGGCGCGGCTCAGGTGGGCGCAGCCGAGCAGGTCGAGCAGGCTCTCGTGGTATTCGAGCCGCCCGTGCTCGGCGAGCAGGTCGCGGACGGCGGCATAGCGGCGGCGTACGGTCGGGTTGCGCAGCCCGGCCACCAGCAGCACGTGAGTGGTGACGCCGGTGCCGAACAACCACGAGGTGACCTGGGTGGGCACCGAGGCGGATTCGTCGATGCCGTTGATCCAGCCGCGTACGCGGTCCATGGCGTCGGTGCAGCGGGCGAGGACCCAGGGGCGCTCGGCGAAGTCGCGGGCCACGACGCGGTGGATCTCGCTCAGCCGTCCGGTCGGGTCGGCGAGCAGGCCGGGCAGGTGGAGGCTGCCGGCCAGGTGGTAGTCGCTGAGCACGTCGTGGACGGAGCGGGGCGCCACCATGGAGGAGACCTCCAGCAGCACCCCTTCGTAGTGGAACTTCCCGATGTGCCCGATGTGAGCGGCGGGGTCGGCGACGACCATGACGTCCACGTCGGAGGACACCGCCAGCTCGTCGCCGGGGTCGGCCCACAGGACCGACCCGGTCAGGAACGCCCCGCCGAACCCCGGCAGCTTCGCGCCCTCCTCGAGCACCCACTGCCGGGCGACCTGCCTCGCCTGCTCAATCCGCATCCAGCTCCTCCCGGTCGGGGCCGCGGCGCGAAGTCTTCAACCAGACGATCACGCCCAGCACGACGAGCACCGCCAGCACGCCCCAGATCCAGGCGGGCACACCCGCCGGCGCCGCGTCGGTGGTCGTGGCGCCGGCCGCGGTGTCCACACCGGGGTTCCCCTGCTCGGGCGGTCCAGCCGTGGCTGCCGTCGCCGGCGCCGCGGCCGTCTCGCCGGTCGCCGTGGGCGAGGCGGACGGAGATGTTGATCCTTTCACGTTGAACGGGATTTCGCCCTCTATGGGATGTCCGTCGGAGGACACGACCCGCCACCCGATCGTGTACGAGCCGGGCGCCAGGGGCTGCGTGACGCCGGTGGTGACGTGCGGGCCGTCGAGCTCGGGCTCGCCGAGCTGGAGCTGCTTCCCGGACGCGTCGTGCAGCACCACGAACGGGAACTTGACGCTCGCGGTGAACTCGAGCTCGATCTCGTCCAGCGCCGTGACCTCGGCGTCCTTCGCGGGCGAGCTGCGCTTGAGCGCGTCGTGGGCCAGCGCGGGCGATGCCGTAAGGCCCGTGAGAAGGGCGGCGGCGAGCAGGGTGGCGAGGAGAGAGCGCAGCCCAGCGAGGTGGGGTGAGAATGCCATGTCAGGTCTCCAGAATGATCTTCCGGACGACCGCGCCCGTGGCGCCGGACGTCCGGACACAGGCCAAGGGTGAAAAGGTGCCGTCGGGCGTCAGTGACGCCCGCCGGCGGGGGGTCCTCGCCTGCTGATCGTGCGGGAGACGAGACGGCCCAGAAGGGGCGTGGTCTCGGGGGTGGCCGGGCGCCAGGCCGGCGGCCGGGCATCGGGTACGGCGACTGCGGTGACGAGCAGCCGGACGGCCGGGAACGGGGTGCCGTACAGGCGGAGGATCAGCCACAGCGCGCTCTCGCCGCGGTGCAGCCACCAGGCGCTCAGCACCGCGACCGTGAGGTGGACCAGCAGCATGCCGGCGGCCGGGTGACCGTGGACGTGCCCGGCCACCTCGCCGGGCGCCAGGCGGTCGAAGAGCTGGTGGAGCAGCATCTGGGTGCCGACGGTCGCCGCGAGCACCGCGCCGGGGCCGCGCTCCCGCCCGTCGGCGAGGTACGCCAGCCCGAGCGTCGCCAGCACCGCGGCCAGATAGACCGGGAACGGCACCGCCCCTCCCCCGGCCAGCGCATGCCCGCCCACCGACACGGCACCGCAGACCGTCGCGAACACGACGGCCCGCGCCAGCCGCAGCACCACACCGGCCCTCGGCACACCGGCTCTCAGCACACCGGCTGGCCGCGCACCCATCACCGGCGCGCCGTCGGCCGGGCCTGGGGTCCGGGCCGCTGGGCGGGCCGGGTGCAGGGCCGGCCGCAGGGCCGCCTGCAGGGCCGGCTGCGGGGCCGGGGATGTCGCGGTGGACACAGGCGACATCCTTCCACACACTTCTCGCGGTCCCGAGGTTCGGAGCGCGCGGGTGAGGGCAGCGGATTTGGATGGACACCCACACGGATGTCGCCACGAGTGTCGCCACGGGCGCCGGCCAGGACCTCGAACGCGTGGTCCGGCAGGAGCTGACGGAGGCGGGCTTCAGCGTCGAGCCGTCGCTGCTGGCCGCCGACGGCGGGCTCGGGGTCTGGCACGACCCCGCCCGCGGGGTGGTGGTGACCTGGGGCAGCTCGGCGGAGCAGCTGGTCAGGTACTCCACCATCAGGGACGCGGTGCAGCTCGCGGTGCGCACGGTGCTGGTGGAGGCCGGTCACCAGGTCACGGAGGACTTCGGCGGCCTGGAGCTGATCGTCACGCCCTGACCCGGCGCAGCGGCCGGCCGACGTCGTGCAGGTGCCGCAGCGCCTGCCCCCACGACTCCAGCAGCCCGCATTCGACGTAGTCGATGCCGAGCGAGGCGCAGTGGTCGCGGACGATGGGCCGTGCCCTGCGCAGGTTCGCGGTGGGCATGCTGGGGAACAGGTGGTGCTCGATCTGGTAGTTCAGCCCGCCGAGCGCGGTGGTGACGAGGTGCCCGCCGCGGACGTTGCGGGAGGTCAGCACCTGCTTGCGGAGGAAGTCCAGCTCGTCCTCAGCGGTGAGCACGGGCATGCCCTTGTGGTTGGGGGCGAAGGTGCAGCCGAGGTAGACGCCGTAGCAGGCCTGGTGCACGGCGAGGAAGAGCAGCGCCTTGGGCAGCGGCAGCACCAGCAGCAGCGCCCCCAGGTACGCCAGCACGTGCCCGCCGAGCAGGGCCCCTTCGAGTGCGCGGTTCTTGAGCGTGGGCCTGCGCAGCGCGCGGAAGCTCGACACCTTGAGGTTGACGCCTTCGAGGGTGAGCAGCGGGAAGAACAGCCATGCCTGGTAGCGCCCGATGAACCGGGGCAGCCCCTTGCTGGCCTCGGCCTGCCGCTCCGACCACAGGAGGAAGTCGGGTGAGACGTCGGGGTCGTGGTCCTCGTGGTTGGGGTTGGCGTGGTGGCGGGTGTGCTTGTCCATCCACCAGCCGTAGCTGAGCCCGACGGCCAGGTTGCCGACGATCAGCCCGGCGTTCCTGCTGGTGCGCCGGGACCGGAAGATCTGCCCGTGCGCCAGGTCGTGGGCCAGCAGCGTGGCCTGCCCGAAGGCCGCCGCGAGCAGCACGGCGACGGCGAGCTGCCACCACGAGTCGCCGAGCGCGGCGAACAGCGCCCACGTGCCCGCGAACAGCGCGGCCACCAGGGTGATCCTGGCCGCGTAGTAGCCGGGCCGCCGGTCGAGCAGCCCAGCCTGGGCGATACGCCGCGACAGCCGCGCGTAGTCGCTGCCCCGCTGCCCCGAACCGGGGCGGGACGTCTCCGTCACAGTCACATGCGTCTCCGGGATGCGAGGGGAAAATGTGATCTCTTCCCAGCATTCCGGTCGATAGGCGTCCTGCGAACCCCGGCAGTCACCCGGTTTGATGGTAGGGCTGGCCCTACCGCAAGGGGCGCCCCCGCCGCCTGGGTATCGGGCTGCCACCGCACTCAGCGCGGCACTGGACGACCTCACCAGGTGGGGAACGGCGGGCGGCGGGGGCGCGGCTCAGACGAGCTGCGGCGCATCGGGCACGGCACCCGCCTCTCCGTGGATGTGCAGGTCGGGCCGGAAGGCCGCGAGGTAGGCCGCCCGGTCGCGGAAGGTCGCGGCCAGCGCGTCGCCGTAGTCGATGAGCTGGCGGTGGGCGTGCCTGCGCGGCTCGTAGCGGGCGTACAGCAGCCGGTCGAGCAGCTCGGCGTCGCCGCCGGGGGCGCAGATGACGTCGGCGAGGATCTCGGCGTCGCGCAGCGTGTAGCTCATGCCCATGCCGGTCATCGGGTGGCAGGCGAACGCGGCCGAGCCGAGCAGCGCGGCGTTGCCCCGGTGGTACGCCTCCACGCGCAGCGACGACACCTTGATGCGCTGCCAGGTCGCCGCCTGGAGGTGGTTGAAGGTGTCGGAGCTGTCGGTGACGAACTTCTTCAGCTCGTCGAGCAGCGCGGGGATGCCGTCCTGGAAGATCTCCTTGTCGTCCTCGGGGGGCAGGCCGACGAAGACGCGGGCCTCGTCCCTGCTGATCGGGTAGAAGTAGGTGAACCAGCCGTCGGAGCTGAAGTACAGCCGGTTGAGCTGCGCGACGCTGGCGCTGAGCGGCACGGTCGCCACCCGCATGAGCACCCGCTCGTACGGCATCGTGCACTGCTCGATGGCGAGCGCCTGCCGGACGGCGGATTTGGTGCCGTCGGCGCCGATGACCACGCCCGCGTGTAACCGCCGCCCGTCGTGGAGGGTCAGCTCGGCCGGGCGGCCCTCGCCGGTGGCGAGGCCGTCGATGCCGGCGTCGAACCAGAACTCCACGCCCGCCATCGCGCACGAGGTGTAGATGAGCTCGACCAGCTCGCGGTAGGGGCGGATGAGGAAGCCGCCGTCGGGGAAGCGGATCTCCTGGATGGGGTCGCCATCGTGGTAGTAGCGGATGGTGTCGCGCCGCAGGCCGTTACGGCCGACGAGGTCGGCCAGGCCGTGCCGGGCGAGCACCCGCAGTCCCGGGGGCTTGAGGAAGTCGGCGCCCGCGCTCGGGACCGAGGGTCCCTGCTCGATGACGACGACGCGCTGCCCGCGGCGGCCCAGCAGCAAGGCCAGGAAGCAGCCGCCGAGCCCGGCGCCGACGATCGCTACGTCGCACGATGTGGTAGCCATGACGAGAGCCCTTCTGAATGGGTGGAACTAGTTCGTATGTCCGCGGGTCCCGGCGAGCGGCCCCGGTTCGGCCGCACGCGGCCGCGGGACGTGATCCGTGTGCGGGACAGCAGAGGGGTTCGCGGACGGAGTTGCGGAGGGAGCGCGGGTCTCGACCGGCAGCAGCGCGTCGGCCTCGGCCGCCACGGTGGCGAGGGTCATGCGCAGTTCGAGCAGCATCCGGCGGGGCACCTTCACCATCACGTCGCCCGGGTCGGGCCGCTGCCTGGTGATCTTGGTCAGTGCCAGCGCGCCGATCAGCACCGAGATCGCCACGCACAGGGCGAGCGCGCCGGCCAGGCCCGCGAAGGGTCCGGTCATGAACGGGTGGTCGATCACGACCGACACGACGGCGACGCCGACGGCCCCGCCCACCATGCGCGCCATGGTGGCCGCGCCGACCGCGGAGGCGTACTGGTGGGGGCGGGCTGCCAGGGTGGTGGCGACGGAGGTGCCCGGCGCGAGCGCGCCGACGCCCATGCCGACCACGACGCTGGCGATCAGGCCCCACACGGTGGGCCCGGCCTGCGTCAACACGAGCACGCAGGCGCCGCCGCAGAGCAGCGACCCGGCGTAGATCAGCCCGTACGCGCCGACCCGCTTGACCAGCTTTCCGGCCAGGAAGCTCGTCACGACCACGGCCACCGACGTCGGAGTCAGCCACATGGCCACCTCCAGCATCGGGTAGCCGAGGTGCAGCAGGTAGAGCGGCTGCACGGTGAGCAGCCCGTACGACAGGGCGCCGAAGCCCCAGGTGGCCAGCCAGCCCCAGACGAACCTGGGCCGTCGCCACAGCGCCAGGTCGATGGCGGGCAGGCGGTGGTGCCTGGCCTGGGCGAGCGCGCCGCCGATGAGGGCGAGGGCGGCCAGCCCCAGCCACAGCACGTCCGTCCCCCAGGCCATGGCCTTGGAGATGGCGAGCACGATCACCGCGATGCCGGCGGCCAGCAGCCACGCGCCGAGGACGTCCGGCACGCCCTTGGCGTTGCCGCGCTTGCCGGCCGGCAGCCCGATGCAGGCGATCAGCAGGAGCACGCCGATCACCACGTTGGGGAGGAACAGGGCGCGCCAGCCGACGGCCGCGGCCAGCCAGCCGCCGCCGGCCTGCATGAGCAGGCAGCCGAGCCCTGATGCCGAGCTCCACAGCGCGATCGCGCCCCTGCGCTGCGACTCGGGCAGCTCGCCGAGCAGGAGCCCGAGGCTGGCCGGGATCATCGCCGCGGCGCCCGCGCCCTGGACGGCCCGTGCGGCCAGCACGTACGACCAGGGTTCCACGGCGACGGTGGCGATGCCGCCCAGCACGAACACCACGAGCCCGACCGCCAGCACGCGCCGTCGGCCGAACAGGTCGGCCCAGCGGCCGGCGGTGGCCAGCAGCGCCGCGATCGGGATGAACGCCGCGCTGGTCAGCCAGACCAAATCACCGAGCGGCATGCCGGCGCCTGCGGGCGTGTACTTCAGTACTCCCACCGCCAGGGTGGTGGCCGTGGTGTCGGCCATCACCGTCAACATGACACCCGCACCGACGAGGCGCAGCATCACGCCGTGACGCCGGCTCGTGGTGGTGGGCCTGACGGCCGCTGGTGACGAACGCACGTGGGTCCTCCTTGGATTGCGTCGAGCCGTTCTCCCGCCCCGGGGCGCTCCGGCCGCGCGCCGGGGCGGCGCGATCTGCGAGGGTCTGGCTGCGAGGTCTGGCTGCGGGCGTCAGGCGCCGTACCGGCCGGGCGACAGCAGGCCGTCCGGGTCGAGCGCCGTCTTGAGCCGGTGCAGCATGCCGAGGCCGGCGGTGCTGGTCTCGGACCAGACGTCGGCGGCGGCGTGGTCGATGTCGGAGCGGTAGATGGCGCAGCCGTTGCCGCGCAGCACGCAGTTGCCGTCGTTGCGGAGCTGGTGCGCGCGGTGGGCCGCGGCGGGGGCGCCGCGGTCGAAGAAGATCTGCATGACGCCGTTGCCGATGTGCGGGCTGACCAGGTTCCACTCGATCATGAGAGCGGTGGTGTGCGCGTCCACGGCGCTCTGCAGGGCGCCGACGAGGTGCTCGGTCCTGCGTGCCTGCAGCGGCATGAGCGGCAGCAGCGCGAGGAAGCCCATCGGGCCGTCGTCGATCTGGTCGCAGGACGTGACGCCGAGCGCGTTGTGCACGCCGAGGCAGGTGGGGATGCCCAGCGACATGAGCGCCCTGGCGTAGAGCGGGTCGTGCGGGCCGACTTCCGCGGCGTCCACCACGCGCAGCGCCTCGGCGCCCTCGACCTCGATGAGCGACTTGCGCAGCAGCTCCTCGGCCAGCTCCACGGTGGCGTCGCTGCCCATGAGCGGCCCGAGCACGGTGAACAGGCTCGGGTCGACGCCGTCGGGCAGCGTCCAGTCGCCGTGGGACGGGACGAGCGCCAGCTCGCGGACGCGCATCAGGCCGTCGGCGGGGTTGCCGCGGCGCAGGAAGCCGGCGACCGCCTCGAGCGCCGCCCCGGCCTGGTGGGCCGGCATGCGGCCGTGCACGAGCGCGATGGTCTCGGGGCGCGGCACCAGCGAGACGGCCATCGCCGTGACGATGCCGAGGTTGTGCTGGACGAACGCCTGCGTCAGGTCGGGCCCCGCGACCCTGCCGTGGTAGCGGCCGGCGGGGTCGAGCCCGCCGGTGGTGACCACGCTGCCGTCGGCGAGCACGGCCTCGATCCCGGCCACGTCGTGGACGCGGGAGCGGATGCAGCCGTCGCCGCGGTCGAGCGCGTTGCCGATCACGGAGGTGTCGGCGCACGAGGCGGTGACGTTCAGCATCCACGGGGTGCCGCGCAGCACCTCGGCGAGCTGGCGCTGGGTGACGCCGGGCTCGATGACGGCGTAGCCGGCCTCGAGGTCGAGACCGCGGATGCGGTTCATCGCGCCGAGGTCGACGACCAGGTTGTCGTCGGTGACGGGCATGGCCGAGCCCATGCCCCAGTTCCTGCCGGTGCTGATCGGGTAGAGACGGCGGCGGTCCGCCGTGGCCTGCCTGACGAGGGTGCGTACCTCGTCCAGGGTGCGTGGCGTCTCGACGCCCGCCACGGTGCGCGGCTGGTGGCCCCCGACGTCACGCGACCGCAGCTCCGGGCGCGAAAGGTCCTGCATGACTCTCCTCAAGTGGTGCGGTTTCGCTCTTCCGGCTCCCTGCGTCGGGGGCCGCTGGGGCACGACTCAGACGGTGTGCTGAAGCAGGTCGTCGATGGAGCCGATGGCCTGGTTGGACATCTCCCTGATGCCGAGCAGCCGCTGCTCGACGAACTCGTCCGCCTCGGGAGGCGGGGGCGCGTCGAACGGGGTGCTGAAGCGGCCGGATGGGTAGTCGGCGGGGAAGTCCGCGGGGAAGTCGATCGTGCCGTGCGGCGCGGTCTGGGCGGGCATGTCCAGCCCGTAGGGGTGGCGCCTGGCCCGTTCGGTACGGTCATGCCTGGATCGGGCGGGCAGGTGCGGGGGGGTTCGCATGACGGGAGCTCTCCTACCGGATTCGGGTGGGTTTTTCCGGGCGACCACTCGCCGTTGAGCGGTTCGGGATCAGCGGGCGCCCTCCTCGAGGTCGGCGTGTGCGACCCCTGGAATGGCGGCGGCGGGGGTCACCCGCGGCACGCCGTGGTTGATGACGCTCGCGGCGATGCGGCGCTCGGCCAGGCCCATGTGCGGCCGGCCCGCGCCCGCGGGGATCGGCCGTGCGGTGGCCGTCCCCCTGATCATGGAGCTGGCGTGCACCCAGCGGCGCGACTCCGCCAGCACGTCGCGCCGCGCACGGGCCGGGTCCCCGTGCCGCGCGTGGTGTTCGCAGACGGCCCGCGCCAGCACCCGTGCCATGACGAGGTGCTCTTCGCAGGCCGCCGCGACCTTCGCCTCCAGGCCGGTGACCTGGGCGAGGAGCAGTTGCAGGTGCGGCAGGCCCGAGCTGCGCTCGAAGCCGTCCAGCTCCGCCAGCCGCTCCGGCCAGCGCAGCCGCCGCTCGATGGCGGCGCACACCTCCTCCACCAGCCGCGTGGCCGGCGCGTCGCCGGGGTCGCGGCCGTCGAGCTGCACGGCCCGCTGGGCGGTGTGCTCGAAGTCGGCGAGCCTGCGCAGCCCGCTCTGCAGCAGGCGTACGCGATTGTGCAGGCACGCGGCGCTCCAGCCCAGAACCAGCAGCCGGTCGGCGTCGGCCTCGCAGTGCCAGCCGACCAGCGCCACTTCGCGGGCCATCCGGTGGTACAGCACCCACGACTCCTGCTCGGCGACCGGCACCGGGGTGTCGATCCACACCTGCAGTCCGCCGGGGGGTAGTTCGGCGACGCCGACGTCCACGCCGGCGGGCGCGACCCTGGCGCAGATCCGTTCGACGACCCGCTGTTGCGCGGCCGTCTCCGGCGCCATGGGCGCCGGGCTGGGCAGCACGCGCTCGGGGGCTACTCTCGCCCTCGGCTCGATGCTCATTGAGGGCCACCTCCTGACCCGACCTACGTAAATTGACACTTAATAGTGCCGTCCCGATCGTCGTCAGGAGCCGGTTCTCTGTCAACTGTCACTTTACGCATCTGGTATGGCTGGCCACGCCCGAAGGTGGGTAAGGCCGTGAACCGCCGACTTCCCGCAGGTGAATGCCGGGTGACGCGCTGTCGATGATCTAAAGTTCGCTGTGGTGCCGACGGTCGTGGAGTCGAGCCGGGGAGCGAGCGCGTGCTGGTGCCAAGATCCATGGTCGTGGGCCTGTCGGTGGGCATGTCGGCGGCCCTCGTACCGGCCGGATGGCCCGTCAAGGCGGACGGCGGCCCCGGTTACTGCGTGCTACCGGAACACTCCCTCCAGTCCGGGGCTTACCTCATCGATACTGCTTCCTCACTGGGCTGGATCCATCCGCATCCCGCGCCCCTCGCGCCGGAGCCGACGAACACCGAGCGGCTCGACTTCGCCGGGTTCCCCAATGTGTCGGCGCTCGACGTCACGGGGCCGCGCGGCCGGCCCGCCCGCAAGGTCATCACCACCTTCACCACGAACGTGGACCGGGTGGTCGTCCTCACCAGCTCGGCGGCCGTCTCCGACGACGACGGGCGCACGTTCGGCCCGGCCGGCCCCACGCCGCTGCGCGAGTCGCCGGTCGAGCTGCTCGACGGCCGGTTCTTCGCCACCGAGTACTATCCGCACCGCACCGGGCCGCACACCGCGCGGCTCGGCGTGCTCACCTCGTCGGCGCTCTCCGACGGCGAGAGCTGGCTGCGCTCGGAGTCGACGCTGGTCACGCCGGGCGAGCTGCTGCCCGGCGGCGCCGCGCACGGCACGCCGCTGCAGCTCGCCGACGGCACGATCCTCATCACCGTGTACGCCCGCTACGCCCCGGTGGACGCCTACCAGGCCGAGGTGTACGCCAGCGGCGACGGCGGCCGCACCTTCGCCAGGCGCGGGGTCATCGCCGAGCCGGGCGGCGGGTTCCAGTTCACCGAGGCCGCGATCGCGCAGGCGGTGGACGGGAGCCTGGTGGCGGTGCTGCGGCGCGACGGCGGGCCGTACGCGACGCTGTGGCAGAGCCGCTCGCCCGACGGCGGCCACACCTGGACGCCCGCCCGCGAGCTGCGCTTCGCCGGGCTCGACTGCGTGGTGCGCGGCGTGGCGCCGCGGCTGCTGCTGATGCCGGGCGGGACGCTCGTGCTCAGTGCGGGGCGGCCGGACAACTGGCTCGCGCTCTCGCCCGACGGGCTCGGCGAGACGTGGCGGGAGCCGCGGGTGACCTACCACAACCGCGACGGCATCTGGGCCGCGCACGGCTCGTCCGGCTACACCGGGCTCGCCGCCGTGGGGCCGCACCGGCTGATCCAGGTGTTCGACAACTGCAAGCTGCCCGGGGTGCGGCCCAGCGGGCTGCTCGACGAGACCGCCTGCCCGGCGCACGGGCGGTTCGAGCACGGCGGCTGGTACGCGATCAAGCGGCTGCTCTTCGACGTCGCCGTCCCCGGCAGCCGGATCGACCTGGCCGGCCTGCGGCGGCGGGGCGAGCTCCGGGTCTCCACCACCATGCGGTGGACGAGCCCGTACCGGCCGCGCACCGGTCCAGGCGGTGCCTTCGACGGCAGCACCGGCTACTGGTCGAGCGCGGTCGCCGCCGGGCCCGGCCGGTACGTCCTGCGCTTCTCCCGTCCCCAGACCATCAGCCGCGTCGGGCTCAGCCTCCGGCCTGGACATCCCGCCTCGGCCCGCGTGTACGTCTCACAGGACGGACGCACGTGGGGCCCGCCGGTGGTCACCGTCAAGGATCGGACCGATTACGCGCTCCGGTACGCGACGGTCGGGCGGACCGCCCGATACGTCAAGGTCGTCCTACCGGCCGCGTCCGGATGCGACGCGGAGATCGGACCCGAATGCAGCATGCTGAATGAGATCGAGCTCTATTCCTGAGCCTTTTCCGGCTTTTTTCGAGCCGTTTTTGGAAACGCCGGGCGGCGGCCGCCCGGCGCATTCCCTTTCACCGCCGCGGCGGGAACCCTTCTTCGCGGCCGTAGCCCCCGTCGTCCCTGGTCGGGCCCTCCTCGTCGATCTCCAGGCGCTCTCTGCGGATCTGCCCCTCGACGATCTCCTCGCCCTGGACGTCCTGCTTGTGCACGTGAATGCGCTCGACCGGGACGGTCTCCTTGCCGATCACCGGGCGCTCCTCGTGCAGGATCATCTCGCGATCCTCGGCGCCTATCTCGTACGCTCCGGACCATCCGGCGTCGCGAATGTCCTCGCGCTCTATGACGACCTCCTCGTGCGAGAGCGGGACCGATTCCTGGACGTTTTCCGTTTCCACGTACTTGTGCAGGCGTACGCGGCCTGACTCCCTGCGCTCCTTGCCGATGTGGAGCTGCTCCTCCGAGCGCGTCATGTCGATGTCGCGGTCCTCGGCGAAGCCGCCGGTCTCGCCGGCGAAGCCTCTGGGCTCATCGGTGAAGCCTCTGGGCTGGTCGTCTTTCAGGCCCATGGTTCTGCCTTCGGGCATCAGGCCGGGCTCGTCGGTCGTTCCGGGCGTGTCGCCGATGAGGCGGTCGGACTCGTCGAGGCCGTCGGACCTGTCCATGTCGGACATGCCGGAACCCATGCCCAGCCCTGCGCCCGTCCCTGTTCCGACCCCCGCGCCGACTCCTGTGCCGGTTCCTGTGCCGGTTCCTGTGCCGGGCTCGTCCATGAGGCCGGGGCCGCCGGCGGCCAGGCCCTCGCGGCTGTCCGTGGCGAAGCCCTGCCGCTCGCCGGTGTCGCCGAAGTCGGCCGGCCGCTGGCGCGGGACGTCCGTCGGCCGCATGCCGTAGTAGCGGTAGAGGTCGGCCTCCTCGTCGAGGGACAGGCGGCCGTCCACGTCGATGTTCGGCGCCCCCTTGATCATCTCCTTGTCGAAGGGGACCCGGATCTCCTCGCCCGAGCGGCGGGCGTCCTGGAGCGGCACGAAGGTCTGCTTCATGCCGAAGAACCCTGTGCGTACGGTCACCCACTCGGGCTCGCCGGTGCGGTCGTTGAGGTAGACCTGGCCCACCTTCCCGATCGACTGTCCGTCCGACCCCACGACATGGCAGTCGAGCAGGTTGCGGATCTCTGTGTTCATAGCCACGACGATCCCCCTGATGTGTTCGTCCTGGTTCAAGAGGGACAAATACCCCAGATCACCGCAAAGCCGTACAGGGGTTGGGCACGTTTCGGCCTATTTCACGGAACGGCTCTCGGGCCATTCCCCGCCGTCGCCCAGCTTCGCGCCCCTGCCCCGCCTCGACCCCGCGTACGCGGCGCCGCGCAGTACTTGGAGGCGGCTCGCCGGACGCAGGTGAGGGACGCTGTTGACGAGCGGGTCGAAGGTCAGGTCATTGTCCGGCAGAGCGGTGTGGATGCACAGCCTCCCCAGGTGCCGCACCCCCGCCCACAGGTGGAACACCAGGTCCCTGCGCTCCAGCACGCCCGGCAGCTCCGCCGGATCGACCGGCACCCGCCGTCCGCCCTCCGGCCTGGCCACGATCCGGCACCGCCGCTGCCCGCAGTAGTAAGAGGCCAGCGTGGAGTAGGGGCCCGAGGTGAAGCCACGCCTCGGCACCGGGACGAACCCGTACCCGGTGGACAGCAGCAGGTCCACGCCGTTGGGCAGGCGTACGGCGAGACCCAGCACGTCGGGCAGCCGGCCCGGCAGCGACACCCCCTTGGACAGGCGCACCGGCACCTCGTGCTCGCCGTGCTCCCCGAGCAACTCCGACTCGACGGTGAGCGTCGCCCGCAGCAGCAGCCCACGCGGATGCAGCGCCCTTCCACGCCGCACCACCGCCACCCACAGCGCCACCCACCGCGTCACCTGCCGCGCCACCGCCGCGGCCACGACCCCGAGCTTTCGCGTGACCTCATCCGCCCCACCACCCGGCGCCTTGCGCGCCGCGCCACCCGGCCCCTTGCGCGCCGCGCCACCTGCCCTCTCATGCGGCGCGCCTCCCGCGCCGCCGGCGGTCCTCCCATCCGTCACGCCGCTCGGCGCGGCGCCTGTCCCACTGCTCGTGGCGTTGTCCGTTGTGCCGTCCGTCCCCCTGTCCGTACCGCTCATCGCCCATCGCCTCCTTCGCGGTTCGTCGTGCTCGGTCAGCCGCTGCCCTGGGCCTTGCGCAGGGCCTTGAGGTGCTGCTCCAGGGACGGGGCCGCCGACTTGGCCAGCGCCACCACCGCCGGCGCGGAGCCCTTGGAGATCTCGGTCTTCGTGGCGTTCAGCGCCTCGCGGTGCGCCTTGATCATCCCGGACAGGAAGTCCTGGTCGAAGTCCTGCCCGCTGACCTCCCTGATGCGGCTGAGCAGCTCGTGCTGCTCCGGCGACGGCGAGGTGGGCAGGTCGATGCCCTGCTGCTCGGCCGTCCGGGTGACCTTGGTGTCGAGCTTGGTGTGGTCCTTGACGAGCATCTCGCCGACCTGCTTGATCGGCTTGGTGGTGGCCTTGCCCTGGGCCAGCCGTCCCGCCTGGACCTCCGTCAGGTTGGCCTGGTGGATGGCCCGCATCCAGGTCTTGTCCTGCTCGGACGGCTGCTCGCCGGTGGGCCCTGGAACGGCGGCGGCGCTCTGCGGCGGCGGCTGCTGACCGGAGCAGCCGGTCAGGACGGCGAGGGCCACGGCGGCGAGTGGAAGGGTCAGACGTGTGCGCATGAGGCTTCCTATGACGGAGTGATACATCTCACGCACAAAGCGTAATCGCCGTCCAGAGCCCCACCCGGCACCTCCGCATCCGCAGGCGCGCCTCCCACCGCCACGCCGTCCAGAGCCATGCCCGGTGCTCCGGCCTTCGCAGGCGCGCCGCACGCTGTCGCGCGCTCCGCACCTTCTGATCATCCGCATCGCCTGCCCGGCGTGGCCACCGCGAAACTCGGAGCGTTCTGCGCCTTTTCGCCCCTCTTTGGGGTGGATTGCACTAACGTCCCCTGCGTGGTTTCAGTCGCCAGGCTGGCAGGGCGGGTGGTGGCGGGCGCCGGGGTGCTGGCGCTCTCGCCGGTGCTGGGGCTGGCCGGACTGGCCGGGACCGCGATGGTGGGGGCGCGGCCGGTGGTGTTCGCGGTGACGGGGCTGGCGGTGTTCGCGTCGGTGTTCTTCCTCGGGCTGCTGCTGTGCGTGCCCAGGCCGAGAGCGGTGTGGGGGCGCTGGGTGCGGGCGGTGGCGCTGCTCGCCGTGGAGGCGCTGGTGGTCTGGCAGGCCGCCGCGGCCACGCTCGGGCCGCCGCCGCCGTCGCCGGCCGCGCCCGCCAAGGTGGCCGGGCAGCGGGAGTGGCGGTTGCCGACGGGTTCGCGGCTGGCGTACGTGCGTACCGCGCCGAAGCGGGTCACGCGGGCGGAGCCGGTGGTGTTCCTGCACGGCGGCCCTGGAGTGGGCGATCTGGAGCGGGACGCGGCGTTCTACGGGCGGCTGGCGTCCGAGGGTTTCGACGTGTATGTCTATGACCAGCTCGGCGCCGGACGCTCCGCCCGGCTCGACGACCCGCGCGGCTACGGCCTCGACCGCGACGTCGCCGACCTGGAGCCCGTCCGCCGCCTCATCGGCGCCGAGCGACTCAACCTGGTGGCCCGCGACCACGGGGCCCAGCTCGCCGCCGCCTATCTCGTACACCATCCAGGCCGGGTCGCCAGGGCTGCCCTGTACTCCCCCGACGGGCTCACCCCGTCCCGCCCCGCCACCTCGGCACTGCTCAGCCCAGGGGCTCTGCCCGGCCCCCGTACGCTCGCCGTCGCCACGCTCCTCCAGGTTGACCCGGTCGCCGCGCACGCCTTCGCCGGCGACCCGGGCCTGTCGGCGCACCTCGCCCGCGTGCGCAGGGCCGCCGCGGCGCCCTGCCCCTCCCCCGCCGAGGAGGGTGCCGCCGGAGGTTACGTCGCGCTGGCCGGGCGGCCGGCGCCCGCGTCGCTGCGTGCGGACCTGGGGGCGGTGAACGTGCCCGTACTGATCGTCAAGGGCGCCTGCGACACGGAGAGCTGGTCGGCGGCGGCCGCGTACCGGGAGGCGCTGCCCGACGCCCGCCTCGCCTACCTGGGCGAGACCGGGGGACGCGATCGCCACACCGCCCATCTGCGGCTTCTGGGGGCCTTCCTCACCGACCGTCCGCTCACCGTCTACGAGGGCGACGCCCCTCCCCCGGACTACAAGGGTCCCGCTTAGAGGTCAGGGAAGGGAGTCGCCGAGGCGCAGGTGGAGGCGGGGGCCGTGGCGGGCGCTCTCGCGGATGGTCCACACGCGCTCGTCGATCACCGTCCCGTTCGCCGTCATGTATCCGCCCATCCGCAGCACCGGCCGCCCCGTGTGATCGTGGAGCAGCTGGGCGCGGGACTCGGAGTCGTCGCCGAAGAGGACGAGAAAGTCGTGCGTGTCCGCGGGCGCGTCGAGGACCAAACCGGGGTGAAGGTGAGAGTAAGGCACCTGGATAACATGTTCCGTCACGGGTCAGCGCCTACCCAGATATGACGCCTTCAGTGGAAAAAGCACGCGGGATAGCGCTTTCCTCCGCTTTGGGGTGAAATATCAGGAACCTCTCTACACAGCTGGAGTCACCGACGTGCCACTGTTCGACCTGCCGCTCGAGCACCTTCGTACCTACCTCCCCGACCGTGACGAGCCCGCCGACTTCGACGCGTTCTGGACGGCGACCCTCGCCGAGGCCAGAGAGCACGACCTGGCCGCCGAGTACGTCCCCTACGACCTGCCCCTGGCGGGCGTGGACGTGTTCGACGTGTCGTTCGCCGGCTGGGGCGGGCACCGCATCAACGGCTGGTTCCTGCTGCCGAGCGGCGCGCAGGGCCCGCTGCCCTGCGTGATGCACTACATCGGCTACAGCGGAGGACGCGGCTTCCCGAAGGACCACCTGCTGTGGCCGGCCGCCGGGTACGCGGTGTTCGTGATGGAGACGCGCGGCCACGGCGGCGCCAACGTCAACAGCCCCGGCGTCACCGGCGACCCGCACGGCTCGGCCGGCGCGCAGGCGCCCGGCATGATGACGCGCGGCATCCTCGACCCCGCCGACTACTACTACCGGCGGGTCTTCACCGACGCCGTGCGGGCGGTGGACGCGGCGGCCGGGCATCCCGCGGTGGACGCGAGCAGGATCGTGGTGGCGGGCGGCAGCCAGGGCGGCGCCATCGCGCAGGCCACGGCCGCGCTGCACCAGGGCGTCAAGGCGGCGCTCATCGACGTGCCGTTCCTGTCGCACTTCAGGCGGGCGGTGGAGATCACGCCGCGCGACCCGTACCAGGAGCTGGTGCGCTACCTCGCCACCCGCAGGGACGCGGCCGACCAGGTGTTCCGCACGCTGGCGTACTTCGACGGGATGAACTTCGCCGCCCGCGCCCGGGTGCCCGCGCTGTACTCGGTGGCGCTGATGGACGACATCTGCCCGCCGTCCACGGTGTTCGCCGCCTACAACCACTGGCAGGGCCCGAAGGAGATCAACGTCTATCCGTGGAACAACCACGAGGGCGGGAGCGGCTATCAGTCGGAGGAGCAGGTGCGCTACCTGCACAAGCTGCTGTCCGACGGCTGATCGGATCAGGAGGGACCCCGCCGCGCCCAAGTCGCCTCGGGCGCGGCAGGGCCGCCTCAAGCGGGCTGCTCGGTGACCAGGAACGACACGCTCCCCTGGTCATCGGCTCCGGCGTCCAGGGACTTGTCCTCCAGCACGGTCGCCGCCACAGGGTCGAGATAGACTCGCGCGCCCTCCGACTCGACCACCGCGTCCGCCGGTTCGGGGGCGGTGGCCAGGGTGAGGGTGAGCGAGCTGGCGCCCTCTCCCTGAGACGAGATGCGGATCCCGCTCTGGGAAGGCTCGGGCGCCGCCGCGGTCAGATCGCGGATCGCCTGGGCTGCGTTGGCTGTCAGGGTGAGCACTACGGCTCCTCCTCACGTTCGACGTTCAGGAATTGCCTGCCCTTCCCTCCACACCGCGCCTCAACCCTCCCTGACGGGTTTCTTTACCCGGAATTCGGGCCGCTGGACCAGGTGGGGGCCGGCGCTCAGGAGGTGACAGTCCAGGTGCCGTCGCGGAGCAGGGTGCGGCCCGCGAGTTCGTTGGCTTCGCGCCACGCCTGGAGGCGGCGGGGCGTGATGTGGAAGTAGTAGTAGGACTCGGGCTCCTTGCGGGGGTCGAAGCCGGCCTTGGCGGCGAAGGCGTCGCCGGCGTCGGCGGGCAGCTCGCCGGCCGGCGTGGCGCGGGCGGTGCCCTCCACCAGCACCACGTCGCGCACCAGGCCGATGCCCACCCGCACCTTGCCGTTGGCCAGCAGGTTGCGACCGGTCGGGCTGGCGCCGGTGGTGGCGACGATGATCGACTCGCCGTCCCAGAGGAACGACAGCGGCACCATGTACGGCGTCCCGTCCGCACCGGCGGTGGCCACCCAGGCGTCCACGTCGTGTTCGAGACGGTGCAGGGTGTCCTGCTTGCGCTGTTCCGGGGTGCGTGGGGCGGGCATGGACATGCGTACCTCTCCTGTCGGGCTGCGAGGATCTAAGCCGACATTATGGACGAGACCTAGCGGTCGGACGTCCGGGAGGCGGGCCGGTCAGAGCCGCAGGAGCCGGCGTCGAGCCCGGCCACCTTCCACTCCGCCCCGGGGAACGGGCTCATGAAGTGCGTCAGCAGGTCCACCGCGTAGTCGGGCACCTGACCGCCGGGGTCCAGCAGCGAGACCATCTGGGGCCCGTCGGCGCCGCGCAGCGTGATCGTGTCGGCGGCGCGGCCCCCGGCGGCGAAGCCGGGTTTGGCGTCCACGCTCACGCAGGCCAGGCTGATGCCGGCGGCCTTGACCTCCTGCTTGTGCCCGACGGGCCGCATGCGCTGGTCGTAGCGGCGCAGGGCGAGCGAGGTGGCGCGGCCGATGCGGACGGACTCGCGGAAGACGTCGGCGCCGACCTTGCGGCTCAGCTTGATGTCCAGCTTGACGTCCGGCCGCAGGTTGACGCCCTTGGCCGCGATCTTGAGGGTGCCGTACGACCCCTCGAAGCCGGGGGCGACGTACCCGAGCGCGGCGGGCGCCTTGAGCCCGAACGGGATCCTGCCGGGCCGCAGCCGCAGCCACGACATGCGGGAGATGCTCAGCGTGACCTGCTCGACGGAGCTCTTGCGCACCCCGAACCGCCCGCCGACGTGGTACGTCAGGAACCCGCCCGTGGACGGCACCTCCTTGTGCACGGCGAGCTTCTGCGCGGGCACGGCGTCGACGCGCAGCCCGCCGCGCACGGTGATGCGCCCGGTGGGCACCGGCTTGGAGACGAGGTCGAGCGACTGGTCGGGGTTGAGCCTGACGGTGGTGTCGGCGGCCAGGTCGCGGACGGCGAAGGCGACGTCGCCGAGCCGCCCCGACGGGTCGATCAGGCCGCCTTCGACGCTGAGCCGGCCGTCGAGCGTGTTGACGTTCCCGATCGCCTTGTAGGTGACCGCCGGCACGCTGAGCCCGGCGGCCGAGGCGTCGGCGTCCACGCCGAAGACGGCGGGCACGTCGGAGAAGCGCAGCTCGCCGGTGCCCTTGCCGGGCAGCGTGACCTTGGCGCTGAGGTGCTTGACGGGCGCGGAGTTGGTGACCCTGATGCGGGTCTTGGCGCCGTACGTGCCCTGGAAGGCGACGGAGGCGGGCACGGGGTCGATGGCGAGGTGGCCGCGCAGCCCGGCGGCCTCGGCCCGCACATCCAGCTTGCCGAGCGTGGCGGCGGGCTCGATGCGGTACGCGGCCTGCACGGCGTTGCCCTGCGCCACGGTGATGGGCCCGAGCGACATGCCGGTGATCTTCTCCGGCAGCCCGGTCAGCCTGGCCCTGGCTTTG
Source organism: Nonomuraea sp. NPDC049419 (assembly GCF_040676995.1). NCBI lineage: Bacteria > Bacillati > Actinomycetota > Actinomycetes > Streptosporangiales > Streptosporangiaceae > Nonomuraea > Nonomuraea sp. NPDC049419. Next base: position 142,747 of record NZ_JBFAQB010000019.1, on the reverse strand, counting down.
ACGGGCACCGGCGACAGCACGTTGCTGGCGAGGTAGACGTCCAGGGTGCGGTTCTTGGGCCGGAACCCGGAGAAGCCGAACGTCTTGCCGCCGAGGTCCACCGAGACCTGCTCGGGCAGGCCGCTGACGTCGATGTAACCCTGCAGGCCGAAGCAGCCGCGCTGGGCCACGCAGAAGGCTCCCTGCGAGCAGCCGGGACGTCCGGGGACGCAGGCGCCGTCCACCAGCGACACGCCGCCGGTCACGGCGGGCGCGGCCCGCATGCGGTCGAGCGCGGCGGTCTTGCCGAGCCAGGCGCGGGCGCGGACGTCGAGGCGGGAGCCGGTGTAGGTGAGCTTGCCTCCCTCGGAGGCGACGGCCAGCCTGCCCGGCACGGGCCCGACGGTGCCGATGAGGCCGAACCGGTCGTCGCCGCGCCGGATGTCGGCGTCCACGGTCATGGTGCGGCCTCCGGCGTCCAGGCCGGCGGTGAAGCCCTGTGCGGCCGGGGTCAGCTCGACCTGCTTCAGCCTGGTGACGCGGACGCTGGCGTCGAGGTCGCCGGTGGCCTGGTCGTAGTGGGCGGCGAGGTGCGGGCCCGTGGGGGACGTGGCGCGGTCGTGGTTGGTGAAGGCCACCTCGGCCGAACCGACGGGGCCCGACACGCCGCGGAAGCGGTAGGAGCCGCCGTCCCAGGAGGCGTCGAACTTCGCGGGGACGCCGGTGACCTGGGCGGCGGCCCTGGCGTACCGGTTGCCGAGCTTGACCCTGGCCAGCGCGGTCACCTTGGTCACCGGCCCGTCGGAGTCCCAGGTGAGGGTGTGGGCCTTGGTGTCGGCGACGAGTTCGGCGCGCTTGCGCACGCCTTCGACGACGGCGCGGACGTCCTCGCCGGACGGCGTCGTGACGTGCGCTTTATTGGCATAAATCCGTATGGACCGCACCTTGCCGGAGCTCTCCACCTTGACCGTCGAGCGCTCGCCGAGCGCCCACGACGCCTGCACGTCGTCGCGCACGCCGAGCACGGTGCCGTCCACGGTGGGTCCCGACTTGAGGTTCGCGTACGCGGCACGCACCGTGCCGATGACACCCCCGGCCCGGTAGACCGCCTTGCGGGCGGCGGGGTCGAGGGTGACGTCCACGGTGGAAGGCGTGTTGGACAGTTCGAGCCGGGCCACGTGGGTGCGGTCGATGCTGGCGGCGCCCACGAAGGGCCCGCCGCCCGACGCGGCGTCGAGGTGAGCGTGCGGCGTGGCCCCGTACGTGACGTCGAACCCGCGCAGCCCCGACAGCCGCCCCGACACGCCGACGGCGGCACCGTCCTTGATCATCGTGACGTGGCTGCCGCGCGGAGTGGAGATCGCGCCGCCGCCCCGCTGCAGCACCAGGCCGAGATCGCGGATGGGGGCGCTGGAGGTGTGGGTGACGCGGTGCGCCGCCATGTCGTTGACCACGCGGACCTTGGCGGGCAGCGCGCTCAGCTCGGCCTTGATCACGGTCTGACCGGCGGCGCGGTCGTAGAAGACGAGGCTGGCCGGGCCCGAGGTGCCCTTGGCCGTGGCGGTGGAGAGCGTCTGCTTGTTCTTCGCCGAGCGGTACTGGGCGGTGAAGGCGGGCGGCAGCCGGTCCATCTCGGCGCGGATGACGCGCGACAGGCGGCCGTCGCGGTAGACGAGGTCGTCCAGCACGGCCCGGCCCACCGTGGCCGGGCTGGTGAAACTGACCTTGCCGCCGGACACGCGCACCGCTGCGCGGGTGCCCATGCGGTCGAGCACGGCGTGGGTGAGGCGGCGGCCGTTCACGGCGAGCGCCTCGACCCTGGCGGGGGCGGAGGCGGCGACGTCGAGCGAGGGTTCGCCGAGGGTGGCGTTCACGGTCAGCTCGGGGGTGGCCGGAGTCTGGCGCAGGCTCACGGAGGCGCGGCCGGTCAGCCCGGCGACGAGCGCGGCGGACGCGCCGGGCTCCTTGCGCCTGACGACGGCCTTGACCCGCTTGCCCGCCAGGTCCACGGTGAACGTGCCCTTGTCGGACGCCGACAGCGACGACCCGCGGCGCAGGCCGTCGAAGCCGACCGAGACCTTGCCGTCGTACTCGGCCCAGACCTGCGCCCTGAGACTCTGCCCCGCGAGGCTCTTGACGGCGAACGTGACGCCGACCGAGCCCTGCCCCGGGTTGGCGACGGGCACCAGCCCGGCGACGAGGTCGGGCCTGTCGTCGCCGGTGACGTCGGCGGCCACCGGCACGCCGACGGGCTGCCGGATCGAGCAGGACACCGGCACCTCGGCGCTCTCCACGCACAGCCGATAGGTCACCCCCGACACCGCTTTCGACGCCGTCTTCGAGGTCTGGGGCAGCACCTTGGTCGTGGCCTTGCCCAGCAGCGCGCCGAGCCCGTCGAAGCCCTTGGTCACCGACTCCAGCGGCTTGGCCAGGCCCAGCGGCTTGGCCTGCGAGGTGTCGGGGAGCATGTCGCCCGCGTCGGGCGCCCCCTTGCCGAACCCCTGCTGCTCCTGCACGGCGGCGGCGCCGGAGGTGACCTGGCCGACCAGGCCGGGGCCCGCGGGCGTGGTCACCTCTGGCGCGGCGGGTCCCACCCGCTGCTCGCCGGCCGGTCGCAGCGCCAGCGAGGGCTGCTTCTGGACGTTGACGACGGCGGCCGGCGGCTCTTCGACGGCCGGTACGGGCTTGGCGCCGGCGGACAGTGCCTTCTGGAGCTGGGCCTGCTGGAGCTGGGCCTGCTGGAGCTGGGCCTCCTGGAGCTGGGCCTGCTGGAGCGGGGCCTGTGCCTGGGCCGGCTGTGGCACGGCGGTCAGGACCGTGCCTGCGATCGTCGTCGAAGCGAGCACGCGCAGGAGGGCGTGCGGCATTGAGCGTTTCCCCCGACCTATCTCGGTTCATCCCATCAGAAACATTGGTCACGAGATGACCACATTTCCTCACAGCCCGTCAAACCCCGCCCGACGTGGGGCTCCAATTTTTCTCCGGGGGTGGGTTTCGCCGCTGATCAGGGCCCAGAACAGGGTTCTAGACGACCTTGACGACGATCTTGCCGCGCACGCCGCCCGCCTCCAGCGCCCGGTGCGCGGCGGCGGCCTCCTCCAGCGGGAAGACCCGGTCCACGGCCGGCCGCAGCTCGCCCTTCGCGACGTGCCAGGCCAGGTCGGTGAGGAGCCTGGTCGTGGGCCTGCCGCTGAAGGCGCGCACGCGGGCGCGGCCGTGGCGGGCCGAGGCGGCGATGTAGGCCAGCGACGGGACGAGGCGGCGCAGGTCGAACGCGATCGCCACCATGCGCCCGCCGGGCGCGAGCAGCGCGCGGTAAGCCGGGTGCTCGGTGCCGGCGGTGTCCAGGACCACGTCGAAGCGGCCCAGCTCGGACGGGGTCGTGGTGGCGTAGTCGTACGCCTCGTGCGCGCCGAGGCCGCGGACGAAGTCCAGCGTGCGGGCCCCGGCGAGGGCGGTGACGTGCGCCCCGTACGCCCTGCCGAGCTGCACGGCGACGTGGCCCACGCCGCCGCTGCCGCCGCGCACCAGCAGCCGCTCCCCCGGGCGCAGCCCGGCCTTGTCGCGCAGGGCGGTGATGGCGACCGCGCCCACGGGCAGGGCCGCCGCCTCGACGAGGTCGATCCCCTGCGGCACCAGGGCGATCTGGCGGGGGCGGACGACGACGTATTCGGCGAGGCTGCCGAACGTCCTGCCGAGCGCGCCCCACACCCGGTCGCCCACCTTCGGGCCGGTGGCGCCGGGGCCGAGCGCGGCGACCTCGCCGGCGAAGTCCAGCCCCATGCGCTTCGGGAAGCCCCGGCCCATCAGGTCCGTGACCAGCCGCAGCTCGCCCGCCCTGCCGTGCAGCTCGCCGCCGTTGACGCTGACCGCGTGCACGCGCACCAGGACCTCTCCTTTGCCGGGGACCGGCTTGGGCAGCGTGCCCGCGTACAGGACCTCGGGCGGGCCGTATCGGTCGAACAGGATCGCGCGCATCGTCTCGTTCACTGTGTTCACGTTTGCGACGGTAGCCAGCGAAACGGACGGCACTCTCCACTTCGGCTAATGTGAGAAACATGCCTGGTCATCCCTCTCAAATCGCCGAGCGGGCACAGCTGCGCGCCGACGCCGAGCACAACCGGGAGCGCATACTCGACGCGGCGCGGGAGGCGTTCTCGACGCGCGGGCTCGACGTGCCGATGGCGGCCATCGCGCGGCGGGCCGGGGTCGGCGTCGCCACGCTCTACCGGCGCTTCCCCTCCCGCGAGTCGCTGATCACCGAGGTGTTCTCCGACCAGCTCGCGTCGTGCGCGTCGGCGGTCGAGGAGGCGCTGGCCGACCCCGACCCGTGGCACGCCTTCCAGCGCGCGGTCGAGAAGGTGTGCGCGATGCAGGTCGCCGACCACGGGTTCACGGGGGCGTTCCTGACCGCGTTCCCGCAGGCGGTCGACTTCGAGCGGGCGCGGCGGCGGGCCGAGCAGGGGTTCGACGAGATCATCCGCCGGGCCAAGGCCGCCGGGCGGCTGCGCGCCGACTTCGTCTTCGCCGATTTTCTCCTGCTGCTGCAGGCCAACTGTGCCGTGACCGACGGCGCCGGTGACCGGGCGCAGGCCGCGTCGCGGCGGCTGGTGGCGTACCTGCTGCAGGCGTTCCGCGCCGAGAACGCCGCGCCGCTGCCGCCCGCGCCGCCGCTGGCGCTCGACCACGTCATCCCGTCCCTGTCCTGAGCGGCGCCGCGGTGGCACCTGCCGAGCAGGCGGGCGGCGGGCCGGGGGCTAAGGTCGGCGTATGAAATATGACACGTTGTTCCGCTTGGACGGTTTGCGGGCCGTGGTGATCGGGGCGGGGAGCGGCATCGGCAGGGAGTCCGCGCTGGCGCTGGCCGCTCACGGCGCCCACGTGGTGTGTGCGGACCGCGACCTCGCCACCGCCACCGAGACCGCCGACGGGTGCGGCGGCAGCGCCCGGCTGCTCGACGTGCTGGACGGCGACGCGGTGCGGGCGCTGGCCGCCGAGGAGCCGGCCGACGTGCTGGTGTTCACCGCGGCGACGAACGTGCGCAAGCGGCTGCTCGACTACTCCGGCGAGGAGTTCGACCGGGTGGTGGGGCTCAACCTGCGGGCCTCCTTCGACGTCGTACGCGCCTTCGGTGCGGGCATGGTGGAGCGGGGCCGCGGGTCGATCATCGGGTTCGCCTCCATCCGCGCCTCCGTCACCGAGCCTGGCCAGGGCGTCTACTCGGCCACGAAGGCCGGGCTGGTGCAGCTGCTGCGGACGGCGGCGGCCGAGTTCGGGCCGAGCGGGGTGCGGGTCAACGCCATCGCGCCCGGCGTCGTGGAGACGCCGCTGACCCGCCAGATCAAGGACGACCCGGCCTGGTACGACGCGTACGCCGCCAAGAGCGCGCTCGGCCGCTGGGCCGCCCCCGAGGAGCTGGCCGGCGCGGTGGTCTACCTGGCGAGCGGCGCGTCCAGCTTCGTCACCGGCTCCGTCCTGTACGTGGACGGCGGCTGGACGGCCGTGGACGGCCGCTTCGACCCGCCCAACTGACACGCCTTCAAGGAAGGCAGGCGAAACCGGGCCCGCCCCCCATGGCCGGGAGCGGGCCCAACAGCCGGCCCTTCCGGGATCGGCCGGGAGCCGGGGAACAGGACACGGCGCCGGATCGGCGGCCCAGCCCTGCGGCCGGCCACGGCGGGCCGGGGCCGGTCGGGGTGGATCAGGGGCCGGTCGGGGTGGGTCAGGGGCGGATGATGGCCATCCGGGTGACGGTCAGCTCCTCGATCGCGAAGCGGGGGCCCTCGCGGCCCGCGCCCGAGTCCTTGACACCCCCGTACGGCATGTTGTCCGCCCGGAACCCCGGCACCTCGTTGACCACCACTCCCCCGGCCTCGATGCGCTCGATGGCGGCGAACGCCGTGGCCAGGGAGCGGGTGTAGACGGCGGCGTGCAGGCCGTACCGCGAGGCGTTGACGGCGTCGAACGCGGCCTCCAGCGAGGGCACGGGGCGCACGCACACGACGGGCCCGAAGATCTCCTCGTCCCAGGCGGCGGCCCCGTCGGGCACCCCTGCGAGCACCGTCGGCGCGATGGACCGTCCCTCGCGGTGCCCGCCGGTGACCACCTCGGCCCCGGAGGCGGCGATCCAGCCGAGGACGCGGTCGGTGGCGGCCTGGTCGATGAGCGGCGCCACGCGCGTGCCCGGCAGGCGCGGGTCGCCGACCTCCACGCCCTTGACCCGCTCGGCCACCAGCGCGGTGAACGCCTCCGCCGCCGCCTCCTCCACCAGCACCCGCTGCACGGAGATGCACGCCTGGCCCGAGGCGTAGTAGCCGCCCCTGACGACGGCGTCGGCGGCGGCCTCCAGGTCGGCGTCCGCGGCCACCACGAGCGCCGCGTTCGAGCCCAGCTCCAGCAGGACCTTGGTGGGGGCGGCGGCGCGGGCGATGGCGTGTCCGGCGGCGGCCGAGCCGGTGAACGAGACGGCGCCGATCCGCCGGTCCTCCACCAGCCGCTTGCCCACCTCGACGTCGCCGGTGACGAGCTGGACGGCCTCGGGCGGCAGCCCTGACTCGCGCAGCAGGTGCACCAGCCAGAGCGTGGCGAGCGGGGTGGCGGGGGCCGGCTTGACGATCACCGGGCAGCCCGCCGCGACCGCCGGGGCGATCTTGTGGGCGGCGAGGAGGAGCGGGTAGTTGAAGCCGGTGATGCCGACGACGACGCCGATGGGGCGGCGCGTCCAGAACCCGATCAGGCCCTCCCCTGAGGGCAGCAGGTCGAGCGGGACGGTCTCGCCGTGCAGCCGGGCGACCTCCTCGGCGGCGCTCTCCAGCGTCACGAGCGTCCTGTCCACCTCGACCCGGCAGTCCACCAGCGGCTTCCCGGTCTCCAGCACCAGCAGCCGCTCGAACTCCTCCCGCCTGTCCCGCAGCGCGTCACGGGCGCCGGTCAGGGCGGCGCGGCGGGCGTGCGAGGGCAGCGCCGCCATCGCCGGCGCGACGCCGAGCGCGGCGTCCAGGGCCCGTGCGGCGAGCTCGGGCGTGCCCAGCGGCGCGGCGGCCACCTCGCTGCCGTCGTAGGGGAAGATCACCGGACTGGTGTCCGCGGTCTCCGCCCAGCCGCCGCCGATGGGCAGCCCGCCGGGCCACTCCTGCTTCATGACCGCCTCCTCAGGCTTCGGGTTCTCGTCAGACATGGGCGCTCGGGAAGACGTCGAGGTAGGCGGGGGCGCCGTCGCGGCCGGTGGCCGACAGGACGGCGTGGGCCACCGCGCGGCTGAAGGCGTCGGCGGCCGCCGCGAGGAGGTCCTGGAAGGCGTCGTGGCCGGGCGCGGGGGCGGCGCAGGTGGCCAGGCCGAAGACGGTGTCGCCGTCGGTCATGGTGTGGGCCGGCCTGATCGCCCTGGCCAGCCCGTCGTGGGCGACCCCGGCGAGCTTGCCGCACTGCGCCTTGGTGAGGGTGCGGTCGGTGGCGACGACGCCGATCGTCGTGTTGAACGACGGCGCCCGCTCGGGAGCCCACGCGGCCACCTCGCCCGGGTCGGGCGCTCTGAGGTGGGCGAACTCGCCGGGCAGGCCGTACCTGACGCCGGCGAGCGTGCCGTCGAGCGGGTCCAGTACGGATCCGGCGGCGTTGACCACGCCGAGCGCGGCCACGGTCGTGCCGTCGTCCAGGACGGCGCTCGCCATGCCGACCCCGCCGGCCAGCCCGCCCGCCACGGCCCCGGTGCCCGCGCCCACGCTCCCCTGGCCGGGAACGTTCCCGGCCAGGGCGGCGTCGTAGGCGGCGGCGCCGAAGGAGGCGCCGGGGGTGGCACGGAAGGCGCCGCCCCTGCCGAGGTCGAAGATGACCGCCGCGGGCACGATCGGCACCACGCCGCCCGCCACCGGGTAGCCCACCCCGGCGTCGGCCAGCCGGTCCACCACCCCGCAGGCCGCCGCCAGCCCGTACGCGCTGCCGCCGGTCAGCACCACGGCGTGCACCCGCTCGACCAGGTTGCGCGGGTCGAGCAGCTCGGTCTCACGCGTGCCCGGCGCGGCCCCGCGCACGTCCACGCCCGCCACGGCGCCTTCTCCCGGGCACAGGACGACGGTGGTGCCGGTGCGGTGGCCGTCGCCGGTCCGCGTGGCGTGCCCGACCCGCAGCCCGGCCACGTCCGGCAGGCCGTTCGCGGGTCCTGGCCGCATCAGTGGTCCCCGGTGAGGAAGCGCCTGGCGGCCTCGGCGAAGACGCGGGTGCCGCGCACGATGTCGTCGACCTCGACGTACTCGTCGGCCTGGTGGGCGATCCACTTGCCGCCCGGGCCGTACACGACGGAGGGGACGCCGCCCCAGTGGGTGAGCACGGTGCCGTCGGTGGTGCCGGGCACGCCGCCGTAGACGGGCTCCTCGCCCGTCACCGTACGGTGGGCGGCGGCGAGCGCGGCGACCACCGGGTCGGTCACGGGCACGTCCACCGGCGGCCGGTCGACCAGCACGCTCACCTCGGCGGTGATGCCGTCGGCGGCGGCGAGCGCGGCGACCCGGTCGGCGACGTCCTTGTGCTCGACGCCGGGGATCGTGCGCACGTCCACGAAGACCGAGGCGACCGCGGGGATGACGTTGACCTGCTCCTGGGAGCCGGCCTGGAGCACGGTCGGAGTGACGTACACCGCGCCGAGGTGCTCGTGCGCGGGGTGCGCGGCCTGCAGCTCGTCCTGGAGCGCGCGCAGCCCGACGAGCAGCGGCCCGGCGGCCTGGATGGGGTTGCGGCCGTGCTGCGGCATCGCGCCGTGCGCCATCTTGCCGGTGAGGTCCACGCGCAGCCGCAGCGCGCCCTTGGCGACGGCGCAGATCTCGCCCTCCTCGGGCTCGGCGACGATGGCGCCGTCCACGTCGGCGGCGAGACCCTCGGAGACGAAGTGGTGCACGCCGATCATCAGGCCCTCCTCGTCGGCCAGCGCGCACACCTTGATCCGGCCCGGGAACGGTCCCGCGAGCTGGAGCGCGCGGGTGGCGTAGAGGGTGGCGGCCAGGCCGGACTTCATGTCGGCGCTGCCCCGGCCCCACAGTCTCCCGTCGCGGATCTCGCCGCCGAACGGGTCGACGGTCCACGCGGACAGGTCACCCTCGGTGACGACGTCGGTGTGTCCCTCGAACATCAGCGTCGGCCCAGGACCGCCGCCGCCCTCGACGACGGCGACCACGTTGGGGCGGCCTGGCGCGGCCTCGTACACGACGGGGTCCCAGCCCCACTCGCGCATCTTGGCCGCGACCAGGTCGGCTGCGGGCTGCTCCGAGCGGCCCTTCGCCGGGTCGTTGGTGCTGGGGACGCGCACCAGCGCCTGCGTGAACGCCACCACTCCGTCGGCGTCGACCTCGATCATGTCCATCCCTCCAGCGTCGGTACGGCCTCCAGCAGCGCCCGCGTGTACGGGTGGGCGGGCGCGGCCCAGACGTCGTCCACGGGCCCGGTCTCGACGATCTCGCCCCTGCTCATCACGGCCACGGTCGCGCACACGTGCCGCACCACGGACAGGTCGTGGGAGACGAACACGAGCGTGAGCCCCAGCTCGTCGGCGAGGTCGGCGAGCAGGTTGAGTATCTGCCCGCGCACGGACACGTCCAGGGCGCTGACCGGCTCGTCGGCGACGAGCACCGCGGGCCTGGGCGCGAGCGCGCGGGCGATCGCGATGCGCTGCCGCTGCCCGCCGGAGAACTGGTGCGGGAAGCGCTCGGCCGCGTCGGCGCTCAGCCCGACGGCCTCGAGCAGCTCGCTCACCCTGTCGCCGGCGGGCAGGCCGAGCGCGACGAGCGGCTCGGCGACGAGGTCCCGGACGCGCATGCGCGGGTCGAGCGAGCTGAGCGGGTCCTGGAAGACGATCTGCAGGTTCTCGCGCAGGAAGCGCAGCCGCCGCTCGGGCAGGCCGGTGATCTCCTGGCCGTCGAAGCGGATGCTGCCCGCGGTGGGCCTGTCGAGCCCGCACAGCAGCCTGAGCAGGGTGGACTTGCCCGAGCCCGACTCGCCGACGATGCCGAAGCGCTCGCCGCGGTGCACGGTCAGGGAGACGTCGCGCAGGGCGCGCACCTCGGCGCCCGGCTTGGTGAGCGAGGTGCGGGGGCGGCGGTAGACGCGGCTGAGGCCGGTGACCTCGATGAGCGGGGTGCCAGACATGTCGTTCTCCTGCCTGTCAGTGGTCCGCGTGGTCTTCTGCGTGGTCTTCTGCGGGGTGCCAGCAGGCGTACGCGTGGCCGCCGCCCGTGAGCTCGGGCACCGTCTCGCAGGTGGCGGTGGCGTGCGGGCAGCGGTTCCTGAACACGCAGCCGGCCGGGAAGCGCCCGGCGGCGGGCACGCTGCCCGCGATGGTGGGCAGGCGGGTGCCGCGCGGGGTCAGCTTGGAGGCGGCCAGCAGGCCCTGCGTGTAGCGGTGGCGAGGGCGGGCGAAGACCTCGCGCAGCGGGCCCGACTCGACGACGCGGCCGCCGTACATGACGATGACGCGGTCGCAGACCGAGGCGACGACGGCGAGGTCGTGCGTGATGAACAGCAGGGCCGGCGCGACCTCGGCGATCAGCTCCAGCATCTGCTTCTGCACGGTGACGTCGAGCGCGGTGGTGGGCTCGTCGCAGATGAGCAGACCGGGGTCGTTGGCCAGGGCGATGGCGAGCATGACGCGCTGGCGCTGGCCGCCGGAGAGCTGGTGCGGGAACGCGCGGCCGATCTGGGCGGGCTCGGGCAGGCGTACCCGGCCGAGCAGGTCGAGCGCCCGCGCGCGGGCCTCGTCGCGGGAGCGGCCGTGCAGCGTCATGACCTCGGCGACCTGGGCGCCGATCCGCATGAGCGGGTTGAGCGCGGTCATCGGCTCCTGGAAGACCATGGACAGCTCGCGCCCGCGCAGCCGCTTGAGCCGGCTCTCCGGCACGCCCACCAGGTCGTGCTCGCCGAGCCTTGCCGTGCCCGCGGCGGTGACGCCCTCGGGCAGCAGGCCCATGAGCGACAGCGCGGTCAGCGACTTGCCCGACCCCGACTCGCCGATCAGCCCGACCCGCTCGCCCGGCGCGATGCCGAACGACACGTCGTGGACGAGCTCGACGTCGCCGGCGGAGACGGTGAGCCCCTCAACGCTCAGCACTGATCCTCCTGAGCTTGGGGTCGAGGAAGTCGCGCAGGCCGTCGCCGAGCAGGTTGAAGCCGAGCACGGCGACCGCGATGGCGAGGCCGGGCCACAGGGCCAGGCGCGGGGTGGAGAACAGCAGTTCCTGCGACTCCTGCAGCATGCGTCCCCAGGACGGGGTGGGCGGCCGGGTGCCGAAGCCGAGGAACGACAGCGCCGCCTCGGCGAGGATCGCGATCGCGAACGACACCGACGCCTGCACGATGAGCATGGAGCCGATGTTGGGCAGCACGTGGCGGACGGCGATGGCGGGCCTGCGGCGTCCCGCGGCCCTGGCGGCCAGCACGTAGTCGGTCACCATGACCTGGAGCGTGGCGGCGCGGGCCACCCGGGCGAAGGCCGGCACGGTCGCCACCCCGATCGCGATCATCGCGGTCAGCGTGCCCGGCCCGTAGACGGCGCCCAGCATGACGGCCAGCAGCAGCGCGGGGAAGGCGAAGACGAGGTCGTTGACCCGCATGATCAGCTCCGACAGCCAGCCGCGCGGCGTCATCCCGGCGATCACGCCGAGCGGGGTGCCGAGGACGGCGGCGATGCCGACCGCGACGATGCCGACGTAGAGGGTGGTGCGGGCGCCCACCATGAGCTGGCTGAAGGTGTCGCGGCCGAACTTGTCGGCGCCGAGCAGGTAGCCGCCGCCCGGCTCGCGCAGCTTGCCGGCGGCGTCGACGAGGGTCGGGTCGTGCGGGGTCCAGACGAACGACACCAGCGCGGCGAGCGTGACGAGCCCGACGAGCGTGCCGCCGACCAGCAGCCCGGCGTTCATCCGGCCTCTCATCGCAGCCTCGGGTCGAGCAGGTGGTAGGCGACGTCCACCACGAAGTTGATCAGCAGGACGGCGGCCACCAGCACCATCACCACGCCTTGGACGAGCAGCAGGTCGCGCCCTGCGACGCCGTTGAGCAGCAGGTCGCCGAGCCCGGGGATGACGAAGACGCGCTCGACGACGACCGCGCCGATGAGCAGCGTGGCCAGTTGCAGGCCGAGCACGGTGACGACGGGGATGGAGGCGTTGCGCAGGCCGTGCCGCCACAACGCGCCGGTGGCGCCGCGGCCCTTGGCCCTGGCGGTGCGCAGGTAGTCCTCGCGCATGACGTCGAGGACGGCGCTGCGCACGTAGCGGGTGAGCACGGCGCCCTGGACGAGGCCGAGCGACAGCCACGGCAGCAGCAGGCTGCGCAGCCACTCCCCGGGGTTCTCGGCGATCGGCACGTAGCCGCCGGACGGCAGGGCCTGCGCCTGCACCGCGAACACGAACACCAGCAGGATGCCCGCGAGGAACGCGGGAACGGCGATGCCGAGCTGGCTGAACGCGCTGAGTGCGGCGCCGAGCGGGTTGCGGTGGTGCACGGCGGCGAACGTGCCCGCGGGCACCGCCAGCACCAGCGCCACCAGCATGCCGCCGAGCACGAGCACGGCGGTGACGGCGAGCCGGTCGGAGATCTGCGGGCCGATGGGCGAGCTGGTCACGTAGGAGGTGCCGAAGTCGCCCTGGAGCAGGCCGCCGGCCCAGTCGAAGAACTGCACGAGGGGCGGGCGGTCGGTGCCGTACTGGCGGCGCAGCTCGGCGACCGCCTCGGGGGTGGCGTTGACGCCCAGCGCGATCTCGGCGGGGTCGCCGGGCAGCAGCGCCATGAACGCGAACACCACGACGGCGGCCACGGCGGTACTGGCCACCAGCACCACCAGGCGTTTGAGCAGGTAAAGCGTCACGGTTGCCGGGAGAGCGCGGTGAAGTCGAAGGATTCGGAGATTCCGTTCTTCGGCAGCCCTGTGACGCCCTTCTTCGCCACGATCAGGTTCGGGAAGAGGAAGAGGAAGTCGGCCGCGGCGTCGTCGGACAGCAGCTTGGCGGCCTGCTTGAGGTCGTCGGTCTGCTGCTGCTCGGTGCCCTCGTCGGCGGAGGCGAGCAGCTTGCCGAACTCGGGGTTGTCGTAGCGGAAGTAGTACGACTTGTCGGCGAAGATGCCCATGTCGCGGGGTTCGACGTGGTTGATGATCGACAGGTCGTAGTCGCCCTTGGTGAAGACCTGGTCCAGCCAGCGCGCCGGGAACTCCAGCGGCTCGATGTCGGCCGTGATGCCGACCTGCGCGAGCTGCGACTTGACGACCTGCGCGCTGCTCACCGCGTACGGCAGGTTGGGGATGCGCATCTTGACGTTGTACGTCTTGCCGCCCAGCAGCTGCTTGGCCTTGGCGGGGTCGTACGGGTAGTCGCCGGTGCGGTCCTCGTACCAGGGGTCGGTGGGCGGCACCATCGAGCCGATGAGCTGCCCGCGCCCGGCCCAGGCGGTGTCGAGCAGCGCCTTGTGGTCGATGGCGTGCCGGACGGCCTGCCTGACCTTCTTGTCGTCGAACGGCGGCCGGCCGTTGTTCATCGACAGCACCACCTCGCCGTTGGTGGTGCCCTCGACCGTCTCGAACCTGCTGGGGTCGGCGAACTGCTGCAGCGACTCGGGCGCCTGCACGCTGGAGATGACGTCGATGCCGCCGGTCAGCAGCGCGTTGTTCATCGCCGTGGCGTCCTTGAAGTACTTCAGCGTGACCGACGAGACCGGCGGCTTGGTGCCCCAGTAGGAGGGGTTGGCGTCGAGCCTGATGGAGTCGCCGCGCCGCCAGGCGCCCAGCACGTACGGGCCGGTGCCGACGGGCTTGTTGGCCAGGTCGGCGACGCCGGTGCGGCTGAACATGGCGCCGAGCCTGGTGGCCATGGCGTAGAGGAAGCCGTTGCTCGGCCGCTTGAGCGTGACGACGGCGGTGGTGTCGTCCTTCTTCTCGACGTCGTCGATCACGTCGAGCTGCGACTTGATCTTGAGTTTCCAGTCGCTCTTGACGCGGTCGAGCGAGAACACCACGTCGTCGGCCGTGAACGGCGCGCCGCTGGAGAACTTCACGTCTTTGCGCAGGGTGAAGGTGTAGGTCTTGCGGTCGTCGGAGACGTCCCACTTCTCGGCCAGCAGCGGGACGATCTCGCCGTTCTGGTCGAGCTTGACCAGGCCCTCGTAGACGTTGACGAGCAGCGCCTGCGGGATCGCGGCGCCCTCGGTCGAGGTGAAGTCGAGGTTGGCCGGTTCGGCCACGAACCCGACCGACAACGACTGGCCCTTGGAGCCGCCGCTTCCCCCGCCTGTGTCACCACTACCGCCGCCACCGCACGCGGCGGTGGCCAGCAGGAGGCCGCCCGCGGCGAGCCAGATCCCGATTCGCCTCATGTCTTACAGCCTCCTGGCTAGTGCACTGGTCTGACCAGTAGGCTACGCACATTGCCAGTCGGCGACGGCTCGGGTCAAGGGGGCTTGCATGGGTGGTGCGCGCTTCGAGCCCGTACGCGCGGTGCGCGCCTACGAGCGGGTCGTCGAGCAGATCGAAGAGGCCATCGAGAGCGGCGCGCTGACACCCGGCCAGCGGCTGCCGAGCGAGCGTGAGCTGATGGTGCAGCTGTCGGTCGGCCGCTCCACCGTGCGCGAGGCGCTGCGCGTGCTGCAGGCCCGCGGCCTGGTGCGCTCGCGGCCCGGCGACCCCAACGGCGCGGAGGTGCTGCCGTTCTCGCCCGCCGCGCTGCACAAGTCGATGACCACGCTGGCCCGGGTCGAGGAGTTGTCGCTGGGCGAGCTGGTGCAGTTCAGGATGGTGCTCGACTCCGCGGCGATCCTGCTGGCCGCGCGGCTGCGCACCGACGAGCAGCTCGCCGGCATGGCCGAGGCGGTGGCGGCGATGCGGGCCGCGGCCGGCACCGGGTTGAACACCGGGCCGGGCACCGGGTCGGGCACCGGGTCCGGTGCGGTGGACACCGAGGCGTTCGGCCGGGCCGACGTGGCCTTCCACGACGCCGTGGTGGCGGCGAGCGGCAACAAGCTCATCCAGATCTGCACCGACGTGGTGCGGCAGATCGTGCTGCGGCAGATCGCCGCCCGCATCGACGCCGCCGACGACCGGCAGGCCCTGATGCGGCGCAGCATCCGGCACCACGAGGAGGTCATCGCCGCGATCAGGGCGGGCGACGGCCCGCTGGCCGCCCAATTGTCGAGAAAAGCGATGTACGACTACTACGCGCCTTATGTGGCGGAAAGCGAGACAAGCGCCTTGCGGGCGCTGCTGGAGTGATCTGGCCCACAGGGTGTTATCTTGCCCAGGTGGCGCGCGTGGACCGGGACGGGGTTGCAGATGCTTTTCTGCGCGAGCCGCGCCGATACACCAGTCGTCAGGTCGCCGAGATGGCGGGCGTGCCGGTCTATCGTGCGCGGCGCTTCTGGCGTGCCCTGGGCTTCCCCAACGTGCCCGACGACGCGGTCGATTTCACCGACTCCGACGTCGAGGCGCTCAAGACGCTGCTCGGCATGGTCACCTCCGGCATCTACGACGAGGAGCACGTGCTGCTGACGGCCCGCGCGCTGGGCCAGGCCACGGCGCGGCTGGCCGAGTCGCAGGCCGAGCTGGGCGCCGAGGTGCTCGACCAGGCGGGGGTTCCGCTGGCCGAGCGGCCGCGCGCCTGGCGGCGGCGGGCCGAGCGGGTGGTGCCCGACCTCGCCAAGCTGCTCGTCTACGCCTGGCAGCGCCAGCTCGCCGCCGCGGCAGGGCGCCTCGCCGACCAGGACATGAGCGCCGTACGCCTGGCCGTCGGCTTCGCCGACCTGGTCGCCTTCACCCGGCTGAGCAGGCAGATCACCGCCGCCGAGCTGGCCAGGCTGATCGACAGGTTCGAGGGGCGCTCGGCCGACATCGTGACCTCGTCCGGCGGGCGGGTGGTCAAGACGCTGGGCGACTCCGTGCTGTTCATCTCCGACAAGGCGCACGTGGCGGCCGAGATCGCGCTGCGGCTGGTGGAGACGCACGCGCGCGGGCGTGACATGCCCGAGCTGCGGGTGGGGCTGGCCTCGGGGCCGGTCATCTGGCGCATGGGCGACGTGTTCGGCACCACCGTCAACCTGGCCAGCAGGCTGACCGCGCTGTCCCTGCCGGGCAGCGTCCTGGCGGACCCGCAGCTCGCCGAGGAGCTGGAGGGTGACCGGGCCTTCCGGCTGGTCGAGGTCAACCGGCTGTCGGTACGCGGGCTGGGCGAACTGGCCCCCTTCACCGTGCAGCGCGCGGAAACCCCCTAGGCCGGAAGGCAACCCGGCGGGGCGCACGATGCGTCAGTACCGGCGACCGGCAAGGGCGGCGGAAGGCGCGACGACGTGGCAGACAGGGCGCTGTTCGATGACTTCGTGGTGTCGCGGGCGGATCGGCTGTTACGCACCGCGTACCTCCTGACCCGGGACTGGGGCGTCGCGGAGGACCTGCTTCAGGAGTCGCTGGCCAAGGCGTGGTTCGCCTGGCCGGGCATCGAGGAGCCCGAGGCGTACGTGCGCCGGGTGCTGGTGACCACGTACACGTCCTGGTGGCGGCGGCGCTGGCGCAGGGAGCTGCCCAGCGACGACCTGCCGGACCGTCCGGTGCACGACGAGGGGCATCCCGGGCGCGAGGAGGTGTGGCGGGCGGTGGGCCGCCTGCCGGCCAGGCAGCGCGCGGTGATCGTGCTGCGCTTCTACGAGGACCTGCCGGTGAGCGAGGTGGCCACGCTGCTGGGCTGCCAGGAGGGCACAGTCAAGAGCCAGACCGCCAAGGCGCTGGCCAAGCTGCGCGTGGACGAGTCGATCGTGAGGGAGTCGCACCGATGAGCGTGGAAGAGCTGCGTGACGTCCTGCGGGAGCGGGCGGAGAGTCCGGCGCCGGCGAACCCGTACCGGCACGAGCAGGTCAGGGAGCGGGTGCGGCGGGTCAGGCGGCGGCGGAGCACGGCCACGGCGGCGCTCGCGGGGGCATCGGCGGTGGCGACGGTGCTGGCGACGGGCGCGATCACCGGCGCGGTCGGGGAAACGCCTCGGCCGGGCCCCCTGACCGGCACGGTCAGTCGCACGCCGGAGGTGGAGCTGCCCGCGTGGCGCACCTCGTCCGACGGCACCGCCTACCGTCGGCTGGCGGCCGGCACGGTCGATGCGCGAGGCGCGAAGACGACGCTCACGGTCCCGCGCACCGGCCGTCCGCTGGAGGCGGCGGTCCTGTGCGACGGCGATGACCCGGCGGGCGGCGAGCCCGCGACCGGCGCTGGTGGCGGGCGTGCCGTCGCCGAGCCTGAGGTGTTCGTGGACGGACGGCGGGTGGGGCCGCCGGCGTTCGGGTGCGCGGGCTTGGGGATGCGGTTGCGTCCTCTGGAGGTGCCCGCCGGGACCGGTCAGGTCGCGGTCACGTTCGACACGACGGGCGCCACGTGCGTGCTCAGGACGCCGGACGGGCCATGCAGGTCGGAGCGGCCCGGCGCGGCTCACTGGCGGGTGGCCGTCTACGAGTGGACGCCGCCCGCCCGCCCCGTCATCCCGAAGCCGGCCACCCTGCCCGCCCGGGTGGACGGCGCCAAGCGGGTCGCCCTGTCCACCGGCACGTGGCCGGGCGACGGGTCCTACGAGGCCACGGTGGTCGCCTCCGGCCGCTACACCCTGCAGCAGAACTGCTCGGGCGACCTGCGCGACCGCCTGTGGTTCAAGTACTGGATCGACGGCGTCGAGTCGCGCACCTCGGTCGGGTGCGGCACGCGGACGGGCGAGGCCGCCGCGTTCACGGTGCGGAAGGGGCAGCGGGTCGTGGTCAAGGTGCGGATGGGACTGTGGGGAGCGAGCACCAACCGGCCGGTGAACTGGGCGGTGGCGCTCTACCGGAGGTGAGGGCCTACCCTGGGGCCCCCGTACCGTGATCGGAAGGAGAGGGGCGGCCGATGGCAGGACGGATCGCGATGGACGGCGAGCGGCTCGGCGAGGAGGCGCTGCTGGGGATGGAGGCCCGCTATGGCCACTTCACCGCCATGCAGGTCGCCGGTCGCCGGGTGCGCGGTCTCGAGCTGCACGTCGAGCGGCTGGAGCGGGCCGGCGCCGAGCTGTTCGGCGCCGGGCCAGGCCGGGCGGTGGTGCTGGATTCGATCAGGGCGGCGCTGGGCGACGAGCGCGACGCGAGCGTCCGGGTCCATCACGTGGAGGTGGCGGGCCGGCCGCGGGTCATCGCTACCGCGGCCGCGCCGCATCCGCCGCTGCCGGGCCCGCTGCGCGTCACGACGGTCGTCTACCAGCGCTACCTGCCGCACATCAAGCAGGCGTCGGGCTTCCAGCAGCCGCACATCCTGCGTACGGCGAACCGCGCCGGCTTCGACGAGGCCCTGCTGACCACGCAGGACGGCCTGATCAGCGAGGGCGCGGTCACGAACCTGGGCGGCTACGCCGGCGGCCGGCTGGTGTGGCCCGACGCGCCGATGCTGCACGGCGTCACCATGCGACTGCTGGAACGCATGGAGGTGCCGCAGGAGCGCCGGCCGCTGCGGGTGCCCGACCTGGCGGAGTTCGACCTGGTGTTCCTCTGCAACTCGTGGGGGGTGATGCCGGTCGGCGAGGTGGACGGCACGAAGCTGCGCCGGGACCCGGAGCTGGAGTCGCGGCTGCTCGCCTGCTACGAGGGCGTTCCCGGCGACCCCGTGGATTGATCCGGCGCGCGAGGGCGTTGCACGAGGACATGACCGCGTACTCGATCCTCGACCGTTCGCTCGTCCGCCGGGGCGCCACGCCCGCCGAGGCGCTGCGCGAGACCGTGCGGTTCGCCCGGCAGGCCGAGGAGCTCGGCTACCACCGGTTCTGGGTGTCGGAGCACCACAGCGTGCCCGGCGTCGCGGGCTCGGCGCCGACCGTGCTGGCGGCGGCGGTGGCCGCGGCGACGTCGCGGATCCGGGTGGGCACCGGCGGCGTGATGCTGCCCAACCACCGGCCGCTGGTGGTGGCCGAGCAGTTCGGCGTGCTGGAGTCGCTGCATCCCGGCCGGATCGACATGGGGCTGGGGCGGTCCGTCGGGTTCACCGGCGGCATCCGCAAGGCGCTGGGGCACGGCAAGGACGACGCCGACCGGTTCGGCGAGCAGCTCGCCGAGTTGCTGGGCTTCTTCACCGGCGGGCAGCCCGCCTATCCGGGCGTGCACGCGCTGCCCGCGGAGGGGCTGCGGCCGCAGGTGTTCGTGCTGGCCATGGGGGCGGGCGCGGAGATCGCGGCCGAGCACGGGCTGCCCATGGTGATCGGGGCGGGCTCGCGCCTGCTGGACGCGGTCGCCCGCTACCGCGCCGGGTTCCGTCCTTCGGCGTGGGCGGATCGGCCGTACGTGATGGTGGCGGCGAACGTGGCGGTCGGCGCGAGCAAGGAGGAGGCGGCGCTGCTGCAGCTGCCCGAGGCGTGGGCGACGGCGCGCTCGCGCACCAGCGGGACGTTCCCGCCGCTGATCCCGGCCGAGGAGGTCGCGGCGATGGAGCTGGGCGAGCGGGAGCGCGCGTACCTGGAGCAGACGCTGAAGGGGCAGATCCACGGCACCGAGCGTGCGGTCGCGGTGGCGCTGGACTCGCTGGTGACGGCGAGCGGCGCGGACGAGGTGCTGGTGACGATGAACACCTACGATCTCGGCCGGCGACTCGACTCCTACCGGCGGCTCTCGGCGCTGTTCAGGGGTTAGGATCGCCCGAACATCGTTCTGCGCGACTGAAGGGTGCCCCCCGTATGACCCGGCAGCACACCATCGGTGACCTCCTGCGGCGCTCGGCCGCCCGCCACCCCGCGAAGACCGCGATCGTCTTCGGCGATCTGCGCCAGAGTTACGCCGACCTCGACCTCGTGGTGAACAGGACGGCCAACGCGCTGGCCGCGCGCGGGGTGGGCAAGGGCGACAGGTTCGCCGTGTTCAGCCACAACAACCACGCGTTCGTGGTGACGTACTTCGCGCTGGCGCGGCTGGGGGCGATCTCCGTGCCGGTCAACTTCATGCTGGGGGCCGAGGAGGTGGCGTACATCCTTGAGCATTCCGGGGCCACCGGGATGCTGGCCGAGGAGGCGCTGCTGCCGGTCGCGCAGGCGGCGGTGACCGAGCGGGTCGCCGTACGCGGGGTGATCGGCGACGGGCAGGACGGCTGGGAGCCGTTCAGCGCGTGGTCGGCGCACGACGACTCGTCGGAGCCCGAGGTGGAGATCGCCGACGACGACCCGATCCAGCTCATGTACACCAGCGGCACCGAGTCCCGCCCCAAGGGCGCCATGCTGTCGAGCAGGAGCCTCATCTCCCAGTACGTCACCTGCATGGTCGACGGCGAGATGAGTCACGACGACGTCGAGGTGCACGCCCTGCCCCTCTACCACTGCGCGCAGCTCCACTGCTTCCTGACGCCCGGCGTCTACCTGGGCGCCACCAACATCGTGCTGCCCGGCCCGAGCCCGGCGGTGATCCTCGCGACGATCGAGGGCGAGCGCGCGACGAAGCTGTTCTGCCCGCCCACGGTGTGGATCTCGCTGCTGCGCCACCCCGACTTCGACCGCCGTGACCTGTCGTCGCTGCGCAAGGGCTACTACGGCGCCTCGATCATGCCGGTCGAGGTGCTGAAGGAGATCGCCGCCCGGCTGCCGGACGTGCGGCTGTTCAACTTCTACGGCCAGACGGAGATGGCGCCGGTGGCGACCATCCTCGGCCCCGGCGAGCAGCTGACCCGGCTCGGCTCGGCCGGGCGGCCGGCGCTGAACGTCGAGACCAGGATCGTCGACGACCTCGACCAGCCGGTGCCGCCCGGCACGGTGGGCGAGATCGTGCACCGCAGCCCGCACGCCATGCTCGGCTACTGGAACGACCCGGACAAGACCGCCGAGGCGTTCCGCGGCGGCTGGTTCCACAGCGGCGACCTGGGCGTCATGGACGCCGACGGCTACCTGTCGGTGGTCGACAGGAAGAAGGACATGATCAAGTCGGGCGGCGAGAACGTCGCGAGCCGCGAGGTCGAGGAGGCCATCTACCAGCATCCGGCGGTGGCCGAGGCGGCGGTGTTCGGGGTGCGGGACGACAAGTGGATCGAGGCGGTGACGGCGGCGGTGGTGCTGCGGCAGGGCGCGGGGCTCACCGCCGACGAGCTGATCGCGTTCCTGCGGGGGCGGCTGGCGCCGTTCAAGACGCCGAAGCGGGTGGTGTTCGTGGACGCGCTGCCGAAGAACGCCTCGGGCAAGGTGCTCAAGCGGGAGCTGCGCGACTCCATGGGTTGACGCGCTCCCCCGGCCTGAAGGCCGGAACACCGCGGACAAACCCGGTAGCGGCCGCGGGCAGGCGTCGGCCGCGCGGTTGACGGGAATCTCCATCCGGCGACGACTTCACCTCAAGTCCCGGGACCGACGATGAGGGTCCCCGACCGAGAGAGGCCGCATGCCGAGCCTGCCCGACCGCCTGCACCGTACGTTCTTCCGCACCCTGTCCCTGCTCTCGCCCAAGGGACAGGGCCTGCTCCTGCGCCGCTACTTCGACTGGCGGCACCGGGCCCCCGACCCGTGGAAGCTGGCGAGCGACGGCTACGAGCAGCAGAAGTACCAGGTGACGCTCAAGCAGCTGCCGCCCCGGCCGTACCGGCGCATCATCGAGATCGGCTGCGCCGAGGGGGTGTTCACCGGCGCGCTGGCCGCGGCCTACCCCGACGCGGAGATCACCGGGGTGGACGTCTCCGAGCGGGCCCTGGTCCGCGCCAGAGCCCGCGTGCCGGAGAACGGGCGGGTGCGTTTCGTCCACGCCGACTTCCTCACCCACCGCTGCGAGCCCCGCCACGACCTGGTGTTCTGCTCGGAGACCCTCTACTACCTGGGCCGTCACGAACGGCTGCGCCGCGCCTCAGCGCAGCTCAGCGGCCTGCTGACGCCCGAGGGGGTGCTGGTGGCCGTGCATCCGTGGCCGGAGGCCGCCAGGCTGCACGGTTATCTCGACGCGCACGGCACGCTGACCAGGATCAGCGACGAGGTGTACGAGATCCCGCCGCGCCCGTTCGCCGTCACCGTCTGGTCGCCGCGAACCTAGCGCTTGCCCAGCAGGTCGGCGGCCAGCCGGCGCGCCACGCCCCGCTGGATCTTGCCGGTCGCCGTCTTGGGCAGCTCCTCCATCACCAGCACCTCGCGCGGCCGTTTGAACGAGGCCAGCCCGTCCCGGCAGAACCCGACCAGCTCGGCGGCGTCCACCGTGCGCCCCGGGGCGGGCACCACGCAGGCGACCGGCTTCTCCAGCCCCTCGCCGTCCACGTACGCCACCACCGCGCACTCCCCCACGGCCTCGTGCTGCAGCAGCCTGGCCTCGACCTCCATGGGCGAGACCCAGATGCCGCCCGCCTTGATCATGTCGTTGGAGCGGCCCAGGCAGCGGTAGGTCCCGTCGGGCTCGCGGACGTAGGTGTCGCCGGTGCGCAGCCACTCGCCCTGGAACACCTGCCGGGTGGTCGCCGTGCGGCACCAGTAGCCGGTGGCGATCGAGTCGCCGCGCACGTACAGGTGGCCGGGCTCGCCGTCGGCGACCGGGGCGCCGTGCTCGTCGAGCAGCCTGGCCTCGTAGCCGGGCACGACCGTTCCGGAGGTGCCGGGACGCACCTGGCCGGGCCGGTTGGAGATGAAGATGTGCAGCGCCTCGGTGGAGCCGAGCCCGTCGATGACCTCCACGCCGAAGCGGGCCAGGAAGCGGCGGTGGATCTCGGCGGGCAGCGCCTCGCCGGCCGAGACGCCGAGCCGGACCGATGCGAACGCGCCGCCGTCGTCGGGGGTGGCGAGCAGCGCGGAGTAGAACGTGGGGCCGGCGAAGAACAGCGTCGGCCGCTCGGCCCGCACCCGTTCGAGCACCCCTGCCGGGGTGGGGCGGGCCGGGTCGAGTATCGCGGTGGCGCCCGCGGCGAGCGGGAAGAACAGCGAGTTGCCGATCCCGTACGCGAAGAACAGCCGCGCCACCGACAGGCACCGGTCGTCGGCGCGGATGCCGAGCACCTGGCGGCCGTATGTCTCGTAGACGTCCCTGATCGCGCCGTGCCGGTGCATGGCGGCCTTGGGCGCGCCGGTGGTGCCGGAAGTGTAGAGCCACAGGGCGGGCGAGTCGCGCCAGGTGTCGTACGCGGGCCCGGCCGGCCGGCCCGACGCCGGCAGCTCGGCCCACGACCCGCCGGGCTCGGTCGTGATCAGCGTCTCGGCCTCGGGCGCGGTGGCCAGCGCCGCCCTGGCGACCGGCTCGTACTCGGGGGTCGCCACGACCACCCTGGCCCGCGCGTCACGGAGGAGCTCGCCCAGCTCGGCGGCGTGGTACATGGTGGACACCGGCACCGCGACCGCGCCCATCCGCATGACGGCGAGGATCGTGACCACGGTCTCCGGCCGGTCGGACATGACGAGCAGCACCCGCTCCTCCGGCCTGACGCCGAGACGGCGCAGCCCAGTGGCGAGGGCGGCGACCTGGGCGGCCAGCTCGGCGTAGGTGAGGGTGCCCGCCGGGCCCGTGACGGCGACGTGGCCGCCCCGGCCCGCCGCGACCTGGCGCTCGGTGAGATAGACGCTGGCGTTGAACGACTCGGCCGTCATGGGCGTCCCCATCCGCAGGCTGGCGATCGTGACTGAATCTTCTACACAGGAACGCGGCTCCGTCAATGTCGTGTAGCACGGCAGCGTCAGAGGTGCACGTACTCGTAGTCGAGCGGCCTGCCGTTGATGCCCGAGCGTGGCGGCGCCAGCCAGGCGGCGATCCTGCCGGGCTCGTAGACGGGCCTCATCAACGAGCGTACGTGCTCCTTGTCGGCCGGTGTGGGCAGCCACCGGTCGCGGTGCGCGGCCCACTCCGCCTCGTCCATCACCCGGCCGTCCGGCGCGAGGTGGTGCCCGGCGAACCCGCCCACCTTGCGGTTGAAGCCGACGTGCGGCAGGTGGAGCACGGGGTCCAGGCCGTGGCCGGTGAGGATGCGGTTCCAGCGGTTCAGGCCGGTCACGCAGTCGGCGACGTACTCGCCGCGCAGGTCCGCGTTGAGCGCCGTCAGCGCGGGCAGCCGCTCCTCCACCACCCGGCCGCCGGACACCCGCGGCACCGTCGCGTACGCGTCGGTGAGCAGGTGGTCGTCCTCACGCCGCTCCTCCTGCCAGCGGCCCTTGAGCCCGGCGGTGAAGTAGTTGGCCACGTTCGTCGAGGTCTCGCCGCCGAACAGGTCGAGGCTGACGCTGTAGTGGAAGTTGACGTACTTCTGGATCACGTCGAGCGGGATGCCGCCGTACGCCGCCACGTCGTCGGTGTCGTGCTCGCGCATGAGCTGCGCCGTGCGCTCCACCACCCGGTCCACGCCCGTCGTGCCCACGAACATGTGGTGGGCCTCCTCCTTCAGCATGAACTCGCAGGTCCTGCTGAGCGGGTCGAACGCCGACTCCTTGAGCGTGCCGAGCTGGTACTTGCCGTCGCGGTCGGTGAAGTAGGTGAACATGAAGAACGACAGCCAGTCGGGCGTCTCCTCGTTGAAGGCGCCGAGGATCCGCGGGGAGTCCTCGCTGCCGGAGTTGCGCATCAGCAGCGCCTCGGCCTCGTCGCGGCCCGCCCGGCCGAAGTAGGCGTGCAACAGGTAGACCATGGCCCACAGGTGGCGGCCCTCCTCCACGTTCACCTGGAAGAGGTTGCGCAGGTCGTACAGGGAGGGCGCGGTCAGGCCGAGCCTGCGCTGCTGCTCGACGCTGGCCGGCTCGGTGTCGCCCTGGATGACGATGAGGCGCTGCAACTCGGCCCGGTACTCGCCGGGCACCTGCTGCCAGACCGGCCGGCCCTTGTCCTGGCCGAAGGCGATGCGGCGGTCGGTGTCGCGCTCGGCCAGGAAGATGCCCCAGCGGTAGTCAGGCAGCGCGACGTGGTCGAAGTGCGCCCAGCCGGCCCGGCCGACGGCGACGGCGGTGCGCAGGTAGACGTCCTGGGTGGGCAGGGCGGGGCCCATCTCCGACCACCACTGCAGGAAGCGCGGCTGCCAGGACTCCAGGGCGCGGCGCAGCCTGCGGTCGCCGGCCAGGTCGACGTTGTTGGGGATGCGCTCGGAGTAGTCGATCGACATGTCGCTCTCCCGGCTTCAGGTTCGTTCGCGGTCGTAGACGGGGCGGCGGCCGGTGCCGTAGCGGCGCAGGGCGCCTTCGGGGCCGGAGGCGTTCGGGCGGGTGAAGATCCAGTTCTGCCAGGCGGCCAGCCTGCCGAAGATCTTGGTCTCCATGGTCTCGGGGCCCGCGAAGCGGTGGCTGGCCTCCATGCCGGTCAGCGCGTCGGGGCTGAGCGCGGCGCGCTCCTCCAGCGCCAGGCGTACCTCGTCGTCCCAGTCGAGGTCGTCCGGCGCGAACGTGACGAGCCCCAGCTCCAGCGCCTCGGCGGGGCCGATGCGGCGGCCCGACTCCTTCTCCAGCCGGGCCACCTTGGCGGGGTAGGCGAGGAAGCGGGAGGCCAGCCTGGACAGGCCGTTGGCCATCGGGTACGCGCCGAAGTTGGCGGGCGAGAGCCGCACGGCGGGAGGCTCGCCGGGGTCGTCGAGCATGTACTGGCGGTCGCAGGCCAGCGCCAGCTCCAGCAGCGGGCCCGCGAAGCAGCTGCCCGGCTCGATGAGCGCGATCAGGCTGCGGCTGGTGACGTCGAGGCGCTTGAGCGTGCGCTTGAGGTAGTGCCTGATCTCGCCGTACGGCCACGCGTCGTCCGCCGGTTCTGCGGCGAGCACCGCGTCGATGTCGCCTTCCGTCCTGATCACCCACGTGCCGCGGGCGGGCTCGTCGGTGCGCAGGCGCAGGATCAGATCGTCCAGCTCGCGGGTCATGCGCAGCAGCCAGCCCTCGTCGCCTTGCTCGGGGCCGCGCACGGTGATCGTCACCCGGTCCCCTTCCGGCTCCGCCGTGACCGTCCCGTACGCGTACCCGTCGGGGTCGAGCGGCGGCAGCGGCACCGGGGCGGCGTCGGCCGGGCGGGCGGAGCGGGCGGCGGCCTCCAGGGCGCGGCGGCGTACGGTCTCCTCGAACCTGCTGGGCGGCGCCACCTCGTCCACCAGCCCCCACGCCACCGCCGTCGCCCCGCGCACGCCCTCGCTGCGGGTGGCGAACACGTCGGCCAGGTCCTTGCGCACGCCCCGCTTGTCGGTCAGCCGGGTCAGCCCTCCGGTGCCGGGCAGCACGCCGAGCAGCGGCACCTCCGGCAGGGACACCGCGGTCGAGCCGTCGTCGACCAGGATGATCCGGTCGCAGGCCAGGGCCAGCTCGTATCCGCCGCCGGCCGCCGTGCCGTTGACGGCCGCCAGGTAGGTCTGTCCTGAGTGGAGGGTGGCGTCCTCGATGGCGTTGCGCGTCTCGTTGGTGAACTTGCAGAAGTTCACCTTCCAGGCGTGGGAGGACTGGGCGAGCATGCGGATGTTGGCGCCCGCGCAGAACACCCGGTCGAGGCCGCCCGTGAGGACGACCGCGCGCACCTCGGGGTGCTCGAAGCGCAGGCGCTGGACGGCGTCGTACAGCTCGATGTCCACGCCGAGGTCGTAGGAGTTGAGCTTGAGGTCATACCCCGGGACGAGCCCGCCGGCCTCGTCGACCGCCAGCACGATCCGGGCCAGCGGCGCGTCGATCTCGAGGCGGAGGTGACGGTAGCGGCCTGGGCCGGTGTCGAAGGACACCTGGGGCTGTCCTGTCATGCCTCAAGTTCAACAATCCCAGCGCTCTGCGTCAAGGTTCTGTAGAACGTCGCGCCGGTCGAGCGCCTGCACCCACTTCACCGCGACCGCCGCCACCTGGATCAACTCGCCGCGCAGCCGCTGCGGGCCGTGCTCGGCGAACCCGGCACCCCCGCGTCCCCGTCCTGCTGCCCCATGCGCCTCAGCCTGGTGCAGGCCCATGGGCAGGGGTCTATGGGCGGGGGGTCTATGGGCGGGGCGGGCGGAAGCCGGGGGTGTGGGGTGGGAGGGCGGTCAGGGCGTGGTCGCGGAAGGCGCGGGCGGCCGGGGTGAGGCGGTCGCCGGCCCGCCAGCTCATGCCGATCGTCCTGAACAGCGCGGGCGAGAGCGGGATCTCGGTGACGCCGCCCGCGGGCGGTTGCTCGGAGCGGGGCAGCACGGCGACGCCGAGCCCGGCCGCGACGAGCCCGCGCACGGTCTCCGACTCCTGCCCCTCGAACGCGATCCGCGGCTCGAACCCGGCCGCCGCGCACAGGTCGTCGGTGATCTGGCGCAGCCCGTAGCCGGGTTCGAGGGTCACCAGCTCCTCCCCCGCCAGCTCGGCGGCCCGCACCCGCCTGCGCGCGGCCAGGCGGTGCGCGGGCGGCACCGACAGCACCAGCTCCTGGTCGGCGATGGGACGGGTGAGGAGGTCGGGGTCGTCCAGCGGCATGGGGGCGACGAACACCAGGTCGATCTCGCCGTCGCGGAGCGCCCGCAGCATGTCCTGGCGGGAGCCCTGCGCCAGGCTGAAGCGCACGCCGGGGTTGCGCTCGCGGAAGGCGCCGATGAGCGAGGGCACGAGGGTGCGGCCGAGCAGGTGCAGGAAGCCGAGCACGATGCGGCCGGTGCCGGGGTCGATCTCCTCACGCACCTCGCGGGCGGCGGCGGTCACGGCGGTCAGCGCGCGGCTGGAGGCGGCGGCCAGGGTGCGGCCCGCGCGGGTGAGGCGGATGCCGCGGCCCGCCGGGAGCACGAGCGGGGCTCCGACCAGGTCGGCGAGCGCGGCCAGGCGGCGGCTGGCGGTGGGCTGCGGGATGCCGAGGAGCTCGGCGGCCCGGGTCACGTGGCCGGTCTCGCCGACGGCGGCGAGCAGCGCGAGCGTCGGGGCGAGGCGGGCGGCCAGCCGGTCATCCGATTCATACGTCACGGTATGAATTCTCGCCTATACCCGTATTAGACGTATCTATCGAGGTTGCCTAGCGTGCAGAGCGTGACGGTCCTTGAAGCTTCCCCCTCCGTGAACACCCGTCGGGTCAGTACGGCCGTCGCCGCGGCCGGCCTGTCCTCCTTCGCCCTGCTCTACTCGCCGCAGCCGGTGCTGCCGCAGCTGGCGGCGGCGTACGGGCTGGATCCCGGCAGCGCGTCGCTGGCGATCGGGGTGGCCACCGGGTCGCTCGCGGTCGCGGTGCTGCCGCTGGCCTGGCTGGCGGGGAAGGTCGGGCGGCGCCGGGTGATCCTGTGGTCGGTGCTGGTGCCCGCGCTGCTCGGCCTGCTGCTGCCGCTGGCGCCGTCGTTCCCCGTGCTGCTGGTGCTGCGGGCCGCTCAGGGGGTGGCGATCGCCGGGTTCGCCGGGGTCGCGGCGGCGTACCTGGCCGACCAGCTCGGCACGGGACGGCTCGCCGGGGCCGTGGGCGCGATGATCGCGGGCAACTCGGTGGGCGGCATGCTGGGCCGGCTCGGCGCCGGGTTCGCGGCCGGGCCGCTGGGCTGGCAGGGGTCCCAGTTCGCCGTCGCGGCCGTGGCCCTGGTGTGCGCGCTCTTCGCCGCCGTCACCCTGCCCGCCGCCGCCCGTCCCTCCCCCGCCGCCGCTCCTCCCGGCCGGGTGCCGGGGCGTACCTGGGTGGTGCTGGGGGTGCCGGTGGCGGTGGGTGCGCTGGGGATGGGGGCGTTCGTGGCCGTCTACAACGCGGCGGGCTTCCGGCTCTCCGCCCCGCCGCTGTCGCTCAGCCCGGCCGCCGCGTCGCTGGTGTTCCTGTCGTACGCGATGGGCACGATGTCCTCGGCCGCCGCCGGGCGGCTCGCGTCCCGGCTGGGCCGCACACCCGCGCTGGTGACGGCGCTGGCCGTGACGATCGCGGGATCGGCGCTGACCGCTCACTCGTCCCTGATCGTGATCGCCCTCGGCTTCGCCGTCCTGACCGGCGGCTTCTTCGCCGCCCACGCCATCGCGAACGCCTGGGTCACCTCCGAGGCGCCCCCGCACGCCCGCGGGCGCGCCGCCGGGGTCTACACGCTCTGCTACTACCTGGGCAGCGGCGCGGGCGGCACGACGGGCGCCGTCGTGTACGGCCACGCGGGCTGGCCCTGGCTGATCGCCCTGACGTCGGCCTGGCTCCTCCTGGCCGCGTCGGCCGTCCTCGCCACGCTTCGCCTCCGGTGAGCGGCGGCCGCCCGGCCGCCGCCTGACGCCGGGCGGCCGTCCCCGGCGGTCGCGGCACGGGCCTCACCTCGCGAGTGAGCGGGCGAGGGCGTCGCCGAGCCAGGTGAGGGTGGTGCCGATGGGGGCGCGCTCGCCGGCGACCTCGCCGACCAGGCGCCAGTAGCGGCGTACGCGGGGGTCGTGGTCGCCGGCCACGATGTCCAGAAGCTCGCGGCGGAAGCCCGGGGTGTCGGAGCGGCGCCGCACGGCGGCATGGGCGGTCACGAAGCGGTCCAGCTCGGGGCCGGGAGCGGGGGGCTCGCCGGCGGCCACGAGCGGCTCGGCCAGGGCGACGGCCGCACCGACTCCCCGCATCAGCTCGTTCTCGTCGGTGATGGCGCGGGCGTTCTCCTTCGCCTTGGCGCGCAGGCCGCGGGTCAGTGACCGGTCGCCGGTCAGGGCGACCAGCTCGGCGTACGCGACGACCTGCGGCGGCGTCGGGTCGGGCGGCGGCGGAGGCGCGGCCATGGACAGGAACGAGCCGAACAGCTCGTCGGAGACCGGCAGCACCATCTGCAGCCGCCAGAACGCGACCAGCCGCTCGCGGGCGGCCTGCGCGTCCTCGACGGCGGCGAGCAGCGCGAGCCGCCCGGCCCGCTCGGCGGCCCCCGCCTCCTCGACCGCCCGCAGCCGGGCCCGCCGCCAGGCCAGCTCCCGCAGCTGGACGTCGAGCGCGGCGCGTTCCGCCGCCACCGCCCGCGCCACGGAGGTCTCGCCTTCGAGCACCGAGGCGATGGCGTTCAGCCCGAGCCCCAGCCCGCGCAGCCGTCTGACCAGGACGAGCCGCTCGACGGCCGCCCGGTCGAACCTGCGGTGGCCGCCCGTGCTGCGCACGGACGCGATGACGCCCTCATCGCAGTAGAAGCGGATGGTCCGCACGGGCACGCCGGTGAGCCTGGCGAGATCGCCGATGCCGAGCGTCTCGTCCGCTAAAGGCACTTGAACCTCCACCTGACTGGAGTTCTTACGCTACCTGCGCCATCGACGGACGAACGCGAGGAGTGAGGGTGATGACGACGCTGGACCAGGACCGGCTGGCGGAGGGGCTGCGGGAGCAGAGCGCGGCGTTCGGCCGGGCCGTGGCACACGGCGATCCTGAGGCGAAGGTGCCGACCTGCCCGGAGTGGCAGCTGCGCGTCCTGACCGGGCACGCCGGCCAGGTCACCCGGTGGGCGGCGGGGCTGGTCCGCGCGGCGGGCACGCCGCTGCCCGTGCCCGACCCGCTCGACGCCCTGCCGGGCGCCCCGGAGGACTGGGCGTCATGGCTGCGTGACGGCGCCGAGGACCTGATCACCGCCGTACGGACGGCGGTCCCTGACACCCCCGTCTGGTCCTTCAACGGGCCGGTGCCGCCGGCGTTCTGGCTGCGCCGGATGCTGTGCGATACCGCCGTCCACCACTACGACGCGGCGGCCACCACCGGCGCGCCCTACACGATCGCCGCCGACCTGGCGGCCGACGTGATCACCGAGGGGATTCAGCTCATCACCGCACCGCAGTCACAGGCGTTCAAGCCCGAGCTGGTCGCGCTGCGCGGGCTGGGCGAGCGGCTGGCCGTGCGCCCTGACGGCATGACCGGCTGGCTCATCACCAGAACGCCGGAGGGGCCCATATGGGAGCGCTCCGACGCCGACGCCGACGTCGTGCTGTCGGGCCCCGTGGCCG
The DNA here is from genome assembly GCF_040676995.1 of Nonomuraea sp. NPDC049419. Classification (NCBI taxonomy): domain Bacteria; kingdom Bacillati; phylum Actinomycetota; class Actinomycetes; order Streptosporangiales; family Streptosporangiaceae; genus Nonomuraea; species Nonomuraea sp. NPDC049419. The sequence continues at coordinate 112,031 of NZ_JBFAQB010000019.1, read as the reverse complement.
AGTGCATGCTGGTGCTGGCCAGGCGCGTGCCGCCCGCCCGGGTGCACGGCGACCGGGCGCTGCTGCGGCACTGGCTGGATCACACCGTGTTCTGAGTGCGGTCAGAGCTCGACGTGGGTGTCGGGGTCGCCGCCGATGCGGCCGCCCGGCAGGGCGTCGAGCCTGGCCATCTCGTCAGGGGTCAGGCTGAAGTCGAAGACCTCGAAGTTCTGCCGCATGCGGTCGGTGTCGGCCGACTTGGGGATGGGCACGGCGCCGAGCTGGAGGTGCCAGCGCAGCACCACCTGGGCGGGCGTACGGCCGTGCGCGGTGGCCAGCTCGGTGACCACCGGGTCCTCGAGCAGCTTGTGCCCGAGGCCGAGCGGGCTCCACGACTCGGTGACGATGCCGTGGTCGGCGTGCCAGGCGCGCAGCCCGGTCTGGGTGAAGCCGGGGTGCAGCTCGATCTGGTTGAGCACCGGCCAGGCGCCGGTCTCGCCGGCGATCCGCTCGATCTGCGCGGGCGTGAAGTTGGACACGCCGATCGAGCGGGCCAGGCCCTCCTCGCGCAGGCGGACGAAGGCGCGCCAGGTGTCGGCGTACAGGTCGCGGTCGGGCAGCGGCCAGTGGATCAGGTAGAGGTCGACGTAGTCGAGGCCGAGCCGGTCCAGGCTGGCCTCGCAGCCGCGCAGCGCCGCGTCGTAGCCGTGGTCGGCGCCGCGCAGCTTGGTGGTGACGAACACGTCCTCGCGGGGCACGGCCGCCTCGTTCACGGCGGCGCCGACGCCGCGCTCGTTGCCGTAGGCGGCGGCGGTGTCGACCAGCCGGTAGCCCAGCGAGAGCGCGTGCGTCACGGCCTGGCGGGCCTCCTCGTCGTCCATGGGCCAGGTGCCGAGGCCGAGTCGCGGCATGGGACGTCCGTCAGCGAGCATGACAGTCATGGCGGTGTCCCTTCCCCAGGGCCGGGCCGGCCAATCAGCCCTCCAGATAGCGCAGGATCGCCAGCACGCGGCGGCTGTAGCCCGGGTCGCGGGGCAGGTCGAGCTTGTCGGTGATGGCGTTGACGTGCTTCTCCACCGTGCTGAGCGAGACGTGCAGGCGTTCGGCGACGGCGGCGTTGACGAAGCCCTGGGCGAGCAGCCGCAGCACCTCGGTCTCGCGCGGGCTGAGCGTGCTCAGCGGGTCGGTACGGGTGGCGCGGGCCATCAGGCGGCGCACCACCTCGGGGTCGAGCACGGTGCCGCCGGCGCGGACGCGTTCGAGTGAGCCGAGGAACTCGGCCACCTCCGACACCCGGTCCTTCAGCAGGTAGCCGAGCCCTTCTGTGGCGCCGGCCAGGAGGCGGGCGGCGTAGTGCTGCTCGACGTACTGGGACAGGACGAGCACGCCGACGTCCGGGAGGCGTTCGCGGATCTCCAGGGCCGCGCGCAGGCCGTCGTCCTTGTGCCCCGGCGGCATGCGGACGTCGATGACCGCCACGTCGGGCCGGTGGCGCTCGGCCGCGTCGAGCAGCGCGGGCGCGTCGCCGACGGCGGCCACCACCTCGTGGCCCGCCTCGGCGAGCAGCCGGGTCAGGCCCTCGCGCAGCAGCACGGAGTCGTCGGCGAGTATCAGCCGCACGGCGGCGCCTTGGGCAGGGTGGCGGTGACGCGGGTGGGGCCGCCGGGCGGGCTGTCGACGGTGAACGTGCCGTCAAGGGCCAGGATCCGCCGGGCCAGCCCGGACAGCCCGCCGCCCGAGGGGTCGGCGCCGCCCCCGCCGTCGTCGGAGATCGCCACGCTCACCGCCTGCTCGTCCTCGTCCAGGACCACCAGGATGTCACGGGCGGCGGCGTGCTTGACGGCGTTGGTGATCGCCTCGCGGGCCACGAAGTACAGGGCGGTCTCGATGCGGGTGGCGGGGCGGCCGGACAGCCCGTAGTGGACGGTGACCGGCACGCCGGCCCGCTCGGCGGCGCCTTCGAGCGCGGCGCGCAGGCCCAGCTCGTCCAGTGCGGTCGGGTAGACGCGCCAGGCGACGCTGCGCAGCTCGTCGAGGAGGCGGCGCGACTCGGCGTAGGCCTGTTCGACCAGCTCGGCCGTGCGCTCGTGGCCGGGGGCGTGCCGGGCGCGGCCGAGCAGCATGGCGAGGGAGACGCCGCGCTGCTGGACGCCGTCGTGCAGGTCGCGCTCGATCCTGCGGCGCTCGTCGTCCACCGCCTCGACGATGCCGGAGCGGGTGGCGGTCAGCTCGGCGATGCGGGCCCGCATCCGCTCCTGGGCGCTCGGGCCCAGGAAGTACGTGGCCAGCCGCCGTTCGAGCGCGGCCACGCCCAGGATCAGCAGGGCGGACACCGCCAGCAGCACCACCCCGCTGCTCACGCCGAGCATCCCGCTGTCGGTGACCAGGCGGACGCCGGGCAGCTCCAGCGGCACCGGGTCGGACTCGCCCCTGATCAGGGTCCAGGCGCCGCCGCCCAGCAGCAGGCCGGTCAGGAACAGCGCGGACGCGGCGGCGTACCCGCCGACCAGGCCAAGGACGGCGCGAGCGGTCAGGAACGCCGCCCCGCCCGCGCGCGGCGGCGCGGTCTCGTGCCCGAGCCACCGGGACAGGCGTCCGCGTTCGACCGCGACCAGCCGCGCCACCCCGCGCGCCGCGGCGGGCCGCAGCGCGGGCACGAGCCGGGCCGGGACGGCGAGCGCGAGGACGGCCAGCTCGGCCGCCCCGAGCGGGACCCCCATGAGAACCCCGGCGAACGCCCGCGCGATCCGGCTGCCTGACACGGCCGTGAAGTCTATGCCACCGCCCGTGGAATCGGTCATGCGTCGCGGTGGCGCAGCACGGCCCAGCCGGTCGCGAGGGCCGCCGCCGTCCAGGCCAGCAGCCAGGCCAGGCCCTCCCCCGCCGAGTACGGGATCGGGGCGCCGGTCAGGTTGTCGGTGCTGTCCATGAACGCCAGCCCGGCGAACATCGGCATCCGCAGCGAGACGTCCACCGCGACCTGGCTCCCGGTCATGATGAGCAGCAGCGGCAGGCCCATGAGCAGCATGAACACCGCTGAGAGCGTGCCCGCGGCGCTGCGCATCGCGGCGCCGGCGCCGACCGTCATCACGCCGATGAGCGCGTAGTAGCCGCCCGTGGCCAGCAGGTCCCAGGCGACCTCGCCGGGCGGCAGCACGACGAGCCCGCCGAACACGTCGATCGACAGCAGGGCGTAGACGGCCGCCGTGGCGACCGCTCCCGTCAGGACGCCCGCGAGGACCATCACCGGCGCCACCACCAGCGCCTTGGCGGCCAGCACCATGCCCCGCACGGGGGTGGCCTGGAGGGTGACGCGGATGCCGCCGGAGGCGTACTCGGAGGTGACGGTCAGCATGGCCAGCGCGACCAGCGCGAACTGCGCGAACGACGTGGCCGAGACCACGGCCTCGCTGGCCGTGACGCGCGTGTCCACGCCCTCGCGAACGGCCTCGGTCGCGTTCGCCGCGCCCAGCGTGGCGGCGGCGAGCACGGTCAGCACGAACGCGCAAGCCAAGCACCACCACGTGCTCCTGACCGACCACACCCTCACCCACTCGGCCGCCACGCTCTGCCACAGGGCCCGGGGCAGGACCCGGGGCAGGACCCGCGGCGGCCGGCTCTTCAGCGCGGTCCGGGGAGCGGGGGTCATGCGGCGGCTCCGTATTCGACGCTGCCGGAGGTGAGCTCCTGGTAGACCTGCTCCAGGGACGCCTGCCTGGTGCGGAGTTCGTGCAGGCGGGCGCCCGCCTCGTAGGCCAGGTCGCCGACCTGTTCGATGGTGGCGCCGGTGACCTCCAGCTCGTTCTCGGCGAGCCGGTCCACGGTGAGGCCGGCGGCGCGGAGGCGGTCGGAGAGGTCGGCGGCGTGCGGGGTGCGGACGACCACGGCGGTCATGGAGCTGCTCGCGATGACGTCGGCGAGCGGGGCGTCCACGAGCAGCCGGCCCTTGCCGATCACCACGAGGTGGTCGGCGGTGAGCTGCATCTCGCTCATCAGGTGGCTGGAGACGAACACGGTGCGCCCCTCGGCGGCCAGGGAGCGCATGAGGCCGCGTACCCAGCGCACGCCGTCGGGGTCGAGGCCGTTCACCGGCTCGTCGAACATCAGCACCTCCGGGTCCCCGAGCAGCGCGGCCGCGATGCCGAGGCGCTGGCTCATGCCGAGCGACAGCGCGCCGGCCCGCCTGCGGGCGGCGCCGGTCATGCCGACGGCCTCCAGCACCTCGCCCACCCGCCGCACGGGGATGCCGTTGCTGCGGGCCAGCGCCGTCAGGTGGGCGTGCCCGCTGCGGCCCGGGTGCACGGCCCGCGCGTCGAGCAGCGCTCCGACCGTGCGCAGGGGGTTCTCGATGCGGTGGTACGGCACGCCGCCGACGAGCGCGCTGCCCGCGGTGGGCCGGTCGAGGCCCAGCACCAGCCGCATGGTGGTGGACTTGCCCGCCCCGTTCGGCCCGAGGAACCCGGTCACCTTGCCCGGCCGCAACTCCAGCGTCAGATCGTCCACGGCGAGCCGATCACCGTAGCGCTTGGTCAAACCCTTGAGACTGATCACAACCCGCCACGCTAGGAGCACGGCACCCCGCCGGCCATGGGGGTGCCCCGCCGACCTCAATGGCGGAAAACCGTAACGGCGCTCAGGTGGAGCGGACGGTGTCCATCCAGTCGGGGGCCCGGCTGAGGAGGGTCTCCAGCTCTTCCAGTAGCGCCTCGCCCACCGCACCGCCGGCTCTGGAGATCTCCTCGGCGCGGCGGCACAGCTCGGCCTCCCTGGCGGCGCCGACCGTGGCGCAGGCGCCCTTCAGGCGGTGAGCGAGGGCGGCCGCCTGGGGGCGGTCGCCGTCGCGGACGGCCTGGCGGAGCTCCTCGAACGTGCGGGACGCGGTCGCCAGGTACGCCCGCGCCACGTCGGCGAGCGCCTCGGCGGACAGCCCGGCCAGCTCGGGAGGCAGCCCGGCGGAGGCGGCCCACTCGGGGATCCTGGCCAGCACGCGCGCCCAGTCCACCGGCTTGGCGAGGTGGTCGTCCATGCCGGCCTCCAGGCAGCGGATGCGGTCGTCCGGCATGGCGGCGGCGGTCATGGCGATGATCGGGGTGTGGGCCTCCTCGCGGCTCCTGATCTCCTCGGTGGCGGCGAGCCCGTCGAGCACGGGCAGCTGGCAGTCCATGAAGACCAGGTCGTAGCCGCCGGCGAGGACGGCGCGTACGGCCTGCTCGCCGTCGTCCACCGTCTCGACCGCGTGCCCGGCCTGGCTGAGGACGAGCATCGCCACCTGCCGGCTGACCTCGTCGTCCTCGGCCACCAGGATCCGCGCGCCCCCGGCGGGCCCACCGGCTGCGACGGCTGGAGCGCCACCGGGGCTCTCGACGGCATCGAGCGCGTTCCCGAGCGCGTTCTCCACGGCGGCGAGCAGGCGGCGGCGGCTGAGCGGGCGGGTGATCGACTGGACGGCGCGTTCCCCGGCCGGGGCGGGCCAGGCGACGCCGGAGCGGCCTGGCGTGACGACCACGATGACGCTGGTGGCCTGGAGCAGCGGGTCGACGAGGATGGCGTGGGCGAGCGAGCGCGGCGTGCCGGGATCGGCGGGGTCGGCGTGGCGCCGGCCCGCGCTCAGGTCGAGGGCGACGACGGCCAGCTCGTACGGCTCCCCGCCCTGCGCCGCGGCCCGCAGCAGCCCCAGGGCGGATTCGACGTCCCTGCTCTCCTCCACGTCGGCCCCCGCCTGGGCGAGGAGGCGCGCAGCGAGCGCGCGGTCCTCGGGCCGCTGGTCGGCGATGAGCGCGCGCAGCCCTTCGAGCGCCGCTGCGCCGGGCTCCGACCAGTCGAGGACGTCGACCGGCAGGGTGGCCCAGAACCGGCTGCCGACGCCTTCCACGCTGTCCAGGCCGATGCTGCCGCCCATCAGCTCGACGAGCTGCCTGCTGATGGCCAGGCCGAGCCCGCTGCCGCCGGTCCTGCGCGTGATCGGGGTGTCCACCTGGCGGAAGACGCCGAACACCTTCTCGCGGTCCTGCGGCCCGACGCCGATGCCGGTGTCGGCCACGGCGAACCTGAGCACCACCCGGTCCTGGCCAGGCTCGCCCTCGGAGATCGTGACGTGCAGGTCCACGCCGCCCTGGACGGTGAACTTGAGCGCGTTGCCGACGAGGTTGGTCAGCACCTGGCGCAGCCTGGCGGGGTCGCCGCACACCTGCCTGGGCACGTTCTCGTCGATCCTGAGCGTGAGCCAGAGCCCCTGCTCGTAGGCGTGCGGCGCGAACGGCGCGACGACCTCGTCGCACAGGCGCGGCAGGTCGAACGGCGCGGCCTCGACCTGGAGGTGGCCGGCCTCGATCCTGGACAGGTCGAGGAAGTCGTCCAGCAGGCGCAGCACGTTCTGGGCGGCCTCCTGGGCGGTGGTGGCGTAGTAGCGCTGCTCGTCGTCCAGGCGGGTGTTCATGAGCAGGGAGTTCATGCCGAGCACGCCGTTGATCGGGGTGCGGATCTCGTGGCTGATCTTGGCGACGAACTCGGACTTGGCGCTGGAGGCGCTGAGCGCCTCGTCGCGGGCGCCGGCCAGCTCGGCGGCGTACCTGGCGAGGGTGGCCTGGGCGCGGCGGCGGCCCCTGGTGCTGTGGATCTGCAGGCCGAGCCCGATGAGGATGAGCAGGGCGAGCAGGGCGGCGACGGTGAGCACGTTCGTGCGCAGCCGCTCGGCGGAGGCCAGCGCCTCGGCGGCGAGCACCTCGGCGGTGACGGTCCAGCCGATGCCGGGGATGGGCTCGGAGGCCGACAGCACGACGCCGTCGATGCCGCGGTACTCGCCGCTCCACGCCTGCCCGTTGAGCGCGTCGTCCACGCGGGGGTCCTCGCGCAGGGAGGTCAGGGCGTTCAGCTTCTTGCTGGGGTCGTCGGCGACGAGCACGCCGGCCTTGTCGGTGATGAGCAGCCGGATGTCCTGGGCGTCGGCGGCCTTCTCGGCGAACTGCTGGATGGCGTCGAGGCTGTAGACGACGGCGAGCATGCCGACCATGCCGACGCCGTCGGCCGAGGGGATGGGCGCGGCCACGGCGACCGCTCTGGACACGTCGCGCATGGTCGGCGTGTACGCCTGCGAGACGTAGGCGACGCGCTGGTCGCGTACGGCGCGGTACCAGTCGGTGCTGGTGATGTCCTGGGGCAGCACGACGGGCGGTTCGACGCCGAGCATCTTGCCCTCGGGCGAGATCATGACGAGGCCGCTGACGCCGTCGCGCATGCCCTGCAGCTCGGTGAGCCAGCCGCCGAGCGTGCCGGGGGCGGTCTTCTTGACGGCCTCGCGGACCTGGGGCCGCTGGGCGAAGGCGGTGACGAGCTGCTTGAGCGAGTCCATCTGCTGCTCGACCACGACCCGGCTGACCGAGGCGGTGGTCTTGACGCGGTCGCTGACCTCGCCTCTGACGGCCTGCTCCGACAGGGAGATGCTGGAGGAGGTGAGCAGCGCCAGGGGCAGCAGACCGAGCAGCGTCCACAAGGCGGTCACCGCGAGCAGCCATCGCACGGGCGTCCGTCCCTCCCCCCACTCTTTGGGGTACAGACTAGGAGGGATCCGGCGTTCGCGCCGGTTCCAGCTGAGCAGAACGAGCAAAAGTCGATCTTTTCTGATAAAACCCGCCTAAGCTGCAGTGATCGACCAGATTGACGAGGAGCGTGGCGATGCCTGAGCTCAGGGACATCACCGTTCTCATCGTGGACGACGATCCCGTCGTCACCGCCGCGCTGCACGCCCAGGTGAACAGGGTGCTCGGGTTCAGGGTCGTGGGCATCGCCCACACCGGTCACGCCGCCCTGGCCGCCGCCGCCCGCTTCGCGCCGCGGCTCGTCCTGCTCGATCTGCACCTTCCGGATATGCCCGGCTTAGAGGTGGCGCATCGCCTGCGCCGGCCCGAGCAGCCGCCCGCCGACGTCATCGTCGTCTCGGGCCGCAAGGAGTCGGCCACCGTACGCGCGGCGATCCAGCGCGGCGCCCTCTACTACCTGGTCAAACCCACCAGGGCGGGCACCCTGGAGCAGACCCTGCTGCGGTACGCCGCCACCGTCGAGCAACTGGAGTCGGGCGGCCGCTTCGCCGAGCAGCAGGAGATCGACCGCATCTTCCGATCGATGCACCTCGACCCGGCCTCCCGCCCGAAGAGCATCTCGGCGGCGACCGAGCAGGCGGTGCTGGACGCGCTGTCGGAGGTCGAGGAGGACGCCTCCGCGCACGAGCTGGCCGGCATGATCGGGGTCAGCAGGGCCACCGCCCGCCGCTACCTGGAACACCTGGCCGACCGCGGGCTGGTCGAGGGCCGGCCGCGCTACGGCCCGACGGGACGGCCGCAGCACCGGTACCGCGTCCGATGAGGGGACTGCGCGCCTTGGTCGCGGCGATGCTCATCTGCCTGGCCACGGCGGGTTGCGGCGACCCCGGCCCGTTCCCCGAGGACTCGACGATGGCGCGCATCAGGGAGCGCGGCGTGCTCACCGTGGGCACCAAGTTTGACCAGCCGATGTTCGGCTACAAGGACCCGGTCAGCGGGCGCATCACCGGGTTCGACGCGGAGATCGCCCGGCTCATCGCCAAGGACCTGACGGGCAGCGAGCGCAACATCCGCTTCGTGGAGACCGTCTCGCGGGAGCGGGAGAACTTCATCACCCAGGGCCTGGTGGACCTGGTGGTGGCGACATACTCGATCACGCCGGCGCGGGCGAAGCTGGTGTCGTTCACCGACCCGTACTACTACGCCGGGCAGGACCTCCTGGTCAGGGCCGGCGACATGACGATCAACCAGGTCTCCGACCTGAAGGGCAAGACCGTCTGCACGGCCAAGGGCTCGACGTCGGTCGAGCGGCTGCGCTCCACCGTGCCCGAGGCGGACCTGGAGATCGTGGACGCGTACAGCATCTGCGTGCCCGCGCTGGTGTCGGGGCGGGTGGACGCGATCAGCACCGACGACACGATCCTGCTCGGGCTGCTGGCCCAGCATCCCGACACGCTGCGGATGGTCGGCAAGCCGTTCGGGCGCGAGCCGTACGGGATCGGCATCCGCAAGCAGGACGCGGTCTTCCGCGACTACCTGAACGGGCTGATCGCGCGCTGGCTGCGCGACGGGCAGTGGGACCGCGCCTTCATGGCCACGATCGGGGTCACCGGCACGACCTCCGCGTCGTCGCGACCGGCGAACCGCTGAACTAAACGATCATAAGCCGCTTCGCGGCACGTCCCGCTCCTTACGGTTACGCCAACGCTGACCGAGACAAGGAGCGTGACGCATGAGCCACGCGGACCTGATCGTGTTGGACCGGGTCAACAAACGCTTCGGCGACCACCACGTGCTCAGGGACGTCGACCTGACCGTCAAGCAGGGCGAGGTCGTGGTGGTCATCGGCCCGTCAGGGGCGGGCAAGTCGACCCTGTGCCGGGCGATCAACCGGCTGGAGACCATCGACTCCGGCACGATCACCCTCGACGGCACCCCGCTGCCCGCCGAGGGCAAGGCGCTGGCCAGGCTGCGGGCCGAGGTCGGCATGGTGTTCCAGTCGTTCAACCTCTTCGCGCACAAGACCGTCCTGGACAACGTCGTCCTCGGGCAGGTGCACGTGCTGAAGCGGCCGAAGGCGGAGGCCGTGCGCAAGGCCCGCGAACTGCTCGACCGGGTCGGCATCGGCTCCCAGGCGGACAAGTACCCGGCGCAGCTGTCCGGCGGGCAGCAGCAGCGGGTCGCAATCGCCCGGGCGCTGGCCATGGACCCGAAGGCGATCCTGTTCGACGAGCCCACCTCGGCGCTCGACCCGGAGATGGTCAACGAGGTGCTGGAGGTCATGACGGCGCTGGCCCGCGAGGGCATGACCATGGTCGTCGTCACCCACGAGATGGGCTTCGCCCGCCGCGCCGCCGACCGGGTCGTGTTCATGGCGGACGGCCAGATCGTCGAGCAGGACTCCCCCGCCGCCTTCTTCGGCGCGCCCAGCAGCGACCGCGCCCAGTCCTTCCTCGCCAAGATCCTCACCCACTAAGGAGTCGTCATGTTCGGCAGATCCCTTCTCACGGTGTTCGTCCCGGTGGTCGCCGTCGTCGCCGCCGCCTCCGGGTGCGGTGGCGGCTCCGAGACCTACGCCTCGATCGTGGACAAGGCCAAGAACGACAAGAAGCTGGTCATCGGCGTGAAGGCGGACCAGCCCGGGCTCGGGCTGCGCACCCCCGACGGCGCCTTCACCGGCTTCGACATCGAGGTCGCCAAGTACGTCGCCAGGCAGCTCGGCGTCGAGGAGAAGGACATCACGTTCAAGGAGACCGTCTCGGCCAACCGGGAGGCCTTCCTGGAGCAGGGCCAGGTCGACATGGTCGTGGCCACGTACTCGATCACCGACGCCCGCAAGCAGAAGGTCTCCTTCGCCGGTCCGTACTTCGTGGCCGGGCAGGACCTGCTGGTCAGGTCCGACGAGGGCGCGCTGACCGGGCCTGAGACGCTCAACGGCAAGAAGCTCTGCTCGGTCGCCGGCTCGACCCCGGCCCAGAAGGTCAAGGAGGAGTACGCCAAGGAGGTGCAGCTGCAGGAGGAGCGCACGTACTCGGCGTGCGTGGACCGCGTGCTCGGCGGCCAGCTCGACGCGATCACCACCGACAACGTCATCCTGGCCGGCTACGCCGCGCAGCACACCGGCAAGCTCAAGGTCGTCGGCAAGCCGTTCAGCACCGAGAAGTACGGCATCGGCCTGAAGAAGGACGACACCGCGGGCCGCAAGGCGGTCAACGACGCGCTGGAGAAGATGTTCTCCGACGGCAGCTGGACCCAGGCGCTGCAGGCCAGCGTGGGCGCCTCCGGGTTCGCCGTGCCGCAGGCCCCGCAGCTCGAGCGGTACTGAGGCCCGATGGACGCGTTGCTGACCGAGGGCGGCACGATCGTCGCCGCCTTCTGGATGACGGTGCGGCTGACGGCGGTCAGCGCGCTCGGCTCGCTGGTGCTGGGCACGCTGCTGGCCGCCATGCGGGTGGCGCCGCTCGGCTCGCTGCGCGCCGCCGCCACCGCGTACGTGACCGTGGCCCGCAACACCCCGCTCACCCTCGTGCTGCTCTTCACCGGCCTCGGGGTGGGCGCGAACCTGGGTCTTGAGCTGTCCGACGACATCGCCACCAACAACTTCTGGCTCGCCGTCATCGGGCTGACCGCCTACACCTCGGCGTTCGTCTGCGAGGCGCTGCGCTCGGGGCTCAACACGGTGCCGGTCGGCCAGGCGGAGGCGGCCCGCTCGCTGGGGCTCGGCTTCGTCAGGACGCTGGCGCTGATCACGCTGCCGCAGGCGTTCCGCGCGGTGGTGGCGCCGCTCGGCAGCATCCTCATCGCGCTCACCAAGAACACCACGATCGCGCTGGTGGTGGGCGTCGCCGAGGCGTCGGTGCGGATGCGCGAGCTGATCGAGACGTACGGGGACCAGGTGATCGAGATCTTCCTCGGCTTCGCGGCCGGGTTCGTGCTGCTCTGCCTGCCGATGGGGTTGTTGTTCGGCTGGTTGTCGCGGCGGCTGGCGGTGGCCCGATGAGCGCGTACACCACTCTCTACGAGACGCCCGGCCCGCGCGGTGTGCGGCGCAACCGGGTGCTGACCGGCGTCGTCGCGCTGGCGCTGCTCGCCGTGGCGGCCTTCGTGTACGTCCGTTTCGACGCCAAGGACCAGTGGGCCGCCGAGAAGTGGACGCCGCTGCTGCGCGCCGACGTCTGGGCCACGTTCATCCTGCCGGGGCTGGCCGGCACGCTGTCGGCGGCGGTCGTCGGCGTGGTGCTGGCCGGGCTGTTCGGACTGGTCTTCGCCACCGCGCGGCTGTCGGAGCACACGTGGGTGCGGGTGCCGGCGGCGGTGGTGGTGGAGTTCTTCAGGTCCGTGCCGCTGCTGCTGCTGATCTTCTTCGCGTTCTTCGGCTCGTACGTGCTCATCGGCGTGAACATCTCGGCCTTCGCCGCCGTCGTGTTCGGCCTCACCCTCTACAACGGCTCGGTGATCGCCGAGATCGTCCGCGCCGGGGTGCTGAGCCTGCCCAAGGGGCAGCGGGAGGCGGCGTACGCGGTGGGCATGCGCAAGGGGCAGGTGATGCGGCTCGTGCTGCTGCCCCAGGCGCTCAAGGCCATGATGCCCGCGCTGGTCAGCCAGTTCGTGGTGCTGCTGAAGGACTCGGCGCTGGGGTTGATCGTCGGCTACGACGAGCTGGTGGACCGGGGCCTGAACGGCATCGCGGCGAACTTCTCCAACGTGATCCCGGCGGCCATCCTCATCGCGGCCATCTTCATCGTCATCAACATGGCGCTGGACCGGCTGGCGCAGCGGCTCGGCGCGCGCGCCAGGACCGCCTGACCGCGGCCGGCCAGGGCACCGGGCCGGTGCGCGCCGGGAGGGGCGGCAGCCACCACCACGCGACCGTCGCGCTGTGCGCACCCGGGGCGGCGCCAGGGGAGGGTCGATGGGGATGGCATGAAATGTGTAGAAAGATGCCATGCCTATTCCCCCCGGCCCGTTCACCGGCCGCACCCTCGCCCAGCTCGCCCAGGACCTGCGCGAGCGCCGTACCACCTCGGCCGACCTCACCGAGCAGGCGCTCGGCGCCGCCGCCGCGCTCGATCCTGGTCTGAACGCGTTCGTCACCGTGGACGGGACAGGCGCCCTGGAGGCGGCCAAGGCGGCGGACGCCGAGCTGGCGGCGGGGCTCGACCGGGGGCCGCTGCACGGCGTACCGGTGGGGGTCAAGGACCTCATCGAGGTGGCCGGGCTGCCCGCGACCATGGGCTCGCGGCACTTCGCCGGGTACGTCCCCTCCCGGGACGCCGCCTGCGTGACGCGGCTGCGAGAGGCCGGGGCGGTGCTCGTGGGCAAGACCACCACCCACGAGTTCGCGTACGGGCCGACCGGCGACCGCTCCGCCAACGGGGCCTCGCGCAACCCGCACGACCCCTCGCGCATGTCGGGCGGCTCCAGCGGCGGCAGCGGCGCCGCCGTCGGCGCGGGCCTCGTGCCCCTGGCCCTGGGCACCGACACGGGCGGGTCCGTCCGCATCCCGGCCGCTCTGTGCGGGGTCGCCGGGTTCAAGCCCGCGTACGACGCCATCCCGGCGGACGGGGTCTTCCCGCTGTCGCGCTCGCTCGACCACGTGGGCGTGCTGGCCGGCGACCCGGAGAGCTGCCTGATCGCCTACCGCGCCCTGACCGGCGCCGACGCGCCCGCCCTGGTGGAGCCGGCCCGGGTGGCGTGGCTGGACGCGAGCGACCTGTTCGAGGGCGACCCCGAGGTGGTGGCGGCGGTCCGCGCGGCGGCGGGTGAATTGCCTGAGGTGCGGCTTCCTGGCGGGTTCGCCGAGGAGGTGCTGCGGACGTACCGGGCGATCCAGTCGTGCGAGGCGGTCGCCGTGCACGCGGACCGCATGGAGACGGCGCCCGAGCTGTTCGGCGAGGAGGTGCTGGAACGGCTGCGCGGTGCCGCGCAGGTGCCCGGATGGAGCTACGTGCGGGCCCTGGAGTCGAGGGAGCGGCTGGCGGCGGTCGCGGGCGGGCTGTTCGCGCGGCACGACGTGCTCGCGCTGCCCACGGCGGCGGTCACCGCCCCGCTCATCGACGAGCGCGAGGTGACGCCGGCGGGGCGGCCCGTGCCCGTCGGGGTCGCGCTGCTCTCCCTGACCTGCCCGTGGAACGTGCTGGGCCTGCCCGCCCTGACCGTGCCCGCCGGCACGGTCGCCGGCCTCCCGGTCGGCCTCCAGCTCCTCTGCCGCCCCGGCGACGAGCCCCTGCTGTTCGCGACGGCGAGCCGCCTGCGGGCCTGACAGCGAGGGGGTCAGCGGTGGGCGGAGCCTGAGTCGATGGCCTGGACGATGCCGGTGTCGAGGCCGGTGTCGTAGCCGGTGCGGAACGCCGTCCCGTACGCCTGGTCGCCGATCGCCGCGCGGGCCTGCCGCTCGCAGCGCGTACGGGCCTCCACCCACTCGTGGATGCCGATCTGGGCCCGCCCGATCGTGTCCCACACCTGCTGGGCGAGACCCAGCAGGCGGGCGGCCGGCTCACCCTGCCCTGATGCGGCCGCGGCGCAGGCCAGCACGTCGAGCGCGAGCGCGATGCCGATGCTGTCGTGCAGCCGGTGCTTCAGCTCCAGGGACGCGCGGGCGTACCGCTGGGCCGGCTCGTAGCGGCCGAGGGTCAGCTCGGCCTGGGCGCGGAAGAGGTCGGCGTAGGCGCGCATCCAGCGTTCGCCGTGCTCGTCGCACTCGGCGCACAGCTCCTCCAGCGCCCTGATCGCGTCCTCGATGCGGCCCTGCGCGGTGTGCACGTGGCACTGCCCCAGCCTGGCCAGCATTGTCGGCAGGTCCAGCCCCTGCTCGGGCCTGTGCACCGCCACCAGGCTGTCGGCCAGCGCGAGGGCGAGCGGGAGGTCGCCCCTGATGGTGGCCGCGGCCATCACCATGGCCTGCGCGGCGAGCGCGGCCGGGACGTCGCCGAGCTCCTCGGCGAGCCCGGCGCACTCGGTGGCCCACGCCATGCCGGCGTCGGCGTCGCCCTGCACGATGAGGGTCAGGGCGCACACCCACAGGGCGCGGCTGCGTACGGCGCTCGGCTCTGTGTCGAGCTCCAGGGCGCGCTCCAGGTAGTGCTGGCCCTCGCGGAGGAAGCCGCACGGGTACCAGAAGAACCACAGGGCGGCGGCCAGCTCCAGCGCGCCGTGGTCGCCGGGGGTGGACAGGCTGAAGTCGAGGGCGATGCGCAGGTTCTCGTGCTCGGCGGTGGTGCGGTCGTTCCAGGAGACCTGGCCGGGGCCGAACCAGGCGGCGTCGCCCTGGCGGGCCATCGCCAGGTAGTGGTCGCGGTGGCGGCGGCGCAGCTCGTCCTGCTCGCCGAGGGCGCGCAGCCAGCCGGCGCCGTACTCGCGGATCGTGTCCAGCATCCGGTAGCGCTCGCCGCCGCCCGTGGGGGCCCAGATGAGGATCGACTTGTCCACCAGGCCCGCGAGCAGGCCGGGGATCGCGTCGGCGGGCAGCAGCCGGTCCGCGCACACCTCGATCACGGCCCGGTCGTCGAAGCTGCCCGCGAACACCGAGGCCCGCGCCCACAGCAGCCGCTCCCCCGGGTCGCACAGCTGGTGGCTCCACCCGATCGCGGTGCGCAGCGCCCGATGCCAGGGCGGGTCGGCTCCCGGCATGTCGTCGTCGGCGTCGCCCAGCAGGGCGAAGCGGTCGTCGAGCCGCTCGCACAGCTCGGCGACGCCCAGCTTGGGCAGCCGGGCCGCGGCCAGCTCGATCGCCAGGGGCAGGCCCTCCAGGTGGCGGCAGATGCGTACGAGCTGGTGGCGGTTGCCGTCCGTCACCTCGAAGCCGGGGACGACGGCGGCGGCCCGCTCGGCGAGCAGCTTCACCGCCTCCTGCGGGCCCTCGCCGCGCGTGTCGGGCACGGGCAGCGGCTCGATGATGAGCGCCTGCTCGTCGGGGACGTCCAGCGGGCGGCGGCTGGTGGCGAGGATCGTCAGCCGGGGCGCGGCGGCCAGCAGCGCGCGTACGGTCCGCGCGCAGTCGTCGATGAGGTGCTCGCAGGTGTCGAGGACCAGGAGCAGGTGGCGGTCGGCGAGATACTCGCTGAGCACCTCCAGCATCGGCCGCGTCGTCCGGTCCGCGAGGGGCAGCGCCTCCGCGATCGTGTACGGCAGCAGCGCGCCCTGGTCGAGCGCCGACAGCGGGATGTACCAGGCGCCGTCCGCGTACCCCGGCCGCATGCGGGCCGCGGCCCTGAGCGCCAGCCTGGTCTTGCCGACGCCCCCGGCGCCGGTCAGCGTCACCATGCGGAACTCGCGGCACAGCCGGCGGATCCTGGCCAGCTCGCCACGCCGGCCCACCAGGCTGGTCATCTCCGGCGGCAGATTGCCGGCCGGCCGCCCACCCATCGTCATCAACCCCACCCGTCCGGCTCGCTCCGCCGCATTCGGTGACAGCAGCTTGCCGGACCCGCAGTGCATCCGCCACGAAAAGTAAGAAAGTGACTACCCACCAGCTCCACCACCCCCTCAAACCCCCAACACTCCCCCATCCACCACCACCTTCAATCCGACCCCCGGAACAAGTTGGACAGCCAGCCCACCTGTCGAGCGCGCACCCCGTCCTGCGCCTGCACCGCTCAGCTTCTCCTCACAACGGGGGCTGGTCAGCGGTGAGTTTCGGTCAGGGGTCTGTGGGCGAGAGCTATACACACAACCAAGCGCTTGCTACGCTCCGCTCATGGTGTCCACGATCGTCTGGGGTACCGGCAACATCGGGCGCGCCGCCATCCGCGCCGTCGCCGCTCATCCCGCGCTCACACTGGCCGCCGTCCTCGTTCACGATCCGGCCAAGGCCGGGCGGGACGCGGGCGAGCTGGCCGGGCTCGGCCGCCGCCTCGGCGTCGCGGCCACCACCGACGCCGACGCGGTGCTCGGCGCCGCCCCCCGGGCCGTCGTGTACGCCGCCTCCGGCGACCTGCGCCCGAATGAGGCCCTGGAGGACGTGGTCAAGGCGGTCAGGGCGGGCGCCGTGGTCGTGACCCCGTCCCTGTACGCCCTCTACGACCACCGCAACGCCCCGCCCGAGGTCCGCGAGCCGCTGCTGAAGGCGGTGGCCGAGGGCGGCGGGTCGCTGTTCGCCTCGGGCGTGGACCCCGGCTGGGCCAATGACGTGCTGCCGCTGCTGGTCAGCGGCCTGGGCGCGACCGTGGACTCCGTACGCTGCCAGGAGATCTTCGACTACTCCACCTACGACCAGCCGGACTCGGTCCGCTACCTGGTCGGCATGGGCCAGCCGATGGACTACGAGCCCCCGATGCTGGCGCGGGACGTCCCATCGATGGTGTGGGGCGGCCAGATCAGGCTGATGGCCCGCGCGCTGGGCGCCGAGCTCGACGAGATCCGCGAGCACGTCGAACGCCGCCCGCTCGACGAGACGATCACGACGGCCACGATGGGCACGTTCGAGAAGGGCACGCAGGGCGCGGCCAGGTTCGAGGTCCAGGGCGTGATCGGCGGCGCGCCCCGCATCGTGATCGAGCACGTCACCCGCATCCACCCGGCCTGCGCCCCCGACTGGCCGGTCCCGCCGGGCGGCGTGGGCGCGCACCGCGTGATCGTCGAGGGCCGCCCGCGCATCGAGGTCACGCTGGAGGCCACCGACGAGGACGGCAACCAGTCGGCGGGCGGCAACGCGACAGCCGTGGGCCGCCTGGTGGGCGCCATCGACTGGCTCGTGGCCGCCGCCCCCGGCCTGTACGACGCGCTCGACGTCCCGCTCCGCCCGGTCCCCGGCAAGCTCGGAGGTACGCGATGAGGATTGACATCCCGGAGGGCAAGGACGCCATCGAGTACGTCTGGGGCGAGATGATCCCCGGCATCGGCCCCGCCGCCGCCCGCTTCTCGCTGGCCGTCTACGCCCACAC
Organism: Nonomuraea sp. NPDC049419; assembly: GCF_040676995.1. NCBI lineage: Bacteria > Bacillati > Actinomycetota > Actinomycetes > Streptosporangiales > Streptosporangiaceae > Nonomuraea > Nonomuraea sp. NPDC049419. The sequence goes on along the minus strand of NZ_JBFAQB010000019.1, from coordinate 94,636 downwards.
GACGCTCGGCCTGCGCGAGTTCGAGGCGGCCAGGCTGCGGGTCGCCCAGATCAACGGCTGCGCGTTCTGCCTGGACTGGCGGACCGAGCGGGACGGCGAGAAGGTCGAGGACGGCTTCGCCGACGCGGTGACGAACTGGCGCACCACCACGGCCTTCGACGAGCGCACCCGCCTGGCCGCCGAGTACGCCGAGCGCTACACCCTCGACCCCCACGGCCTGGACGAGGAGTTCTGGGCCAGGATGACGGCGAGCTACGGCCAGGCGGAGATCGTCGAGCTGAGCATGTGCCTCGGCTCCTGGCTGGCGTTCGGCCGGCTCAACCACGTTCTGGGCCTGGACACCGTCTGCCGGCTTCCCGGCGGCGCGTCGCCCGCCCACCGGCCGGAAGCGAGGCAGGCACCATGAGCATCACCCGTCGCGGCTTCATCGCCGGCACCGGCTCCCTGGTCGGAGCCGCCGCACTCGGCGTCCACGCCTCGCCGGCCCGCGCGATCCCCTCCGGCGCGCGGGTCCAGGTCCTGGTCATCGGCACCGGCTATGGCGGCTCGGTGGCCGCGCTGCGCCTGGCCCAGGCGGGCGTGGACGTCCACATGGTGGAGATGGGCATGGCCTGGGACACGCCGGGCGCCGACGGCAAGATCTTCTGCAACACGCGGGAGCCGGACTACCGCTCGTACTGGCTGCGTACGCGCACCAAGGCCCCGCTCAACTACTTCCTCGGCTTCCCGCTCGACCGCGACATCCCGAAGCACACCGGCGTGCTGGACGCCGAGGAGTTCGCCGGCATCACCGTCTACCAGGGCCGCGGCGTCGGCGGCGGCTCGCTGGTGAACGGCGGCATGGCGGTCACCCCCAAGCGCGAGAACTTCGCGTCGGTGCTGCCCACGGTGAACGCCGACGAGATGTACTCCGTCTACTACCCGCGCGCCAACGCCACGCTCGGCGTGGGCACGATCGACCCGGCCTGGTTCGAGACGACGCCCGCCTACCAGTACGGCCGGGTGGGCCGCAAGCACGCCCAGCGCTCCGGCTTCCCGTTCGTGTTCGTGCCCGACGTCTACGACTGGGACTACATGAAGCAGGAGGAGGCGGGCACGGTGCCGAAGTCGGCGCTGGCCGGCGAGATCCTCTACGGCAACAACCACGGCAAGAAGTCGCTGCAGCGCACGTACCTGGCGCGGGCCAAGGCCACGGGACGGGTCACGGTGTCGCCGCTGCACCAGGTCACCTCGGTCGCCCCGGCGCCCGGCGGCGGCTACACGGTGCTCATCGACCAGCTCGACACGAGCGGGAACGTGGTGGCGGCCAAGACCGTGACCGCCACCCGGGTGTTCTTCGCGGCCGGCAGCGTCGGAACGAGCAAGCTGCTGGTCAGGCTGAAGGCGACCGGCGCGCTGCCGGCCCTGAACGGCGAGGTCGGCAAGGGCTGGGGCGACAACGGCAACGTGATGTGCGGCCGGGCCAACCACTTGTGGGACCCGACCGGCAGCCTGCAGTCGGCGATCCCGTGCTGCGGCATCGACAACTGGTCGGCCGGTGGCGCGTTCGCCGAGGTCGCGCCGCTGCCGACGGGCATCGAGACGTGGGCCTCCTTCTACCTGTCGATCACGAACAACCCGCACCGGGCGCAGTTCACCTGGAACGCGGCGGCCGGGAAGGTCGAGCTGAGCTGGCAGGCCGCCTGGAAGCAGCCGTCCATCGACATGGCGAAGACGATCTTCGACAGGATCAACGCCAAGGAGGGCACGATCTACCGGACGGACCTGTTCGGCGTCTACAAGATCTGGGGCGACCACCTCACGTACCACCCGCTGGGCGGCGCCGTGCTCGGCCGCGCCACCGACAACTACGGCCGGCTGACCGCCTACCCCGGCCTGTACGTCATCGACGGCGCGCTGATCCCCGGCAACGCGACGGTCAACCCGTTCGTCACGATCACGGCCCTGGCCGAACGCAACATCGAGCACATCATCGCCACCGACCTGTGATCCACCGGCCGGTCAGCCCGGCGGCGGCGAGCGGCCCTCACTCCATCCGTGATACCCCGCCACAGGTCCGTGCCCGTACGGAGTTCGCTGGTTACAGTGAGGCGGTGAGCCACGATCGGCACGGCCTGGCCATGACGGGCGCCAGCGCGGCGGCGGCACGCCACTACGACCGCGCGATCGACGAGCTGTTGCACTTCAGGGCCGAGGTCGACGCCGAGGCCGGCGCCGCCCTGGCCGAGTCACCCGGGTTCCCGATGGGGAACGTCCTGGTGGCCTACCTCGGGCTGCTGACCACCGAGGTGGAGGACGCGCGGACGGCGCGGGCCAGGTTCGGGGCGTTCCTGCGCAGGACCGAGGGCGCCGACCTGCTGCCCAGGGAGCGCGCGCACGTGGCGGCGGTGCTGGCGCTGCTCGACGGCGACCTCCTGGCCTGCGGCTCGCTGCTCGCCGAGCTGACGGCCGAGCATCCGCGTGACGCGCTGGCCCTCGCGGTCGGCCACCAGATCGACTTCTTCACCGGCGACGCCCGCATGCTGCGCGACCGCGTCGGCGGCGCGCTCAACGCCTGGCCGCAGGACGACCCGCACTTCGGTCACCTGCTCGGCATGTACGCCTTCGGGCTGGAGGAGTGCGGGCACCACGACAGGTCGGAGGAGGCAGGGCTGCGGGCGGTCGAGCTGAACCCGCGCGACGTGTGGGGCATCCACGCGGTGGTGCACACGTACGAGGAGCAGGGCAGGTTCGGCGCGGGCCTGCGCTACCTCGACGCGCGGCTGCCCGACTGGTCCAGGGGGACGTTCTTCAACGTGCACACCTGGTGGCACTACTGCCTGTACGCGCTGGAGAGCGGCGACCTGCCGCGCGTGCTGTCGATCTACGACGCGGTGCTCGCCGACGGGCAGTCGTGCCTTGAGCTGCTGGACGCCGCCGCGCTGCTGTGGCGGCTCCACCTGGAGGGCTCCGACCAGCACGCACGCTGGCAGGCGCTGGCCGGCCGGTGGCCGGCGCGGGTGGCCGAGCCGTTCTACGCGTTCAACGACATGCACGCGGTCATGTCGTACGTCGGCGCGGGGCGGATCGGCGAGGCGGACAAGCTGGTGGCCGAGCGTGAGGCGTACGTGACCAGGCCCCGGCCCGGGGTCACCAACCACGGCATGACGCTGCGGGTGGGGCTGCCGGTGTGCCGGGCAATCGTGGCGTTCGGGCGCGGTGATCATGACGCGGTCGTGGACCTGCTGTGGCCGATCAGGCACCGGATCGCCGAGTTCGGCGGCAGCCACGCGCAGCGCGACGCCGTGCAGCGCACGCTGCTGGAGTCGGCCCTGCGCGCGGGGCGGCGCGACCTGGCCAGGGTGCTGGTGAGCGAGCGGATCAGCCTGCGGCCGTGCAGCCCGTACAACTGGCTCAAGCAGGCGGCGCTGGCCGACGCGGTCGGCGACGGCGCGGCGGCGGCCGTGGCGCGGGTGCGCGCGGCCGACCTGGCCCGCACCGGCGGAGCCGCCGGAACTGTCGGTCCCGTCGAGTAGGTTGCAAGGCATGGAACGCCAACTCACCCTGATGGTCGTGCACGCCCACCCCGACGACGAGTGTCTCAGCACCGGCGGCATCCTCGCCCGCTACTCGGAGGAGGGCATCCGCACGGTCCTCGTCACCTGCACCAACGGCGAGCAGGGCGACGGCGCGGGCGGTGTCAAGCCGGGCGACCCCGGCCACGACGACGCGGCGGTGGCCGTGCAGCGGCTCGGCGAGCTGCGCGAGTCGGTCGCCCACCTCGGCGTCGAGCACCTTGAGCTGCTGGGTTACCGCGACTCCGGCATGGAGGGGTGGGAGGCCAACGCCCATCCCGAGGCGTTCGCCAACGTGCCGCTGGAGACGTCCGCCGGGCGGCTGGCCGAGCTGATGGAGCGCTACCGGCCGCAGGTCGTGGTGACGTACGACGAGACGGGCGGCGGTGGCTACGGCCATCCCGACCACGTGCGCGCCCACCAGATCACGGTGGCGGCCACCGAGCGCACCGGCATTCCCGACAAGCTCTACCACACGGCCATCCCCCGGGCCGCGATCAAGCGCATGTTCGAGCTGATGCGCGCCAACGGCGTCGACTTCGGCGACGAGCTGCCGTCCGACGACTTCGGCACCCCCGACGAGAAGGTGACCACCGTCGTCGACGTCACCGCCTACGCCGAGCGCAAGCTGAAGGCGCTGCGGGCGCACGAGAGCCAGGGGGAGAACATCTTCTTCCTGCGCATGCCGGAGGAGGCCCAGCAGCAGGCGTTCTCCCACGAGGCGTTCGAACGCGTCCTGTCCAAGGTCGACGCTCCGGCCCACGAAGACGACCTGTTCGCCGGCCTCCGCCCCTGACGGTTCCTGGCGGGTGGTGAAAGTTTCACCGATCCTCGGGGGTCGTCGCAGTTCGCCGGGCGGGGGCGGGTGTGGTGATGGTGATCGGGCTCTGGGCCGCCTACAGTGCTGACGAGTGCTGACAGATCCACCCGGACATCCGGTCAAGGAGCCCGTCATGCGTACCCGCCTCATCCCGGTCCTGGTTCTCACCCTGCTCGCCCTCGGCCTGGGTGCGCCGGCCGCCTCAGGTGCGCAGGCGGGGTTCGACTTCTCGCGGGCGGAGGTGTCGGTCACGGGGCTGCAGGTGCCGTGGGCGATCGCGTTCCTGCCCGACGGCGGCGCGCTGGTGTCGGAGCGCAACACGGGCCGCATCATGCAGGTACGCCCGGGGCAGGCGCCGTCGCCGGTGGCGACGATCAGCGGGGTGCGCGCGTCGGGTGAGAGCGGCCTGCTGGGCATCGCGGTCTCGCCGTCGTACGCGCAGGACGGCTGGGTCTACGCGTACTTCACCAGCACCGCCGGCGACAACCGCCTGGTCAGGCTGCGGCTGACGGCCCCGCAGACGCAGGAGGTGCTCTTCTCGGGGGTGCCGAGCGCGACGATCCACGACGGCGGCCGCATCGCGTTCGGCCCCGACGGCATGCTGTACGTCGCCACCGGCGACGCCGGCACCACCTCCAACGCCCAAAACCTGAACAGCCCGGCCGGCAAGATCCTGCGCATGACGCCGGAGGGCGGGGTGCCGTCGGGCAACCCGTTCCCCGGCTCGCGGGTGTGGAGCTACGGCCACCGCAACGTGCAGGGCCTGGCGTGGGACGAGGCGGGCCGGATGTACGCCTCCGAGTTCGGACAGAACACCTGGGACGAGATCAACAGGATCGTCGCGGGCGGCAACTACGGCTGGCCGGTGTGCGAGGGCACCTGCGGCAACGGCTCCTACCGCGACCCGATCGTCACGTGGTCCACCGCCGAGTCGTCGCCCAGCGGACTGGCGTACGCCGACGGCGCCCTGTACGCGGCGGCGCTGCGCGGCCAGCGGCTCTGGGTGATCCCGCTGACCGACGGCACGCCGGGCACCCCGGTGGCGCAGCTCCGCTCCTACGGCCGGCTGCGCGCGGTGGCGGCGGGCCCGGACGGTCACCTCTGGGTGTCGACCAGCAACCGCGACGGCCGCGGCACCCCGGTGGCCCAGGACGACCGCATCGTCCGCGTCCCGCAGGCGACGGACGAGGGCGGCGGCCCCTCCGGCGCCTGCACGGCCACGGCCACCACCCAGACCCAGTGGAGCACCGGCTACGTCATCCAGCCGGTGACCGTCACCAACGACGGCACGTCACCCCAGACCGCCTGGACCGTGACCTTCACCCTGCCGCCCGGCCACACGGTGACCGGCTCTTGGAACGCGGCCCTGACCGTCTCCGGCCGGACCGTCACGGCCAGGAACACCGCCCACAACGGCACCCTGGCGGCGGGCCAGAGCACCACGTTCGGCTTCCAGGCCACCCGACCGGCCGGCGACACCGGCCTCCCCACCGCCTACCAGTGCTCGTAACCCACCTGACGCGGCCATGACCTGAGGCTCGGGGCCCGGCGGGGTGGGGGTGGTCAGATCCAGCCGCGGCGGGTGGCCTCCATGGCCACCTGGAAGCGGGTCTGGGCGCCGAGGCGGCGCATCAGCTTGGTGAGGTGGCGCTGGACCGTGCGTTCGCTCCAGCCCAGCGCCCGCGCCGCCGAGCGGTCCGCGGCGCCGGCGGCGAGCAGGGTGAGCAGCCGTTCCTCGTCCGGCGACAGCTCCTGCTCGGAGGCGAGCTCGCCGTTGAGCCGCACGGGGACGCTGCGCTCCCACAACGCCTCGAACAGCGCGATCAGCGCGTCGAGCAGCGGCGACGGGTGGATCAGGTACGACGCGGAGAGCACGTCGTCCCCGGCCCGCATCAGCGGGATGATGGCGAGCCGGTCGTCGGAGATGCCGAGCTTCATCGGCAGGCCGGGATGGATCCTGGCCTGCTCGCCGTGCTGCACGCCGACCGTGACGTCCTCCAGCCAGCCGGGCATCTCCAGCACGCTGCTCTCGTAGATGACGCGGTAGCGCACGCCGCGCCGCAGCAGGTCCAGCTCGACGGGGTTGGGCTCGCGGTGCTGGGCGGGGGCCGCGTACGGCGGGCGGTCGAAGCCGCGCATCTGGGCCCGCGTGTCCTGCTGCATCTGCACCCACCGGTGGTTGACCTCGTCCCGCCCTGAGACGACCTCGATCAGCTCGCCGGGGTGGGCGAAGCGGGTGCCGGCGCGGTAGACGTCCATGAGGGCGCGGATGTGGGCGCGTACGCCGTCCAGCTCCCGTTCCCGCTCGCGCAGGATGGCCTCGAGGCTGCTGTCCGGCGAGACGGCGACGTAGCGGGTGGGCCGGCCGGTGGAGCGGGTGGCCAGGCCGAGGTCGAGCAGCGACTGCAGGATACGGCGGGCGGCGGTGGCCGGCAGGTGGCAGTCGGCGACGATCTCGGCGACCGTGGCCTGCGTGCGGCGGACGAGCGCGTCGTACACCTCTTCGTCCTGAGGGCTGAGCCCGATCGCCTCCAGCACCCCGCTCCTCCTGTCTGAATAGCGACACATGACGGAAACTCGTCACTAACCAAGCTTGTCAGGAAAAGGCGGAAGATGTCAGCGTTCTTGAGCACCATCGGCCCCAGTGGCCACAGGAATGAAGGAGCATCATGCCGCTGTCCCCTCGCCGCTCGCCCGGTCGCCGTCTGCTCGCCGCCGTCTTACCAGCGGTTCTGCTGACGACCGCGACGTACGGGACGCTCGTCCCCGCGAGCCCGGCCGAGGCGCAGACCGCCCCGTCCGGCGCCCCCGCCCCGGGCCAGAAGCCGGACCAGAAGATCGACGCCAAGCTGACCGAGCGGATGAGGACCGCCGGTGACCGCATCGAGGCGCTCGTCGTGCTGCGCACCCTGCGGCAGCCGCCCGCGACCGGCACCCCCGTGCAGGCCCGCGCCGCGCTGAAGGCGAGCGCGGAGCCGGTGCAGGACCCGGTGGCCGCGTTCGTGCGCTCGCGCGGCGACCAGGTGGTCAACACGTTCTGGCTGAAGAACATGATCCTGGTACGCGTCACGCCCGCCACCCTGGCCGCCCTGGCCGAGCTGGAGCTGGTCGACCGGATCATCCCGAACTTCACCCTCACCGCCCCCGAGCCCGACCGCGCGCCCGCGCCGAAGACCATGGCGGCCGAGCCCGCCACGTGGGGTCTCACCAAGATCGGCGCCGACCGCGTCCAGCAGGAGCGCGGGCTGACCGGCAAGGGCGTCCGGGTGGCCGTGCTCGACACCGGCGTCGACATCACCCACCCCGACCTGCAGGGCAAGCTGGCCGGGACGGGCAAGGAGCACGCGGGCGGCTGGATCGAGTTCGGCCCGGACGGCAAGCCCGTGCCGAGCGAGCCGCACGACAGCTCCTTCCACGGCACGCACGTGGCGGGCACGATCGCGGGCGGCGACGCGTCCGGCACGAAGATCGGCGTCGCGCCAGGGGCCGAGCTGATGGCCGGGCTGGTCATCCCGGGCGGCCAGGGCACGCTCGCGCAGGTGGTCGCGGGCATGCAGTGGGCGCTGGCGCCGTACGCGGCGGACGGCACCCCGGCGGGCGAGCCGGCCGACGTGGTCAGCATGTCGCTGGGCGCCGAGGGCTACGCCGACGAGCTGGTCGAGCCGGCCAGGAACATCTACCGCGCGGGCGCGTTCCCGTCCTTCGCGATCGGCAACGACTGCGCGGAGGGCCAGTCCGGCAGCCCGGGCAACGTGTACGAGTCGGTGGCCGTGGGCGCGACCGACGTCAACGACGACGTGCCCGACTTCTCCTGCGGCGGCGTGGTCCGGTCGACCGACTGGTTCCACGCCCCGCCCGAGTGGCCCGACTCGTACGTGGTGCCGGACATCTCCGCCCCCGGCGTGGACGTGGTGTCGGCGATGCCGGGCGGCGGGTACGCCGCGCTGAACGGCACCTCGATGGCCACCCCGCACGTGTCGGGCACGGTCGCCCTCATGCTGGAGGCCCGTCCCGGCCTGACCGTGGACGCGGCCGAGGAGATCCTGGCCGGCACGTCGGTCTCCGACGACCGCTACGGCCCGCTCCCGAACCCCCGCTATGGCCAGGGCCGCATCGACGCCTACGCGGCGGTCGCCGAGGCGGCGCTCACCAGCGGCGTGCGCGGCACCGTCACCGACCGGCGCTCCCGCAAGCCGCTGGCCGGCGTGCGGGTGGGCGTCGGCGGGCGCAGCACGGAGACGGACGCGGACGGCCGCTTCGAGCTGCGGCTGCCCGCCGGGCGGCACGAGCTGACGCTGTCCAGGTTCGGCTACGAGGACACGAGGACGACGGTCACGGTCCGCGCCGACCGGCTCTCCGACGAGCGGGTGCAGCTGGAGCGGACCAGGTGGAGCACGATCTCGGGCCGGGTGTCGTACGGGCCGACCGGCACGACCGTGCCCGGCGCGACGGTCGAGGTGCTCGGCGTGCCCGACGAGCTGACCGCCGTGACCGACGCGAAGGGCCGCTACACGATCAAGGACGTGCCGGTCGGCGCGTACCGGATCGCCGCGCACGCCCCCGGGGTGTCCAGGTCGCCCGACGTGGAGGTCACCGTCGGAAAGCATCGGGCGGAGGCTGACCTCACGCTGCCCCGCCGCTCCCCCACCGAGCGGCTGTCGCTCGGCACGGACGGCCGCCAGGGCAACCACGAGGCCTGGTGGCCGGAGCTGAGCGGTGACGGGAACGTGGTGGTGTACGCCACCTTCGCCTCCAACCTCACCGACGACGCCGACACGAACGGCGAGCTGGACATCTTCGCCACCGACCGGCGGACCCGGGTGACCGAGCGGGTCTCGGTGCCGACCGGCGGCGGGCTCGGCGACTCGTTCTCGCTGTCGCCGACGGTCAGCCACGACGGCCGGTACGTCGGGTTCAGCAGCTTCTCCACCAACCTCGTCCCCGGCGACGCCAACGGCCAGACGGACGCGTTCCTGCACGACCGGCAGACGGGGACGACCGAGATGATCTCGGTGTCCTCGAAGGGCGAGCCGGGCAACGACCTGTCGGGCGCGCCGAGGTTCAGCGCGGACGGCCGGTACGCGGTCTTCGACAGCATGGCCTCGAACCTCGTCCCCGGCGACACCAACGGGCGCAACGACGTGTTCCTGCGCGACCGGCAGACCGGCACCACCGAGCGGATCTCGGTGACGCAGGACGGGACCGAGGTCAACGGCAACGCCCGCGAGGCCACGATCAGCGCGGACGGCCGGTACGTGGCCTTCCAGAGCGACGCGTCCGACCTGGTGCCCGGCGACGACAACGGCGTGATCGACACCTTCGTGCTGGACCGGCAGGCCAAGACGCTCACCCGCGTGACCGGGCCCGATCCGGCCACCGAGACCGTCGGGCCGGTGATCAGCCCGAACGGCACCGCCGTGGCGTACTCCAACGGCGTCGGCCTCGGCGAGATCTACGTGCACGACCTGGCCACCGGCAAGGCCCAGCTGGTGTCGGTCACCCTGGACGGCACCGGCGCCGGCGGCCTGACCTTCGCCCCCTCGCTGTCGGCCGACGGCACCAAGGTCGCCTTCTACAGCGACTCGGGGCGGCTCGCCGAGGGCGACGACAACAACCTCAGCGACGTCTTCCTGCGGGACGTGACGGCCGGCACCACCACGCTGCTGTCCGGCGCGCCCGGCGGGACGGGTGGCGACGGCCGGGCCGCGCTGCCGTCGATCAGCGCGGACGGCCGGTACGTGGCCTTCGAGAGCACCTCGGCCAACCTGGTCGAGGGCGACACCAACAAGCGCTCGGACGTCTTCGTGCACGACCTGGTGGCCGGGCCCGAGGCGCTGTTCGCCCTGAGTGACCTGTCGGTGACGCCCGAGTCGTCCAGGTCAGGGCGCGTGAAGGTGCGGGCGCTGGTGAAGAACGTGGGCGAGCAGGCCGGCTCGTACCAGGCGGTGGTCCGGGTGAACGGGGCCGAGGAGCAGCGGCGGGAGGTTTCCCTGAAGCCCGGCAAGGACGCCCGGGTCACCTTCGACCTGCGCCGCTCCGAGGCGGGCGGCTACACCGTCACGCTCGGTCCCCTGACCGGCCACTTCACGGTCAAGCGCTGACGATCGACCGCATGAGGGGGGCCGTCCCGGAAGGGGCGGCCCCCTTGTGCGTGCCCAGGGGACGCGATCCGGGCGGCGTGGCCACCCGGCGCTCATCATGACGGCGTACGGGCTGCGATGATGAACTCCGTCCCGGGGAGCGTCCATGCTCCCGGCCGTGCGGAAACGGCAGCGTCCCCGGGGAGAGAGGCGGGCCCGATGATCGCTGTGCTCGGCGAGTGCGTCGCCGACGCCTTCACCGATTCCGCACCGTCCGCGGGCGGGACGGGCATGGGGTTGCGGGTGTTCCCTGGAGGCGGGCCCGCGAACACGGCGGTGGGGCTCGCGCGGCTCGGCACGCGGGCCAGGTTCCTGGGACGGCTGTCGGGTGACGTCTTCGGGCAGGTGTTCCGTACCCGGCTGGCCGCCTCGGGCGTGGACCTGTCGGCGGCGATCGCGGCCGGTGAGCCGAGCACGCTCGCGGTGGCCGCGCTGGACGCGGGCGGGCGGGCCGCGTACACCTTCTACGCCCAGGGCACCGCCGACTGGCAGTGGACGCCCCACGAGCTGGGCCCGGAGCGGCTCGGAGACGCGACCTGCCTGCACACCGGCTCGCTCGCGCTGGTCAAGCCGCCCGGCGCGGCGGCCGTGGAGGAGTTCGCGCGGGCCGCCCATGAGCGGGTCACGGTCTCGATCGACCCCAACGTGCGCCGCAGCCTGGCCGCGCCTGAGGACTACCGGGTGGAGCGGTGGTGCGCGTACGCCGACGTGCTGCGGCTGAGCGATGACGATCTCGCGGTGCTGCTGCCGGGCACCCCGGCGGAGGCGGCCTGCGACCGGTGGCACGAGGCGGGCGCCCGGCTGATCGTGGTCACGCTCGGCGCCGAGGGCGCGCTGGTGTCGCTGGACGGCGAGCGCGCCACCGTGCCCGCGATCCGCGTCGAGGTGGCCGACACGGTCGGGGCCGGCGACGCGTTCACCGCCGGGCTGCTGCACCACCTGGAGGCGCAGGGGCTGCTCGGCGGGCGGCTGGACGCGCTCGACCTGGACACCGCCGTCGCGGCGGCGACCTTCGGGACCCGGGTGGCGGCGCTGACCTGCACGGTCCCCGGCGCCGACCCACCCTGGTCCCGCCAGCTCTGATGTCCGGGCGGCTCAGAAGTCGAAGTCGTCGATGTTGTCCTTGGTGAAGACGAACGGGTCGCCCAGCAGGACCGTGCCGTCCTTGCCGACGGTGTAGTCGCCGAGCTTGCCCGCCTTGAACGTCTCGCCCTCCTTGCCGGTGATCAGCCCGGAGGCCAGCGCGCCGCCGGTGTAGGCGGCCAGGTAGCCGAGGTCGGACGGGTTCCACAGGGCGAACGAGGTGACGGTGCCGTCCTTGACGTACGCCCGCATCTGGTTGGGCGTGCCCAGTCCGGTCAGCTGCACCTTGCCCTTGTACTCCGAGCCGGACAGGTAGCGGGCCGCCGCCGCGACGCCGACCGTGGTCGGCGAGATGATGCCCTTGAGGTTCGGGTGCTTGGCCAGCAGGCCCTGCGTCTCCTGGAACGACTTCTGGTCGTCGTCGTCGCCGTAGACGGTGTCGACCAGCTTGAGCTTGGCGTACTCGGGCTTGGCCAGCTCGGTCTTCATCATCTCGATCCAGGCGTTCTGGTTGGTGGCGTTCGCGGTCGCCGACAGGATCGCGATCTCGCCGCCCTCCTCCCCGACCGCCTCGCCGATGAGCTTGATCTGCGAGGCGGCGATGCCCTCCGCGCTGGCCTGGTTGATGAAGACGTCCCGGCAGGAGGGGTTGGTGTCGGAGTCGTACGTGACCACCTTCGCCCCGGCGGTGCGGGCCTCCTGGAGGGCGCCGCAGATGGCGTCCTTGTCGTTGGCGGACACCACGATCACGTCGGTGCCCTGCTGCGACAGCGTGTTGATGTAGCTGACCTGCGCCGACGGGCTGGCCTCCGAGGGGCCGGTCTGGCTGTAGACGCCCTTGAACTCCTCGACCGCGACCTTGCCGCCCTTGTTGTCGGAGGCGTCGAAGTACGGGTTGTTCACCTGCTTCGGGAGGAAGGCGACCTTCAGTCCCTCCTTGATCGTCCCCGTGCCGGCGGAGGACGCGCCGGGAGCCGGCCGGCCGGCCGGCTCTTCCTGGCTCGCACAACCGGTGACGGCGAGGCTGAACGCGGTGAGCACCGCCAGGGCGACGGCCCTGCCTCCTCGAGTTCTCGCTGCCATGATGGAGTTCCTTTCGCGGCCCGCGATCGCGGTCAGGGGGTGACGGATCGTCGCCGGCGCAACCGCTCGCGCGCCATGCCGGCGACGTTGGGTCCCACTACGGAGACGATGAGCAGGGATCCGGTGATGATGGTCAGGGTGTTGGCCGGCACGTACGCGAGCTGCAGCGCGTTGCGCAGCGTGCCGAGCAGGACGACGGCGGCGATGACGCCGAGCAGCCCGCCGCGCCCGCCGAAGATGGACACGCCGCCGAGCAGCACCGCGGCCACCACGGCGAGTTCGAGGCCCATGCCGTTGTCGGCGCGGGCGCTGGCGAAGCGCAGCGTCCAGAAGACGCCGGCCAGCGACGACATGGCGCCGGTGGCGACGAACAGCCAGAACTTCGTGCGGGCCACGCCGATGCCGGTGAAGCGGGCGGCCTCGGCGTTGTTGCCGATGGCGTACAGGCCGCGGCCGATCGGGGTGGCGTGCAGCACGAGCGCGAAGACGATCGCCAGGGCGGCGACCACGATGATCATCCACGGGATGGTGAGCCCGGGGATGGCGGCGATCGCGCCCGTCGTCCATTCGGGCGGGTAGTCGGCCACCGCCTGGTCGCCGAGCACGACGTACGCCAGGCCCCGGTACAACGCGAGCGTGCCGATCGTCACCGCCAGCGACGGCAGCCCGAAGCCGGTCACGAACAGCCCGTTGACCGCGCCGAGCAGCGCGCCCAGCAGCAGGCAGAGCACGATCACCACGGGCAGCGAGGTGATGCCCCACAGCCAGAGCTGGCCCATGACGGTGCAGGTCAGGCCGAGGATGCTGGCCACCGACAGGTCGATCTCGCCGGTGATGATCACCAGGGTCATGGGGAGCGCGATGAGCGCGATCGGGATGACCTCCAGCGTGACGAACCGCCAGAAACGCGGGCTGGCCACGCCTTCGATGCTGAGCGCGCCGATCGCGACGACCAGGATCAGGGCCACAACGAGCACGGCGTCCCAGGACCCGGCCACCGCCCGCACCCGCCTGATCGCGCCGCCGCTCCCCGCGCCCGTCCCTGTGCCCGTCTCCATGCTGCTCCCCGCGCCGTCTCCTACCGCCTCAGCCACGGCCGCTCCTTCCTCGCAACGTCCTGGCCATGCGGACGGCCAGCGCGCGGTCCAGGCCGATCGCGGCCAGGATGAGCGCGCCGACGGCGGCCCGCTGCCAGAACGGGCTCACCCCGAGCACCGGCAGCGCGCTGCTGATCGTGGTGAGCAGCACCGCGCCGAGCGCGGCGCCGTAGACCGAGCCGCTGCCGCCGAAGATGGCCACGCCGCCGACCACGACGGCGGCCACCACGTTGAGCTCGAAGCCGTTGCCCGCGTTGGCGTCGAGAGTGCCGAAGCGGGCCGCGTACAGGACGCCGGCCAGGCCCGCGAGCGCGCCGGAGACGACGAACGCGGTGAACACCCGCCGGCCCACCGGGATGCCCGCGAGGCGGGCGGCGGGCGGGCTGGAGCCGATGGCGTACAGCTCCCTGCCGCTGCGGTACGTCCGCAGGTAGTAGCCGGCGGCCACCAGCACCACCACGGCGAACAGCGCCAGCACCGGCACCCCCAGCAGGGTCGCGCTGCCCATGCGCAGGAAGCCGGGCGGCATGTCGGCGGCGTTGATCTGCCGGCCGGTGGCCCAGGTGTAGTCGACGCCGCGGAAGACGTACAGGGTGCCGAGCGTCACCACGAGCGCGGGGACGCGGGCGGCGGCGATGAGCGCGCCGTTCACGGCTCCGCAGGCAGCGCCGAGCAGCACGCCGGCCGCCAGCGCGACCGGGATGGGCAGGCCGGGGTTCGCCACGAACAGGCTGCCCGTCGCGAACGCCGACAGCCCCAGCACCGACCCGACCGACAGGTCCACGTTGCGGGTGATGACGACGATGCTCTGCCCGACGGCGAGCACGGCGAGGATGGTCGAGCCGAGCAGCAGGTCCTTGATGCCCTGCGCGGTCAGGAAGCGCGGGTTGACCAGCACGGTCACGGCCACGAGCAGCACCAGCGCGGCGGCGATGCCGAGCTCTCTGATCACGAACACCCGGTGCACGAGCCGGGTGCCCTCGGTGACGGCGGTCATGCGGTGCCGCCCTGTCCTGTCGCGGCCAGCATCACCGACTCCTCGTCGGCCCGCGTACGGGGGATGTCGGCCACCAGCCTGCCCTCGTGCATGACGAGCACGCGGTCGGCCATGCCCAGCACCTCGGGCAGCTCACTGGAGATCATCAGCACCGCGACGCCCTGCCCGGCCAGCTCCGACAGCAGCCGGTGCACCTCGGCCTTGGTGCCGACGTCGATGCCGCGGGTGGGTTCGTCCACGATGAGCACGCGCGGCTCGGTCGACAGCCACTTGGCCAGCACCACCTTCTGCTGGTTGCCGCCCGACAGGGTGGAGACGGGGTCGGTGAGGCGGGCGGTCTTGACCTGGAGGCGCTCGCTCCAGATGCGGGCCGCGGCCCGCTCGGCGCCGCCGAACAGCAGCCCGAGCCTGCTCAGCGACCAGCGCCTGGTGAGGGTGGCGTTGCGTGCCACCGACAGCTCCATGACCAGGCCCTGCTGGCGGCGGTCCTCGGGGACGAGGGCCAGCCCCGCGGCGATGGCGGCGGCGGTGTCGCCGGGCGGCAGCGTCTTGCCCTCGACGGTCACCTCGCCGGCGTCGGGCCTGTCCACGCCGAACACGGCCCGCGCGACCTCGCTGCGCCCGGCTCCGACGAGCCCGGCCAGCGCCACGATCTCGCCGCCGCGCACGGTGAACGAGACGTCCTCGAAGACGCCGTGCCTGGTCAGGCCGCGTACCTCCAGGCGGGGGTCGCCGACGTCCGCCGCCGTCTTCGGATAGAGCGCGGACACCTCGCGGCCGACCATCCTGCGGACCAGCTCCTCGACGGTGAGGCCGGATGCCGGGCCGGTCGAGACCCAGCGGCCGTCGCGCATCACCGTGATCCGCTTGCAGAGGGTGAAGATCTCGTCGAAGCGGTGGGAGATGAACAGCACGGCCGCGCCCGCCTCGCGCAGCGACCCGACGACCGAGAACAGCCGCTCGACCTCGACGCCGGACAGTGCGGCGGTGGGCTCGTCCATGACGAGGACGCGGGCGTCGAACGCGAGCGCCTTGGCGATCTCGACGAGCTGCTGGTCGGCGATGGACAGGCCGCGAGCGGGCCGGTCGGGGTCGAGCCCGACGCCGAGCCTGGCGAACAGCTCGGACGTGGCCGCGCGCATGGCTTTGGCGTCGATGCGGCGCAGGCCGCGTAATGGCTGGCGGCTCATGAAGATGTTCTCGGAAACCGACAAATCCGGGAAAAGCGTCGGTTCCTGATAGATCACGGCTATTCCGGCAGCCTGGGCGTCGGCGGGGCCCGAGAGCCTCAGCTCCTTCCCGTCCACGGTCAGCGCGCCGGCGTCGGCCGAGTGGGCGCCGGCGAGGACCTTCACCAGCGTGGACTTTCCCGCCCCGTTCTCTCCCACCAGGCCGTGCGCCTCGCCGGCGTACAGGTCGAGCCGCACGCCCGACAGGGCACGGACCGCGCCGAAGGACTTGCTGACATCGCGGAGCGACAGGATGGGAGGAGATTCACTCATACGCCCTCCGGCGCCGTTCAGGCGAAACGTTTTAATGTGTCCAGAACGTAAAACGGCGGGGAGTTACGTGTCAATACTGCCGGTACCCGACGTGGATCCGGTCATAAAATTTCTAAAACGATTTAGACACCAACCGGTCGCGCGGGGCCCGCGCTTCCGGACATCCAGCGCTCATCCGGGACGTACGCGCTCACTCGGCTCGGTCACTCGGCTGGGATCGTCCGGTAGCCGTTCCACACGAACCTGGCCGTCGTCACCGCGTCGTCGCCGTCCCCCGTGATGAGCTGGTGGATGGCGATGCCGTCCAGCTCGCGGTACTCACACCACTCGTGGTCGGACGTCAGCACCAGGTCCAGGCCCAGGTTCACCAGCAGGTCGAACACCTGGCCGCGGTTCGCCCTGTCCACCCCCACGAACACCTCGTCCAGCAGGATGAAGCGCGGGCAGCCCGGGTCGGTCAGGTAGTGCGCGGCCACGGCGGCGAACAGCGGCAGGTGCAGCACGATCGCCTTCTCCCCGCCCGACAGGGCGCCGTGCAGCTTGCGCGTCAGGTCCTGCCAGCCCTGGCCGTCGCCCCTGTCCAGCTTGACCACGAAGCGGTGCCAGGCGGTGTAGTCGAGCACCTTCATGAGCTGGTCCTCCCAGCTCGCCGACGAGTCGTCGGCCCTGGCCTCCTCGACGCGGTCCCTGAAGAAGACGTACAGGGCCTCCCTGTCGGCCTCGCTCAGGCCGGCCGGGTCGCGCAGCAGCAGGTCGCGGGCGGCGCGGGTGCCGGGCGACTGCGTGGGGTCGACCTGCCACACCAGCCGCACCGCCACCTTGGACGCGGTGCGGACCCGTTCGAGCCGCTGGTTCATCGCCTCCACCAGCGCCGTCGCCTGCCTGATGCGGTCGGCGAGATGCCGGCGCGTGTCGCCGGCCAGCGTGCGGTCGAACAGGTCCCGCTCGGCCTCGGTGATGTCCCGCCGCCGCGCGTCCCGCTCCTGGTGCAGGACTCTCCCGAGCGCCGCCGCCCCGGCCCGCACCCCGTTGACGGTCGCGGTCAGCACCTGCACGTCGTCGTCGGGCGTCAGCTCCAGCTCCGCCCGCCCGCCCAGCGCCTCCCTGGCACGATGCACCGCATCCCGCAACCGCGCCTCAGCCTCCCTGACCTGCTTGCCCTCGAACGGCACCGCCCCCAGCCGCTCCGCCACCACCCTCGCCGCCTCCAGCACCGGCCCGGCCTCCGAGTCCGGCTCCAGTGTCACGCCCGCGTCGGCCGGCAGGTGACCGGAGGCCAGGCGGCGGAAGCGGCCCGATGCCTCATCGCGCGCCTGCGCGGCCTCGGCGTGCCGGTCCTCGGCGGTGGACAGCTCGCCGCTGAGGCGGCCCAGGCGGGCGTTGAGCCGGGCCAGGCCGTCGTTGATCTGCTTGATGGCGCGGCGGCAGTCCTGGTAGGCGGCCTGGGACTCCTGGAGCCTGGCGAGGACCTCGTGCTGCTCGGCGCCGGCCGTGCCCTCGATCGCGGCCAGCCGCTCGGCCAGCACGACCGCGGCGGAGGCGGCCCGTTCGGCGCGTTCGACGGCGTCGAGGGCGAGCCGCTCGTACTGGGCGGCGGTCTCGGCGGCCAGCCTGGCGTGCTCGGCGGCGGCGCGGGCGTCGGCGCGGCGGTCGTGCCAGACGGCGCCGGTCGTCTCGGCGGTGCGCAGCGCCTGCTCCAGGTTGTCCAGCGCGGACGGCGCCGCGGGCAGCGCGTGGCGGTCGGCCAGCTCGGTCAGGCGGCGCAGCGACCGCGCCACGTCCTGCTCACGCTCGTGCAGCCGCTCCTCGTACGCGCGCAGCCGGTCCTCCAGCAGCGCCACCTTGCGCTCCGCGTCGTCGAGCGCCTGGACCGACTCCGCGTACGGCCGCCTGTCGGGCCTGCGCCGCAGCTCGGCGGCCAGCGTGTCGCGGTCGGCGTCCACCACGGCCAGCAGGTGGTCGCACTCGGCGACCCGCCCGGCCAGCTCGCCCAGCCGGTCGTCCAGCTCGGCGACGCGGCGCCGCCTGGCCCGCTCCCGGGCGGTCGCGCCGATGTAGGCGGGCTCCGGCTTGACCCAGCGGCCCGCCGCAGGACCGAGCCGCCAGGTGCCGTCGGCGCCGATCACGGCCGGGTGGTCGACGCCGATCGCGGTGGGCGCGAACGCGATGCCGCCCAGCACGGCGTCCGCCGAGACCGGCGAGTCCGCCTCGGTGAGCAGCACGTGGGCCAGGCTGTAGCCGGGCGCAGGGCGGGCCAGCGCGGCGACCGCGAACGCGTCGTGCTCGCCCGCGTCGAACCCGCCGTCCGGACGCAGCCACAGGCCGAGCAGCCCGGACGCCTCCAGCGCCGCCTCCACCCCCGCCTGCGCGACCGGATCGAGCCCTGACCTGAACGCCACCGCCCGCCACAACGGCAGCCCAGGCCGGGCCAGCCGCCCGGCGGCGGTACGGGCGGGCGAGACGGGCGGCTCGATCGCCGTCTGATCGCTGAGCCGCTCCCGCTCCTGCGCCAGCTCGGCCCGCTCACCGGCCAGCCGGTCACGCAGACCGGTCAGCTGCTGCTCCCGAGCCGCCAGCTCGACGGCGGCCATCGTCCGCGCCGTGCTCACGAGGTCATCGGCCCGCTCGAAGTCCTCGGCCAGGCCGGCCAGCGTGGCAGGATCAAGCTGAAGCTGCGCACACCCGCCGGCCCAGTCGCCCAGCGCGGCGGCCAGGTCCCGAGCCCGCTCGTCCCGCACCCGCTCAGCCCGCTCACGACCCTCCTGAGCAGCGGCCAGATCGTCACGCGCATCGTCACGATCCCGCTCAGCCGTGGTCCGCCGCCCCACAGCCTCCTCGTGGGCGATCGCCCCCGCCCTGACCTCCCTGATCTGCCCGGCCCTGCTGCTGACGGCCGCCCGCAGCAGCTCCCTCCCCCTCCGCACAAGCGCCTCCGCGTCGCCCTGCTCATCGGCGGAGAAGGGGGCAACGCGCCCCGCGGCCCGATCATCCTCTTCGGGTGCGGACGGCAGCCCCGCACGGCTCCCGGTGTTGTCCGCCGCCTCTTCGTGGACCGGCGGGAGACCGGGGCGAGCAAGGGGCTGGTCGGGCAGGAGGGCCGTGCGGCCGGCTGCTTCCTCGTGGACGGACAGCAGGCCGGCGCGGGCGGCGGCGTGGTGGGCCTCCGTGCGGGCGCGGTCGGCCAAAGCGGCGGCTGTGCGGGCCGCGGCGGCGGCGCGGTCGGCGTGGGCCTGTCTCGCCGAGACTTCCCTGGCCGCCTGGCCGGCCTGGTCGCGGAGGCGGGCCGCCGTCTCGTGGGCTGCCTGGGCCTCGGTACGGAGGCGGTGGAGGTCGCCGGCCTCCCGGTACGCCTCGCTCTCCTTCAAGCCGTCGATCCGGGCGGCCAGGGCCAGCTCCTGGGCCTCCTCCTCCCCCAGCCGCACGGTCGTGGCCGCGAGCTCGCGTTCGGCCTCCTTGAGCGCCTCGCGCCGATCCTTGACCTCGGCGGCCAGCGACTCCACCCGCTCCCACGCCGACGTGACGGCAGCGGCGGCGGCCCGCAGCACGCGCTGGGCGTAGCCGCGCTGCCGCTCGGCCAGCCGGTCGGCCTCCTCCACGTCGCGGTCGAGCCGCCGCAGCTCCTCGCGCTGCCGGTCGAGCCGCTCGAACCCCTCGGCGATCTCGTGGATCTCGCCCTCGCCGAGCGGCGGCAGGGCGCTGGACAGCAGGTCGGACAGCAGCCCGGGGTCGAGGCGTTCGGACAGCTTGGGGGTGCGGAGCTGGCGCAGCGCGGTGAGCAGGGAGTCGTAGCGCTGCTCGTTCAGCTCGCGATAAAGGGTCCTGCGCACGACGTCGCGGTACGACTCGGCGCTCTCGTGCACGGTGCCCGACGGGCCCAGCTCGTCGATGAGCTGCGCCTTGGTGAGCGGCTGGCCGCCCTCGCCGACGAGCCTGATGCCGTCGGGGGCGTCCACGCGGGCGTCGGTGGTGAAGTAGGCGGCGGTGACGTTCTTGGTGTGGACGGTGGCCTGCAGCCGCGCCCCGCAGGTGAACCAGCGGCCGTCGGCGTGCCGGAACTCCAGCCACACGTACCCGACCCGGGTGGCGCCGCCGGCGCCGTCGCCCATGAGGTTCCAGTGCATGGTGCGCTCGCCGCCGCCGAACGTGGACAGCCTGCTCGGCTTCAGGCTGGCGTCCAGCAGGTACGGCAGCAGCAGCTCCAGCACCTTCGACTTGCCGCTGCCGTTGGGCCCGCGCAGCAGCAGCCGCCCCCGGTGGAACTCGAACACCTCGTCGTAGTAGCGCCAGACGTTGAGTATCCCGGCGCGCACCGGAACCCAGCGGGCGTCCATCCCCTGCGCGGCGCGCTGCGGGGCGAGCTCGGTAACGGTCATCAATCCTCCTGTACGGCCGCGCGATCGACCCGGTAGCGGGCCGCGGCGGGCAGGGCCGCGACCCGGTCACCCGTACGGCGGGCCAGCCCGAACCGGACGAGCACCTCAAGCGCGTCGGCGGCCAGCCGCGGCCCGCCGCCGTCCGACTGGTACGCCTTGGCCCACTGCGGGAAGCGGCGCAGCAGCTCGGCGGCCTCCTCGTCGAGCCGGGCCGCGCTGACGGGGCCCGAGGTGACGAGCAGGTCGAGCATGAGCAGGGCGGCCACCTTGGCGTGCCCGCCGTCGTCGGGGAACCTGCTGTCGGTCGCGATCCCGTCGGGATCGACCAGCAGGAACCCCTCGGCCCGCTCCTCCAGCACGAACCCGGCCTCCTCCGCCGCGCGGCGCAGCAGCCTGCGGCCGGTCAGCGAGGCGGCGTACGCGGCCTGGGCGGGGGTCAGCTCGTCGCGGTAGACGACGGGGTCGTCGAGCAGGCGGCGGATGAGGGTGTGGCGGGCGTGCAGGGCGCGCTGGGTCTCGCTGGGCTCGCCGGCGCCGTACCGCGCCTCGGCGACCAGCGCATCCGGCGGCCCGCCCCGCTCCCCCACCACCGCGCCGCCCCACTCCCAGCCGTCCCCGGCCGCCCCGCGCAGCCCCGAGCCCACCTCAGCCGCCCCGCGCAGCCCCCAGGGCGCCTTCTCCGGGTCACGTCCCGGGCTCGCCTCGGGCGCCTCTTCTTCCGTCCCGCCCCGCCAGGTGTCCGCCAACCGGGACGGGGCGACCGGGGCGGCGAGGAGGCGGATGACGCGGGTCGTGTCCACCCGGTAGAGCACCTTGGCGTCCTCGTCGTCGAGGTAGGCGTCCGTGGCGCCGTCCATCGCGGTGAGCGCGCCATAGTGCTCCAGCAGCTTGACCGCGTCCACGAACGCCGCGCGCTCCTCACCCCGCACCGGCTCGAACGCGGGCACGCCCGGCTCCACCGCGGCCGCCTGCGCCACCCGCCCGGCCAGCATGCCGATCGTGGTGACGGGGGAGGTGAGCAGCTCGGCCGCGCACAGGCACAGCAGCGTGTAGCGGCGGCGGTCGAACGGGGCCCTGGTGGTGCGGCGGCGTCTGGCCGGGCGGGTGGCGCCGGGCTCTGACCTGACCTTGACCAGCCGGGCGTACCCCTGACGCGGCTCCACGACCAGCCGCCAGCCGCAGAAGTAGTCGAACCACTGGATGAGCGGCCCGCGCCGCTTCCTGACCAGATCGAAGGCGGCCGGGTCGTCGTGGGCCGAGACCAGGGGACGTCCGAGCAGGGTCCTGATGGCCCGGGCCAGCTCCTCTTTCTCGGCGCGTACGAGCTGGTTGGCAAGGGTGCTCACGCCCCCACCCCCCGCTCACGCGAACCACCGCACCGCCACGCCGCCGTCATGGAAGTCACCGCCGTGCTCACGCCCCCACCACCCGCTCGCGCAGGGCGCCGGGTGCGCGGACGTCGATGAGGTAGTCGGGGCTGCGGAACCAGCCCTCGGACGTCCGCAGGACCGCCACCTCCCGTTCGGTGGGCGCGTCGTCGGGGGCTCGCAGGACGATCTCCACCCGGCCGTCGGAGGTGACGGCCCGGCGGAACCCGGTCGGGTCGGGGCGCTCGGCCAGCGCCCTGCCCACCAGGTCGAGCAGGCGGCCGAAGGTGTCGTGGTCGAGCTCGCCGAGCTGCGACAGCCGGATCGGGCCCGTCGTGGCCAGCGCCGCCCAGGCGGCCTCCAGCTCGGCGCGCTCGCGCTCGGCCATGGCTCGCCGTTCGGCGCGCAGTCCGGCGACGTCGCGGACCCTGCCGGTGCGGCCCATCCGTTCGGTACGTCCGCGCGAGCGCAGCAGCGCCGACACCTCGACCGGCTCGGCCTCCGCCCACGGCACCCCGGCCGGGATCAGCTCGGCGTCGGCGTGGCCGAGGTGGGCGTGGCGGGCCGAGCCGAGCCCGAACGCGGCGTCCCACAGCCGGTGCGCGTCGTCCTCGCCCGGCGCGGCGGCGAACCAGCGGGCCAGCGTACGGAAGTCGGCGGCGGCGCTGGACGAGCGGCGGCGGGCGTCGGTGATGCGGTCGAGCACCTGCAGCAGCACGACGATGGCCCGCCGCGCCACGTCGTGCAGCCGCCGCACCCGCGGCACGCTCCCGTCCTCAGGCGCGAACCACGCCAGCAGCCCCTCCCACTGCGCCACCCGCGCCGCCAGCCACGGCGTCGCATGATCAGCCCCCGGCACCCTCGGCAGATCGGCCCCATCAAGGGCCCGCGCGTGCAGCACCGCGACGCTCCGCCCGGTGTGCCCAGCCAGGCCACCTCGCCCGCCCTGCCCGCCCTGCCCGCCGTACGCGGCCAGATCACCCCGCCCTCCATCCCCAACGGGACCGCCGTTTCGGGGCTGGCCGCCCTGGGCGGGGTCGGCGGCTCTTTGCGTGAGGGGGTGGAGGAGGGTGGTGATGGTGTCGGCGCGTTGTTCCAGGTCTGTGACGAACTGCTGGAGGTAGGCGACCGTGGCGGTCTTCACCTCGTGGAACGTTGCCAGGTCGGTGCCCTCGGCGCGTAGCAGGCGCTGCAGGTCGGCGTTGAAGCGGCGGGTGTTGGTGCGCAGGGCGCCGAGGTGGGCCTCCAGTTCCATGAGGCAGGCGAAGATGCGGCGGTTGCGGCCGGGGTCGGGGTCGTGCAGCAGTTCGTTCAGCTCGGCCAGGCGGGCGGCGATGGCGTCCAGCACCGCCGCCTGCAGGGCACCCGCCGAGTCGAGCGCGGCCATCGCGTGCCGGATCCCGGCGAGGGCCGCCGCGCCGCGGCCGGTGAGCGAGTATTGGAGGTTCCTGCGCTCGTACTCCTCGGCCGTGGCGAAGCCGCCCGCGTGGTCGAAGACCACGTCGAGCAGCCCCCACCCGGCCAGTTGCTTGAGCGTGCCGGCGAGGTCCTGCTCGCCGACCGGCGCGTAGCAGCCGGTCGCGCGCAGCCGCTCCCGCACCTCGTCGGCGGTGAGCGCCGTCTCCAGCCGCTCGTCGGCCTCGCCGAACGCGAAGAGGACCGCCGTGTGCAGGTCAGCCCGCTCCGTCGTGGTGAACCGGAACAACTCCGGCGGCACCTGTGGCGCGCCCGCCATCACCCGCTCCCCTCGCCGCTCGATTACCCGACGCAACCGTAGCGGGACACACCGTCGCGGGGGTCGCTGTTTGCCCGTACATCACGGGGGTACGGCGCTGGCATTGGAAGCCAGGGGTCCGGGGGTAACGGTATGGCGGAGTTCGAGGCGACGCGGGGGATGCCGGCGGAGAGCATGGTGGTGTTCGGGGTGGCGTCCGATGTGCGGCTCATGGACCGGTGGCTGCCGCAGGGATTGTCGGTCCACGACGCGGGGCCCGGCACGCTCGAGGCGGACGGCTCCCTGGTGCCCGGTTCCGGCAAGCACGAGGGGTTGTTCCGCGTCTCCCAGGAGCAACTGAGGGTGGAGTGGGGCGGTCGCGACCACCCCGGCTATTCGGGCTGGCTGCAGGTGTCCGACTCCGCGGCGGGCACCAGTGAGGTGACGGTGCACATCAGCCTGCTCGACGAGCCTGAGTCCGGGGCGCGGGCGGACGAGGTGCGCGGGCTGCTCGACCGGTCGCTCGACAGCCTCGCCGACGAGGTGCAGCGCCGCGTCTCCGGGGGCGGCTGAGCCGTCGCCACGTGCGGGCGGATTCCGGGGCGGGGAACGGGCTTTTGAGGTCTCGGGCGGATAGTAGATCTTTTTCCGGATCGGGAATTCGAGTGTTTTGCCCACTTGCTCTCGATCTGGGGCACCGTCTATAAATAACGGGAAATCCGTTGCCTACATCCCCTGAGACATGCGACGACTATTCCGTTTCATTACGCCCGCCCTGGCCGGCCTGCTGACCCTCACCGGTGTCGCGGGCCACGCCCGAGCCGCCGCGCCTGATCGGCTTGGCGAATTCTACGGACAGCGCCTTGCCTGGTCTCGCTGCGGCGACGGCCATGAATGCGGGAAGTTGTCGGTCCCGCTCGACTACGAGCACCCCGAAGGCGACCGGATCGGCCTCAGCATGGCCCGCCTGCCTGCGACGGGACGCAAGATCGGGTCGATCGTGCTCAACTTCGGCGGCCCCGGCGCGTCCGGTGTCGACACGCTGCTGCAGAGCAAGGACGTCGTCTCCCCCGCGATCAGGGAGCATTTCGACGTCGTCAGCTTCGACCCTCGCGGCGTCGGCGGTTCGGCGCCCATCCACTGCATGAAATCCCTCGACCTCGATTCTTACTTCACCCTCGATCCCACTCCTGACACCGCCGCCGAAGTAAAGCGTCAGGAAAAGTGGGACAAAGCCTTTGCAAAATCGTGCGCCAAGCGGTCGGGAAAGAAACTGCTCGCCCATGTGGGCACGGTCGAGGTCGCCCGCGACATGGACGTGATGCGCGCCGCTCTGGGTGACGAGCGGCTGACGTACCTCGGTTTCTCGTACGGCACCTACCTCGGCTCGCTGTACGCCGACATGTACCCGGCGCGGGTGCGGGCGATGGTGCTCGACGGCGCCGAGGACCCGTCGCAGGACACCGAGGACTTCATCGAGGACCAGGACCGCGGGTTCGAGGTGGCCACGGAGTCGTTCCTGCGCGACTGCTTCAAGGCCAAGGACTGCCCGTTCAAGGGGCTGTCGGTGAAGGCGGCGGTGAAGAAGCTCGACCGGCTCTACGACCGCGCCGACCAGTCGCCGCTGCGCAACGAGTACGACGCCCGCCAGGTCAGCGAGGCCGTCGTGCGCAGCGCGGTGGAGTACTCGATGTACCAGACGGCGACCTGGCCGCGGCTGCGGCAGGCGCTGGCGCAGGCGTACAAGGGTGACGGCACGAAGCTGCTGCAGCTCGCCGACGAGAGCAACGGGCGGCGGCCCAACGGCCGCTACGACAACAGCTTCGAGGCCCTGATGGCCATCAACTGCGTCGACCATCCGGAGAGCCCGTGCCCGTTCTGGCCGGTCAAGGGCTCGCGCCTGCCGAAGAAGGTGAGCGCCAAGGGGGCGCCGCCGATCGTGGTGGTGGGCACCACGCGTGACCCGGCGACGCCGTACAAGGAGGCGCAGGCGCTGGCCGGGCAGCTGGAGCACGGCGTGCTGCTGACCAACGACGCCGACGGCCACACGGGCTACCGCAGGGGCTCCTCCTGCCTTGACCGCAAGGTGGACGACTACCTGCTCACGGCGAAGGCCCCGCGCCCCGGCACCTGCCGCCCCGACGCGAAGGGCCAGGCCAGAGCCGGCGCCTGAGGTGACACCACACCTCGGTGTGGGAGTGGTGACGTTCGGGTCAACCCTGGCCGTGCCTGCGCGATGGCGCGGCCACCGTGGGAGAGATTGGCGGACGTAGCCGGAAATTCCCGCCCGAGGAGCCCATGGAGTCGCTGCTGATCCTGCACGCGGTCGCGGCGGCCTGCGCTCCCTGGCTGGTGACCCGCCTGGGCCGGGCCTCCTACTTCGCCGTGCTGGCGGTGCCGCCGGCGGCCGGGCTGGCGTACACGGGATGGCTGGCGCTGCGCGGGCTGCCGGCGCGGGAGAGCAGGCCGTGGGCGCCGGTGCTGGGGCTGGAGCTGTCGTTCCGCGCCGACCCGCTGGCGGTGCTGATGATGGCGCTGGTCACCGGGGTCGGCGTGCTGGTGCTGGGGTACAGCGCCCGCTACTTCTCGGCGGCCGACGAGGGGCTCGGCCGCTACGGCGGGGTGATGGTGGCCTTCGCCGGCTCGATGCTGGGCCTGGTCGCGACCGACGACCTGCTCCTGCTGTACGTGTTCTGGGAGCTGACGACGGTCTTCTCCTACCTGCTCATCGGCCACGACCCGGCCAGCCGCCCGAGCAGGCAGGCGGCGATGAAGGCGCTGTCGGTGACGACGTTCGGCGGCCTGACGATGCTGGCCGGGTTCGTGCTGCTGGGGCAGGCGGCGGGCACCTACCAGATCTCGGAGATCGTCGCCCGCCCTCCTGACGTCGCGCCGGTGGCGCTGGTGCTGGTGCTGGCAGGGGCGCTGTCGAAGTCGGCGATCTTCCCGTTCAGCACGTGGCTGCCGGCCGCGATGGCGGCGCCGACGCCGGTCTCGGCGTACCTGCACGCGGCGGCGATGGTGAAGGCGGGGGTGTACCTGCTGGCCCGGCTGGGCCCGGCGTTCGGCGACGTGGCGTTGTGGCGGTCGGTGGCGGTGCCGCTGGGCGTGGTGACGATGCTGCTGGGCGGCTGGCGGGCGCTGCGGGAGACGGACCTGAAGCGGCTGCTGGCGTACGGGACGGTCAGCCAGCTCGGCCTGATGGTGCTGCTGTTCGGCGCGGGCACGGAGGGCACGGCGGTGGCCGGCGCCGGGATGGTGCTGGCGCACGCGCTGTTCAAGGCCGCCTTGTTCCTCGTGGTGGGCATCGTGGACCACGCGACGGGCACGCGGGACCTGCGCGCGCTGAGCGGGCTCGGCCGGGCGATGCCGTGGACGTGCGGGGCGGCGGTGCTGGCGGGCGCCTCGATGGCGGGGCTGCCGCCGCTGGCGGGGTTCGCGGGCAAGGAGGCGGCGCTGGAGTCGCTGCTGGACACGCCGCCCGTGCTGGCGGGGGTGGTGGCGGGGTCGGCGCTGACGGCGGCATACACGCTGCGCTTCCTGTGGGGGGCGTTCGCCGGCAAGCCGGGCATCGAGCCGACCCCCGCACACGCGACGCCGGTGGCGATGGCCGCCCCGGCGGGGCTGCTGGCCGTGCTGGGGCTGGTGTTCGGGCCGCTCGCCCCCTGGTACGAGGGCGCGATGTCCGGCTACACCGGCACGTACGCCGATCCCGGCTTGCACGCCCACCTGGCTCCCTGGAGCGGCCCTTCGCTGCCGCTGCTGCTGTCGGCGTCGGCGCTGGCGGCCGGGCTGGTGCTGTTCCTGGCGCGCGGCCCGATGGCCAGGGCGGGCACGGCGCTGCACGTGATGGACTCCGGCCAGGTCTACTGGACGGCGATCCGCCGCCTCGACCGGTTCTCGATCCAGGTCACCGGCTTCATCCAGCGCGGCTCGGTCCCCGACTACCTGCTGCTCACGCTGCTCGCGACGGTCGGCGTGGGCCTGTTCTCGATCGTGTACGGCGGCCCGCCGCACCTGGACGTCCCGGTCGTCGGCTGGCAGCGGCCCGAGCAGCCGGTGATCGTGGTGCTGCTGGCGGCGGCGGGCGCGCT
Source organism: Nonomuraea sp. NPDC049419 (assembly GCF_040676995.1). NCBI lineage: Bacteria > Bacillati > Actinomycetota > Actinomycetes > Streptosporangiales > Streptosporangiaceae > Nonomuraea > Nonomuraea sp. NPDC049419. Next base: position 66,812 of record NZ_JBFAQB010000019.1, on the reverse strand, counting down.
GGCCCTGTTCGCCCGCGCGTACATCCTGCTGGCCCTGGTGATCGGCCTGACCGGTTACGGCACGGCGCTGCTGTTCCTGGTGCACGGCTCCCCCGACCTGGCGCTGACCCAGTTCCTCGCCGAGACGCTGAGCCTGGTGATGTTCGCGCTGGTGTTGCGGCGGCTGCCGGTGGAGCCGGCAGGGGGGCGGCTGCCGATGCCGTTCCGGCTGGGGGTGGGCCTCGCGGTGGGCGTGGTGGCGACGGGCTCCGGCATGCTGGCGATGGCGGCGCGCGGCACCGAGCCGGTGGGCGCGTCGATGCCGGAGGCTGCGGTGGAGGCGGGGGCGCGCAACGTGGTCAGCGCCATCATCCTCGACGTCCGCGCCTGGGACACGCTCGGCGAGAGCGCGGTGCTCATCGTGCTGACGCTGGGCGTGACCAGCCTGGTGTTCCTGCGGCGCAGGTCGTACGCGATCGAGCGGGTGGAGCACGGGCACCGGCCCGAGGAGCCGACGCACTGGCTGGCCTCGACGCTGCCGCGCGGTCAGCGGGCGCTGGCGTTCGAGGTGGCGGCCAGGCTGACCTTCCACACGGTGCTGGTGCTGTCGGTGTTCCTGCTGTTCGTCGGGCACAGCGGGGTCGGCGGCGGGTTCGCGGGCGGCATCGTGGCGGGCCTCGCGATCACCGTGCGCTACCTGGCGGGCGGCAGGAACGAGCTGGCCGCCGCCGTTCCGGTGCACGCGGGCGTGCTGATGGGCGCCGGGCTGACGCTGTCGGCCGGCACGGCGCTGATCGGGCTGCTGTTCGGGCAGGCGGCGCTGAACATGCTGGACACGGAGGTGAGCCTGCCGCTGGTGGGCCACCTGCATCTGACCACGGGCCTGGTGTTCGACCTCGGCGTGTACGTCTCCGTCATCGGCATGGTGCAGGACGTGCTGCGCGCGCTGGGCGCCGAGCTGGACCGCCAGATCGACGCCGGGGAGAACGCGTGAACAGCATCTCGCTGGTGCCGTTCGCCGCCTGCTGCCTGCTGATCACCACCGGCGTGACGCTGCTGCTGGAGCGGAGCCTGGTGCGGGTGCTGGCCGGCGTCATCGTCCTCGGCAACGGCGTGAACCTGCTGATCGTCACCTCCGGCGGGGACGCGGGAGGGCCGCCGTTCACCGGCACGACCGGCATGGCGGATCCGCTGCCGCAGGCCATGGTGCTCACCGCGATCGTCATCACGCTGGGCGTGACCGGGTTCCTGCTGGCCATGGTGCACCGCTCGTGGCAGCTCACCGGCACCGACGAGGTGCAGGACGACACGGAGGACCGGCGGGTGCGGCTGCGCGCGCGGCGCGGCGAGCTGGGCGACGCCGTACGGGCCAGGCGGGACGCGTACCGGAGACTGATCGTCGAGCAGCGGGCCGAGCTCGCGAACCTGGAGGCCGAGCGGGCCGAGCGGGAGCGGCTGGAGGAGGACGACCTGGAGCGGCGCATCTCCCGCGTGCACACCGAGCTGGAGCAGTGGATGCGGCTGCTGCGCGCACAGGGCCTGTCGGAGGAGGAGCTGCAGCGCCGCTTCGAGGACGTCGGCCTGCGCGAGGACACCGGCGCGATCAGCAACGCCGAGCGCATCGAGCAGCTGCGCGAGGAGCACGAGCGCCGCAGGCGGACGCAGGAGCCGAGGGAACGGGAGCTGCGCAAGAAGCTCAAGGCCCGCCAGCGGGAGGCGCGCAAGCAGATGCGGGCGGCCATCAGGAGGGAACGCGCCAGGCAGGCCCTGGCGGAGGACTCCGAGCTCGAGGGCGACGACTGAGCCATGGACGGTGAGCGGTGATCGGCGCGAGCGGGCTGGAGAGCCTGGTCTGCGTGCCCGTGCTGCTGCCGCTGCTCGCCGCCGGGGTGAAGCTGGCGATCGGCGGGCGGCTGCGCGGGCTGCAGTCGCTGATCAGCGTGGTCACGCTGGGCGTGTCGCTGGCCGTGTCGGTGGTGCTGATGGTCGCGGCCGACACGCACGGGCCGCTGGTGACGGAGCTGGGCGGCTGGCCGGCGCCGATCGGCATCACCCTGGTCGCCGACCGGCTGTCCACGCTGGTGCTGGTGGTGTCGTCGGCGGTGACGCTGTGCGTGATGGTGTACTCGGTCGCCAACGCCTACGACGAGCAGGAGCACGACGCGCCGATGGCGATCTTCCATCCGGCGTTCCTGGTGATGGTGGCGGGGGTGGCCGACGCGTTCCTGAGCGGTGACCTGTTCAACCTGTTCGTGGCGTTCGAGCTGCTGCTGAGCGGCTCGTACGTGCTGCTGACCTTCGGCGGCACCGAGTTCAGGATCCGGGCGGGGGCGACGTACACGCTGATGGCGCTGGCCTCGTCGATGTTGTTCCTGATCGCGCTGGCCGTCACCTACGGCGCCACCGGCACGCTGTCGCTCGCCCAGCTCGCCGAGCGCTTCGCGACCCTGCCGGAGCAGGTGCAGCTGCTGGTGGAGCTGACGCTGCTGCTGGCCTTCGCGATCAAGGCGGCGATCTTCCCGATGTCGGCGTGGCTGCCCGACTCCTACCCGACGGCGCCCGCCCCGGCCACGGCGGTCTTCGCCGGCCTGCTGACCAAGGTCGGCGTGTACTCGATCATCCGGCTGGAGGCGCTGCTGTTCCCCGTCGGGCCGGTCTCGACGCTGCTGATGTGGGTGGCGCTGGCCACGATGGTGGCCGGGGTGCTGGGGGCGGTGGCGCAGACCGACATGAAGCGGATGCTGTCCTTCACGCTGGTCAGCCACATCGGCTACATGGTGTTCGGGGTGGCGCTGTCGACGGTGGCGGGCCTGGCCGGCGCGGTGTTCTACGTGGTGCACCACATCACCGTGCAGACCAGCCTGTTCCTGGTGGCGGGCATGGTGGAGCGGCGCACCGGCACGACGTCGGTGACCCGGCTGGGCGGCCTCATGCGGGCCACGCCGCTGATCGCGGTGCTGTTCTTCGTGCCCGCCATGAACCTGTCGGGAATTCCGCCCATGTCGGGGTTCCTGGGCAAGCTGATGCTGGTGCAGGCCGGGCTCGCGACCGGCGGCTGGTTGCCGGTGACGCTGGTGGTGGCCGGGCTGGCGACGAGCCTGCTCACCCTGTACGCGGTGGCCAAGACGTGGGGCAAGGCGTTCTGGCGGACGCCGCGCTCCGAGCAGGTGGGCCGGGTGCTGGAGAGCGAGGAGGCCACCGGCGAGGACCCGACCGTGACCACGGCCAGCCTGCCCGCGCCGCTGCCGCTGTCGGTGGCGGCGCTGATCGTGCTGGGGCTGTCGTTCACGGTGCTGGCGGGGCCGCTGACGGCGCTGGCCGAGCGGGCGGCGGGCGAGCTGCTGGCGCGCGAGCCGTACGTGTCGGCGGTGCTGGAGCGTCCCCGGTGAGGCGCGCCCATGGGAGGTGGCGATGAGGCGGGAGTCGCTGGCGCCGCGGCTGCTGGGCCGGCGGGTGCCGCTGCCGCTGGTGGCCTGGCTGACGCTGGTGTGGGTGGCGTTGTGGGGCGACCTCAGCGTGGGCACCGTGCTGGGCGGGCTGGCGACCGGGCTGGTGGTGACGTGGCTGCTGCCGATGCCGCCCATCAGCCGGGGCCTCAGGCCGCATCCCGTGCCGCTGGTCCGCTTCCTGCTGTACTTCTCGTTCGACCTCGTGGTCTCGACCGTGCGGGTGGTCTATTACGTGCTGCGGCCCGGCGACCCGCCGACGCAGTTCGTCCGGGTCCCGCTGCGCACGACGTCCGAGCCGATCACCGTGCTGGTCATGGTGGCGATCTCCACCGTGCCGGGCAGCCTGGTCGTCGAGCGCTACCCCGGCGAGCTGCTGGTGCACGTGCTGGGCCGGCCCGGCGACGTCACCGAGCCCGTACGCCGGGACGTGGCGGGACTGGAGTCGCGCATCGTGGCGGCCCTCGGCACGCCCACGGACCAGGAGGAGCTGGCGTGAACACGGTGTACCTGGTGACGCTGGCCCTGCTCGGCTGCGGGGCGGCGGCGACGCTCTACCGGGTGGGCAGGGGCCCGTCGATGCTGGACCGCGCGGTGGCGCTCGACGTGTTCACCTCGCTGTCGATGTGCGGGGCCGGGGCGTACGCGGTGGTCAGGGACGACTACTCCGACCTGCCGATCCTGCTGGTGCTGTCGCTGCTGGGGTTCGTCGGGTCGGTGTCGCTGGCCCGGTTCTTCTCCGGCAAGGAGGAGAGGAGGAACCGATGAGCGTGCTCGACATGATCGCGTCCGCCTGCCTGCTGCTGGGCGCGGTGCTGGCGCTGTCGGCCGGGATCGGGCTGGTGCGCTTCCGCACCACGCTGCAGCGCATGCACGCCGGCACCAAGCCGCAGGTGCTCGGCGTGCTGCTGGTGCTGCTGGCGATGTGGCTGCACCGGCCGTCGCTGACGTACGCGGGGCCGCTGCTGCTGGTGGCGCTCTCGCAGGTGATCACGGTGTCGGTCGCCGCCTACATGGTGGCGCGGGCGGCCAACGCCCGTCACTCCTCCGACGACGACACCGGGCTGCCCTCCGACGACTGAGCACGCGGGGAGCCCTCGTCCCCGTCCGAACCCGTGCCCGGGCGGTCGAGCGCCGGCTGCCCGAACCAGGTCCACAGCGCGAGCAGCGCCAGCAGGCCGGCCGCGATCCACGCCAGCGTCGCGTCGAACAGGTAGTCGATGACGAACATGGTGGACGTGGTCATCGACACCGCCAGCGCGAGCGCGCCCAGGATGCCGTAGACGTTGGAGCGGCGTACCAGCGTCTCCTTGCGGCCCTGGCGGAACAGCACGCGGTGCTGCGCGGGCGGCGCGATGTAGCAGATCGACGCGAAGGCGGCGCTGAGCAGCGCCGCGAAGTAGAGCCACCGGTCGGCCTGGTCCAGCCGGGAGAAGCCCGTGGAGAAGGGCACGGTGAGCAGGAACGCGAACAGCACCTGCACGCCGGTCACCGCCACGCGCGCGCCCTGGAGCAGTTCGACGAAATTGCGGTCCGCACGTTCCTGGTGCGACTCGTTCTTCAAGGGGGCCTCCCGCCGCTGGACGAGAGCCTTACTCTGCTCCGTGAAGCGCCGTTAAAACGTGTGCCCCAGCACCTTCGCGGGAGTGATCGGCAGCTCCCGCACGCGGTGGCCGGTCGCGTGGAAGACGGCGTTGCCGACGGCGGCCGCGGTGCCCACGATGCCGATCTCGCCGATGCCCTTGCTGCCCATCGGGTTGAGCGCGTCGTCCTGCTCGTCCAGCCAGACGGCCTCGACGTCGCGGATGTCGGCGCAGACCGGCACGTGGTACTGCGCGAGGTCGCGGTGCAGGAACCCGCCGAACTCCTCGTCGGTCAGCGTCTCCTCCATCAGCGCCATGCCGAGCCCCATCGTCATGCCGCCGATGAACTGCGACCTCGCGAGCGTGGCGTCCAGGATGTGCCCGGCGGCGAAGACGCCGAGCAGCCGCGAGACCCGCACCTCGCCGGTCACCGTGCTCACCCGCACCTCGGCGAACTGGGCGCCGAACGCGTGCCTGGCCAGCTCGGCCTCCTTCGCGACCTCGTCGGTGGTGTCGGCGCGGCCCTCCTTGCCGTCCTTCGCCAGCTCCTCGCAGGCGCGGACGACGGCGGAGCCCCAGGACGCGGTGCCCATGGAGCCGCCCGCGACCGGCCCGTCCGGCAGGTCGCTGTCGCCCAGCTCCACGTGCACCCGCTCGGGCGCGACGTTCAGCGTCGCGGCGGCGATCCTGGTCAGCGCGGTACGCGCGCCCGTGCCGATGTCGGCGGCGCCCACCTGGACGAGCACGTCGCCGCCGTCCAGCACCTTGGCCAGCGCCTTCGACGGCCGCCGCCTGGCCGGGTAGGTGGAGGACGCCACGCCGGTGCCGATCAGCCACTCCCCCTCGCGCCTGACGCCGGGCGCCGGGTCGCGCTGCTCCCAGCCGAAGCGGCGGGCGCCCTCGCGCAGGCAGCCCACGAGGTCGCGGGAGCTGAACGGCAGCCCGCTGTACGGCTCGGTCCCGGGCTCGTTGCGCAGCCGCAGCTCGACGGGGTCGATGCCGGCGGCGTAGGCCAGCTCGTCCATGGCGGACTCCAGCGCGTACATGCCGGGGCACTCGCCGGGCGCGCGCATCCACGAGGGGGTGCCGACGTCGAGCCGGACCAGGCGGTGCCTGGTGCGCAGGGCGGGGGTGGCGTACATGACCCTGGCCACGGTGGCGGTCTGCTCGGCGAACTCGGCGATCGTCGAGGTCTGCTCGTACGCCACGTGCTCCAGCGCCGTCAGCCTGCCCTCCCCGTCCGCGCCGAGGCGCAGCCGCTGGATGGTGGGCGTGCGGTAGCCGGTGACGTCGAACATCTGCTGCCGGGTCAGCGCGATCTTGACCGGGCGGCCCACCGCCTTGGCGGCCAGCGCGGCCAGCACCGCCTGCGGCCTGGTCGTGCCCTTCGAGCCGAACCCGCCGCCGACGTGCCTGGCCACCACCCTGACCTGGTCCTTCGGCAGGCCCAGCGTGTGCGCGACCATGTCGCGGCTGGTGGAGCTGCCCTGCGCGGTGTCGTACAGCATGAGCCGGCCGTCCTCGTCCCAGTAGGCCAGCGCCGCGTGCGGCTCCATCGGGTTGTTGTGCATGACGGGCGTCTCGTAGACGACGTCCACGGTGGTCGCGGCCTCGGCCAGCCCGGCCTCGACGTCGCCCAGCTCGGTGTCGGTCGGGTAGTCCGGGTTGACCACGTCGGGCTTGTAGAGGCCGGGGTGGTCCATGCGCAGGGTGACGTCGTGGTCGTCGGGGTCGTAGTCCACCCGGACGGCGTCGGCGGCGGCGCGGGCGTTGTCGTAGGTGTCGGCGACGACGGCGGCGATGATCTGGCCGCGGTAGGCGATGTCCCTGCTCCTGAACAGGGCCAGCTCGGGGTCTGCGTCCTCGGCGAGGCTCGGCGGGTCCTCGCAGGACAGCACGGCGAGCACGCCGGGCAGCTCCAGCGCGGGCGCGGCGTCCACGTGCTTGACGCGGCCCCTGGCGATGCGGGACTGCACGGGGTAGGCGTAGGTGACGCCCTCGACCGGGTACTCCGCCGCGTACGTGGCCAGTCCCGTGACCTTGACGCGGCCCTCGATGCGGTTCACGGCGCGAGCTCCTCCAGCGTGGCGACGATCAGGTTGCGGGCCAGCGGCACCTTGTACGCGTTGCGCGGCAGCGGCCTGGCCTGCTCCAGCTCTTCCTCGGCGGCCTGGAGGAACGCCTCCCCCGTCGCGGGCCCGCCGATCAGCGCCGCCTCGGCCCGCTCCGCCCGCCACGGCACGTGGGCCACCGAGCCGAGCGCGATGCGGCACCCGGCCACCCTGCCGTCGCGCACGTCGAGCGCGGCGGCGATGGACACCAGCGCGAACGCGAACGACGACCGCTCGCGCACCTTGCGGTAGGTCTGGACGCCCGTGGGCGGCGGCGGCAGCTCGACGGCCGTGATCAGGTCGCCGGGCTCCAGCACGGTGTCCCGCTCCGGCTCGTCGCCGGGCAGCCGGTGCAGGCCGGGCATGGGCACGATGCGGTCGCCTCCCGGCCCCGTGACGTGCACCTCGGCCTCCAGCGCGGCCAGCGCGACCGCCATGTCCGAGGGGTGGGTGGCCACGCACGCGCCGGACGCGCCGAGCACGGCGAGGCCCGAGTGGTCGCCGGCGATGGCCGGGCAGCCCGAGCCCGGCCTGCGCTTGTTGCACGGCCTGGTGACGTCCTGGAAGTACGGGCAGCGGGTGCGCTGCAGCAGGTTGCCCGCCACGGTGGCGATGTTGCGCACCTGCCCCGACGCGCCCGCCAGCAGCGCCCTGGCCAGCATGGGGTAGCGGGTGCGGATCAGCGGGTGCACGGCGAGGTCGGTGTTGCGGACGGTGGCGCCGATGCGGACGCGGTCGCGTACCTGCTCGATCTCGTCGAGCGGCAGCCGGCTGACGTCCACCAGGCGGTCCGGCTCGGCCACGCCCAGGCGCATGAGGTCTACCAGGTTGGTGCCGCCGCCCAGGTACATGGTGCCGGGGGCGAAGCCGCGCACGGCCTCCGCCGGGGTGGCGGCTCGGGCGTACTCGAAGGGTTTCACGACGTCACCTCGCGGATGGCGCTGACGATGTTGACGTACGCGCCGCACCGGCACAGGTTGCCGCTCATCCGTTCCCTGATCTCCTCGGGGGTCAGGCCCGGGTCGGTGGCGAGGTCCTCGGTCACGGCGCTCGGGCCCGGCTCGCCCAGCATCCCGGCCGCCGAGCAGAGCTGGCCTGGCGTGCAGTAGCCGCACTGGAAGGCGTCGTGCTCGATGAAGGCCGCCTGCAGCGGGTGCAGCTCGTCACCGTTCGCCAGGCCCTCGACGGTGGTGATCTCCCTGCCCTCCACCGCGACGGCGAGCGCCAGGCAGGCGTTGGCGCGCCGGCCGTCGATCAGCACCGTGCACGCGCCGCACTGGCCGTGGTCGCAGCCCTTCTTGGCGCCGATGAGGCCGAGGCGTTCGCGGAGCAGGTCGAGCAGCGACGTGCGCGGGTCCACGTGCATCGTGCGCGGCACTCCGTTCACCTGCAGGGTGATGTCCATTTCGCACGACTACCCGAGCGTTGTGAGCGACAACCCCTGCCGGCGGTAAAGCGGCGTCGCCCTTTCGTCCTTGGACGTCCGGTTTTGCCGGGGTGGTGGCGGGTAGCCGTGGCGGCATGAGGCGGGCCATGGAAGAGGAGGCGGCGATCCTCACGGTGAACGCCGGCTCATCGAGCCTGCGCCTGGACCTCGTCCAGGGCGGCTGCGTCATCGACAGCGCCCACACCGACCTCGCCGCACGCGGCTCCGGCTCAGGCCGAGGCTCGGACTCCGGCTCGGACTCCGGCTCGGGCTCCGGCTCCGGCTCGGGCTCCCCCTCCTCCCGCGTTCACCCCCGCCCGTCCGGCGGGGAGGACGCGGACGGCGGGTCGGGGGCAGCGGCGCTGGAGGGCTTCCTGGGTGGGCATTTCGACCGGGACATCAGGGCCGTGGCGCACCGGCTGGTGCACGGCGGCGACGTCGTCCGCGCGCCCGCCGTCGCCGACGACGAGACCGTGGCCGCGCTGCGCGGCCTGACCGCCCTCGCCCCGCTGCACCTGCCGCCCGCGCTCGACCTCCTGGACGCCGCCCGCGAGCAGTTCCCGGCCGTGCCGCACGTGCTCTGCCCCGACACGGCCTTCCACGCCGACCTGCCGGACGAGGCCGCCGTCTACGCCCTGCCGCCCGAGTGGCGCGAGAAGCACGGCCTGCGCCGCTACGGCTTCCACGGCCTGTCCTACGCCTGGGCCGTCGACCGGGTGGCCGACCTGCTGGGACGCCCGGTGACCGAGCTGGAGCTGGTGCTGGCCCACCTGGGCGGCGGCGCGTCGGTGTGCGCGGTCTCCGGCGGGCGCAGCCGGCACACGTCCATGGGGTTCACGCCGCTGGACGGCCTGCCCATGAGCAAGCGGTCGGGCGGCGTGGACCCGGGGATGCTGGTGTGGCTGCTGTCGCAGGGCCACCTGTCGGTCGCGGAGCTGGGCGACGGCCTGCAGCGCCGCTCGGGCCTGCTGGGCCTGTCGGGCGGCCGGTCCGGCGACACGCGGGAGCTGGTGGCGGCCGAGCGCGACGGCGACGCGGCGGCCGGTCTGGCGCTGCGCGTGTTCGCGCACCGGGTGGCCGGGGAGATCGCCGCGGCGGCGACCGCGCTGCCGCGGATCGACGCGCTGGTGTTCACCGGGGAGATCGGCTGGAACCAGCCGGAGGTGCGCGAGGCGGTCTGCCGCCGGCTGGGCGTCCTGGGCGTCGAGCCGCCGTCGCTGCGCGAGCGGAGCGACGACGGGCCCGTCAGCGCGTACGGGGCGAAGGTGCCCGTCCTGGTCGTCCAGGTACGCGAGGAGCTGCAGCTCGCCCGCGAGTGCCTGAGCACGCTCGACGACCCTCCGGCGGACACGGCGGCCGGTTAGCCGGGTTGTCGGTGCCTGGTGGTTGGATCTCCTGTGTGGAGGCCAGCGTCGAGCAGCTCGTCTACGTCCGTGACGACGAATACACCGTCGCGCGCATGAGCGCCGACGGCGAGCCCGACTTCGTGGCCACCGGCCGGGCGCTGGCCGGGGTGCAGCCGGGCGAGACGCTGCGGTTGTTCGGCGAGTGGGGCAGGCACGCCCGCCACGGCCGGCGCTTCGCGGTCAGCGGCTGCGAGCGGGTCACGCCGTCGTCGGTCCGCGCCATCCGCGCCTATCTCGGGTCGGGGCTGATCAGGGGCATCGGGCCGAAGCTGGCGTACGCGATCGTCGACCACTTCGGCGAGGCCACCCTCAAGGTCATCGACGGCGAGCCTGAGCGGCTCACCGAGGTCGTCAACATCGGGCCGCAGCGGCAGGGGCAGATCGTCCAGGCGTGGCAGGAGCAGAAGGCGATCGCCGCGCTCATGGTCACCCTGCAGGGCCTCGGGGTCAGCCCGCTGCTCGCCGCCAAGATCCACCAGGTGTTCGGCAAAGACGCGGAAGAGGTCCTCGCCACCGACCCCTACCAGCTCATCGGCCGGGTCAGGGGCATCGCGTTCCGCATCGCCGACCGCATCGCGCTGCGCGCGGGGGTGCCTGAGCGCAGCCCGCAGCGGGTCAAGGCGGCGCTGCTCGACCGGCTGGAGGCGGCGGGCAGCCGCGACGGCCACTGCTTCGTCCCGGTGCAGGTCCTGGTCAGGGAGGCGGCGCAGCTGATCGAGCAGGACCAGGAGCTGGTGCGGCCGATGGTCGACGCGCTGGCGGGCGAGCGGCGGCTGGTCGTCGAGACCCATCCGGAAAGGCCCGACGAGCCGGTCGCCTACCTCAAACACGTGCACAGCCGCGAGGTGGCGCTGACCGCGCAGCTCACCGCGCTCCTGCGGGCCCGCTCCACGCTGCCGCTGCGCTCGTTCCACGAGGACCCTGGGCTCCACGACGACCAGCGCGCGGCCGTCACCATGGCGCTGACCAGCACCGTCTCGATCATCACCGGCGGGCCGGGGTGCGGCAAGAGCCACACGGTCAAGGCGATCGCCACCGTCGTGCGGGCCGCCGGCGGCACGGTCACGCTCACGGCGCCCACCGGCAAGGCCGCCAAGCGGCTGTCGGAGCTGACCGGGCTGCCCGCGATGACCATCCACCGCATGCTCGCCCAGCAGCCCGACCCCGATCCCGAGACGCTGTTCGACGAGCGGCCCTCGCAGGCCGACCTGATCGTGGTCGACGAGGCGTCCATGCTCGACCTGCATCTCGCCACCCGGCTCACCGCGGCCGTGCGGCCGGGCAGCCATCTGCTGCTCATCGGCGACAGCGACCAGCTGCCCAGCATCGGCGCCGGCGACGTGCTCGCCGACCTGCTGAGGGTCACCGCGATCCCGCGTGTCGAGCTGACCCACGTCTTCCGCCAGGCCGGCGGCAGCGGCATCGTCCAGGCGGCCCACCGCATCCGCGCGGGGCGGCTGCCCGCGACGCCGGGCGGCGGCGGGTTCTGGTTCGAGGAGCTCGACGACCCCGCGCAGGTCGCGCGGCGGGTGGCCCACCTTGCGATGGTGGCGATCCCCCGCAAGCAGGGCGTCTATCCTGGCCAGGTGCAGGTGCTGTGCCCGATGCGCAAGGGCGAGACCGGCGCCACCGCGCTCGGCAGGCTCATCCAAGACCAGCTCAACCCGGCCGCCGACGACAAGCCCGAGCACTGGTCGGGGTCCACGGTGTTCCGGGTGGGCGACCGGGTCATGCCGATCCGCAACAACTACGACAAGGGCGTCTTCAACGGCGAGACCGGCACGGTGACGGCCGTGGTGCGCGAGGAGCGCGCGGTCGAGATCCGCACCGACGACGGCGAGCAGGTGACGTACGGCTTCGACGAGCTCGACGATCTCACCCACGCCTACGCCATCAGCGTGCACCGCTCGCAGGGCAGCGAATACCCGTTCGTGGTGGCGCCGATCGTGGCCGAGTCGGGCGGCGTCATGCTGCGCCGCAAGCTGCTCTACACGCTGGTGACGCGAGCCAAGGCGTGGGTGGTGCTGGTAGGCCGGCGCGAGGCGCTGGAGCTGGCCGTCCACCGCCTCGGCAGGCGCCGCGACACGGGCCTGGCCAGGCGGCTCACGCTGGCTCTCGACGGGTGAGCGAGACCACCCGGCGGCCGGTGCGCCGCCGCCCGGCGGCGGTGTTACGGTAGTGCGTCGGTACGCCGGAGGTCTGGTCGGCAGGGACTGCCGGCCGGACGGTCGGGGGAGGCGTTCACGAATGCGTGACCGTAGCCGTGCTCGTCACATCGGGGCACGTGCATGAACCGTGTTGTCGCCTGGCTGACGTCCCGTTTCCACCAGCCCGCGCAGGTCGTGGTGCTCGGCTTCGGCCTGGCCATCACGGCGGGCACGGCCCTGCTCGCGCTGCCCGCCGCCACCACGTCAGGCGAGCCGGCCGGGCTGGTCGACGCGCTGTTCACGGCCACCTCGGCGGTGTGCGTGACGGGTCTCGCGGTGGTCGACACCGCCTCGCACTGGTCGGTGTTCGGGGAGCTGGTGATCGCGGGGCTGGTCCAGGTGGGCGGGCTCGGCATCATGACGATGGCCACCGTGTTCACGCTGCTCGTCTCGGGCCGCTTAGGTCTGCGGGCCAAGATCGTGGCGCAGGCCGAGACCAAGGCGCTCAGCGCCAGCGACATCCGCCGGGTGATCCGCAAGGTGGTGCTGTTCACGCTGCTGTGCGAGAGCGTCGCCGCCGTGGTGCTGACCGGCCGGTTCATGATCGCGTACGGTGAGCCGTTCGGCCGGGCGCTCTACCTCGGCGGCTTCCACGCGGTGGCCTCGTTCAACAACGCGGGGTTCGCGCTGTGGCCCGACAGCCTGATGAGGTTCGTGACCGACCCGTGGATCTGCCTGACCGTGGCGTTCGCCTGCATCGTCGGCGGGCTCGGCTTCCCCGTCGTGTTCGAGCTGGCCCGCACCTGGCGTCACCCGCACAAGTGGAGCGTGCTGACCAGGATCACGCTCGGCGTCACCGTGACGCTGCTGGTGCTCGGCACCCTCGTCTTCCTGATGACCGAGTGGCGCAACCCCGGCACGCTGGGCGCGCTCGACGAGCCCGACAAGCTGCTGGCCGCGTTCTTCACCGCCGTCATGCCGCGCTCGGCCGGGTTCAACACCCTCGACGTCTCGGCCATGTACCCGTCGAGCTGGCTGCTCACCGACCTGCTCATGTTCATCGGCGGGGGCAGCGGCGGCACCGCGGGCGGCATCAAGGTGACCACGGCGGGCCTGCTGGCGTTCGTGGTGTGGGCCGAGCTGCGCGGCGAGAGCCGGGTCAACGTCGGTCACCGGCGGCTGCCCGACACCAACCAGCGGCAGGCCGTCACGGTGACGGCGCTGGGGGTAGGGCTGGTGGGTGTGGCCACGTACGTGCTGCTCGCGCTCACCCCGCACAGCCTCGACCAGGTCATGCTGGAGGTGGTCTCGGCGTTCAGCACGGCGGGCCTGTCCACCGGCATCACCGCCGACGTCGGCACGGCCGGGCACCTGCTGCTCGTCATGCTCATGTTCGTGGGCCGCATCGGCCCGCTCACCCTGGGCTCCGCGCTGGCCCTCAACAGGCGCGCCCGGCACTACGAGCTACCAGAGGAGCGTGTCATCGTTGGCTGACTACAAGGGCGACCCGGTCGTCGTCATCGGCCTGGGCAGGTTCGGCACGTCGCTGGCGCTGGAGCTCACCCGGCGCGGCACCGAGGTCCTGGCCATCGACAACCGGCCCAAGATCACGCAGAGCCTGGCGGGCCGCATCACCCAGATCGCGACCGCCGACGCCACCGACATGGAGGCGCTGCGCCAGCTCGGCGTGCCCGACTTCTACCAGGCGGTGGTGGCCGTCGGCAGCGACATCGAGGCCAGCATCCTCACCACGTCGCTGCTGGTCGAGCTGGAGATCAACGACATCTGGGCCAAGGCCATCAGCACCCAGCACGGCCGCATCCTGAGCCGCATCGGCGCCCATCACGTGGTCTTCCCCGAGCACGACATGGGCGAGCGGGTCGCGCACCTGGTGAGCGGCCGCATGCTCGACTACATGCAGGTCGACGAGAACTTCGCGCTGGCCAAGACCAGCCCGCCGAAGGACTACGTCGGCATCCCGCTCGGCCAGTCCAACCTGCGCCGCAAGTACGGCGTGACGATCGTCGCGGTCAAGCCGCCTGGCGAGGAGTTCACGTACGCGACGGCCGAGACGGAGCTGTCGTACGGTGACATCGTGCTCGTCTCCGGGCGCACCGAGCAGGTGGAGCGCTTCGCCGAGCTGCCCTGACCGGTGGGGTGACAAGCTCGTGACCGGACGCTGGACCGCCCCACGCAGAGGGCATTCACCCTGATAAGGGAGGTCATCGCATGCGCGCACGCGATCTCGCCGTCGAGTTCCCGACGGTCACCCTCGACACCCCGGCTCTGGAGGCGGCCAGGCTGCTCGCCGACCGCGACCTGCCGGGGCTCATCCTCGTCGGCGACGACGGTCTTCCGCACAGCATCCTGCCGGGCACGCAGGTGCTGCGGCTGGCGGTGCCGGCCTACTGCCAGGACGACCCGGCGCTGGCCAGGGTGGTGGACGAGGCGCACGCCGACCGGTTCCTGCATCGGCTCGACGGCAGGACCGTGCGCCAGTGCCTGCCGGAGGAGCCGCGCGAGCTGCCGGTGGCCGGTCCGAAGGCGACCGTGCTGGAGCTGGCGTCGCTGATGGCGCGGACGCACAGCCCGCTCGTGGCGGTGGTGGCCGACAAGCGGCTGATCGGCGCCGTCACCCTGCAATGCCTGCTCGACCACGCGCTCCAGCTGTGAAACCGGGCTTACCAGGGATAACGGACCGGGCGACGTAGGGTGGGGTCATGGTGAAGGCCGTGGCTCGACAGCCCGTTCCGGCCCGGCGTGCGAACGCCGAGCGCAGCATCGCCGCGATCCTGGAGGCCGGCACGCGGTTGCTCACTGCCGACCCGGGGGCCAGCGTGGCCGATATCGCGCGGGAGGCCGGGGTGGGCAGGGTGACGCTCTACGGCCACTTCCCCTCCCGTGAGGCGCTGGTGGACGCGGTGCTCGACCACGCGGTGCGCATGGCGGACGGCGTGCTGGAGGACGACCGCATCGACACCGCGCCGCCGCCCGAGGCGATGGAGGGCCTGCTGCGTTCGTCGTGGGAGGTGCTCGACCGTCATCGCCGGCTGTTCCTCGCCGCCGACCGCGCGCTGCCCACCGAGCGCATCAGGGAGCGGCACGAGCGCCCGCTGCGCCGGGTCGAGCGGCTGATCGCGCGGGGGCGGGAGGCCGGTGACTTCCGTACGGACCTGCCGTTGCAGTGGCTGGTGACGGCGTTCTTCGCGATCCTGCACAGCGCCGCGCAGGAGCTCGAGGCGGCCCGGCTGGCGCCGGACGAGGTGGAGAAGGTCCTGGTGACGACGATGCTGTCGCTGCTGCGTCCGCCCGTGGCGAAACGGGCCTGAGCGCGTTGCCGAGTGGGCGGTCGCCCACCTACTGTGGGCGCATGCCCACTATCCCAGAGCCCGGCCTCCCCTCCGGGCAGGAGACCCATCAGATCCGCGAGGTCGCCGAGTCCTTCGGCACCGAGGCCGGCCGCTACGACCGCGCCCGCCCGAGCTACCCCGAGCCCCTGATCACCCGCATAGCCGGCTCCGCACCCGGCCCCGACGTCCTCGACGTCGGCTGCGGCACCGGCATCGCCGCCCGGCAGCTCCAGGCGGCCGGCTGCCGCGTGCTCGGCGTGGACGTGGACGAGCGCATGGTCAGGCTCGCGCGGGAGCGCGGCCTGGAGGCCGAGGTGGCGCCGTTCGAGACCTGGGACGCCCGCGGGCGCCGCTTCGACGCGGTGGTCGCCGGGCAGACCTGGCACTGGGTGGACCCGGTGGCGGGCGCCGCCAAGGCGGCCGAGGTGCTGCGGCCCGGCGGCCGGCTGGCGCTGTTCTGGAACGTCATGCAGCCGCCGCCCGCCGTGGCCGACGCCTTCGCCGAGGTCTACCGGCGGGTGCTGCCGCAGATGGCGGCCGTGGGCGCGGCGGGGCCCGCGCTGGAGGCGTACGCGGTGATGGCCGGGAAGGCGAGCGAGGGCATCGGGGCGTGCGGCGCGTTCCACGAGCCCGAGCGGTGGCGGGACGACTGGGAGCGGACGTACACGCGGGAGGAGTGGCTGGACGCGCTGCCCACCTTCGGCGGCCACAGCAGGCTGCCCGCAGCGCAGCGCGAGGAGCTGCTGGCGGGCATGGGTGCGGCGGTGGACGCGCTGGGCGGCCGGTTCGTGATGCCGTACGCGACGGTCACCGTCACCACGACCCTCCGCACGACCCTGCGCACGACCCTGCTTACGGCACCGCGCACGACCGCCTGAACCTCTCGCCCGAGCCCCTCTCGCAACCCGGCAGAAAATCCCGCTTTTGACGGAAATCCAGGGATATCCTGCGACACTTTTGCGGATTATTCTTCGTTGGATGGTCGTATTCCGCCGGCGAAAGCGGAGAAGCCGTAGATGCCGCCATTGAAGCTGGCGCACCAGCGCCCGCGCGGGGTGATCGTGATCGCCGTCAATGGCGAGATGGACGCCACCAACCGAGCCCAGCTCGAGGCCTACGTCCGTGACCTGCCCGTCGATCTCGCACGGGGCATGGTGTTCGACCTGTCGGGTGTCCCGTTCATGGACAGCTCGGGGCTGCACGTGCTGCTGCGCTGCGCCACCGACTGTCTCAGGAACGGCGGCACCGTGCATCTGGCGGGCGTGCAGCCGCTGCCCGCCCGCCTTTTCGAGATCACCGGCGTGACGGCGTACGTCCCCGTGCACGACACGGTGGAGACGGCCGTCGCCGCGCTCACCTCGGCGGGCCATTACCTCTGACGGTTTTCTCCCGCCGCTACATGCTGAGATAGTGCGCGGTGGCGGTGGGCCGGTTCCTGCGCACGGTGCCGCACCACCGCAGGATGGCGGCCGTCGCGTTCCGGCTGCGGCGCCCCGACGGCGTGGCCAGGCACATGCGGGTGGTGGCCGAGCCGGTCTTCGGCCCGGACGGCCGGCTGATGGCGGCACGCGGCGCGTACCAGGACATCTCCTCCCAGCACTGGACGGAGGTCGCGCTGTCCGTCACCCGCGACCAGCTCGCCCACACCGAGCAGCAGTCGGCCGCCCGCAACAGGCTGGCCCTGCAGCTGCGGTGTGCGCGCTGTACGACCCATCGTCCCGGGCGCCGCCACGCTGGATCACCGCCTGGACGACCTGCTACCCACTCCACCTCCGACACCGACGACGACACCTGCCTGATCGGCGTCCAGCTGCGCTGACAGCGCCCTGACCGCCGCCACCGCAGCTGCTAGCGTCGTCCTGTCACGGCCTGGCTCATGGCCGAGCTCACGAAGCGCCATGCTGCGGGACGCGGACGATGCGGAATCCGGCGTCCTCCAGGAGGGCGGGCAGGCCGGTGACGGCCGCGCGGTCCTTGCCGCGCGCCTCCTCCGACAGGTATTCCCAGTCGAGGAGGTCCGGGTGCTGCTTCCTGGCGTCGTCGCGCGTGGGGCCGTGGGTCCAGCCGCGGTCGAGGAGGTAGGACATCCAGCGGCGGTGCTCCAGCTCGGCCAGCAGCTCGACCTCGTCGTGCTCGAACGCGAACGTGGCCGGCGCGTCGGTGCTCGGCGCCGGCACCGCGCCGATCGTGCGGAGCTTGATGCCGATGTGGGCGGCCTGGTCGCGGTTCTGGCCCTTCTTGGCCTCGGTCAGCGCCTCGTACGGCACCATGGACGCGTTCTGCTCAGAGGTCTCGCCGCGCTCGGCGCACCCCATCAGGTATCGCTCGTGGATCGCCCGCGCCAGGCGCTCGATCACGTCCTCGTCGATCAATTCGGGTCGTCCCGCCTCTTCTGTGACGGCGAAGAACCGCAGTGTGCCGGCGACGTCGTCGAGCAGCCCCGCGCTTCCGAACGCGTCCGCGAACACCCTACGCTGGCCCACCCGGACGATCATGGGTGCGCCGGTCCACAGCGGGGCGACGGTGAGGGTGGCGGTCAGGGCGTCGCGCTCGTCGCCGTAGCAGACGTAGACGCGCCGGGGACGTTCCTTCATGTCCTCCAGGAGCGGGCGCAGCCCGTCGGCGCCCGCGTCGTGCGCGGTCACCGCGCAGTGGTCGGCGACGAACGGGTACGTCCTGCACACCGCCTCCACCTGGGCCGTCGCGCCGGGGGCGATCACGCGGACCGGGACACGGGCCCCTGCGCGCAGCCGGCACTGGCGGGCCAGCTCGACCAGCAGGGCCGCGCCGAAGTGTCTGAGCCCGAGCAGCAGGACGGGGCCCTCGTGGGTGACGGGGTCACGCAGCAGCAGCACGCGGGCGGCCAGCTCCTCCAGGTTGAAGAAGTCGAGCCGCCGCTCGTGCGGCCCCTTCGAGCCGAGGCGGCGGGCGCGCAGCGCGGAGCACAGGCCGGGGTCGGGGACGTACGCGTAGGCCGACACGGGTGAGCCGCTGCCGAGGCCGTGCGCGGCGGCGGCGATGGCGACGTTGGCGGTGGCGTCGTCCTCGCAGGCGTAGACGACGCGGGCCCGCTGGGCGCCGGCCGCGCGCAGCACCTGCGGATTCCTGGCGTCGCCCGCGACGTGGAACACCCCGCGCGCCCGCTGCGGGTCGCCGGCCGGGCCGCCGATGACGACGACCGTGCGGCCGGTCTCGCGCAGCCGCTGCGTCAGCGCCTGTCCCAGCGGGCCGGTGCCGCAGACGACCGCGTGCCCGGACGCCTCGCGGGCCCGCAGCCTGCGGTATTCGGCGCCGAGCAGCAGGCGTACGGTCTCGGCCAGCGCGTAGATCGTGACCGCGGGCGCGGTGAACCTGGCGACCTCCAGCGGCCACGGCAGCGGGCCCGGCGTGCCGAGCGGCTGGGGGTCGATGACGAACAGCTGGAGGTCGTAGTAGACGAGGTCGAGGAGGGTGGGTGCGGGGGTCGCGGCGGCGAGGTGCGTACGCAGGCCTATGAACCCCAGCACCAGCGACACCAGCGCCAGGAACCCGAACCCGGCCATCACCGATGACCTGATGGAGCCCGTCTCTCGCATCCCGCCCCGCTTTCGCAGCCTGAGACGACAAGGACCGTCCGCTCCTTCATAGCAACGGGTGTCCCCGGTGTTACCGCCTTCGCGGAGACGATCACCCGGCGCCGAAGCAGACGAAGGTGGCCGCGGGTTCGCCGAGTGAGGCGGTGGCGAGGGCGTCGGCGGGGCGCGCCCCTTCCGCGACGGCCTGGTGGTAGGCCGTCATGACGCGTTCCGCCACCTGGTCGGGCACGCGGGTGAGGCTGGAGACGACGGTGGCGGTGCCGAGGTAGAGCAGGGCGGCGGTGAACCCGAGCAGCTCGTCGCCCGCCCTGACCACGGCCTGGCCGACGTCGCAGGCCGACAGCACGACGTGGCCGGGCGCCCGGGCGAGCCGCTGCAGGTCGTACGCCATGAGCGGCCCGTCGGCGAGCACGAGCCGGGAGAAGAACACGTTCTCGCGCTCGTGGTGGCCATGGGCGGCGAGGTGGGCGAGGGACGCGCCGTCGAGCGCCTCCAGCGTGGCCGCCACCGTGGTCCGCTCCCCCGTCAGGCGGCGTGCCTGGGGATGGACGTCGCCCAGCCGCTCGACCTCGCGCTCCGCGTGCTTGAGGCCGGGCCCGGCGACCAGCACGGGCGGGCCGTCGTCGGGCGCGGCGGAGCCCCTGGCCGCCAGCCACACCAGCGCGGACGGCGCCACCGCCAGCGGCCTGCCGCGCAGGTGGGGCAGCAGCCCCCAGGGCACCGCGGACAGCCCCATGGTGGGGATCAGCACGATCCCGCGGGCGCCGTCCAGGGCCTGGCGCAGCGGCGCCGCGAGCGCGTCACCGATGACGGCGAGCTGCCGCTGCACGGACGCCTCGATCACGGCCTTCAGCGCGGGCCGCAGGTTGCGTCCCGCCTGGGCGTTCAGGTCACCGGCCAGCCGCCGCGCGGCCTCGGCCACCGGTTCGTACGCGGTCAGCCGGTGCAGGTGGCACCGGCCGCGTACGAGGACCAGGGCCAGCAGCCCGCCGTCCACGTTGAGCAGGCTGACCAGCGCCAGGTCGTCCTCGGCCAGCGCCGACTCCACCGCGGAGGCCGACGCGGGTGCCAGCCGTTCGCCCACGCCGGGCAGCTGCCAGCCGCGCTCTCTGATCACCTGCTCCAGCTCCAGGCAGCGGCGGCGCAGCGCGGGGTCGCGGCGGCCCGCGGCCTCGCCGGCGTGCATCTGCTGGGCGAGCCGGCGCAGCTCGGCCAGCGCCTCGGCGGTCCTGCCGTCCTCGGGCGGCTGCGGCGGGCGGAACCGGAACGCCTGCGCCCTGCACCGCTCCGACCAGGCGAACACCTGCCGCGGCGGTCCCCCGTCGAGGGCCGCGCGCAGGCCGTGGCCGGCGAGGTCGGCGCCCAGGGCGGCGACGCCGGTGAGCAGGTCGAGGCTGCCCAGGCGGCCCCGGTGGGAGTGGATGAGCGCCAGCCCCTCCCGTGCGCGGCGCAGCGCCAGGCCCCGCTGCCCGGACGCGCCGGCCAGCTCGGCGCCGGCGAGGTGCCGCATCAGCCGCACCTCCAGCGACACGTTCCGCCCGCCCTCGGGAAAGGCGGTGGGGGGACGCCCGGCGGCGATGAGAGCGCGAACCGCGACCAGCCTGGCCATCTCGGCGTCGTCCCGCATGCCGAGCGCGGCGAACCGCTCCCCCAGATTCCCCGCCCGCCGCGCCACCGCGCCAGAGGCCACCCCACGGGCGAGGTCGGCGCGCAGGCGCATGAGGACCGCGCGCAGCGCCCAGGCGGTGCTGCCGCGGCGGCGGAAGTAGGTCTCCGCCCGCCGGGCCCGGTCCCTGGCCTCGGCGTGGCGGCCCGCGTCGAGGGCGCACTGGGCGCGGGCCAGCTGGGCCTCGGCGTAGTCCTGCATGAGCCGCTGCCGGCGGAAGCCGTCGATGGCGCCGTCGAGGGTGCGTCCGGCCTCGTCGGTCAGGCCCACGGCGAGCAGCGCGCGGGCCCTGTCGACGGCGAGCACGGGCAGGAAGCCGGGGTTGACGTCCTGGTAGAGGCTCTCGACGCGGGCGAAGACGCGCAGCGCGGCAGGTACGTCGCCGAGCAGCAGGTCGCAGTAACCGTCGTTGTGCAGGGCCTTGGCGGCGAGCACCCGGTGCCCGGCCGCGTGCGCGAGCTGGGCGCTCCTGCGGGCGTCGTCCCTGGCCTGACGTACCCGGCCGGCCATGAGGTGGATGACGGACCGGTTGAGCAGCACCCTGGACAGCTCGACCCGCTCGCCCGCCGCGGCGAGCAGGGGCGCGGCGACGTCCAGCTCGGCGAGCGCCTCGGCGCCGGCGCCGAGGCGCAGGTGCAGCAGGCCGCGCTGGGCGTGCACGATGGCCAGCTCGTGCGGCGGCGCCCGGCGCTGCGCGGCGTCGAGCAGCTCCATGCCGAGCCCGGTGTGCCCCTGCTCGGCCTCGGCGTGCGCGAGGCTGGTGAGCAGCCTGGCCGGCAGCCCGTCGGGCTCGGCGGGCTCGGCGGGCTCTGCGGGGTCTGCGGGCTCAGCGGGGTCGGCGGGGTCGGCGGGGTCAGCGGGGTCGGCGTCCGAGTGCCCGAGCAGGGCGAGCGCGCGGCGCAGGCGGCGGGCGGCCTGGGCGGGGCGGCCGTTGTCGGTCGCCTCGACGCTGAGCTTGTGCAGGTGCTCGACCTGCTCGCGGATCGCCGCGAAACCGCTGTCGCGCAAGGCCGCCTCGCGGTGGGGTCAGAGGGGGTTGGGTCAGAGGGTGGGGTCAGAGGATGAGTGAGGGCGTCACCGCCAGTATCGTCGCCCGCGCCGGGTCATCAAGCCCCTGGCGTACCACGAGTTGCGACAGACCGCGGGGCACCACGTCGAGCACGAACCTGCCCTGGTCATCGGCCCTGACCACGTGGGCGCCGCAGCCGGTGCGCAGCTCCACCAGGTGCTCGCCGGGCGGCGCGAGCCACCCGTCCACGCGGACGGCGTGCTCGTCGCGCGCGCTCACGCTGATCATGATGGTGAGGATCTCGCTGTCGAACGTGATCGTCCGGCTGTCCTCGCCGCCCCGCACGCCGGCGGGCAGTGCGGACTCCTCGTGCGGCCGCAGCACGGCGAAGTCGGGCGACTCCAGGGCGAGCGCGAACTGCAGGCGTTCGACCAGGGTGGCGGGCACGGGATCGACGATGCGGTAGACGTCGGCGATCTGCTCGGCGAGCAGCTCGTCCTCGGGGGTCAGGTGGGGAGCGCCGCTCCCCTCTGCGGTGTTCATCAAGGACTCCAATCCGGATCCTTCGCGAGCAGGAGGCGCAGCTTCGCGAAGCACCGGCCGCGCGTGGGCCCGATGCTGCCCATCGGCATGTCGAGCGCGGCGGCCACCGCGTCGTAGTGGGGGCGGGGCACGAAGGCGATGATCCTGAGCAGCTCGGCGCACCTCTTGGGCAGGCTCTCGACGGCGTGCCAGAGCGCGCGCCGCCGTTCGTCGTCCACGAGCAGCTCGTCGGGGGTGAGCACGCTGTCGGGCAGGTCCTCGAAGGCGTCGTCGCCGGGCAGGTCGTCCTTGCGCGCGGCGGCGCTGACCCGCCACGCCTCGCGCCGGGTGGTGGTGACCAGCCATTCGATGAGCGCGCCTGGCACGGAGATGGCGTCGAGGTGGCGCAGCAGGGTGAGCCAGGTCGTCTGGATGACGTCCTCGGCGGCCTGCGGGCTGAGGCCCTGGTTCCTGGCGGTGTGCCAGAGCACGGGGGTCAGCTCGGCGACGATGGCGTCGAGCGCGCCCCTGTTGCCCGTACGGGCTTCGAGCAGCAGCGTGGCCAGCCGTTCGCGCCGCTGGGAGCGGGTGCCCGGCGGGCGGTCGAGTGCGCGGTCTCCGGCCATCAGATCGGGGTGATCTCCGGCCGCGCCGTCTTGTCGTTGATCATCGTCTCGATGACCGTGCGCGCCCGCTCGACGGGGTCGACGCCGACCTGCCCGATGGTCTTGGTCAGCTCGGCGGCGATGACGCCGGCCACGATGGGCGCGGCGAACGACGTGCCGCTCCAGCCGCAGAACGGCCCCACGGCGTCGCAGTCGAGCGCGGCCCGCTCGCCGACGCTGAGCGGCGCGTTGTGGGCGCCCCTGTGGGCGGGCGGGAAGGTGCTGACGACCATCGCGCCGGGCGCCCGCCAGCGTACGGCGGGGTGGTCGTTGCTGAAGATGGCGACGGTGCCGTCGGGGTTCTTGGCGGCCACGCCGAGCATGGGCGCGAGCGGCGGCCCTGGCACGTCGGTCTCGGAGAGCGCGGCGAGGTAGAAGGGCCGGGTGGTGGCGTAGTTGCCGGCCGCGTTGACGACGGTGACGCCGCGCGCCCGCAGCTGGTTGACCTTGGTGAACAGCGATTGCATGGCGGCGTCGCCGGACTCGGAGAAGCCGCCGAAGGAGCAGCAGAGCACGTCCACGGGCTGCCCGCCGTCCATGAGGTCGAGGAGGCGGTCGAGCGCGGCGTGCAGGGCCTCGCCGGGGACGACGCCGTCGCTGTGCATGACCTTGTAGCTGAGGACGCGGGCGTCGGGCGCGGTCTGCGCGATGATCCCGGCGAGCATGAGGCCGTGCCCGGTGTGCGAGTTGAGGGTGCCGATGAGCGGGTTGGGCACCTGGCCGAGGTCCTCGTAGCCCTCCAGCCTGGCGATGTCGCGGCCGGCGTAGGCGGGGTGGGTGTCCTCGATCTGCTGCTGCCCGTCGGGATCGACGGTGAGGAACGCGTCGGGGTCGGTGACGGGCCTGAACCAGGGGTGCGTGGCGACGCCGGTGTCGAGGATGACGACGGTGATCCTGGGGCCGCCCAGCTCTTCGAGGGTGCGGCGGCGGGGCGGCCCGGCGACCACGGTCAGCGGGATGCGCCCGTATCCGGGGGCGCCTCCCGTGCCGGGCTGCTCGGTGACGGCGTGGCCGCTGGTGGCGGGCTCGCCACCGAGGTCGAGCGAGCCGATCCCGCTGGTGGCCGAGCCGACGAACAGGTGGTCGAGGGAGATCTGGTCCATCTGCGAACGGAGGGCGGCGGCGGCCGGCTCGGCGTACGACGGGTCGCTCAGGGCCCTGCGCACGGCGCGTAGCGCGGGCCAGGCGTCGGCCTTGACGTCGTGGGCGCCGTCGGCGATCTCCAGGACGGCGGGCAGCCAGACGGTCCGGTCGCCGAAGTCCCTGTCGCGGGCGCGGTCGACGCTCTCCCGCGACAGCTTCAGCCCCACGGTGGACAGGGCCTCGTCGATCCGGTCGGTCGCCTCGCGGACGGCGAGGAGCTGCCCGGGGACGAGCAGCACGTCCGCGCGGTAGACCGTGGAGTCGGGGCGGGCCTCGCCCGGGTCGAGGCCGACGGCCCAGGGGTCGAGGACCTTGGCTCCGTGCCGGTCCAGCAGCTCGCGGGGCAGCGTGATGCCCTGCCAGGCCGGCCCGAACGGCTCACCCTGGCCGTGCCTGGCCGGTTCCGGGATGTGGTCGATGGTCATGGCGCCTCCGTTCTCGCCTCTGTGGCGTACGAGAGCGGATCGCGCCCGGCGATACCCCGCCGCCGGTAACGGAAGCATCACGATCCACCGCGCGGCGGCGGGAGCGGAGGTGCTTAACTTGGACGCGTAAAACGTTTCACCCCCTTTATTGCGGAAGGTCACCCTTGGACTACGAACGCCAGCCGTACAGAAGGTGCGGCCGCAGCGGCCTGCTCCTCCCCGCCGTCTCGCTGGGCCTGTGGCACAACTTCGGCGAGGGCAAGCCACTCGACAGCCAGCGCGCCATCCTGCACAAGGCGCTCGACCTCGGCATCACCCACTTCGACATCGCCGACCGCTACGGCCCGCCCATCGGCGCCGCCGAGTCCGCGTTCGGCCGGATCTTCCCCCGGTCGCTGCGCGACGAGGTCGTGGTCACCACCAAGGGCAGCAACCCCATGTGGGACGGCCCGTACGGGAAGGGCAACTCTCGCAAGCACCTGCTGGCCACGCTGGACCGCTCGCTGGCCCGGCTCGGCCTCGACTACGTGGACATCTTCTACCTGCACCGCGACGACGAGGAGACGCCGCTGGAGGAGCAGGTGGCCACGCTGGACCACATGGTCCGCACCGGCCGCGTGCTCTATGTCGGCGTGTCCAACTTCTCGCCGGAGCGCACCGCCGAGGCGGCCGGGCTGCTGCGCGGGCTCGGCACCCCGCTGCTGGTGCACCAGCCGTCGTACTCGCTGCTCAACAGAGGCATCGAGGACGCGCTGCTCGGCGTGCTGGAGGAGGAGGGCGTGGGCTGCGTGGTGTACTCGCCGCTGGCCCAGGGCCTGCTCACCGACCGCTACCTCGACGGCATCCCGGCCGACTCGCGGGCGGCCGAGGGCCGGTTCCTGACGGCGGACCGGGTGACGCCCGAGGTGCTGACGTTCGTACGGGCGCTGTCCAAGCTGGCCGACTCGCGCGGGCAGACGGTGGCGCAGCTCGCGCTGGCCTGGGCGCTGCGCGACCCGCGGATCACCTCGGTGCTCGTCGGCGCCTCCAGCCCCGAGCAGCTCGAGGCGAACGTGGCGGCGGTGGACCGGCTCGACTTCACCGCCGACGAGCTGGCCGCCATCGACCAGGCCGCCAAGGAGGCCGGCGTCTCCTCCTGAGCGGACGACCGGGTACATCGATCGATGTACCCGGTATTTCGCCCCTCGGGACGACGGCCTGGCCGCGCGCGGCCAGCACAGTGGAGTGTGTGACGCGACGCATCGACGCACTCGACGTGCTGCGCGGGGTGGCCATCATGGGCACGCTCGGCACGAACATCTGGCTCTTCACCGCGCCGGAGGGTCCGCTGGGGTTCCTGCGGCCCGGGACCGGCGCGGTGGAGACCTTCCTGCGCTTCCTGGCGAACGGCAAGTTCCTCGGGCTGCTCACGCTGCTGTTCGGGGTGGGTCTGGAGCTGCAGTACCGCAGCGCCGCCCGCAGAGGGACGCCCTGGCCCGGGCGCTACCTGTGGCGGGCGGCGCTGCTGTTCTGCGAGGGCGTCCTGCACTATGTGCTGGTCTTCGAGTTCGACGTGCTCATGGGGTACGCGCTGACCTCGATGGTGGTGGCGTACCTGATCGGGCGGAGCGAGCGGGCGGTGACCGCGTGGATGGTCGCGGCGGGCGCCGTGCACCTGGCCATCGTCGCGCTGGTCACCGCGGCGCTGGCCATGGCGCCGCCGGTGTCGGGCGGGGTGCCGCCGCGCGACTGGCTCGGCCAGGTGCGGATGCGGCTGGACAACGTCGCGGTCTTCCGCGCCGAGCTGGTGATCATCGTGCCGCTGGGGATCGTGCTGTTCCTGCTCGGGGCCCGGCTGATGCGCGCGGGCGCGTTCGAGGAGCGCGGGGCTGCGCTGCGGGTGCGGCTGATGGCCGTGGGGCTCGGCCTCGGCGTGCCGCTGAACCTGGTCACGTCCTTCGCGGGCCCGAGCTGGTTCATGGTGGATCGGTACGTCGCCGCGCCGCTGGTCGCCCTGGGCCTGCTGGCGCTGGTCACGCACGTCGTGCTGGGCATGAAGGGGGCGCCGGGCGTCGTACGGCGGGGCCTGACCGGGGTGGGGCGCACGGCGCTGTCCTGTTACGTGTTCCAGAACCTGGCCGCGAGCGTGCTCTGCTACGAGTGGGGCCTGGGGCTCGCCGGACGGTTGGACGGGCTGCGGCCCTGGTGGGTGCCGGGTGCGTGGGCAGTGATCTGCCTGTCCTTCATGGTGCTGGCGTCGTGGTGGCTGCGCAGGTTCGACCGGGGGCCGCTGGAGCTGGCCTGGCAGTGGGCGTACCAGGCGCCGTGGCGGGGGCGGGAGCAGGTACGGGCCTGAAACCGGGTGTTGACGGGGTCTTCCGCAGCGCTTAACGTTCCGGCAGTCGGTGAAATTATCGACACAGTTCCGAAACTTTCGGAAATCGCCCTGGCACCCCTGCTCCGGCATTCGGAGGTTCGTTCGGTGAAACCCTTGATCCTCGCCTTGGCGCTCGTGCTCGCCGTACCCGTGAGTCCCGCGAGCGCGCACCCCGGCCCCGGGCACCATCCGCGTCCTGCCAAGGACCTGCGCCAGCTCGCCCAGCAACTGCACATCAAGATCGGCTCAGCGGTCGACATCGCCTCGCTGCGCGACGAGCCCATGTACCGCACGACCCTGAACCGCGAGTTCAACCACGTCACCGCCGAGAACGCGATGAAGTGGGAGTCCGTCGAGCCCGAGCGGGGCGTCTACACCTGGGACGACGCCGACGCGCTCGTCGAGAACGCGCGCCGCAACCACCAGCAGATCCGCGGCCACACGCTGCTCTGGCACAACCAGCTGCCCGCCTGGCTGACCAGCGGCGTCGAGGACGGCTCCATCGACGCGACCGAGCTGCGCGAGATCCTGCGCGACCACATCACCACCCAGGTACGCCGCTACAAGGGCAAGATCCGCGCCTGGGACGTGGTCAACGAGGTCGTGGAGGAGGACGGCTCGATGCGGCAGAGCATCTGGCTGACCCACCTCGGCCCCGGCTACATCGCCGACGCCTTCCGCTGGGCCCACAAGGCCGACCCGCACGCCAAGCTGTTCATCAACGACTACAACCTCGAGTGGAACGCCCCCAAGATCGAGACCACCCTGAACATCGTCAAGGACCTCAAGGCCAAGCGGGTGCCGATCCACGGCATCGGCTTCCAGGGCCACCTCGGCATCCAGTACGACTACCCCGGCGACTGGGCGAACGTCATGCAACGCTTCGCCGACCTCGGGCTGGAGGTCGCGGTCACCGAGCTGGACGTCCGCATGGTGCTGCCGGTCACCCCGGAGAAGCTCGCCACCCAGGCCGACTACTACCGGCGCGCGCTCACCGACTGCCTCAGCGTCCGCGCCTGCCGCGAACTGACCGTCTGGGGCTTCACCGACCTGCACTCGTGGGTGCCGGGCTGGTTCGACGGCGAGGGGGCCGCGACCCTGCTGGACGAGAACTACGCGCCGAAGCCGGCGTATGGGGCTTTGCTGTCGGTCAAGGGCCGGAAGTGACGCCTTCGTCGAGGCGCTGCAGGAGGCCGTAGACGAAACGGGCCCGGTGTGTCCGCCCGCCGGACGGGAAGTCGACCGTCCAGTGGTGCGGCGCCGGGCCCTCCAGCTGTACGGCCCCGGGAAGAGCGGCGAGGTCGGCCACCACGCACGTCCAGGGCTCCAGGCGGGACGGGGCGGGGCCCGAGGGGCGGACGAACCACTGGTTCCACAGCTCGCCGCCGGGCCCGAGCAGCGCCTCGTACATCAGCCCCGGCCACGACGGGAGCGGCCAGCGCAGGACGTCGCAGGTGAGGCTGCCGGCGGGCCTGCTCCCCCGGTGGGGCGCAGGCCCCAGCGCCATCCGCAGCGCCGCGGCCCCCTTGGGCGCCCTGGGCGCGTGGGCCAGCCGGGTCCAGTGCGCGTGCGCCGCGCGTACCTCGGCCCGCGAGGCGCCCATGTCCCGCAGCGCCTCCTCGACCCGTCCCGGGTTGAGGTCGCGCATGCGATGCATCAGGGCCAGCTCGAACTCCCGCACTCCGAAACGCACACCCCCACCCTGCCACGGGGCTCAGACAGGTTCGGCGGGCGTGTCGTGGTCCTCGCCCGCGGCGGCCACGTCGGCCAGGGTGATCTCGCTGAGCAGCGCGTTCTCGTGGCTGCGCAGGCGGTCCCAGATGGCGGCCAGCGGGGCCGCGGCGCGGGGGAAGGGCCTGGCATCCGGCTCGGCGCCCTCGGTGACGCGGATGACGTCGGCGAGGGCGATCTCCCCCGGCGGCCGGGCCAGCCAGTAGCCCCCGTCCGGGCCGCGCCGGCTGCGGAGCAGCCCGGCCCGGCGGAGCTGGAGCAGGATGTTGTCGCAGAACCGGCGCGGGATCTCCTGGGTGGCGGCGATGCGTTCGGCGTGCACCGGACGGTCGGCCGTGGCCAGGGCGAGCATGGCGCCGAGGGCGTACTGCGTTCGGGCGGAGATTCTCATCTGGGGTCTGGGCGGCCCTCAGGCCGAGGCCGTCTCCTCCTCTTCCGCGCCGCGCTCCCGCAGCCCGCTCTCCACCGCCTCGACGGACTCGTTGGCCTTGTCGCGGCGGTATTCGCGCACCGAGTACGCGATCGCGCCCGCCCACAGCAGCGCGATGACGATGTAGGCGACCGTCTGGACCCCGCTGGAGGCGTCGATCCAGTCGCTGCGCAGCAGCGTGCGGACGTTCGTCAGGATGATGACGCCGCCGACGGCCGAGCCGAGGATGCGCGGCGGGATGTGGCGGACCAGCCAGGCCGCGATGGGCGCGGCGATGACACCGCCGAGCAGCAGGACGGCCACCCAGGCGAAGTCGATGTTCTCGGAGCCGATGCCGACGAAGAAGCCGACGCTGGCGGCGATGGCGACGAGGAACTCGCTGGCGTCGATGGAGCCGATCACCTTGCGGGGGGCCAGGCGGCCGCTGGCCAGGATGGCGGGCGTGCCCACGGGGCCCCAGCCACCGCCGCCGGTGGCGTCGACGAACCCGGCCACCAGCCCGAGCGGCGCCAGGAACCGCCTGCGCAGCGGCTTGCCCAGGTTCCCGCGCGGCAGGCCGAACGCGGTGAAGCGGATGAGGATGTAGACGCCGAGCGACAGCAGGATGATGGACATCACCGGGGCGGCGATCTCGGTGGACAGGCTCGACAGGAACGTCGCGCCGGCGAACGCGCCGACGGCGCCGGGGATGCCGATCTTGGCGACGACCTTCCAGTCGACGTTCCCGAAGCGCCAGTGGGAGATGCCCGAGGCCAGTGTGGTGCCGATCTCGGCAAGGTGGACGGTGGCGGACGCGGCCGCCGCGTTGGTGCCGATGGCCAGCAGCAGCGTGGTCGACGTGACGCCGTACGCCATGCCGAGGCTGCCATCGACGAGCTGGGCCGCGAGGCCGACCAGCCCGAGCAGGATGAGCGCTCGCACGATCTCCCTCTCCCTACCATTCCTACTATAGAAGTAGGAATAATACTTTAGACCGGGCGCCCATCTGTCAACCCCCATCCAGACAAAGCCCAGGGGCGAACCAGGGTCAGTCGGTGATCAGGGTTCTGACCGTGAGGTCTTCCGTGCCGGATGGACCGTCCAGGCGGACGGTCAGCTCCCAGCCGCCGGTCATCGTGAACAAGTCGCCCTCGGCGGTGAAGTGGCCGGGGCTCCTCTCGGTGGCGGTCAGCTCGGGCGTGGCGTGTCCCATGTCGGTCATGACCGCCGAAACGTGCACCGCGTCGGCGTCTCCGCGCTCCACCACGACCTCCACCGTGCCGCGGCCCGGGGACGGGTCGCCGATGACGACGGTGGCGGCGTAATGGGCGCCGGTCGTGGTCACGCGGACCGGCTGGGCCGACGCGCTCCTGCCCACGACGAAGAGCGCCGCCGCGACGGCCACCAGCGCGGCGGCGATGAGCATGCGCCTCATCGGCCGCCCTCCTTCGCATCAACGTCCGTCACGTCGACGGTGAAGGGGGCGGTGACGATGCGGTCGGAGACGGCGTACTGGGCCCAGGCGAGGTAGCGGCCGGCCTCCGGGAAGCTGAAGGTGAAGCGCAGACGGGGGCCTGGGGCGCCCATCTCGTGGATGTGGCCGAGGAAGGAGCCGTCCTGGTTGCGGACGATCAGGTGTCCCGCCATGCCGAGCCACGGCCGTACGCCGGCGGGGGCGGCCAGCTCGATCGTGGTCGGGCGTCCCGCGACGGGGACCGCCGGGCGCAGCACCGGGGCCGCCTCCGTGTCCGGGCTCGTGGTGGCCACCTCTCCCCCTGTGCCGATCTCTCCTGTGCCGATCTCGAAGGACGTGGTGGCGAGCTGGCCGCCGGAGTCCTCGCGTTCCAGCTCGGCGTGGGCGAAGTAACGGCCGGGACGGCCGGCCCGCAGGCGGACCTCCAGGCGGCCGGGAGCGGTGCGCAAGGGGTGGACGTGACGGAAGAAGCGCCCGTCCTCGGAGGTGACGATCACGTGGGCGAGCGCCTCGTGATGGACGACGAGGTCGTCCACGGGACGCCCGGTGGAGCCGTCCACGAGGTCGATGCGGAGCGTGAACTCCTCTCCCGCCCCGGGCCGCGCCGGCTCCGTGGCGACCCTGGCCTGCGCGTACGGCCGCCCGCCGGCGGGCGTGACGGCGGGCGTGACGGCGGGCGCCGCCCCGTCCGGCGGGGCGGGCGGCAGCTGCGGCTCGAACACGATCACCATGGCCGCCACCGTCACCCCGGCGGCGGAGACGGCGGCCAGCCCCATCGCCGGGCCGGGCCGGGTCAGCGCCCCGGTGAGCAGGCCGCCCACCAGCAGCAGCGCGGCCACGAACAGCCCGCCGTAGATGAGGAAGTCGCCCGGCGAGCCGCGGTCGACGAGCACGCGGAACGGCAGCACGGCGACCTCGTCCCCCGCGCTCAGCTTCAGCTCGTGCGGCCCGGTGCGCTCGACCCGCAGCGCGGTGTACGCCGGGTCGGCGGCGGCGCGGGCGGTGCCGGTGACCGTACGGCCGTCCTCGACCGAGCGGACCTCAAGGGCGATGGACGGCCCGGCGACCGGCTCGTACGCGATGACCCCGATCCGCAGCGGCCCCGGCACCCGGGACGTCCCCTTGATCATCACCGTGACCTCGGCCCCCGCGATGGTCTGCGCGAACCGCAGGTCCGCGCCCGCCGTGACGTTGTGTGCGGCGGCGGGCGCGGCCATCGCCAGCACCAGGAGGGCGGCCAGGCACAGCGCTCGGATCATGCCCGCGCTGGGCGGGCGTCGGGCAGGAACATCGCGCCGAGCGCCAGCCCGACGAGCCCGGCGACGATCGGCGCGCCGGTCCACAGCTCGGCCACGAACGGCAGGCGGCCGGCGGCGACCGAGGCGAAGGCGATGTAGAGCGACCAGGTGGCGCACGCCGACAGCCCGGCGAAGGCCCAGTAGGCGCCGCGCCGCTCGGCCGACGGGCGCAGCCGGCTCATCAGCACGTCGCCGACGAGGCCGCCGGCCACGATGGAGAGCAGGACGGGCACGTTCTCGAACTCGGTCTGGGCGCCGGGCATGAGGACGACGATGGCGTACATGATCGTGATGGCGCCGAACGGCAGCCGCCAGCGCCGGGCGAGCAGCAGCACGGGGGCCAGCAGGATGACGTTGCTGACGACGATGGCGGCGGCCAGGCCGCCGGCGCCGGAGTTCTCGACGGCGGAGAACGCCTCCACGATGGACGTGGGGCGGTATTGCATGGCGTCGGCGTACGACAGGAAGAGCGAGACCAGCGTGGCGGCGAACGCGAGCCCGATCAGCGCGGGCAGCAGGCGGCCGAGCGTGGGGCTCTCGCCGATGTCGGGGGCGTTCCAGGCGGAACGCAGCGGCGTGGTGATGATGAGTAACATCGTCACGATCAGCCCGAGATGTGATGGGCTGAAGAGAATATCGATGTTCGTCTCGATGCCGAGAATGGTGTGCCACATCATGTCGGCGAATCCGAACGCGGCGAACGCGGGTATCGCGAGCAGTCCGGCGAGATATCCGGCCGGCACGGCGGCCAGCCCCTGACGCCCGGCGCGCACGTTGCGCCACACCTGCCAGATGATCCAGCCCGCCACCACCGCGAATCCGGTGTAGAACACCGCGTGCCACGGCGTGAAGAACGTCTCCAGCTCGGACAGGTTGGTGTGGGCCCACGCGTCGATCATCAGCCCGACGCCGAACCAGACGCCGAACAGGGCCGTGATCAGATCGGTCCGCGGGGACACCCACGACCGCGGCTCACCTGAATCCACCAGTAATCGCCGAATGCCGGCGTCGGCCATGGCCACCTTGCGACTCCTTTCTCCCCTCAAGAATCTAGCCTCCTTTCCCGAAATGGCGCGCCCCGATATTCGGCCGCGAATCCCACGCAGGGTGCTGTGATGAACACGTAACAGAATGAATTGCTGGGATAAATGGCCGTCTGTGGTGGTTCTCCGGTGAGCCCCGCTTGAGAACCGCCCGCGCCCTGCGCGATGCTGGTACGTCAGCAGCGATCGATGGTCGATGTCGGGGGTGGGATGAGCTCTCTGCGGGTCCTGCGCTGGCTGCCCTTCGTCGTCATGGCGGGCGTCGCGGTGATGGACATGCTGGCCGGCCGTGCCCTGGTCTTCCTGCCGCTGCTCACACTCGGGCCGGCGTTCGCCTCGGTGTCCGGCGGCGTGCGCCGCACCGCCTTCGTGGGCGCGGTCGCGCTGGGCATCTGCGTACCCATGGCGATCTACAACGACATGCTGTTCACCTGGGAGAACAACCTCACCCTCATCGGCATCGCCGGCGTGACGGGTGCGAGCATGCTGGCCGCCGGCCTGCGGTTGCAGCGCGAGCGCGAGCTGGCCAGCGTCCGGCAGGTGGCGGAGGCGGCGCAGCGGGTGCTGCTGCGGCCGGTGCCGCGGCGGGCCGGGGATCTGCGGGTGGGGCTGTCGTACACGTCGGCGGCGGCCGAGGCGCGCATCGGCGGCGACCTGTACGAGGTGGTCACCACCCCGCAAGGCGTCCGGCTGCTGATCGGCGACGTCCAGGGCAAGGGCCTGGCGGCGGTCGAGACGGCGGCGTGGGTGCTCGGCGCCTTCCGCGAGGCGGCCTACGACGAGACCGACCTCGCCGACATCGGCGAGCGCCTGGAGGCGAGCCTGGCCCGGCATCTCGACAGCGAGCAGTTCGTCACGGCGATCATCGCGGAGATCCACGACACCGAGGTGTCGCTGGTGAACTTCGGGCATCCGCCGCCGCTGCTCATCCACGCCGACGGCGGCATCGCCACCGCCGAGCCGCCCGAGCAGGGGCTGCCGCTCGGGCTCGGCGCCTTCGACGCCTCGCAGACCAAGGCGCACCGGGTGCCGTTCCACCGGGGCGACCGCATCCTGTTCTTCACCGACGGCGTCATCGAGGCCAGGAACGCGGCGGGCGAGTTCTACCCGCTGGAGGAGCGTGCGGGGCTGCTGCGGCGCGAGGACCCTCAGGTGGCGCTGGACGCGCTGCGCGCCGACCTGGTGGCGCACACGGGCGGCCCCCTCCTGGACGACGCCGCCATGCTCCTCCTCCACCGCCCCGGCCACTGACCTCAAGAGCGGAGCGGACGCCGCTGCTCGCGTCCGCGACGCGGGCACCCGATTGCCCCGCATTTCCTGCCGAGCGGCCGGTCATCCGAGCTTACGGCGCGGTGAGATGACCTCCTCCCGCAGCGGAAAGGGACTTTCGTCCCTACCTGTGTGCGCGGCGGAAAAGGCAGGCTGGCGGGATGACGTACCAGGAAGACGGGCGGCGCCTGCGCGAGCTGCCCGCGTCGGAGGCGATGCGGCTGCTGGCGGGGGTGCCGTACGGCCGCATCGTCTTCACCCGCCACGCCCTGCCGGCGGTCAGGCCGGTGAACCACGCGGTGCTGGACGGTGGCATCGTCATCAGGTCGAGTCCCGGCATGGTCATCGGCGACCAGGTGACGGAGGCGGTGGTGGCGTACGAGGCCGACGAGCTGGACAGTTACGAGCGGCTCGGCTGGAGCGTCATCGTGACGGGGGTGGCGACGACGGTGACCGACCCAGGGGAGGCGGCCATGCTCAAGGGCCTGGTACGCCCGTGGGTGGCGGGCGAGATCGACCAGGTGATCCGCATCCAGCCGGAGATCGTCACCGGGTTCGTGCTGGTGCCGGCGCAGGCGGTGTGCGGCCCTGCCTGATCAGTCGTCGAGGGGGACGCGCCAGATCAGCCGGGTGCCGCCCGCGGCCGGCGTCTCCAGCTCGGCCGCCCCGCCCAGCCGCGCCGCGCGTTCCTCGATGTTGCGCAGGCCGCTGCGGCGCCCGCTGTCGCCCAGGCCGACGCCGTCGTCGGCGACGACGAGGGTGAGCCGCCCGTCCGCGACCTCGGCCCGCACCTCCGCCCGCTTGGCGTGGGAGTGGCGTACGACGTTGGACAGGGCCTCGCGCAGCACGGCGAGCAGGTGCTCGGCGACGGGCCTCGGCACGAGCGTGTCGAGCCGGCCCTCCATGCGCAGGCCGGGCGTGAAGCCCAGGTGGGCGCCCGCGCCCTCGACCAGGCCGACGATGCGGGCACGCAGGCCCGGCGCGACGTCCTCGCGCGGCCCCTGGAGGGCGAAGATGGACGAGCGGATCTGCCTGATGGTCTCGTCCAGCTCGTCGATGGCGTGCTGCAGCCGCTTGGCCGCCTCGGGCCTGTCGACCAGGCGTACGGTGCTCATCAGCGTCATCGCGGTCGCGAACAACCGCTGGATGACCACGTCGTGCAGGTCCTTCGCGATGCGGTCGCGGTCTTCGAGCAGCCCGAGGCGCTCGGCGTCGCGGCGCACCTCGGCGAGCTCCAGCGCGATGGCGGCCTGCCCGGCGAACGACTCCAGCATGCGCTGGTCGGCGTCGCTGAACGGCAGCCGCCCGCTCCGCTTGGCCAGCGTCAGCACGCCGCGCACGCGGGGAGCGGTGCCGAGCGGGATGAACAGCCCCGGCCCGTGGCCGACGCGCCGGGCGGCGGCGGCCGTGTCGGGTGCCTCGCGCAGGTCGCGCTCGGCGCGCGGCTCGCCCCGGGTGAACACCTCGCCGGCCGCCGTGCCGGACATCGCGTACGTGTTGCCCAGCAGTTCCTCGGCCCTGTCGCCCTCGGCCACCTCGACGGTCAGCGTGGTGCCCGCCGAATCGGGCAGCACGACCAGCACCACGTCGGCGTCGCACATCTCGAGGGCGCGGGCGGCCATGGTGGTCAGCACCACCCGGGTGTCGGCGCCGGACAGCAGGCTCGTGGTCACCTCGGCGGACGCCTGCAGCCAGGTCTCGCGGCGGCGCGACTCCTCGTACAGGCGGGCGTTCTCGACGGCCACGCCGGCGGCGCTGGCCAGCGCGATCACCACGGCCTCGTCGTCCTCGTCGAACTCGCCGCCACCGCGCTTCTCGGTCAGGTAGAGGTTGCCGAACACCTCGTCGCGCACCCGCACCGGGACGCCGAGGAAGCTGCCCATGGGCGGATGGCCGGGCGGGAAGCCGTAGGACTCGGGGTGGTCGGAGATGCGGGCCAGCCGCAGCGGCCTGGCGTCCTTGATGAGCAGGCCGAGCAGGCCGAGGCCGTGCGGCCAGTGCTCGATGCGGGCGATCTCCTCCTCGCTCAGCCCGACCGGGATGAACTGGATGAGCGTGTGGCCCTCGCCCACCACGCCGAGCGCGCCGTAACCGGCGTCGACCAGCTTCGTGGCGGTCTCGACGATGCGGCGCAGCACGGTCTCGAGGTCGAGGTCGCTGCCCACGGACACCACGGCGTCGAGCAGCGCGTGCACCCGGTCGCGGGTGGCCAGCACGGCGTTCAGCCTGGTCTGCAGCTCCGCCAGCAGCTCGTCGAGCCGCATGTGCGGCAGCAGCGGACGATGCTCGCTCTCCGACATACGGCCAGTGTCGCACCAGGGGCCCCCGGGGGGGCGACCAGGTGACCCCCGCAGACAGTAGAGTGAGCGGGCAATCACTCAGGGTCACGAGGGGGCGTCCGATGCTCGACCAAGCCATCGCCGGTGCGGCACAGGACGAAGCGGGCGGCCTCGGCCCGCTCGGCGTCGCCGGGGTCACGATCGTGTGGGCCGACAACAACGGCATCCCGCGCTCCCGCACGGTCCCCGCCGCCGCGTTCGACGCCGTGGCCGAGCGCGGGGTGGGGGTGACGCCGCTGTTCGCGGTGTTCGACTCCCACGACGGCATCTGCTTCGGCCACGCGCCCTTGGGCACTCCTTCCGGCGACATCCGGCTGGTGCCGGTGGCCGGCCGGATGGTCCGGCTGGCGGGGCAGCCGGGGTTCGCCTGGGTGCCGGGCCGGCAGGTGGCGGCCGACGGGTCGCCGTGGCCGTACGACCAGCGTGGCGTGCTGGAGCGGCAGGTCGAGCGGGCGGCGGCGCTGGGCCTTGAGTTCCTGGCCGGCTACGAGATCGAGTTCCACCTCAGCAGGGCCGACGACGCCGAGGGCCGCCCGGTCTACGACGGCCCCTCCTACGGCCCGGCCAAGCTGCTGGCCGTCGACGGCTTCGCCGAGCAGCTGCTGCGCGACCTGCACCACAACGGCGTGCCCATCGGCCAGTTCCACGGCGAATACGGGCCTGGTCAGTTCGAGCTGTCCCTGGCGCCCGCCGACCCGGTGACGGCGGCCGACCGCCAGCTGCTGGCCCGCCAGACCATCCACGCGGCGGCCAGGGCGCACGGGCTGCGGGCGAGCTTCGCTCCCCTGGTCACGCCAGGGCAGGTCGGCAACGGCTGGCACCTGCACACCTCGGTCTCGCGGGCCGGGGTCAACCTGCTGTCGGGCGGCGACGGCCCGGCCGGGACGACCGCCGAGGGGGCGGCGTACCTCGCGGGCCTGCTGCGCGACCTGCACGCCGTGGTGGCGGTCACCGCGCCCAGCCTGTCGTCGCTGCAGCGGCTGCGTCCCGGCTATTGGTGCGGCGCGTACGCGTTCTGGGGCGTCGAGAACCGCGAGGCGGCGCTCCGCCTGGTCCCCACGACCCCGCTGCTGGGCCCCGGTCACGCGAACGTCGAGCTCAAGCCGTCCGACGCCGCCGCCAACCCCTACCTGGCGCTGGCCGCGGTGATCGCCGCCGGCCTCGGCGGCATCGAGGACGCGCTGACGCCGCCCGCCCCCGTGCAGGACAACCCGGGCGGGTGGAGCGAGGCCCGCCGCGCCGAGCACGGCATCCGCCGCCTGCCCTCCACGGTGGAGCAGCAGCTGGGCGCCCTGCTGGGCAACGGGCGCATCCGCGCGGCGCTGGGCGAGGAGCTGACGGACGCCTTCCGGGTGGTGCGCCTGTCGGACGCGGCGCGGGCCGCGGATCTCGACCCTGACGAGGTGATCCGGCGCTACCGCTGGCTCTACTGACCCGGGCGACCTGGGCAGGAAACATGTGGGAAGACTTCGAATGCTCGCAAGCCGGAGCCGGCCGTCTTCACTGAATTATGATCGATGACGCAAGTCGGACAGCGGTGGAATCCGCAGAAAAGGCGGCCTGAATGGCGCGGCGTCCCTGGTTCAGGGGTCAGGACCCGGCTCAGGTCGTGGCCGGCTGTGCGGTCTTCGTGACGAAGTCTCAGCGGACGGGGAGGCCGGTTACTGCGCGGCCGATGATGAGGCGCTGGATCTCCGAGGTGCCTTCGAAGATGGTGTAGATCTTGGCGTCGCGGTGGAAGCGTTCCACCGGGTGTTCTCGGGTGTAGCCCGCGCCGCCCAGAATCTGGATGGCCTGTTCCGTCACCCAGACCGCCGTCTCTCCTGCCACCAGTTTCGACATCGAGCCTTCGGCCTGTTCGAAGGGGCGGGCGTTACGGGCCATCCAGGCGGCGCGCCAGGTGAGGAGGCGGGCCATGTCGACGCGGGTGGCCATGTCGGCGAGGAGGAAGGCGATGGCCTGGTTCTCCCCGATCTTGCGGCCGAACTGGGTGCGTTCGCGGGCGTAGTCCCTGGCGTACTCGAAGGCGGCGCGGGCGATGCCGACCGCCATGGCGGCGACCACGGGGCGGGTGGTCTCGAAGGTGCGCATCGCGGCCTGCTCGCCGGCCCGCTCCCCCTTCCGTACGCGCGCCAGTCGCGCCTCCAGCTTCTCCTCGCCCCCGAGCAGGCACGCGGCGGGCACCCGTACGTCCTCCAGGACGACCTCGGCCGTGTGCGAGGCGCGGATGCCGTGCTTGCGGAACTTCTGTCCCATGGACAGTCCCGGCGTGCCGGGCGGGATGATGAAGGACGCCTGGCCGCGGGTGCCGAGTGACGGGTCCACGGAGGCCACGACGATGTGGACGTTCGCGATGCCGCCGTTGGTGGCCCAGGTCTTGGCGCCGTTCAGCACCCAGTCGCCGCCGTCGCGGACGGCGCGCGTACGGATGGCGCCGACGTCGGAGCCGGCGTCCGGCTCGGAGGCGCAGAACGCGCCGAGCTTGACGTCGTTCTCGGTGCCGAACATCTGCGGCAGCCACTCCCCCACCTGCTCGGGGGTGCCGTTGGAGGCGAGGGCGGCGGCGGCCAGGCCGGTGCCGGTGATCGACAGGCCGATGCCGGCGTCGCCCCAGAACAGCTCCTCGAACGCCACGGGCAGCGCCAGCCCGCTCTCCTCGAACCACTGGGTGGCGAAGAAGTCAAGGGAGTACAGGCCGACCTTGGCGGCCTCCTGGATGACCGGCCATGGGGTTTCTTCGCGTTCGTCCCATTCGGCGCCGGCGGGGCGGATCACGTCGCGGGCGAAGGCGTGCACCCAGTCGCGGACCTCCCTGACGTCGTCGCTGAGCTCCGGGCAGAAACCCGCCATGTGCCGCACCTCTCGAACCGCGTCGCCGTTACCGGTGGTAACACCTTACCGGCGAGTAGCCTCGCGGGCACGGCGCTCCGGTGACGGCCTCAGGCCGCCACGGTGATCATCGGCGGGCGTTCGCCGATGCCGATGTCGCGGACGAGCACCTCGTGCCCCTCCGGGCCCCTTCTGAACTGGGTGAGCCGCAGCGACGGCGCGGCGGCCGCGGTGATGCGGCCCTGGCGTTCCAGCCGCGACCAGGCGGCGAGCATGATCTGGGACGACATCCGCCCCAGCGCCTCGGTGCACTGCGGCGCGTGCTCGCGCGAGCCCAGGTCCACCTGCGCGAACCCGTCGAGCCCGGCCAGCTCCAGCAGGTCGATGAGCAGGCCCAGCTCCACGGCGTACCCAGTGAGGAAGGGGACGCGTTCGAGCGCGGAGCGGCGGCCGGCGTACTCCCCGGCCAGGGGCTGGACGAAACCGGCGAGTTCCGGCCAGTGCAGGTTGATGAGGGGGCGGGCGACCAGCTCCGTGACGCGGCCGCCGCCGTTGGGGGTGCCGTGCAGGGGACGGTCATAACACCCTTTCGTGTACACGACGCTCGGGTCCGCCAGGAGCGGCCCCAAGACCCCGAGGATCAGTGAAGCACGAAAATTCCGGATATCAGCGTCGGCGAAGACGAGCACGTCCCCCGACGTGACCGCCAGCGACTTCCACAGCGCCTCCCCCTTGCCGTCCATCGGCTTGAGCTGCGGCAGGATCTCGTCCTGAGCGTGCACCCTGGCTCCGGCCCGGGCGGCCACCCGGGCGGTGTCGTCGGTCGAACGCGAGTCGATGACCACGAGCTCGTCAACGAGCGGAGCCAGCTCCCGCCGGATCACTCCGACGATCTCTCCCACGGTCTCCCGCTCGTCGCGGGCCGGGAGCACCACGCTGACCGTGGTCTCCCCCTTGGCGGCCACCAGGTCCTGGACCGGCCAGTCCCCGGCGGACGAAGTGCGGCGTCGCAACCATCCGTGCACTTCAGGAAGCATGCGACCCCTCCCTCCGTATCCCAATTAATCAGCGTAAGCGAAGTGCCGATCCGGCCTCTGGACCCGTCGCCCTCGCAGGTCAAGCCGGCTTGAAGGGATCCGCGGGCCGGGCAACGCCACCACAAAGGGACAGCCGGAAGCGGGACAAGCTTCGCGGGCGTCTGGAAGAGCATTTTCCGGCGACGGTGGTGGCCGTCCGATGAGGAGACGAGCCTTCGGTCAGTCGAGGACGGCGATCGCCTCCACCTCCACCAGATGCTCCGGTACGTGCAGGGCCGCCACCCCCAGCAACGTGGCCGGCGGCGCCGCCGTCACCCCCAGCCCCGCCATGGCCCGCGACACCCCCTCCATGAACAGCGGCATCTGCTCGGGACTCCAGCCCGCGACGTACACGGTCAGCTTCGTCACGTCCTCGAACGTGGCCCCGGCCCCCGCCAGAGCGGTGGCGACGTTGCGGTAACACTGCTCGACCTGCGCCGCCAGATCCCCCGCGCCCACGGTCTTCCCGTCGGCGTCCCAGGCCACCTGGCCGGCGATGAAGACGAGCCGCGACCCGGACGCGACCGCGACCTGCCGGTAGGCGGGCGACTCGATCAGCCCGTCCGGGTTCAGCAATGTGACGGCCATGACTTTCTCCTCGGTTCAGCTCTCTTGTGGTTACCCAGGAACTGTAGGAGAGTGTCCGGTGACGTGGAAGAACGCACTTTTTCGTGACTGGGGCACCTGATGGTGAGCAAGCAGTTCGACGGCCCGGCAGCGGCTGATCTGCGCAGGGCCGACTCCCTGGCGCGCGAGATCTTCTCGGACGTCGCCAACAAATGGGCCCTGCTGATCATCGAGGCGCTCGGCGGACGCACCCTGCGCTTCAGCGAGCTGCGTACGCAGGTCCAGGGCATCAGCCACAAGATGCTCACCCAGAACCTGCGCATGCTGGAGCGCAACGGCCTGGTCGAACGGCGCGTGTATCCGACGGTCCCGCCACGCGTCGAGTACACCCTGACGGAGGCGGGACGCGGCCTGCAGGCGACGGTGGACGCCATGTGCGACTGGACGCAGCGCTTCCTCAGCCACATCGAGTCCGCCCGCACCCACTTCGACGACCCCGAACGGCTCTCCTGAAGCCGGTGCCGCAGGTCCGGATCCTGCCGGGGCACTCACCTGAACCGCGACAGCACCGGCGCCGATTCTCACCGAGACCCTCCGGCTTTCAAGGCGGCCTTGAGGACGTCGATGGCCTGGGCCATGGCGGCGCTGGTGGCCTCGGTGGCGCGGACCGGGTTGAGCATCATGAAATCGTGCAGCGTGCCGTTGTAGCGGACGCTGGAGGTGGGCACCCCGGCCGCGATCAGCTTGCGGGCGTAGGCCTCGCCCTCGTCACGCAGCACGTCGTTCTCGTCGACGACGACGAACGCGGGCGGCAGGCCCTCGAGGTCGGCCAGGGAGGCGCGCAGCGGCGAGGCGGTGATCTCGGCGCGCTGGGCGGGGTCGGTGGTGTAGGCGTCCCAGAACCAGGCCATCGCCTTGGCCGTCAGGTACGGCCCGTCGGCGAACTCGCGGTAGCTGTCGGTGTCCTGGCCGGCGTCGGTGACCGGGTAGTACAGGGACTGGTGCACGAAACGCACGTCACCGCGCTGCTTGGCCAGGATGGTCAGCGCCGCGGTCATGTTGCCGCCGACCGAGTCGCCCGCGACGGCCAGCCGGGAGGGATCCAGTCCCTCCCCGGCGCCGGACTTCACGATCCACTGTGCGGTGGCGTAGGCCTGCTCGAGGGCCACCGGGTAGCGGGCCTCGGGCGAGCGGTCGTACTCGACGAAGACGACGGCCGCGCCCGCGCCGACGGCGAGCTCGCGCACGAGCCGGTCGTGGGTGCCCGCGTTGCCGATGACCCAGCCGCCGCCGTGCACGTACAGGACGACGGGGAGCGTGCCCGTCGAGCCGACCGGCTTGACGATCCGCACCCGCACGTCGCCGACCTCCGCGGGGACGACGATCCACTTGTCGTCCACGTCCGGCTTGGCGATCGGAGCGGCCTGCAGGTCGTCGAGCACCTTGCGGGCGCCCTCGGGGCCGAGCTCGTACAGGAACGGCGGTTTCGAGGTGGCCTGCGCCAGCTCCCAGGCGGCGGGCTCGAGGATGTGCTTGTTCATGATGTGCCTTCTTTCGCTAGGGATCAGCCGCGTGCTTCGCGCGGCACGTAGGAGAAGGTGGGACCGGCGCCGCCGGGCAGCGCCATCAGGGCCTGCGCCTGAGCCCTGAGCGTGAACATGGTGCGGGTGGCGTCCGTCAGCCGCCTCGGGTCGCCGTTGAATGCCTGCTCCAGCAGGTTCAGCAGGATGCTGTAGGTGGTGTCGAACAGATCCTGCGCCGCCCGTTCGGCGCTGCCCGGCTCAGCGGGCCGCGGGTTGGGTGTCATCGGGAGCACGCCGTCCGGGTCGACGCCGACCTTCTCGCCGCTCGGTCCTGTCTTCGGGGTGTCGCCCGGCTGGTAACGGCGGCCGAGCTTGAGCTCCTGGAAGCGGTAGTAGTGGGCGACCTCTTTCCGCTCGGGGTGGAGGACGTCCTGGTCACCGTCCCACACCTCGCCGCGGGCGTTGCCTTCCCCCTGCTCGACGATCTCCCTCAGCGCGCCGAGCGCGGATTCCAGATCCTCGACGGCGAACAGCGATCCGGCGGTGTGACGGAAGCGGGCGCCGCTCACCTGCCGCGCCGGGTCGCCGCAGAAGACCTCCTTCTCGCCGAGCGTGTCGCACAGGTAGCGCAACCCCTGCTCGATCGCCGCGTAGAACTGCCCGATCGTCTCGTAGCCCTCGTCCTCCGGCGGTGCGCTCGGTGCCGCCGGCTGTTCCAGGCGCAGGAACATCTCCAGCGCCTCCGCGCCGAACGGCACCAGCGACAGCTCCAGGTCGCTGTGCGGCAGCTTGCGGGGGTGAGGCGGCAGCATCTCGGGCATGTCCAGGCGCGGCGTGCCGCCGACGGCGTTGAGCAGGTTCGCCGCCAGCGCCAGGTGCAGCATCTCCTCCACGAAGACGCCGCTCACCACCTCGACGGCCGCCGGGTTGCGCTCCGGGTCGAGGGAGTACAGCGCGGTCAGGTACGGCGGCAGCGTCGCGTGCTCCAGCTCGATCGCCCACTGCAGGTGCTCGCGGAGGCTGCCGAGCGTGTCGATCCGTGGCTCAGGCAACGTCGCCACCCGGCCTCGAGCCGTCCTCCAGCACCTCGACCGCGTCGCGCAGCACCCGCAGGGCGATCTCCTCGCGCTCGACGTCCGTCGGGTCGTACAGCCACTCGGTGACCGGCCGCTCCATCTCCTCCTCCGGGTGGCTGGCCTCGGCGATGACCAGCTCCTCCTCGATCTCAACGTGGAGTTCGTACAGGAACTCGTTCTCACCGTTCGGGGTGCACATGTCTCCTCCATGGGTTGTACGGCGGGCCTGCTGACCGCCTGGATCAGGCGGACGGCGATCTGGCCGGTGGCGAACAGGCGGCACAGCGGTCGCCCAGGCGGGCAGCGAGCGCTCGGCGACCATCGCCAACGCGGTCACAACGACTCGCCCGTTCAGTGATGTGGCCCGATCGCCAGCTAAGACAGGACAGCCCCGGCACTTGTGACAGGATCCGGCTACTCGACGAGCTTTCCCGCGGTCGAGACCTCGCGCATGAGCGCCGCGATCTCGGCGGGAATCGGCGGGATGCTCTCCCGCGCCACCGATCCGGGGCCCGACCACACGAGGTTGACCTGCAGTGCGG
This sequence comes from Nonomuraea sp. NPDC049419, assembly GCF_040676995.1. Taxonomy (NCBI): domain Bacteria; kingdom Bacillati; phylum Actinomycetota; class Actinomycetes; order Streptosporangiales; family Streptosporangiaceae; genus Nonomuraea; species Nonomuraea sp. NPDC049419. The sequence goes on along the minus strand of NZ_JBFAQB010000019.1, from coordinate 22,827 downwards.
GGTCGAGATCCGGGTAGTCGGAGCGGTTGTGGCAGCCGCGGGTCTCGCGGCGCTCGATCGCGGTTTCGATGGTCGCGCGCGCGGCGAGTGCCGCGGACTTCAGGTCGAAGGCGTGGGCCAGGTCCTGGAAGCCGGCGATGTCCGGGTGAACCCCTATCCCGCTGATGCGCGCCTCTACCGCGGCCAGTTCGGCGAGGCCTTTTCGCAGGCCGCCCTCGTCGCGTACCACTCCGGCGCGCTCGGTCATGATGTCCCGGAGCGCTCGCTGCAGCGACCGCACGTTCTCCGGGCCGTCGGCGGACAGGAGCTCGTCCACTTCCTCCCGCGCCGCGGCGAGCGCCTCGGCGGAGCGGCGCTGGGCGTCGAGACTTGCGGAATACTCCGCCGCCGCCTGGCCGACGATGCGGCCGAAGACGAGGAGCTCGATGAGGGAGTTGCCGCCCAGGCGGTTGGCGCCATGCAGGCCGCTGGCCGCCTCCCCGATCGCGTACAGGCCGTCGACGCCCGTGCCGTGGTCCTCGGGGCGTACCCAGACGCCGCCCATCGAGTAGTGCGCGGTCGGCGCGATCTCGATCGGCTTCTTGGTGATGTCGAGCATCTGCAGTTCCAGGAGCGTCTGGTAGACGCGAGGCAGCCGCGTCATGATCGTCTCGCGCGGCAGATGCGACACGTCCAGCCACACGCCGCCGTCCGGGGTGCCGCGACCTTCCTTGATCTCCGTGTAGGCGGCCAGCGCCACCCGGTCGCGCGTGGACAACTCCATCCGCTTCGGGTCGTACCGGGACATGAACCGCTCGCCAAGCCGGTTGCGCAAAATCCCGCCCTCGCCCCGTGCCGCCTCGGAGACGAGCGTGCCCGCCGCGTTCTCCGGCGCGATGAGACCAGATGGGTGGAACTGCACCAGCTCGGGGTCGCGGACGCGACAGCCGGCCAGGACGGCCAGGCGGAAGGAGTCGCCGGTGTTCTCGTCCCTGCGAGAGGAGGTGCGGCGCCAGATCCGGGTGTGGCCGCCCGTAGCCAGGATCACCGCGTCGGCATGGATGACGTAGCGGCTGCCGTCGGTCAGGTCGAACCCGTACGCGCCGAAGACCGCGTTGTCACGCACGAGAATCCGCGTGATGTAAACCGTGTCGAGTACGCGGACGTCGAGCTGGGTCGTCCGGTTGATCAGCGTGCGCTGGATCTCGAGTCCGGTGTAGTCCCCCGCGTACGAGGTGCGCCGGAAGGTGTGGGCGCCGAAGAAGCGCTGGGAGATCCGCCCGTCCTGCTCGCGCGCGAACGGCATGCCGTACCGCACGAGGTCCTCGATGCCACGAGCGGCTCCCTCGGTGACGATGCGCACCGTCTCGGGGTTGGCCAGCAGGTAGCTCTCCTTGAGAGTGTCGGCCGCGTGCTGCTGCCAGGTATCCTCGGGGTCCATCGTGGCGAGGGCCGCGTTGATGCCGCCCGCCGCGAGCGAGGTGTGGGCGTCCGCCTTGGGCCGTTTACCGACCGCGAGGACGTCCACCCCGCGCTCGGCGAGCTCGATGGCCGCCCGCAGCCCGGCTCCTCCGGTCCCGATGACCAGGACGGACGTGGCGATGGTGTGTTCTGATGCGTGCATGATGCTCCTTCAGTTACGTGCCGCCCACATGGCGACGGCGACCAGCGCGACGCAGGCGGCCGCGATCAGCGCGACCACGGCGGCCACCCCGATCCACGGCGCCGCGAGCGGCGACGCCGCGACGGCGCCGACGCACCCTGCCACGGCAGGGCGTGGGATGACGGAGTCGGCGTCGACCAGCGCGTGCACCGCCCCGAGCAGGATGAGATACACCCCGGCCGGGATGGCGACCGCGTAGCCGATCGCCACCGGCGACGCCGCCACCTGGTGCCCGCTCTGCTCCACAGCCACCTCGAGCCCGGCGCCAAGAGCCGCCAGCGCGGCGAAGACGCCGAAGTGGCCGTACCCCCACCAGTACGAGCGATGACGCCGCTCGCTGAGCCCTTCCCCTGCCCCGACCAGGAAGTACAACCACCACAGGGCGAACAGCAGGACGAGACCGGATCCGGCGATGACGACGAGGGGACCCGCGGCGAGCGCACCTTCAACCCCTCTGCTCGCGGCCAGGACACTCTCGCCCAGCAGGATGATCGTGAACAGGCCGTAGCGCTCGGCGATGTGGTGCGGGTGCCAGGTGGTCGCCCTGACCTGCTCAGCCCACCACGGCACCGCCAGCTCCAGGACGACCAGGCAGGCGAAGAACGGCAGCTGGAGTGACGCCGGCAGGAGGCCCGCCTCCACGAGAGCGAGCCGGAGCAGCCAGCCCGACTCGACCAGCCCTATGCCCGCGGCGTAGCGGAGCCCCGTACGGCGGCTCGCCGGGTCCTCGAACGCGGCCCTCAGCCATTGCGCGACAAGCCCGATCCTCATGATGAGGTACCCCAGCGTGATGATCCCGAGGTCGGCGTGGCCGACCGCGGCGGGCACACCGGCGGCGAGCACCAGCACGCCCGCCATCTGCACCATGGTCAGCAGCCGGTAGAGGACGTCGTCGGTGTCGTAGGACGAGGCGAACCAGGTGAAGTTCATCCACGCCCACCAGATCGCGAAGAACACCTGGAGGAACGGGACCAGCCCGCTCAGGCCATGACCTTCGGCGATGGCGTGCGCGAACTGCGCCGTGACGGCCGCGACCGCGATCACGAAGGTGAGATCGAAGAGGAGCTCGAGCTGGCTCGCCGCGCGATGCGGCTCGTCGATGGGCCGCGAGCTCATCCTGACCCGTATCCGGATGGTGGTCCTGGTTGAGGGCACGCTCACGCTCCTGTCGCTCATGCGGCGTCCGGTACGCCAAGAAAGACCGGACGGCGTCGCGATCTGTGACAGATCGCCGCGGTGGTTGCCACAAGGCGGTGGTTGCCACAAGGCGGAAGGCCGCTCCTTGGCCGGCCTCGGGCCGGATCACGCACGAGCTCCGCATCCGCCTGACGGATCAGACAGGAGCCGGCTGCGGGGATCCGCGAACGGGCCGCGGGCCGACGCCGACCGGACCTGGCGGGCGACGTCGGCGGCGAGCAGTTCTTCCAGTCCGGCGAGGTCGCCGGACTGCGCGGCGGCGACGAAGGTCCGTACGAGGCGCCGGTGCGCGGTGGTGCTCACCTGGTGGCGCCGCTCGGTGGCAAGGTGGTTGCGGGCGCGTCGAAGGAGTAGCCGCGCATGGTCTTCGCCCAGGTGGAGGACCTGGGAGGTCCGGCGCTAGGGGTGGTCGAAGGCTGTGCGCAGGAGATGGACCGCTCGTTCGGCGGGGGTCAGTCCTCCGCCGGCCCCTGGCTTCCCGAGACGACGGACCTCTCTGCCGGCCCCGAGACGGCAGCCGAACAACGCGAGGCGGTCGACACCGCGATCCGGCTGCTGCCGGAGGGCTCGGTAGTCAGCATGCCGGTCGGCACCGGTGGGATCGATGACGAACGGGAGAGGTTGCGACTTGTGTCTTCTCCTTCAGGTCGCAGCAGCGAAGCGGAGGGAAAGGGCCGCACGGGCCACGCGGGAGGCTCTACACACGGTTGACCGGGTAGCCCGGGCCATGTGTGACGGGAAGCCGGGTGTGGTCAGCCTCGCCGGCGCCGAGGACAAGCCGTATCCGCCGGACAGCCCCACGCAGCCGCGGACGTGGTAGGCCCCCCGTACTCGGCCTGATGAGCGTCCCAGGTCGGATACGCGGCGGCGGCCGGCGCGGCCACCCAGGGGAGCAGGGGTGATCGGGGCACGAATGATCTCCGTTTGCGCCACACCCTAGCGGTGCTCTCCCCGGCGCGGGTGCATGATCACAACGAGCAGTCCCGCTCCCGGTGCTCGTCGAGTGCGCGGAGCACGTCGGCGCAGGCCTGCGCGAAGCCGGCCAGCCGCTCGGGCCCCAGCACGTCGATGAACAGGGCGTGAACCATCTCGGTGTGCTCGGGGACAGCCTTGTTGATCGCCGCGTAGCCCTTGTCGGTGAGCCGCACGTCGGGGTAGCGGCGGTCGTTGGAGTCCACTCGCTCGACCAGCCCGCGTTGCGCCATCCGGGTGAGCTGGTGGGACAGGCGGCTCTTCTCCCACTGGGTCGCGGCGGCCACCTCCGCGACGGGCATCTCCCGCCGCTCCGACTCCGTGAGCCGGACCAGGACCTCGAAGTCGGCGGCGGACAGGTCGCACTCGCGCTGCAGGTGCTGCTGCAGGTGCGAGCCGAGGTGCTTGCTCATTTCGATGTACGTGCGCCACATCCGGTCGGCCTCGCCGAGTTCCTGTTCCCATCCCACGATGCCCACTCTACCCGTTGCTTGACGTATCAACCTGGCGCTGTAGGGTGGCCGGGTTGACACATCAACCTGGACACGTGAGGGGTTTGTCTCTGTGAGCGAGCAGCAGATCATCGCCGTGGTGGGCGCGACCGGAGCGCAAGGGGGCGGGCTGGTCCGCGCGATCCTCGACGACCGCAGTGGGCGGTTCGCCGCGCGAGCCCTGACCCGGGACCCGGGTTCGGCGCGGGCCAGGGAGCTGGCCGCGCTCGGGGCCGAGGTCGTCGGGGCCGATCTCGACGACGCGGGCAGCCTGCGCAAGGCGTTCGACGGCGCCCACGGCGCCTTCGTGGTGACCAACTTCTGGGAGCCTCGCACGCCCGAGGAGGAGCGGGCGCGGCCCGCGACCACCAAGGAGCAGGAGCAGGCCGGCAACGCGGCGCGGGCGGGGCAGGAGGCCGGCGTACGGCACTTCGTCTGGTCCACGCTGTCCGACACCCGCGGTTACTTCCGGCCGGGTGACGGGACGCCGAGCTTCGAGGGCTCGTACAAGGTGCCGCACGCCGACGGCAAGGCCGAGGCTGACCGGTTCTTCCTGGAGTCGGGCGTGCCCACCACCTTCCTGCAGGCGAACGTCTACTACGAGGCGTTCCGGGACATGTTCGCGCCACGGCGTGACGAGACGGGAGCGCTGGTGCTGCCGCTCGGGTTCGGCGAGGCGCGGGTGGCCGCGCAGGCCGCGGATGACGTCGGCAGGACCGCGCTGGGGATCTTCCGCCACGGGATCGCGATGGCCGGCAGGCGGGTGAGCGTCGCCGGGTCCGTGCTCACCGGCGCGCAGTACGCCGCCGCGCTGAGCGTGGCGCTCGGCGAGCCCGTCACCTACCAGGCGGTCAGCCCCGACATGATCCGGGCCGCGGGGTTCCCGGGCGCGGGCGAGGTCGGCAACATGCTCCAGTACCTGATCGCGGCCGCTCCCGACATCGCCGAGCTCATCGACTTCGAGCTGCTGCGCGAGCTCAACCCGAGGCTGCAGTCGTTCGACACGTGGCTGGCCGCCCACCGCGACACCATCCCGCGCTGACGGGCACCCGTCCCCTCACCGCGCGTGGTCGCCGCCGCGCGCCTCGCCCTGCTTCCCGGCGCGGCGAACGCCGCCCCGAGCAGCGGCGTCAGCGCCACGGTCCAGGCCGGGCGGACCATCGTCGAGCCCAGCGGCTCCGACCGCGTCCACATCGGCCAGAACCGGGACGACAAGCCCGTCGTCATGGAAGTGCCGTACGTGATCCCGCACGGCGCGCCGCTCTCGGTGGACGCGCCGAACCCGGGGTGCGACTTCCAGGAGGAAACCACCCCGCACCAGCCCTGACGGAGTGACGCCGGCCACTCCGCCCGGGCCGGATCGTCACTCTGAGTGTTGACGCGACCACCAGAGGCAGGCGGAAGTCTGGAACGATCATTCACCGTCTCGGGGGAGAACACGTCGGCGGTTCTCGAGGGCGGGGCCGCAAACACAGGTTGTCTTCGACACGTGTTCGGTGCCGGCGTACGCGCGGGTTGTCACAGATGCGGGAAGCGCCCGGTCATTAGGGAGTAACTGGTCCGTACCCAGGGAGATCCGTCATGGAAGCGCGTATCGACTACTTCGGCAACGCCCTCGCCGCGGGTGAGGAACGGCAGCGTCTGAACCTGGTGGCCGTGTGGCGCCAGGCCACGATCCTCACTGACGCGGAGCGTGGGGCGCTGGTGCCGACCGAGCAGGGCACGCGCATCGATACCCACGCCGATCGCCGCCCTCGTCCGAGCGTCACCGCTTCCCCGGCAGACCGTGGCTGTCCCCTTGGCAGCAGAAACCAGAGGCTCGCATGTCCGAACACCACACACTCGCTCCGCTCCGCCGGGTCAGCACCGACGTACTCGACGTTGCCTACTACGGGACGGGCTCCGCGGAGAACGACACCGTGCTGCTCCCGCACGGTTCTCCCTACGGCATCCAGAGCTACGTGGCCGTGGCGCCGCTGCTCGCGGACAGCGGGTTCCAGGTCGTCGTCCCCCATCTGCGGGGCCACGGGCCCACGAGGTTTCTTCCCGGTTCGACTCCGCGATCGGGTCAGCGGGCCGCGCTGGGCGCGGACGTCGTCGCCTTCATGGACGCCCTGGGCGTGGAGCGCGCCTATCTCGCTGGACACGACCGGGGCGGGCGCGCCGCGAAGATCGCCGCGGCACTGTGGCCAGAGCGCGTTCTCGGCCTGGTCTCGGTCATGATCCATCCGTACCGTCACCGGCTCGGTCTCGCGCCGGGCGCCGAGGCGTACACGGGACTCGAGGCGCGTCTCGCCAAGCAGCCCGCGATCACCGTTCCCTTCGCGGCGGCCGTTCGTGACGTACGCGAGCCGCGGCGGGAGAACGCCGGCCGCGAGCGCTTCACCGGACGACGCAAGGAGGCGCCATGACTCACTCCCCCGCCGCAGACGGCGCCGTCTCCCTCCGCGTCACCAGTGCCCGTGGCCGGTGGACCCTGCTGGCCACCGTGCTGGGGTCCAGTGTCGTCCTGCTCGGCTCGACCGTCACCAACGTCGCGCTGCCGCATATCGGCGACGACTTCGGAGCCGACCTCGCGGTCCTCCAGTGGACGGTGAACGCCTACATGCTGACCCTGGCGGGCCTCATCCTGCTGGGCGGGTCCCTGGGCGACCGTTTCGGGCGGCGGCGCATCTTCGTCGTGGGCATCGTGTGGTTCGCGGCGGCCTCCCTGCTGTGCGGCCTGGCTCCGGACACCACCACGCTGATCGCTGCCCGGGCCCTGCAAGGCGCCGGCGGTGCACTGCTCACCCCCGGCTCACTGGCGATCATCGAGGCATCCTTCCACACGGACGACCGGCCGCGCGCGATCGGCCTGTGGTCGGGCTTCGGTGGTATCGGCGCGGCCCTCGGGCCGTTCCTGGGCGGGTGGTTGGTGGACGGCCCCGGCTGGCGTTGGACCTTCCTGCTGAGCATCGTCCCGGCGCTGCTGTGTGTGCCCGTCGCGCTGCGCCATGTCCCCGAGTCCGTGGGCACGCCCCCGAAGGACGCCGCCGTCGCGGCCGGCGCGGGGGTCCGGCGGCGGCTCGGTTTCGACGTACCCGGCGCCGTCCTGGGCGCCCTGGCGCTCGCTCTGGCCACCTACGCGCTGACCGAGGCGCGCCACGGCGGTCCGGTGCCCGTCGTCGCGGCCGTCGGCGCCGTGGCGGCGGCTGCCGCCTTCCTCACCGTGGAACGGCGCAGTGCCGACCCGATGATTCCGCCCGCCATCTTCTCCTCCCGGCAGTTCACCGCCGTCAACCTGATCACCTTGTGCGTGTACGCGGGCACGGGCGGGTTCTTTTTCCTGACCTCTCTGCACCTGCAGATCGTCGTCGGCTACTCGGCGCTGGCGGCCGGTGCGGCGATGCTGCCCAGCACCTTGCTGATGCTGCTGTTCTCCACCGGCTCCGGGGTGCTCGCCCAGCGTCTGGGGCCGCGGATCCCGCTCACCATCGGCCCGCTCGTGTGCGGGGCGGGCATGCTGATGATGCTGCGGGTGGGGCCGGGCGCGTCCTACCTGACCGACGTCCTCCCCGCCCTGCTGGTGATGGGAGCCGGCATGGTGGTCATGGTCGCTCCGCTGACCGTGACCCTGCTCTCCTCGGTGAGCGCCTCGAACGCCGGGCTGGCCAGCGGCATCAACAACGCCGCGGCCCGGGCGGCCGGGCTGGTGGCTGTGGCGGCACTGCCGCTACTGGTCGGGATGGGACCGGACGCCTACCGTTCGGACGCAGCCTTCGCTACGTCGTTCAGCCGGGCCATGCCGCTGTGCGCGGGCCTGATGGCCATCGGTGCGTCGATCGCCTTCGGCCTGCTGCAGCAGACCGCCGCGGCCTCGCACCGGCCACACGGGCGGACCCACGGCTGGCTGATGGAACCGCCGCTGGTGTCCCGCTTCGCCCATCGACAGACCATCGACTGAGACCCGGCCGGGGGTTTCCGGCCGTCACACCGGTGGATGCCCGCCGGTCATGCCGTACAGGAAAGGATCAAGACATGTCGTACCCGGAGCAGAGGTACTGGGGTGAGAACGGTGAGGTCAGCGCTGTCTTCCGTCCGGCCACCACACCGCCGGACATCGGTGAGAGCGGTATCGGGAAGGACGCCCTCCACTATCTGGCGACCACCGGCACCACCCGAGGTGAGTTCGGGCTGTACCGGGTGGAGATGCGGCCCAGGGCGGGCGGCCCTGAGACGCACTTCCACAAGCGGATCTCGGAATCGTTCTACATCCTGGACGGCACGGTGCGCGTGTTCGACGGTGTGCGGTGGGTCGACGCCCGCAAGGGAGACTTCCTACACGTGCCGCAGGGCGGGTTGCACGCCTTCCGGAACGACTCTGACGCTCCGGCCGACATGCTGCTGCTGTTCACCCCGGGAGCCCCACGCGAGGAGTACTTCGAGCAGGTGTCGCACCTGGCACACGCTTCGGAGGAGGAGCGTGCCACGTTCTTCGACAAGCACGACTCGTACTTCGTGGAGTAGGAGCGGCGGCAGACAAGAAAGCCACCGACAGGCGGGCCCCGCCCGTGACACCGGTCGTCGCCGGGACGTCACGGGGCGGGACCTCGCCGTCCGGCAGTCTGTGGGCCGCAGTGCGCGCAGGTGGGCGCGGGCAGGCCGGGCGAGACCCACGCCAACAGGCCCGCTTCGTTGGCCAGGACCCGAACGTCCTCCGGAACCATGCCGTTGAACGACTCCAGCCAGCCCCAGCCATCGACCAGGCCGGTCTTCAGCGGCCGGCGTGAGGCATGAAACCTCCATGACGGCCGTCAGGCGATCGCGCACCACGCCGCATGGCCCAACAGTGAGCCCAGGAACGATCTCGCCCTCAATCCCATGGTCGGCACCCGCCCCTGAAGAGCGGGCGCACTCTGGAGTCCAATATGTCTTGTAATAGGAGATATGTAGCTGCCGCTCGAGTGAGTGTTTTCCAACCTGAAGGCGCAGGTCACGGGCATGCTCTGCGACAGAGTTTGATCGACAAGTAGAAGAGCCCCTGGTAGAAGGGTTGTCGACCAAGATCAACCTTTACACCAGAGGCTCCGAGATGCTGTTCTATCGCGCCGCGCTGCCGTTGTCACCTCAGACCCTGTCCTATCTGTCCGGCATCCTGCGCCGGCACCGCAAGACGATCAACTCACCGTGGCGCCGCCTCAACCCCGGCCAGCAGGCCCTGCTCGTCCTCGTCCACCTGCGCAAAGGCGAGACCCTGGCAGAGGTCGGGCCTTTCCCCTTGAACGTGGACACCTTGGAGACTGGATCTTGAGGTCCAGGGGAAGAGATGTCCCTGATGGTGATGAAGAACTACCCGCCCGAGTTCAAGGCCGACGCGGTGGCGCTGGTGCTGTCGAGGCCGGATCGGACGATCACGTCGATCGCGCGGGATCTGGGGGTCAGCCGCGAGACGCTGCGGGTGTGGGTACGCGCCGCGCAGGCTCGGGGTGAAGGCGGGCAGCGACCGGCCGGCGGGGCCGGGACCGGCAAGAACATCTCGGCCGGGCCCGTACCCTCGGACGACGTGCTGCAAGAGGAGAACAAGCAGCTCAGGGCGCGGATCCGTGAGCTGGAGCAAGAGCGCGACATCCTGCGCAAGGCGGCCAAGCTTTTCGCGACCGAGACAAACTGGTGAACCGCTTCCAGTTTGTTGAAGATCACAAGGCGCTCTACGGAGTGAAGCGGTTGTGCCGGGTGCTGCAGGTGTCACGCTCGGGTTTCTACCGATGGTTGAAGGGCGCCGCGGCGCGGCTGGCCCGCCGCCAGGCCGATGAGCAACTGGCCGAGCAGGCGCGGCGGATCCATGTCGAGCATGACGGCACCTACGGCTCGCCCCGGGTGACGGCCGCGTTGCGCGCGGCCGGGATGAAGGTCAACCACAAGCGGGTGGAGCGGGTGATGCGCGAGCACGGCATCGTGGGGCTGCGGCTGCGTAAGAAGGTCCGCACCACGATCCCGGAGCCGGACGCGGCGCCGGTGCCGGATCTGCTCCAGCGTGACTTCACCGCCGAGCGGCCGAACACCCGCTACGTCGGCGACATCACTTATCTGCCCGTGGGTGGTGGCCGGTTTCTCTACCTGGCCACCGTGGTGGACTTGTGGTCGCGTCGGCTGGTGGGCTGGTCGATCGCCGATCACATGCGCACCGAGCTCGTCGTCGATGCGCTGCAGGCCGCGGCCCGGACCCGGGGCGGCCGTCTGGACGGGGCGGTGTTTCACAGCGACAACGGGGCGCAGTACTGCTCGCGGGAGTTCGCGCGGACCTGTCACCGGCTCGGTGTCACCCGCTCGCGCGGTGCGGTCGGCATCAGCGCCGACAACGCGGCGGCCGAGTCCTTCAACGCGAGCCTGAAACGCGAGACGCTGCAGGGCGCACATCGCTGGCCCGACGCCCGCACCGCCCGCCTGGCCGTCTTTCGCTGGATCACCCGCTACAACACGATCCGGCGGCATTCCCGCCTCGGCCAGCTCAGCCCGATCGACTACGAGAAGACGGCGGATAACCTGGAGTCTGCCGCCTGAAATCGGTGTTCACGTTCATGGGGGAAGCCCCGTCGCCGCTGGCTTCGGCATCGGCATCGCGACCGCCTGGCGCTACATCCGCGAAGCCATCACCCTGCTCGCCCGCCGCTCACCCCGCCTGGAGCAGGCATTAGGCGCCGCCAAGCGGGCCGGCCACCCCTACCTGGTGCTGGACGGCACCCTCATCCCCATCGACCGCGTGGCCGCCGACCGGCCCTACTACTCCGGCAAGCACCGCAGACACGGCATGAACATCCAGGTCCTGGCCGCTCCCGACGGCACACCCCTGTGGACGTCGGGCTCCCTGCCCGGCTCGGTCCACGACCTCAAGGCCGCCCGGATCTGGGGAATCGTGCGCCGCCTCAAGGCCGCCGACCTGGTCACCCTCGCCGACAAGGGCTACGTCGGTGCCGGCGAGCACGTACGCGTCCCCTACAAGGGCCGCAACAAGCCCGCCTCACAGAAAGTTGCCAACGCCGCCCACGCCAAGCTCCGCGGACCGGGAGAACGGGCCATCGCACAGCTGAAGACCTGGCGTATCCTGCGCAAACTCCGCTGTTGCCCACTCCTCGCAGGTCAGCTCGTCAAAGCGATCCTCGTCCTTCAGCGCCGCGAGGCGGGATGAAAAGCACTCAGTGTGTCTGCTCGTCGATGATGACCGCCCGACGCCCATCACTCAGCCACTGCTCGGCCTGGTCGGGACGATATTCGTGACAGGAGGCGTGCAAGGCGCCCCCGCTCACCTAAAGCGGGTGCCGCAGGTTCGAATCCTGCCGGGGGCACTTCGGCTACATAGGCATTTTCGACCCCTGACCTGCGGTTTCTCAGCCGCAGGTCTTTTGCTTTTTTGGACCTTGGTAGGCAGCCGACGGTGCCCGCATGCAGCCGTACGACCATGATCAGGGGATATATGGGGGATGATCTTGGGGAAGTATTCCCAGGTCAAACCCTGGTTCTAGGCTATCCAGGCCTCCGGCGACCCACTACAACCGCCCAGGACGCACCGAACAATGCCTACGATCCTGCCAAATGCGTGCGTAAGCGCCAGCTGGGGCACAACCACCTGCCCAGCGCGCTGGCCGTGCCCGCGACAACGGCGCTCGTCAACAACCAGCTGACGCGATCAGCCCGCACAAGAGCCACTGTGTCACGACTTCCAGATCGAGCGCGGGCTGCTGGGCTCAGACAGGTGTGGACGGCTGCGGTATGGCGAAACGTTCACCGTGAAGAGATTCGACGGCAGCCACAAGGGGTGGGTGTACCGCTTCGCGTACAGCCGCGTCAAGGGACACGGCTGGGTCGAGAAGGCTGGTTCTGCAACGCCTAACCCCCTCCGGCATCCCACGCAAGTTCTGCTGCATCAGGCGTCGAAGACGTGGCAGACGATCTCGAGTGACTGAAGTACTGGGGCGGGTCCAGCCAGACATCAGATTCGCACCGGCACGGCTGGCCCGGCCGGGCGAGAGTGTACTCGACCTGTGGGGCGCTTCCGCTGACATGGCTCTCAGCGAACGTGTCGGCCATCGCCTCTTGCCGTACCCGCCAGTCGGAAAAGTCGACGCATTACGTGTTTTTCTGCAGCAATAACCCAAACAAGACATCCACGGCCGAGCGCACCCCTTCTCAGACCTAACGAAGCAATTCGCTATCGAAAATACTCTCGAAAATAGCCAACCAAGTGTTCCTTGCCCTGAACGGAGTCTCGTCGCTGGACTGAGGCAGGTTCGCCGCGACTGCGGGGCCTCTAACTGTCAATCCGCCACACCCGCGTACAGCGATCAATCCGGCATGCAGCCAGCCGAAAATTGTCAGTGGGTCGCGGCAAACTCAGCAATGCAAGCATGGCGAGCAATGCGATTGGGACATCATGGGAACAAGCGAACGAATCCAAGCGGCGCTGATCTCAAATCCCACGTTAACGCTGCTCAAAGCATATTCGAGAGATTGGGTGCTACCCCTATTCGCCACGCATCTCGAACAAGCTGACGGATCGGTTTCGGCCGAGTGGTTCCATGAACGAGTCGCCGAGGCCCGCGAACAGATCCCCGAGTGGCGCAGCAACGTAACACCTGCTGAGCACTGCCGCGACTGGGTCGAGAAGCGCTGGCTGGAGACAGAAACACTCAGTGGGCGCCTCAGGTACCGACTGTCGCCCCACTCACTGCGGGCGCTGCGCTTTATCCGCGAGCTCGTCGAGGGTGAAACGACGGTGAGCAGCGCCCGCCTCGGCTCTATCGCGCACGCGGTACGACTCCTGGCTGACATGACAAATCCCGACCGAGACGCCCAGGTACGGCGTATCAACCAGCAGATCGCCGAGCTAAGCAAGAAGCGCGACGACATCGCCTCCGGACGAGTCCGACTGGCCACCCTTGAGGAGATGACGCAGCAGCTACGAGAGATTCTCGGTATGACGCGGTCCCTGCCTGCAGACTTCCAGCAACTGCGGACCATGGTCGAGGATCGCCACCAGGAGATCGCGCGCCGCGCAATGATTGATGGACCGCCCAAAGCAGACCTCGTGGAGGAATACCTCCGTGAAAACGATCTGCTGTCGAAGACGAGCCAGGGCGCGGCTTACCTCGGGTTCTCGCGACTGCTGTCGTCCAGACAGACCGAACAACTCCGCGCGGACATCGAGCAGATCCTCGCGCAGGATTTCGCACGCGAGCACATGACAGCCACGCAGCGTCAGGAACTCGACAGCATGCTCTCAACCCTCCTCGCTGCGGAACTCGACGTGCAGAACAGCTATCTGCGCTGGTCCGCGTCGCTGCGTCGCTTCATGACACGAGCTGCTCACGGCCGCCACCAGCGGCTACTCAACCTTGCCGACCGCACTCTGCACACTGCCGCCACCTGGGTGCAGGCCGAGCCGGGACAGCGGCATGTGCCCCAGAATGTGCTCGGCGTCGGCCCCCTGGCCGTCATTGACGTCTCCCAGACCCAGCTTTGGCGCGACCGCGGCCCGCAGGAGGTGGTCGTGGAAGTCACCGAGCAGCACACAACTCTGCCCGTCGAAGACCGAGCCGCCCTCCGGCTTGCCGCCGGCACCAGCCCACGTGCGATCGGGCGGACCATCAACAAGCTACTCGCCCACCAATCGGTGGTGACCGGTGCCGAGGTGATCGAAGCAACCCCGGCCGAGTTCCAACGCCTGGGTGCCCTGGTGAGCCTGCTCGACCTCGCGGTCATGCACGGGCAGGTGAACCTCCACGTCGACGAGACCGTGCGACTGTCCGGAGACCGGACCAGAGACCGGACCGCCACTCTGATGGTCACGCTTCCCCATCTCGTCTTCGATGCCCCAGTTCCCACCAAGGAGATGCCGTGAGCGTGCACAACGACGACGACCTGAACGAGTCCCACCTCGACAATGACGAATCGGAAGCCCCCGGCGGGTCTCAGCTGCCGGCTGCCGCACGCCGGGCGCTGGCAACGCTGCTGACCAAGAGGTTCATCACCCGATCTCGTAACCGTTCCGTATGGGATGACCTGCTGGCGTACGAGAACGAGATCCGTGAGCGCCTCGCGGACATGTTCCTGCTTCTCGTCATCGACAGGGATTATGAGGTGGCGTTCAAACGACAGGACCCGGCCGAGGATGCACCGAGGGTGCTGCGTCGTGACAAGCCGCTGTCCCGGGATGCATCCCTGCTGCTGATACACCTTCGCAAGGAGCATGCGTACGCGGACGCGACGGACGACCCAGTAATGATCACCCGGGCCCAGGTGGCGGAGTTCCTCCGCCCGTTCCGGGAGGACGGCGACGGCGACGAGGCCAAATTCGAGCAACGCGTGGACAGCGCCATCCGTGCCGTGATCGAGCTGCAGTTGCTTACACAGGACTCCGACGCCGACTACTTGTTCACCGTTTCGCCCGCCGTCGTGCCCCTGCTCGGTGCCGACGAGATGCTGCGCTTCGAGCGCTACTTCATCCGCGCCGCCGAGTCAGCCAACGCGGCTGAAGATCCGGCGGAAGACGAAGCTGAGAAGGACCTCGCGTGACTATTATCCGGGCAACCGCACCGGCCGAACAGGATTTCCTCCCTTGGGCCATCGCCCACGAGAGCGAATCGGCCCAGTTCCGCATCAGTCAGGTGCAGGTACTCAATTGGGGCGCATACTCCGGGTTGCAGACCATGACCGTGGCTCGTTCGGGCACTGCGATCCTCGGACCGTCCGGGCGCGGCAAGTCCACCCTGCTAGACGCGATGGCCTCGGTGATCCTGCCGAACCCGCAGGAGTTCAATCAGGCCGCCCGCGACGACCGCGGCAAGAAGCGCGAGCGAACCGTCTATTCGTACGCGCGCGGTCATACCGACCAGAGGCAGGACGAGAAACGGCGTTCCGCGACGACGAACTACCTGCGGCCACCGGGCGGGCCAGGATTTCCCAGCGGTGTCGCGATCACTTGGGAGACTGGTGATGGGCGCCGCGCCACCTCGTTCCGCCTCGCGTGGGTCGGCCCCGACGCCGACGGGCCTGAGGCGATCAATGCCACCACAGTGTACGGATTCATCAACGATCACTTCGACCTTGCACGACTCGACGGGATCACCGCCGTCCGTCAGGGCGCCTCCCCGCTGTCGAAGACATCCCTGGAGCGTCTCGTCGACCCGTCCCGGGGCGACGTAGTGGACTCTTCGCAGGCGCGGGTGCACGCGAAGATGCGCACGATCATGGGCATGGGCTCCAGCGACGAGTCACAACGCTTGGCCCTGCAGTTGCTGCGGCGCGCCCAGGCCTCCAAAGGCATCTTCTCCATCAACGCCCTGTTCAAGGACTTCGTACTGACCCAGCCGCTCGCGCTGAGCCGATGGGACGTCGCGCTAGAGGCATACCGCGAGGCCTCACGGCTGTACGACGAGTTCGAGACGGCGCGCCGCCGCACCGAGACGCTCGCGCCACTTCCCGTGACCGCCGAGAAGTACCATGCTGCGGGCGCCGACCATGCGGCCAAGACCAGGCTGCTGACAAGTGACAGTGACGGCCCGCCTCGGATACAGGTGTGGCATGCGGAGAAGGCCGCCGAGTGGGCAGAGACCGCCGTTGACGACAACCGCCTCGCCAAAGCGGAAGTGGACGAGAAACATGCGGCCGCCGCGAAGGACGCCGAAGCCGCCGCGGAGCGCGAGCAGGAAACCCTCGCACAGGTCACCGCTGCGGGAGGCGACCGTTCCGAGAGCATCGGGCTGAAGCTCGATCACGCGAAGAAAGAGCTGGAACGCGTCACTGACAAACGGCGGAGGTTCGAGAACCGTCTCTCTGAGTTCGGCCTGTCCCTGCCCACGTCAGCGGGCGACGTGACGCTCACGCACGCAAGTCTCGACGACCTCGTCACCCGGGAAACGAGGGCGCTGAAGGAAGCCGCCGAGGCAGTCCTCGAGACCGCCGGCCGGCTCTCGCGTCTCCATGAGGACGCTGCGGCGAAGAGCGACGAGATCGCCAGGCTACGGAGGCGACGTAGCCTCGTGCCGGAGAACGCTGACGCACGCCGCCAGCGGATCGCCTCCAATTTGGATCTCAAGATCGACAAGCTCGTGTACGCGGGCGAACTGCTCCAACTCAAGCCCGAGCATCGTCGATGGGAGAAGGCGGTCGTCGGACTGTTGCTGCCGTTGTCGAGCACACTGCTGGTTGACAGCCTCGACTTCTCGCGTGTGCGCCAGTACGTGCATGATCACGACATGGAAGGCCTGGTCACCATCACTCCAGCGGTTTCTGGCATGTCACGTCCCGCCCCGGTGAACGATGGGATCCCGGCACTGCTCGACATCGCCGACCACCCGTTTCAGGGATGGCTCGCAGGCGAGTTGAACGAGACAGCGAACTATCTGTGCGTCGAGACAGAGGCAGAACTCGACAACCGTCCTCCCGCATGGGCGCGAGGCGCGATCACCCCAGCTGGCATGCGAACCGGCTCTCGGAGCCGCTTCACGAAGGACGACCGTCGCTTCCAATATCCCTGGATAGGGTGGGACACTCGTCGGCTGCTAAAGGAACTGGACGACGAACTCGAGTCCATTAAGGGCGAGCTCCACGTCATCAATGCGTCAGCGGATGCGGTCAGCCGAAAACGCGACTACACCCGCGATAGGCTGAAGGAACTGCAGGCGCTTCGCGCGGATCTCACGTGGGATCGCATCGACACCTCAGCCATAGACGAGCGGATAGGCAAGCTCCAAACCCAGCTCGCCCAAGCGAACTCTCCTCAGGTCACACATTTGATAGGCCTGCTCCAGACGCAACGCAAGGAATCGGTGGCAGCAAGCACCAAGGTGACGCGACTCCAGGAAGATCAGGAGAAACTCGACAAGCAGTGGGGCGACCTCGTCTCGATCATGGATGCCGCCAAGGACATAGTCGACGCGGCACCGACGCTGGATGGCGACGAGCGTGCGGCGCTGGCTGCCCTCCCGTTCAAGGCACCGACCGGTATCGACGGCGTAGCGGAAAGCTTTGCCGTCGCGGTGGCCGACCTCAACAGTCAGATCAAGCGGCATAAGGAGGACCGAGAGAAGCTCGAGGTTGCCGTGAAAGCCCATATCGCCGCGTACCGGAATCTGGACGAACGAACCGCGCGTGAGACAGATGGAACGATCGAGTCCCTGCCAGCGTTGCTGGCGATCTATCGGCAACTGGTGACCGACGACCTGCCGCGCGCGAAGAACGCTTGGCTGGCGAAGGTAGACAAGGACATGAACCGGCAACTGCGCGCGGTGCTCGTGCAGATCGATGATGACGCACGGAGCATCAAGCGAGGGCTGGACCCGATCAACGAAGTGCTGCGCGCTGTCAGGTTCCGGGCGGATGCCACATTGAGCATCGAACCAGTCGAGCGGCCGAGTAGCGATCTCAGGGACTTCCGGCAGGTCATCACTCGGTACACCGACAACACAGTCGGCATGGACTTGGAACGGGACGCCGAGCAGGTGGAGAGATCGTTCACCCGCCTGCGCAAGCAGCTGGCCAAGCTCGACGATCAGTCACGAGCCGGGGACACATGGCGGCGGCGCGTATTCGACGCTCGCGAGCACGTCGAGTTCCGAGCCATCGAGACCCGTCCCGACGGGGTCAAGGTCGTCCATGACGGTGTTTCCGGAATGAGCGGCGGTGAAGGCCAGGAACTCATCGCGTTCATCCTCGGCGCCGCCCTGCGGTTCCGACTCGGCGACGGACGCGAAGGCCCACCCAGCTATGCGTCGATCATCCTCGACGAAGGATTCGTCAAAGCCGACAGCGACTACACCGGCCGGTCCCTGTCCGCCCTGCAAGCGCTCGGCTTCCAGTTGATCGTGGGCGCTCCCCGCGAGAAAGCGACCGCCTTCGAGGATTACGTGGAGTCCGTCGCCTACATCAATATCGATGTCGACAACCCCAACCGCGTCCGCATCTACCCGATGACCATGACCGAGGCCCTGCGACTGGAGGAAGAAGATCACTGATGCACAATCCCGACTATGTCAGGAACCAAGGGCGCATCCGGTACCGCAAGAACTGGCGCGAGTGGTTGCTGAACGAAGCCGACGCCCAGTTCTCCTTCCCCCTCTCCGCACCGTCAGCGGAGACGATCGTCTGCGAGTTCGACGCTGTCGGCCGGTGGATGCGGAGCTGGCGAGACTGGTCGAGAAATCACCCCACCGCCCAGCTACGCAAGGTCACGCGTCGCACCACCGTAGGCGCCCAGGAGGTATTCACCCATCTATGCCTTCCCACCATCGATGATCTCGTCATCCTAGATCCAGGTCTCACTGATCATTGGCAGCGAGCAAACGCAAGGTGGGCCGAGCTTCGCGCCCTGCCAGCCGGTGTGGCCCAGAAGCGGCTGCGCTCCCATATCCAGCAGATAATTGACCTGGACAATGCCGACTTCGAGATTCTGATCAAAGCCGTCAAATGGTTCACCGAGAATCCACAGTCCGGACTGACAATCCGGCAGGTGCCCGTCCTCGGCATGGGAACCAAGTGGCTTGCCCGGAACCGCCGGCTCGTCCTGGCCTGCCTCAACATCATCGAACAAACATCCGCCAACGAGCCAGGCGAGGATCTTGAACAGGGCGACCTGGACCCGCTCGGGCTGAAGGCGCTGCCCGTTCATATCGATGTAATCCTGGCCGACCCTGCCGACCGCGCACTGGTGGGTGGCTTGAGACATCTTAGAGCTCCCCTGCCGGAGATCGACGCCCTGCCACTCCGCCCCGACACAGTCCTAATTGTGGAAAACAAGGAATCCGCGTACCTGATCCCCGACCGGCCCCGAACGGCCGTCGTTCACTCACTGGGGAATCACCTCAATGTCCTAAACGAGATTGCGTGGCTCGCCAGAGCGCGCCATCTGTACTGGGGAGACCTCGACCGAGCCGGATTCACCCTGCTATCACGTGCACGCACCCGGCTGCCCCGTCTCGCCTCCGTCCTCATGGACCCTGTCACGCTCGAAGAGCACAGGGCTCTTGCCGTAGCGGACGAGACACGAGCCGATCAGCCCGATGCGAACCTGACCGACGACGAAATCTCCGCGCTGACGGCACTGTCTGCGGAGCACGGCGCCTACCTGCGCCTAGAGCAGGAACGTCTCCCGTCGCCGTTCGTCCTCGACCAGCTGAGCCGCACCATGGACGAAAGCGCTCTTGATCAAGAGCGGTAGTGCCCAGCGCTCAGCGTTCCGAGGCTCTGATGTCCGCAAGGCTGCTGTGGCTGCATTGCTGCACGAACTCCATATATGCGAGTGCCCAGTGCGCCGGGAATAACACCGCCGAGCTGGCGTTGAGGCCGCTGCTGCTGTGGCTGGGACGGCCAGTACGACCCAATCCGGGCCCCAGCTCTCGATCCGTTGAGTCTTCCGGCTTCTTCGAAGCTACGGTGACGCTCTCCACGGCCAGGAAACTCTCAATCTGCACGTGATGCTGGGATACGAAGTCGGCCGCGTTCTGTCGGCGTCGCACTCTACGATGTGGCCGAGCCTGTTGCTTGGGAGGTTCTGCGATGCCTGCGTCTCCGCGTCCTCAACGTGACCGTTCGTCCTTGACAACCTGGATCCACCGCCTGTTCTTTCAGAATCGGTCTCATCGTCACGATATAGCCACTGGCCGTGAGCTGGGATTCTCTGGCATGGCGGCTGAAGTCGTGATCGACGACGAGTACCGTCTCGTGGCACTTCGGCGTGCCGAGACTCCCCATGAGCGCCTTGAAGCCGCTCGGATGTATCTGCTCAAAGTTCTGAAGAACGGATCGGAGGTGGCAGGAGCCCACGATGATGACGAGGTTCTTGACCTTGCTGATCAGCTCCGGCATGAGCTCGCTGAGCACATGATCATCGCCGCCGATGAGATGAAGAAGGCCCTGGAGTCGCGCGGTTACAAGAATCTTGCGTACACACGTGGGATCCATAGCGCGCCAGCTGATGTCGATTCGGTACAAGACAGCTGACTGGGCAGCAAGGATGCACTGCTGACATTCTTCTGCGCCAAGGCAATCCCGAACGACCGCGCGAGCGGATCAGATACCCGCACATGAAGAGCGGGAACGCCTTGTAAGATTCCAGCCGCGAGTATCGCTTTGACAGACCAGGCCAAACACCCGTCGAGCAATGGACAACGAGAGGTCGTTGTCGAGGCGCCAATACACGTCGGACAGCAGCCGCATATCGCCCACGAGTAGATAAGTTGGACTCGAAATGAGTCGAGCTCTCCTAAAGCGGGTCAAGGCCGTTGCGTTCTCGGTTGGTGAGACTGCTGCACCCCTGGAGCGAGTGGCCGAGTAAGGGCGCCCCGGTGCGGAGATGACAAACGCGACCCCTGATGATCGTCGGTGTCTAGCCAGTCGATCAAGAACAGGGGCCGCGTTCGCGTGCCATCATCCCCGATCGACGTGCTCTCTCGCCACTTGGAGCACGTCACCCTCACCGACCCGTCCATCGATCTGCCCACCCTGGCCGCGGTACTGGACACCGTGCCCGACCCCCGCAGCCGCAGGGGACGCCGCTACCGGCTTGGACCACTCCTCGCCTTAACCCTGCTCGCCGTTCTCGGCGGAGCGACATCGCTGGCGCAGCTCGCCAGGTTCATCGCCGGGTACGACCCCGGCCTGCGCGTCCAACTCGGCCTCCCGGCCACGACGCGACCGGCCGCCTCCACCCTCGGACGGCTGCTGGCCCGCCTGGACGGCGACGCCTTCGACACCGCGACCTGCGGCTACCTCGCCTCACTGGCCGCCTGCCAACCACCCGAACAGGCAACCCCCACCCGAACGCCCCTGCTCGGCCTGGCCGTGGACGGCAAAACCCTGCGCGGCAGCCGTTCCCGCGACGGCGTCGTCCACCTGCTGGCCGCCATCCGCCACGACACCCAAACCGTCCTGGCCCAACGCCAGATCGAGGCCAAGAGCAACGAAATCCCCGCCTTCACGCCCCTGCTGCGCAGCCTGAACCTGACCGGCGTGGCGATCACCGCCGACGCCCTGCACACCCAGCATGACCACGCCCACCAGATCACCGCCGCCGGCGGCCACTACCTCTTCATCGTCAAAGGCAACCAGCCCACGCTCCTGCGCAGGCTCAAGGCCCTGCCCTGGCGCGAGGCCATCCTCAACGACCGCACCGACGAGACCGCCCACGGCCGCCGCGAGATCCGCCGCATGAAGATCTGCACCGCCCGGCCCGGCCTGCCCTTTCCTCACGCCGCCCAGGCCATCCAGGTCAAACGCCGCCGCACCGACCACAAAACCGGCAAGACCACCATCGTCACGATCTACGCGATCACCAGCCTGCCACCGGGCCGGGTCACCCACGCCCAGCTCGCCGCGCTGATCCGCGGCCACTGGAGCATCGAGGCCCTGCACCACATCCGCGACGTCACCTACCGCGAAGACGCCTCCCGCGTCCGCACCGGCACCGCACCCCGGATCATGGCCAGCCTGCGCAACCTGGCCATCGGCCTGGCCCGCCTGCTCGGCTGGACCAACATCGCCTCCGCCGCCGACTACTACCGCAGCCACCCCGCCGATGGCATGCACCTACTCGGTCTCATGACCTGAGAACGCTTCGGCCCTGCAGGGGAGGAAGCTGCGAGGGCCGTACGACGAAGGCTCCGAAGGAACTCTTCGACTCGGGATATATGACCACCATGGCGTCCTTGTTGGAGACGGTGTATCCGTTGCGCTCAGTAACCTGGGTGCACGAGCCCGTCCGCATGTCTCCGAGATAGACAGGCTGACCCGGTTCGAGCGAATGCCAGGAGACGATATCGCCGGCGACGTTCACGTCATCGATGCCGCGGTCACGGCCCGAGTCGAAGACCGTCCGCGGCTCCGGCCAGCCGATTCGCCACGCGCGAATGGCCCGGAAGTTTCCCTCGATCCACACGAGCGTCGAGCCACTTGCCGCGATCTGGGTCAATGGTCCGACCTTCGAAAGCCCTGCGGGCGTTTCCACAAGGTTTCCTGAGGTCAGCGAAGCCGCCTGGAAGACGGCTTGAGAGCCCGGTCTGACGATCTGAGGCCAGATGACGAGATCGCCGACGATCCATGCGGTTCCGATCTGACCGCGGGCTATCACTCGGTCTCGGGAGGCCGCCAGATCGAAGAGGTGCACTTCGACGATGTTCTTTCCGACAGCCTTGCTCCAGACGGCCTTTCCTGCTGCTGCGTCCACGTAGATCAGGGGACCTCGGAAACCAGCGTCCTGATCGAGAACGCGGACCTCGTTCGTATGCTGATCCCAGACGTGAACAGACCAGTCGTCATAGGTCGTCAACGAATGTTGAAGGGCGAAGACCATTCTTTGTCCATCGAACGCCCCGTCCACCTGTTGGTCGGTCGCGGCATCAGGCATCGCGTATATCGACGACCATGTGCGGCTGACGAAGTCGTATCGGACGATTTCCTTCATGGTCGCGTCCGAGATGCGGTGTAAAAGTGAACGAGCGTAGGTTGCCGTGCTGAACCGACCAAAGTTCGCACAACGCTAGGACCTACGCTCGTGGC
>NZ_JBFAQB010000018.1:0-214225 GCF_040676995.1 Nonomuraea sp. NPDC049419 | reverse complement strand
GGATCGGCGTGCTGATCGGCGTGCGAGCCCGTGCCCGGGCACGGGGCATCACGCTGGCCCTGACCGGCGTTCCCCCGCGCGTGGCCCGGCTGCTGCGCATCACCGGGCTGGACCACCGCTTCCCCGTCATGGCGTGACGGGCATGCCGACCGCCACCCGCACCACCGCAGAGGCGGCCTAAGACGGCCATGCGCCGTTCCCCCGGCCCGCCGTCTGGTGCGCCGCCTCCCTGCTGCTGCCGTTGTTCGCGGCGGGCTGGGCGATCAGCGGCACCCTGTACGGCGCTGTGACCGCGTTCATCTGGGCCGGCCTGGTCCGCATCGCCCTGCTGCAGCACGTCACCTGGAGCGTCAACTCCCTGTGTCACATGATCGGTGAGCGCCGCACAAGACCCGCCGCCACGACCGGTCCACCGACCTGTGGCCGCCGGCGCTGCTGTCCTTCGGGGAAAGCTGGCACAACGGCCACCACAGCCAGCCCGGCTGCGCCCGACACGGCTGCGGCCCACGCCAGATCGACCCCTCCGCCGCGCTCATCCGCATGTTCGAACGCCTGAACTGGGCCACCAACGTGCACTGGCAGCCCGCCGACGTCCTCGGCCACCCACGCATGGTGGCCGGCAGGCACACCCTGCGCACCAGCACCCACCCCAGCGCGCTCAGGGGACGTTAGCCCCGGTCAGCACGCGTGAAAGGAGCTCGTTCCGCATGGAGGAGACGATCTATTGTGAGGGGAGGGGCTCCAGGGGGAAGGCGTCAAGGTGACGGGTGATGGTGAGCGGATGCTGGGCGGCCTGCTGGACGCCACTCAGCTGTCCGCGATGGAGGACCTGCCGGGCCTGGTCGCCGCGTACGGACGGCTGGCCGGCTTCTCTCAGACGATGATCTACGTAGCTGACCTGCAGCAGCAGTTGCTGCTGCCCTTGGCCGGGCAGCGCGACGTGTACGGCGAGCGGCTTGAGGCCATCCGGATCGACGCCACCATGGCCGGGCGCGCCTTCCGCGGCGTGGAGATCGTCGAGGCCCGGCATGTGATGGATCCCGCCGCTCCTGAAAGCGTCCCTGCCTCGCCGGCCGACGAGGTGCCGCAGCGACTATGGGTGCCGTTGCTGAGCGGCACCGAACGGGTCGGCGTCCTGGGAGTGAGCGTGCAGCGGGGATCTGAGGCCGCGGCGTTGCTGGCCGGCCGGCTGGCCTCGCTCGTCTCGCTGCTGCTGATCAGCAAGCGCCCCTACAGCGATTCCTACGCCCGCCTGGTCCGCGCCCGGCCGATGACGCTGTCGGCCGAGGTGTTGTGGAACCTGCTGCCGCCTGGGGGCTTCGCCGACGACAGGGTGGTGGTCAGCGCCGCGCTGGAGCCGGCCTACGAGGTGGGCGGAGATGCCTACGACTACGCGATCGACGGCGACACCCTGCATGTGTCGATCTTCGACGCGATGGGGCACGACACCGCGGCCGGGCTCACGGCCACCATCGCCATCGGGTCCGCTCGCACCAGCCGCCGCCAGGGCACGAACCTGCCTGCGACGAGCGAGGCGATCGACGCGGCGATCGCCGAGCAGTTCACCGGCCGCTTCGCCACCGGCGTCCTAGCCGATCTCGATCTGCGGACCGGCCGGCTGGCCTGGGTCAATCGAGGGCACCATCCGCCGTTGGTGATCCGAGGCGGCCAGCAGGTCGCCACCTTGACCAGCGTGCCCGACCCCCCGATGGGTCTGGGCTGGGGAGTGTCCACCGGGCTGCTGCATTACCAGCTCGAACCCGGGGACCGGCTGCTGTTCTACACCGACGGCATCATCGAGGCCCAGAGCCCGGACGGGAAACTGTTCGGGCTGGAGCGCTTCATCGACTTCGTCATCCGCCGCGAGGCCGACGGCATGTCGGCCCCGGAGACCCTGCGCCGCCTGATCCAGGCCATCCTGGCACACCAGCGCGGCCGGCTGCAGGACGACGCCACCGTACTGACGGCCGAATGGCGCACCCAGCGGCAACAGCCGCTCACCCTGGAACGCTCCAGGATGACCGCGCCGCATGAGGCAACACGATGATCAACAGCCGTCGGCCCGCCGAAAATCAGGCGGCCAGCTCGGCATCGGTGAAGTCGGCCTCTTTGAGGAGGGGATCGAACGGGTCTGGCTGGCGATGGAGGTCGTCGGTGGCGTAGGCGCCGAAGCGGCTGATGTGGGCCCGCAGGTACGGGGCGATCTGGCCGAGCTGGTCGGCGGTGATCCCCCAGCCCTCGGCGACGAGCTGCCGCACGACGTCGGAGACGTCCAGGGCGTTCTGGAAGACGACCAGGTTGGCCGGCAGCGTGTTGAACTTGATCAGTTTCTCCTGCTCTTCGGGGTCGTTTTCGGCGGGCACGCCGCCGAAGCCGAGCCACTTGGAGAACCCGTTGCAGGACTCGGCCTTGTTGGTCGCCGCGGTGATGCGCGGGTGGTGATGCGGACCAGGCAGGCGCGCTGGTCGTGCACCTGCTCGAGGTCGACCATGACCCACCGCAGCCAGGTCTCCTGCAGGACGTCCTCGGCGTCGGCGGCCGAGCCGAGCATCTCGGCTACGACAAGCACCAGCGCGGTGCCGGCGAGACGGGCGGCAGCCGCAACGGCGCCCGGTCCAAGACCGTCCTACGCATCAGGTGCATTCTCCTTGATCAGGAGTTACACCAGTGACCGTGCAGACCCCCGCTCCGGGGACGCGAAACCACCCCTGCCCCTCGAAGTCGATCACAGTGCCGTCCCTGGCAGGTGCGGCCCTGTCGGATACTCGTCTGGATCTTCGTGCGCCTCTGGAGGTCGCAGTGCAGCCTTGGCCTCGGGTCGGTTGCCATGGGTCCCGAGTAGAGCGTCGCCGCAGGCCACAGCGGGTGATGGCGGCGGAGAGAGGGCCGTCAGGGGTGGAGGACGACCTTGATGGCTCCGGAGGCCCGGTCACCGGCCACGCGGAAGGCCTCTGCGGCATCGTCGAGGGGGAAGCGGTGGGTGATCACCGTCTGCGCTATCGCAGGGTTGCCGGCGAGCAACGCTGCGGCCTGTTCGGTGTCGCGGATGCCGTCGTGCCGGCTGTAGGAGATGGAGTTGATGTAGGTGAGTTCCTTGACCAGGCTGGCGACGCCCGGGATGGGTACGGTGTGCACGTAGACGCCCAGCAGCACGATGCGACCGCCGGGGCGGGCCAACTCGGCGCACCGGGCGAGACCGGACTCGCTGCCGGCGGCGTCGATCACGACGTCGTAGAGGCCTTCGGTTGGGCCGGCTTCGAGACGTTCCGCAGCCATCCTCTGGTGCTTGTGGCGCACCTCGATATCAACGTCGTGGCCGCGCTGCCGGGCCGCGGCCACGGCCAGCAGCCCGATGCTGCCGCCGCCGACGACCGCCACCCGCTCGCCCGGCGTGAGCGCCGCCCTGCGGACGCCGTGCCAGGCCACTGACGCCGGCTCCACGAGGCAGGCGTCGCGTACGTCCAGGCCGGCCGGAAGCGGGACAAGCATGTTCTCCGGGACCGTCACGGCATCGCACATACCGCCGTTTCGGAATATGCCGAGCGTTCCGTGCTCCGGGGCAGTGCACCGCTGGACATGGCCGGTGCGGCATTGGTCGCACTGTCCGCAGTAAACCAAGGGTTCGACGGCATAGCTCCGGCCGTCGGCGGCGGTACCGGCGAACTCGTGGCCGTAGGTGTAGCCCTGAACGGTGTAGCCCTGAACGCCGCCGGCCGCGAAGTTCACGTCGGTCCCGCAGATGCCCGTCGAGGCGATGGTGAGGCGTACGCCGGGCGCTACCGGTTCGTCGATCTCGGTCACGAGGATGCCCTGGTCGGTGTTACGCACTGCGCGCATGATGACCTCTTCAACTCGCCGCTATGTGAACGCTGTTAGCTTATGGTAAGTGATCGGTGTTCGCCTAGGCCGTATCGTGGTCCCGTGCGCGAACCCACCACGACAGGCATGGCCGGCGAGCTGCCGCCGCATGACCCGCGGGAGAACCAGCAGGCGGAACCGAGGCCGGGCACGGCGGCCTGGTGGCTTGCCCAGGAGAACGAACCGGCGCGGCGGCGGCGGCGCAGATCACTGACCCTCGATGCCGTCCTCGACACGGCCATGGCCCTGCTCGACACGCGCGGGGTGGCCGCGCTGACGATGCGCAACATCGCCGAGGGACTCGGCTGCACGCAGGCGTCCCTCTACCGCCACGTGCGCAACCGCGAGGAACTGGTGACCCTGCTGGTCGACCGGGCACTCAGCGTGGCGAGCTCGGTGCCGCCCGGCGACACGGACTGGGCCGAGAAGGCGGCGTGGTCCGCACGCCTGTTCCGCGAGCACCTGCTCCGGCACCCCGGCGTGGCCTCGCTCCTTCGCGGGACCGAGCGGCTCGGCCCCAACTCGCTGGCCGGGGTGCAATACTCCCTCGAACTGTTCATCGGCGCCGGCTTCAGCCCCCGGCTCGCGTACGCCGCCGCATCGTCGCTGGCCACCTTCATCATCGGCTCGGTG
This sequence comes from Nonomuraea sp. NPDC049419, assembly GCF_040676995.1. NCBI lineage: Bacteria > Bacillati > Actinomycetota > Actinomycetes > Streptosporangiales > Streptosporangiaceae > Nonomuraea > Nonomuraea sp. NPDC049419. The sequence continues at coordinate 209,734 of NZ_JBFAQB010000018.1, read as the reverse complement.
AACTTCAATCTCGGCCTGGACTCGTCAGATCCCGAAGAGAGCCGTCACCGGCGCCTGCTGTACCGCTCCCGAGACGCCGCGGCCTTGCCCCTGATCGTGCAGCACGCCGACGCCCTCGCGGAGGTCAGCAGCGACGATGAGTTCGAAGTAGGCCTCAAGGCATTGTTGACCGGCTTCCGGGCCCTGGTCCAGAACCCGGACATCACGCACGCTTAGCGCACCTGGCCGGCCTTCAAGCTGCTGACCGGCTCCAATGACGGTCGCCCGGAAGCGGCCCCTGGGTCGGCCGCGCGGAGAGCGTCGGCCTCGACACGCAGGCGGGCGGGGGACCTCTGAAGGAGTCAGCCTTCTTCCGTCACGTACCGCAGGTAGAAGTCCGGCTTGGCGAGAAAGCGCCGCCAGTCGTCGACCAGCTGAAGCTCCTCCCACCTCGTGGCCTGAATGCCGTGCTCTCCCAATTCGATGATCTGTGCGCCAGGAAGGCCGGCCAGGATCGGCGAGTGCGTCGCGCAGATGATCTGGCCGCCTTCGAGCGAGACGCGGTGCATGAGACCGAGCAGGCGAAGGCAGGATCGAAACGACAGGGCCGCTTCGGGTTCGTCCAGCACATAGAGTCCCGGCCCGGACACCATGCGGTCGAGAACCGTGAAGAACCCTTCGCCGTGGGACTGCTCCGTGAGGTCGTCCTCCCAGAATCCAGGCATGCCGGACACGTTCTGTCCCAGGTTGAAGAGTGTCTCGGCGCGGAAGAAGAAACCTCGTCGCTTACGTCGAGGACCGCGCAGGAGTTTGAGCCCTGTCGCGGTGAGTTCGGCGTCGAGCGCCTCTCCCAGCGGAGAAGGCATCCCTGTCGATGCGTACCTCGTACCGGCTTTGCCGCCCTCGGAGTTGATGCCGCACACGTCGGCGATGGCCTCGATCAAGGTGGATTTCCCTGAGCCGTTATCCCCCACCACGAACGTCACCCGGTCGGTGAAGGCCAGCCCAGACGCCTCCAGATGACGGACCAGGGGCAGTGCGGCAGACCAGCCGGCCAGAGGGCGCGAAACGTCAAGCCGCGTCAGCAGCACGTCAACCGCCTTTCCACCGCTTCGAGAAGCTCATCTGTGTTCACAAACCGGGTGTTCGCCGCCCCATCAGGATTGCACGACCCTGTCCGGCGTCGAGTCGCACCACAGGAACGCCCACCCCGGAACCGCGCCCACCAGACGGATGATCGCCGCCCGGTCGGGGAAGATGCCCACCACGTCGGTGCGGCGGCGGATCTCCCTTGACGAACGCGAGAACGTCTGCAGCCGTGGCGAAGATGCCGCCGGCCTCCGCCGCCGAACCGGCACGCGCCGCCGACCTGGTCGCCGAGCTGAAACGCGCACTCACCGCCTACCTCAGGAACACGCCGGAGACCCCGTGACCCTGGTGAAGCGGCGCAGCGCCTCCACCCCCGACACGCCGTAGACGTCCTCCACCGCGTCCGCCAGCAGGTGACAGGTCCTGAACCGGTCCAGCGGGGTGAGCCCGAGCCGCGTCAGATGCAGATACGTGTAGTTCAGCAGCACCCGGTACCGGCGGAAGGCCGGGCTGCGGAAGATCACCTCGTGGTAGGCCGGGTTGTCGAACACGAGCCGCTGCAGCTCGCTCGGCTCCCGCTGCGGCGCGCGCGGCTCCCCCGGCCGGGCCGCGAACGCCTCACCGGGCTCGATCGCCGGCTGCACCAGCCGGCCGTCGTCCATCATCGCCGCGATCCGCGGCCGGTAGCGCTCCAGCAGCGCCGCCCACTCCCGCACGAACGGCACCGCCGCCGCGCCCGGGTCGTCCAGGCAGGCCACGACGTCGCGGACGCGCCCCGTCAGCGCCGCCCGCCGCTCGGCGAACACCCGCTCGAACGACGCGCGGGCCGCTGCAGGGTCGGCCGCCCACGTCAGGTACCCCTCGGCGTGCATCCGGAACGACAGGTAGCTGCGGTCGATGCGCTGCGAGGTGTGCGCGATGGTCAGCATGAGGCTCAGCGCCAGCCCCGTCTTGCCGTCATGGCCGTCCCGTACGTGCTCCAGCATCTCGAACAGCAGCGGGGTCGCATCAGCGTAGAACGCGGCCAGCAGCTCGGCCTCCTCATCGGTGCCCAGGACGTGCCGGCGCGAGTCGTAGGCGGCGTCGCGGATGGAGTTGTCCGGCGGCCACGGCGTCAGCGGGCCGCGCTCCTGCTCCCGCATCGCCATCAGCCGGTGCCTGGGCAGACTGTCGGCCGGATCGAGCACGGCTGTGGAGGGGTGCTCGCGCAGGTACGCGCCGACCACCTCGTCCACGCGCGGCCGCACCACCCGCTCCCACGCCTCGGGCGCCGCCTTGACGTTGATCCGCAGGTGCGGGCCCTGCCGCCAGTGACGCAGCACGTACGCCTGCTCGATCTCGCCGCGCAGCCCCTCCAGCAGCGGGCGCACCGCGTCCAGCAGCAGGGCGTCCTTGCCGGGCGCGTGGTAGTAGACGTGCACGCAGTGCCAGACGGGAGTCAGGGGGACCACCTCCGGGAGTCGGCGAGACCGGCCACGGCGCGGCCGGCCAGGAACGTCGTGTGCTGCTCGGCTCCGGCACGCAGCCCCAGCCGGTTGTGGAACAGATGAACGCACCGCATCAGGATCAGCGCCACCGTGCGCCGCTCGGGCGGCGCCGCCAGCGCGAGGGCCGCGTGCGGCGAACCCGGATCGCGCGGCACACACCGGCCTTCGGCGTGCAGCACGTCCAGCTCATCCCGCAGGGCCCGCAGCGACGCCGCCCACGCGGCCAGCAACCCGCCGGCCGACTCCGGGCCCTCCCACAACCTGCGGGTCTGGGCGAGCAGCGCGTCCTTCCGCCGCCGCCAGTCCTCCTCCACCGCCGCCGCCGCTGCGGCGGGGCCGCGCATGGCGGCGGCCAGGCGGTGGGCGGCCGAGGGCAGGTCGGGCTCGCACGCGGCGACCGCCATCGTCAGCGCGGCCAGCCCGATCGCGGTGCGGCGGCCCATGTCCGTGCCGGCGGCCAGCACCTCCAGAGCGAGGCGGCTGGAGACGGCGAAGTGACGCTCGGCGGCGGCCACGCAGGCAGCGTCACCGTACGCCTCGTACTCCGGCAGGTACCCGATGAACGCCACCGTGCCCGGCTCGTGCAGCCGATCGTCATAGTCGGCACGGCGCTCACCCCTGGCCATCGCGGCGGCGAACGCCCGATAGGAGTCCGCATCCACCGCCGGGGACGGATGACCGGCGAAATGCGCCGCAGCACGCTCGCGCACCAGGTTACGGACGTCCTGCTGGCGGGCGGGGTCGGGCACCTGCAGCCGCAGCCGCACATGCTGGCCGCCCTCCCAATAGCGCAGGAAGAAGGCGCGGCGGATCGTCCCGCAGGCCACCAGCTCCCGCGTCACCGGCCTCACCACGCCCATGATCAGCGGGTCCAGGTCGCCGAAGTGGAACAGGTGCGCGCTGACCCACCGGTCCTCGCCCGCGATCGGATGCGCCGTCATGACGCCGGCCTGGCGGACAGCTGGATGACGTACTCGGTGACCCGCGCCTCGTCGCCGTAACGGGGGGCCTGCGAGGGGTCGGGCAGGGCCTCCTCCACAACCAGCAGCGCGCCCGGGTCGCGCAGCGTGCGCACGAAACCGGTCAGCAGCAGCAGGTCGGTGACGTCCACGTACATGGGCTTGCGGTCCTTGCTGAGCAGCCCCGCCAGCAACCCCTGACCCACATCGACGACCCGGGCGAAGAAACGGCGCGGCACCCCGTGCCCGGCCAGCCACTCGGCCAGCCTCGGCAGGTACGCCGCCTCGCTCTCCCCCTTGGCCGGCACCGGGAACACCCCGGCCCGCATCCGCCACGCCGCCCGCGCCACCGTCACCCGCCCCACGTCCATGCGCGGCCAGCACTCCACCACGCCCTCCTGCGGCGGCTCACTCCGGGTGCGGAACACCCACCCGGGCACCATCGCCGTGGACGGCTCCCCGAACACCCGCACCAGGAACTGCAGCCACGGCGGCAGCCAGTACTGAGCCGTCATGCCCAGATGCACCGGCCTGACCGGCCGTCCGGACCCGTCCAGCAGGGTCAGCCGGTCGTGCTCCCGGTCGTAGCCGACGGTGAGCTCCGCCGGCGTCACCGCCGGCAGATGCGCGTCCGGTGCGGTGAACGGGTGATCGAGCGCGACGTCCGCCGTGGCCGGCCGCACGTTCAGACCGCCGCCGGCCAGGCCGCGGCACTCGGCCACCAGCACATCACCCTGCGCCGCCCGCAACTCCTCGACGGGCGGCGCCTCGCCGCCGGCCAGCGTGACCAGCCGGTGCAGCCGCGACAGGCCGCGCCCGTACCCGGCGGAGACGGAGTTGACGACGGCCCGCATACCGGCCGGGCCGGGTATCGCCTGCACGTAGCAGCAGATGGAGCCGGGCGGCCGCACGAAGCCCGGCCAGCCGTCCGCCAGCGCGGCCAGGCGGGCGGCCGTGAGATCCACCACCGAAGCCCCGCCGCCCGTGGCAGGCCCCGCGCCGAGGCGGTCCCAGAAGCCGCGCCGCAACTCGGTCAGGCGTTGCAGACCAGGAGGCACATCGACGTCGGGCAGGGCGCGGGTGCCCGCGACCGGGTCGCGCAGCATCGCCCGCAGCAACTCCCCGCCCGCGCCCGGCGCGCCGCTGTGGACGTCGCGGTACAGGGCCATCGCGTGCAGGCGGCTGGCGGGGCCGTACCGGTCCACGAAGTACGCGGCGGCGGCGACCTTGACGGGCAGGTCGGGGTCGAACAGGCCCAGCAGCCCGCGCAGCGCGTCGAGGTCGTCGCACACGCCCCGCCAGGCGGAGGCGTTCAGCCGCCCCGCGGCGCCGGGGATGACCGCGCTGTGCCACAGCAGGTTCTTCTCCGGCAGGGACGGCCCCGGCGGCAGCACCTCCCGCAGCGCCGCCCGTACGACGCCGGAGTTCCTCGCCGGCTCGGCCTGGAGCGCATCCGCGACGCGGGAGACGGCCAGCGCGTACGGGGCCGGCCCATCGGCCGCCAGCCACGACGCCAGCTCCCCCATCGGATCAGGCCCCTGCTCGTCATACGGCGGCACATACTCCACCAGCCCCGCCTCGGCCAGCGGCTCGATCCCCGGGGCGGCCGCCAGCGTGGCGTCGTCCTGCCGCCGCACCCAGTCCAGAGCCTGCCGCACCTGCGCCGTCGCCGGCACCGACGACAGCGGCTCCCCATGCCCGGGGCTGAGGAACCACACACGCTCCCCGTCGTCGGCGGCGGACGGGTTCACCCGCAGCCGAGCCCGCTCACGCACCCGCCGGTGCCGCGTCAGCACCGCCCACAGCGGGCGCAGGACCGCCCGGTCGAGCTCGGCCATGACCAGCCAGGACGGCTCACCGCCCGTGGCCACCGCCGGCCCGTCCGTCTCCCACCGGCCCAGCCCGCCGGCCGTGAACGTCGCGTACGGACTCGTCTTGACACTCGCCCTGGCCAGATAACGCGCCAGCCGCAACACCTCCTGCCGCTCCGGCGGCCGGCCGCCCAGCCACGCCTCAAGCCGATCGGCCAGCACCGCGCTGCCCTGCGCCAGCCCGTGCCGGAACCCGGCATCGGACACCGCCTCCCGCAGCACCCCCGTCTTCTCCCGCGCCTCCTCGGCGAGCACACCGGGAAGCGCCGCCCGCAGCTCATCGGCGCGCCGCCGCAACGCCGTCCACGCCCCGATCCTGGCCGCCAGGCCCGCCGGCAGCGCGCCCAGCACCTCGGCGGACACCGCCCGCCCGCCCAGGCGCCGGCCCGCGAACACCGCGCGCCGCAACGCCACCAGCCCGGCACGCAGCGGCCCCGCCGCCACACCGCCGATCACCTCGTGCAACGGCTCCGACAGCTCCGCGCCCTCCCGCCGCAACCGGGACGACACGTCCGCCAGCTCGTCCACCAGCCGCCACGTACGGGTGCACCGCATCCGCTCCAGCCCCGCCACCGGCAGCCCCGCGACACGGACCGCGACAACGGGCGACAGGGCATAATCGGGGTCAGCGAGCCTTGAAGAGTCACCGTCCCCCGCGACGGGGACGGCGGCGTGCGCTATCTGGGTCAAAGGAAACGCGCTCCTCGAAGGGGTTCGTCAGGGGCCGAGGGCGCTCACGGCACGGGCGCCCTCGGCCCTGCTCGTCATCCCGGTGGCCGCGGCGGGCTCACCGGAGGACCGGCACCGGCGCTACAGCTCCGGAGCCCAGCAGCTCATCGCCGTCAGGTACGACGAGCAGTAGCCCGGCGACGACGACGCCCCGGTCTCGATGCTGCCGTGGCCCTCGGCCACGATGGAGTCGGCCGACACGACGTCGATCGAGTCGACCTCCAGGCCACGCAGGTCGAGCTTCAGGTTCTCAGCGGACATGTGCACTTCTCCTTCTGCTGTGTATCCGTCGAAAGGGGTCACGCTTGTCGGTCGGGTGGCATCACCTCCTGGCTGACGAGGCCGTGGATCGGGCGGGTCACCAAGGGCCCGCCGGTCGGTGGGGTGCCCATCGCCAGGAACGACAGGCTCCTCAACGGGCTCGCCGCGAGACCGAGCACCTCGTCGGTGGTCTCGTTCGCGCCGTCGGAGTGGATGCGGGCCGCCAGGCCCAGCGCGGTGGCGGCCAGCGCCGCCCGCTGGACGATCAGGCCCGCCTCCATCTGCTGCATCCGGTACCAGCGGTCACCGAACGCCGGCGCGCCCGCCACCGGGTCGCCCACCGGGATCAGGACGGCGGCCGCCCCGCGCAGCGCCACCTGCGTGTTCGGCAGCAGCGGGCCGGTGGTCACCGCGTCGATCGGGATGGTCGCGGGCGGCTCGTGCAGGGTGTGGCCGGCCGGGTCGTACCAGTAGGCGGCGCGTGGCAGGCCGTCCACCCGCAGCGGCAGCAGGCACAGGGCCGTGGCGGCCGGTCCCTTGGTGGTGCCGGGCAGGTCGGACGGGTAACCGGCGCAGGCCGCCCGCAGCACCGCGCCGAGCGCCCCGCCCGCGAGCGGGACCGGGCGGTAGCCGGCCAGGGGTGAGGCGCGGCGTTCCATGCCCGGCTCGTGCGGCATGGGTGCGGGCTCAGGGGCCGGGCGGGCCGCCCGCGCGGGCGGGCGAGGCGGGGCAGGCGGGTCCGACGTGTGAGGGGCTGCGAGCGTGCACGCCCGGTGCAGGGCCGCGGCGAGCCCGCCGGCAGGCATGGGCCGGGGAAGGGGCCTGCTCTCGTCCGCCGCCGGCCGCGAGACCAGCTCATCGAGCGACGGCGGCTCAGCCCGCGGGTGCTTCGTGGGCGCGTGGGACAGGGTGAGGGCGGCCAGGGTCGCTTCGCGGGCGCCGTCGAGGCCGAGCAGCCGATCCACCTCGCCGTCCGCGAACCGCACATGCGCCCCGCCCGCCAGCCCCAGCCGCTCGGCCACGGCCAGCGCCTGCGCGATCAGCACCCCGGTCTCCTGGCAGACCAGCCGGTAACCGAAATCTCCGTACTTGAACATCGACCGCCAGAACACCGCCGACAGCACGACCACCACATCCGCCCGGCCATCCCCGCCGAGCAGGCCGGTCAGCGCAGGGACGTGGTCGCCGCCCCGGACGCGCTCAAGAATGTGGTGCACCGGGTCGTAGTGGTACAGCGCGGCGGGCAGGTGCGGCTCCCCCGCGGCCACGTACGCCTCGACCGGATAGAGACCCCCGCCCGACGGGGCGGGCCGGCCCGCGAGCAGCATCGGCGGCCGCCCCAAAGGCCGGCCGCCGTCACCGAGGTGGTGGGACCAGACGATCCGGGTCAGGCCGAGCAGGTTCCGCAGCAGCTCACCCAGCGGATGTGCGGCGTTCCAGGGGAGCGGCACGCGTTCAGCCCTCGGGTAACGCTTGTGGCGGGTCGGGGCGGCGGCCCAGTCGATGTCCAGCGGGCGCCGGTTCCGCATGGCGGCCAGGTAACGGCTCGTGGCCGCGCCAGGCGCCGTCGTCGTGTGCACGCGGGCTTCCTCTCGGTGACCGGTCACGGGAACGGGTGCGGGTAGGGGTTCAGCTCGTCGGGACGCAGATCCCGGTCCCGATGACCGAGGAGCCTGGGCAGGGCGAGCAGGCGCGGCAGGCCGTGGACGCGCCGGTAGCGGTGACCGAACGTCATGGAAAGCGTCCCCGGCACGATCACCTTCGCCGCGTACATGCCGGCCGCCCGCGCCTCGGGCGAGGTGATGTCGACGGCGATCACGTCCAGCCCGGTCGCCAGGTAACGGCCCGCCAGCTCCGCCACGTCCGCGCAGAGGTCGTCGTGGCGGGGCCAGGCGGCGCGGGCCCTGATCTCAGGCAAGGACAGCGCGGGCCCGTGGCGCGGCAGGAAACCCAGCCTGCCCGCCGCGTCCGGGTGGGCGCAGGCGAGAGGATGGTGCTCCAGCAGCCGCACCTGGTCGGAGTCGGCCACCAGCCGCGCCGACGCCTCGGCGTCGTAACGTTCGAGATGGCCGGCCAGCATGGGGCTCACGTCCTCAAGCGCCCGGCGCAGCGCCCGTTCCGGGTCGAGGTGCGAGGCGGAGCCGCACAGCGCGTACGGACGGCCCGGCCCACCCAGCGCGTCCACCGCCATCACCCAGAACACCGGCACCCGCTGCTCCATCAGCGCCGCGAACGCGTGCACGTCGTAGCCGAGCCGGTCACGGACCCGCTGGGCGAGCATCGGGATGCGCCGGTCCGCCGCCGAACCGAGGTCCACGCGCGGGACGGGCATCCGCGCGTACCAGGTGGCCAGCGCCGCGTCACGCTCGGCCACCTCCAGCAGCCCGTACAGCACCGCCTCCGCCGGATGACCGCCCAAGGCGCAGCCGTTGGAGCACTCGTAGGCGAAACCGAGGTCGTCCTTCGGGCGAGGACCGAAGAACGCGTAGCTCTCCGGCACCAGCACCGGCGCGTCCCGGCCGAACGAGTACCCCCACACCCACGTCGTCGCACGCTCCGGATCGAAACGGGTGAACAGGAAGCCCGGCTGGTCGTACCAGTCGTCCGGATACAAGCCCAGCGCACGCGGATCGAGCGCCCGATCGGCGATCTCGCTGTACGCGGCCCGGACGGTGGTCCGGCGGCTGCGCGGATGGATGCCCGCGATCCGCTCCAGCGCCTCCGCGATCGCGGTCGCCCGCGCCGAGGCGAAGTCGTCGCTGCGGCCGTAACCGTGATGGCTCTCGTGCTCGGTACGCGACGGGCTCAGCCGCGCCACCGCCATCGGACCGCCGCCGCGCTCCTGCGCCACCACCGCCTGCACGATGCCCGTCTCCGCGTCCACGAACAACCGCTCCAGCTCCGCCCCGTCGATCTCCCCGACCCTGAACGTCCCAGGGTCCGGCTTGGGCGCCGGGCGCGGCACGTACCGTCCGGCCTGCGGCCCGTCGTCCGCCCGCATGCCGCAGTCGGGGCACAACGGATCCGGCAGGAACGCGTGCCGCCGCACCGCACCGCTCGTCAGCCGCACTTTCAGCAGCGCGCCGGCCGTACGCGCGGAGCCAGGATCGCGCCGCAACCGGCGAACCTCCTCTGCGACCAGCGCGGCGACCGTCCGCGACACCAGCGGCGTGAGCAGCGTCGTCGCCCGGGACCCAAGATCGGCGCCCCACTTCGAGCGCAGGGCGTCACGGGCCGGCGCATCAGGACGGTTGCCCGCCCGCCGACGCGCCACACACGCCGGGCAACCGGGCCGGCCCGGACGCACGGCCGGACCCACCAGCACCCACCCGGCCTCGACCCGCACCGGCAACCACGCCACACCCCGCTCCGCCGCCAGCCTCGCCACCGCCGGATACGGCCGCACGTCATCGGCATCGCTCGCCACGACGATCGCAGCCCCGGCCGGCTCGGCCGCGAGCGCCCGCCTGATCGCCCCTTGCAGCCGCCCCTCCCCAAGGACGGTCACCAGATCGGGATCCGCGACGGACCCCGCGACGGACCGCACGACGGCCTCACTCATCGAGCAGAACGACTCGAGCCACGAACGGCAACCGCCGCGACACCTCAGGATCACCGTGCAACGGCACCGCAACAGGCACCTTCCCGATCCGCCGCAACGCCCCGGCCATCACCCTGACGGCCTCCACCGGATCACCACCCGGCGGCCACAGGGGATTGAACCGCGCCCCGGACGCTTGGGACTGCCACCGCAGCAGCAGCCGTTCCAGCCCGTCCCGGATCGCATCGGTGAGCGTAGGACCGACGGACACCAGCACCTCCTGACCGGGAACCGCGAGCGCGACGGCGGGCACACCGAGCACAGCGCTGTGATCATGAACGTCCGGGCTCTCCCCCGCGAGGGCAAGCTGCCGCATCAACGCCTCAACCTCCGGGTCCTGCGACGGCCCGATCGGGGCTGCTGTCCGAGCGGGTGGTGATCCATGCGAGAGGCGCTCGCGCAGGAGATCCTCGCAGTGGGCCCGCAGACCGGCCGCCAGCGCCTCCGTCCAGCTCAACCCGGCACCGGTCCCGACCGGCGGCCGCGACGCGCTCTGTGGGGTGCCGAGGCCGGTGAAGCGCACGTCGCGGGGCGAACCGTCAGGCAGCGCCACCCCCCGGACCTCCTCGCCCGGGCGCAGAGCCAGCACGCCGTACGCGGCCAGGGCCGCGAGCAGACAGCGCAACCGAGCCGTCCGCTGATCGGCTCCCCACCCGAACACCTCCCGCGCCGGTGCCCAGCCGGGCAGCACACCGGACGGATCGGAGACCACCGCCCGGCACACCGCCACCGGCGACTGCACCAGCGCCTGCTCATCCAGCATCCCGAGCACACCCAGCCGTGCGTCGACCAGCTCGGCGGTAAGGGCGAGCAACCCGTCCACCTCGACAGCGCCCACCGCCTTGTCCGCCGCGGGAGCCGCGGCGAGCGCCTCCGCCAGCTCTTCGACCGGATCGGAGCTGCCCCCTTGAGTACGGGTGGCGCGGGGGTGGGCCAGGAAGCGGTGCGGAAGTGTGTCGAGAGTGCGCAAATCCACCCGGATCAGCTCACGTTCCGAGCCCGTGTCGAGCCCCGTGACGCGGCTGAAGCAGGCCAGCGCCACGATGGCGGCGACCACCGTGGGCACCGGCCCCGTCAGCAATTCCTCGCCGGGCGGGGCCGGGGACGCGGCGGGCAGGCCGGCGAGCCGGTGCCAGCCCGACTCGGCCGCGGTCTCCGAGGGCCGCCCCACCGGGCCGACCCAGACCTCCGCCGGGCGGACCAGGGCCTGCCCCAGCACGATCCCGGCCGCCTCGCAGGCTCGGGCCGCCGCCACCAGCTCATCGAGGTCCGCGCTCACCTGGAGCACGATGTCGGCGTTCCCGGCGATCGCCCGCATGTCGCCGGGCAAGGGCAGCGTACGGATCTCCTGAAGAGGATCACGGCGAGCGGCGTCCGCGACCCGCCGCACCCGCTCAAGCCCGCCCCGGCCACCGTCCTGCTCAGGGCCGGGGGCGATCACCGTGACGTGCCGCCAGCCCGACCCCACGCACGCCTCCGCCAGCGCCTCCGCCAGCGGCCCCGCACCCACCAGCGCCAGCCGCGCGCGCCGGATCCGCTCGAAGCGCTCCTGCGGCGAGTCGAGCGCGTAGCCGATGAAGGCGACCTCCTCCGCGTACGCCCGCAGCTCCATCTCGCTCAGCCCATGGGCGCGGGCCTGCCGGGCGTCCACCACGAAGCGCCACTCGGCGAGCTGGCCCACCAGCCGCTCGACCATGGCCTTCCGGTCGCCGGACAGGTTCGCGGTGAGCTCGCCTAGGGTGTGGTGACCGGTCAGCGCGGGGGCCAGCCGGGTGAGCCACGCGTAGGCCTGCCGCCCGCGCAACGTGCACGCACCGTAGTCGCTGTGAACGTAGGCGCCGTCGGGGCATTCGACGAACCGTACGTCGTCTCTAAGCTGCGGTCTCATCGCCGAATCGGCTTTTGGGAGCGCTCCCATGAAGTGGATATTACGAACGGAAAGCCTTTATGTAAACCCCATATCACCCCTTTAATGGAGGCCCGATGCCGGTTATAATCCTCAATTCCCCTTCACGGTCACGGAATGTCACTTACCGAAAAAGGGAAGCCTTCGATCGCTCCGGCCACCGGCGAATATCGTCGAACATCAGCGGATCGGGGTGGAGGCTTGGAAAACCTCCACCCCGATCCGGATGCAACCGCATGTCCGCCGTTTCCACCACGCCCGTCGAGAAGCCCGTCGCCTGTCGAGAAGCCCGTCGTCCCAGCACCCTAGCTCTGTGACCGCTCGTCCCAGGATCCACAGGCCATCTGCGAGAAGGCACCGCATCCTGCCCCGGACCGGCAGACGCGGTCTCACGTGGGACCGGCCGGCGCCACCGAAGGTGGGGAGGCGTCACCGGGGGTGGAGAAACGCGCTCGACGCCCGATCAGCGCCTCTTGGGGAAGGCGGCGCGCAGTGCGGAGCTGCGGGTGATGAACGCGACGCGGATGATGGGCAGCATGCAGACGACCTGCATCACGGCGTACCACAGCGGACAAATCCCCGGGATCAGGTCGACGCCGATGATCGCTATCGGCATGATGACGGCGAGAGCACGCACCCGCTCGAAGGCCCGTCGAGATCCCCGGGACGCGGAGACCGTCATCCAGTAGATCAGCACGGCCACCACCGGCAGCAGGGCTGCCCGGACCCACATGAACGTGTTCACCATATGACCGCTGCTCGATACCACGATGACTGCCAACAGGGCGATGGCGCTGAGTGCGCCGTACACCTTGATGCTGTTCTTCGCCGTGCCGAAGGCCCCTCGGGTGCGGGGTGTGCTGAGGAGTGCCGCCCCGGTCGTGGCGTGTGTGTTGGATTCCATGCTCAGCGACGCTACGAAGCGGTCGGTCGAGGCGGTATCGGTCCAGGCGCACGGGTGGGTGGGGCCAGACCCACTCCTTGGCCGGTCAGGGCAGTGGCGCGCTCCGCGCGGTGCACAGTAGAAGCATCGAATGGAGAGGCGAAGGAAGAGGCATGCGGCAGTTGGGTACCTGGGCGGGGCACATCGGCGTGGGGTTCGTGCGGTCGTGCGTGGTGGCGGTCGTCACCATGCTGGCCCCGGCCGTGTGGGCCGCGGCCGTGGCGTGGGCCATCTGGTGGGGTGCAGCGAACCCATGGTCGTGGCTGGGGCCGTTCGTGCTGGTGTGCGTGGGCACCCTCGGGCTGTCCCGACCGGTCTGCCGGCTGGTCCGTTCGCTGGTGGCGAGGTGGACGGGCACCTTCATCCCCGCCGGCTACCGGGAGGCCGGGCCGGTGGTGCGGATGTCCACCGGGTACTGGTGGAACGGCTTCTCCTACGAGCGCAGCCGGCGTGACGCCCTCCTGGACCAGAAATGGCGGGTGCGGTGGAAGGATCCCGCCGTCTGGCGCGACCTGCGGTTCACCGGGATCGTGCCGTTCGCCGCGGGCGTGGTAGCGGCCGTTCCGCCGGCCGGGGCGGTCGCGGCGGTCCTCGGGCTTGGCCGGCCAGGGCTCACCGCGCGCCTGGCCGCAGTGCTCGGCTTGGTCGTGGCCATCGCCACCGCCCCGTACGCCTGGCGGCTGCTCGTACCAGTGGCCGCCCGCTTCCTGCGCCCGTCGCGCGCGATGGCGATGACCGAGCGGGTGGAGGAACTGACCGCCCAGCGCGCCGACGCAACGGTCGCGCAGGCCGCCGAGATCCGCCGGATCGAACGGGACCTGCACGACGGGGCGCAGGCCCGCCTGGTCGCGCTCGGACTCGCGTTGGCGACCGCCGAGAAACTCATGGAGACCAACCCCGGCCAGGCCAAGGCGCTGATGCGGGAAGCACGGGGCGGTGCCGCCGCCTCGCTGGCCGAGCTTCGCGAACTGGTCAAGGGGATCAGCCCGCCGGTGTTGAACGAGCGGGGGCTCGTCGACGCCGTCCACGCCCTGGCCATGGACATCCCCCTCGACGTGGCCGTCAGCGCCGACGCCGGACTGCGCCTGGACCCCGCGATCGAGGCGGCCGTCTACTTCGGCGTCGCCGAACTGCTGACCAACGCGGTCAAACACGCCCAGCCGTCCCGGGCGCGGATCTCCCTCGCCCAGCACGACGCCGATCTCATCGTCGAGGTCGAGGACGATGGGCGGGGCGGGGCCGATGTGCGCGCCGACGGCGGACTCGCCGGTCTGCGCCGACGCCTTGCGGTCTTCGACGGCACCCTGGAGATCAGCAGCCCACCGGGCGGCCCGACCCGTGCGAGGATGACACTGCCATGCGACTCGTTGTAGCCGAAGACCTCTACCTCCTGCGCGAGGGGATGGTCCGCCTGATCCAGGCGTACGGGCATCAAGTGGTGGCCACCGCGGCCACGGGCCCCGAGACGCTGGAGGCGCTACGGAGATGGCGCCCGGACGTCTCCGTCATCGACGTCCGCATGCCGCCGAACCAGTCCGACGAGGGCCTGCGCGCGGCCCTGGCCGCCCGTGCCGAGATGCCTGGACTGCCGGTCCTCATCCTCTCCCAGCACGTGGAGCAGCTGTACGCCCGGGAGCTCCTGGCCGACGAATCCGGCGGCGTCGGCTACCTGCTGAAGGACAGCGTGTTCGACGCCGACCAGTTCATCGGCGCCCTGGAGCGGGTCGCGGACGGCGGGACCGCCATGGACCCGGCCGTCATCGCCAAGCTGCTGTCCAGCAGCTCCCCTAGCCGCGGGCTCGAGCGGCTCACCGAACGCGAGCACGCCGTGCTGGCTCTCATGGCCGAGGGACTGTCCAACCAGGCCATCGGCCGCCGCCTTTTCCTCAGCGACAGCGCCATCAGCAAGTACACCACCTCCATGTTCGGCAAGCTCGGCATCGTCGACGACGAAGACACCAACCGCCGCGTCCGCGCCGTCCTGGCCTACCTGAACAAGCGCTAGCTCGACGGGGCGCCTGGCACGTTCACCTGACCGCTCATGCCCGCCGAACATGGCCCCCGTCCCCAACCCCGACCTCGCTGGTTGACGGCCGCTGCGACAGCACCCCTGGGTAGCGGCGGTGACCTGCGCGGTGCCTTCGACCTCGACGCCCAGGTGGTCCATGCGGGTGTCCTCGCCCGCCTCGCCTTCCACCGTGCGGAGGTCGCCTCAGTGGTCCTGGCGAAAGATGATCGCGGCGCCCAGGGCGGCGGTGGAAGGCACGAACATCTCTCCGGTACCGGTGTGGGTGACGGGGATGTCGTTGTCGCGCAGGAGCCGCTCGGTGGCGGCGATGTCGCGTACGGACACTGCGTAGGCGACGAACGCCGGCAGGGCCGCCGGGCGTTCACCTGGCAGCAGGCCGGCGAGCGCCGAGGCTGCCACGATCGTGATGTCCGCCCGGTCGAAACGCGTCACCTGGCCATCCCGTGCCTGGCCGAAGTAGGTGCCGTAGCGGTGCTCAAGCTCGGGAAACGCCGAGTCGGCGACGCACAGCACACATTCGACCAGCCCGGTGGCGCCGTTGGGATGGTTGGTGTGCTGCTCGCCCTCCCGTGCCTCGACTGGAGCGTTCTCGGCGAATCCGATCCTGCCTTCCGGCACCCGCCCGGCAGGCAGATGGGGATGGGAGATCTCCAGGTAGCGGGCGGGCTCCATCTTGGTCCCGGTGCTGGTCTCGACGGGTCGCTGGATGGCGTGCACGCCACCATGGCTGACGTCAGCGGCGGTCAGCCGCGCGGCCACGCTGTCGATGTCCGGCGTGTCGGCGATCATGATGTGAAGGCCCTGGAAACGCTGGAGCATGGACGTGATGTTGGCGGCGGTGGCGCGAATGGCCGCCATCAGCCCCGCCAGCTTGTCGTCAGGCACCTGCAGCGGGATGGAGCGGGCGTCGCCGGGCATGCGGCCGGGGCCGTCGATGACGGCTACCAGTTCGATGAAGTTGCGGGGGAAATACACATGGGTGTTGGCCACGCCGAACGGTTCGGCGTGGCCTCCCGCGACGCGCTGGAGGACGGGATAGGCGGGCGCCGGCATGGTGAAGCCGAGCCGGCGGTACCGCTCCATCGCCTGGTTCATGTCCTGCACGACGTGCCCGACGTGATGCAGGCCGTTGATGTCGTCGCCCATGACGGGCCACCTCCGTACCCGAGGAGAATTTGAAAGCTGACTCGCTTTTGAGAGTAAACCATCATTTGCGAGGGCGATAAAATGTGGCGTATGAGTGACAGCGGGCTACGCGAACGCAAGAAAGCCAAGACCCGGGAGGCGATCCTGCGCGAAGCGTTCAGGCTCTTCCGTGAGCGCGGCTACAACGCCACCACCGTCGAGCAGATCGCCGCAGCCGCCGAGATCTCCCCCGCGACCTTCTTCCGCTACTTCCCGACGAAGGAGCACCTGGTCGCACTCGATCGCTTTCCGCCTCTCGTCGAGGCCCTGGCCGCTCAGCCACCGGGCCCACCGGTCACCGTGCTGCGCGGCGCATTCCGCTCGGCGTTCGCCGCCCTGTCCGCCGAAGAGATCGCCGCGGGACACGCACGAGAGGTGTTCGCGGCTACCGTGCCCGAACTACTGGTGGCCAACCTGCGCAAGAGTCCGGGCCTGATCCGCGAGGTCGGCGACATCGTGGCGGACAAAGCCGGATGCGCCGCGGACGACCCGCGGATACGCAACGCCATCGGTGCTGTCATCGGGGTCGTGGCCATGGTCTGGCTCCAATGGGCACAAGATCCCGCTATGGACGGACCCGCCGAGATCAACACGGCGCTGGCGCACCTGGAGTCCGGACTGGGCCTGTAGACCGACGCACCGCGGCCACATCAAGGACATCCCGCCGCCGGACAAGACAGTCGACATGGTCATCTCCATGGGCTGGTGGCGCGAACCCCAGCGGGAAGCCTTCCCTGGCCCCCAGCCGCGCCGGCAGGAGAGCGGCGGCCCGCATGAGTGACAGCGTGATCTTCGTCCCGGCGGGGGCTCCCAAGCACCTCCGCCCGATCACTCATGAGCGGGCCATTCCTCCGCCAGAAGCGCGTACGAAAGACCGTCCAGCCATCCCTTGGTGCGATGAAGTGAATCCCTCACCGTATGCTGCTCCCGGCGCATCCCGACCCGCTCCATCAGCCGCCACGACGATTCGTTGTCGTAGAAGCAGTCCGCATGCAGACGGCGCAGGCCAAGACCCTTGAAGGAGATGTCGATGAGGGCGCGTACCGCTTCGGTCGCGTAGCCCCTGCCGCCGTAAGAGGGATCGAGCGTCCACCCGAGCTCTCCTTGAACGCCTTCCGCCCGGTCAGCAACCTCTTCCTGAGCCCAGCCGTCCTGGACCTTCAGCGTCAGGTCGCCGATCACCCGGCCGTCCAGTTCGACGATGAGCAGATCCGCGAGCCGCTCCTCGCGAAGAAAACGCTCACGGTAGCCGTCATAGGTCTCCGTGGCGGCCACGACCCATTCATGAATCTCCGGCAGCTGCCGGAAGACCCAGGTCGCGTCCAGATCACCCGGGCAAGCCCGGCGCAACAGCAGCCGCTCGGTGCGAATCGGCCAGTCCAGCATGTCAAGAGGATGACGCATGAACCCTCATACTGACAGCGAGCTGCGGTGACGCACAAACGGAATACTGACCGACGACGCTCGCAAAGCCTCCGCGTCCTCGGCGGTCATGAGGAGCCCAGATCGAGGTGGCCCAGCTCGCGGCGAGAGCGGATGCCGAGCTTGCGGAACGCCCGATAGAGATGGTGCTCCACAGTGCGAGGACTGAGGAACAACTGGGCGGCGATCTCCCGGCTGGTGCCGCCATCCGCGGCCAGCCGCACCACCTGAAGCTCCTGCGAGGTGAGCCGGTCCAGCGGATTGGCGGCCGTGGGCTCGGCCATGACGGATGACTCCCCCGTCGCCTTCAGCTCGGCGCGCGCACGTTCCACCCACGGAGCGGCTCGCAACCGCTCGAAAGTCTTCAGCGCCGAGCGCAGCGGGACCCGCGCGTCGCTACGCCGCTTGGCACGGCGCAGCCATTCGCCGTACAGCACCTCAGTCCGAGCCCGCTCGAACGGGCGGTCGGCGCGCTCGTGCGCGGCGAGCGCCCGCAGGTAGTCGTCCTCGTCGTTCGTCAGCAGCGCCCGGCTGAGCGCGGCGAGCGCCTGCGCCCATGGCTGCTCACCCGCACGCGCCCACTTCTCCAGCCGGCGCAGCGGCTCGGCGGCCCGCTCGGGCTCGCCCAACCGCACTGCCGCCTCCACCTGGTACGACCAAGTCACCACGAGCCCCCCGGCGTGCCGCAGCGGCCCCCGCGTGGCCGTCTCCAACCGGTGCAGAGCGGCTTCGTACCGGCCGAGCCCCAGATCGAGCAGGCTGAGCGCGGCGATGCCGGCCACACCGCCGGTATCAGGCTCGACAGCAGCGAGCTGTACACAGCGTTCCTCATCCCCCTGAATCGCGGCGACCTTGGCCAGCACGGCGTTCAGCCGCGGCAACCGCTGCTCCAGCCCGGTGTCGCGGGCGATGCGCACCGCCTCCGCCACAGACGCCTCGGCGTCGCGGTGCCGCCCGGTCAGCACCTGCACCCCGGCCAGGTCCTGCAACACCTGCGGCAGTGAACCCACCAGCCCGTGCCGACGACACCGTGCCACCTGCGCCTCAGCCAGCTCAGCGGCAGCCGCGTCCGCACCGAGAATCATGGCGCAGAACGACGCCCACGACATGGTGATGTCATGGGTGGCGAGTTCGTCCAGCTGCACCGGCATCGCGGGCCGGCCCCCGCTCAGAAGATCCGGTACGGCGCGTGGCGCACCGGCCACGAAGCCCGCCAACAGCGGCAGACCTTGCGCGTAGTTCTCCTCCACGAGATGAGCAAGCCCCACCACCATCGGATCGGCCCGGCCGAGGTCACGCAACCGCGCCGCCGCCGCCCGAATCGACTCCCGGTCACCACTGAACCATCCGTACCCGGCGGCCGTACGCAGCATCGCCACCGCCGAGTCCGGGTCGGCATGCGCGGAGCGTTCCACCAGGACGCGGGCCGCCAGCCGCGGCTCGCCCAGCTCGAACTCCACCACAGCCCGCACCCCCGCCAGCCGCGCCAGCGACTCGCCGTCGTCCACCAGGCGCTCGGCCTCGTCGACCAGCGAGGCGGCCTGCGCCGCCTGCCCGGCCGACAACGCCAGCGACGCCGCCTCACCCAGCCGCACCGCCCGAGTACGCGGATCAGGGGTCAGGCCCGCCGCCTGCTCATACAGCCCCGCCGCAGCGGCGTACGTGACGCGGGCACGAGCGTGCTCGGCGGCGCGGGCGATCTGCGCGGCGACCTCCTCGTCAGGCGAGGTGGTCGCGGCGGCCAAGTGCCGGGCACGCGCACCCTCCTCGACGGCCGTCTCCGCCAACGCCCTATGGACCGTGACCCGCCGCGCCAAGGGCGCGCCCTGGTAGGCGGCGGTGGCGATGAGGGGATGACGGAAAGTGATGACGTTACCCCTGACGTCGACCAGCCCGGCCTTCTCGGCCTCCTCCAGGTCCTCCACCCCGACACCAAGCGCGGCGGCGGCACCCAGCAACGTCGGCAGGTGCCCGCGCCCCTCGGCGGCGGCAGTCAACATCATCAGGCGGGTACGCCGCGGCAACTGCCCGATCCGGGAGCGGAATGACGCCAGCACCCGCTCAGGCACCGGCATCGGGCCGGCCGCGGAGGGATGGCGGCGTCGCGCAGCGGCGAACTCGAGCAGCGCGAGCGGATTGCCCGCCGAATCGGCGATCACCTCATCGCGGAAGAGGGGCATGAGCCCGCGCTCCTCCAGCAGCAGCGCCGCATCCCGAGGTGACAGCCGTGACAGCCGCAGCTCCGGCAGCCCAGCCGCCGCAAAACCCTCCTCACGCGTGGCAAACAGCATCGCCACCCCTTCGGCGGTCAGCCGCCGGGCCGCGAACAGCAACGCGTCGGCACTCGCCCGATCCAGCCATTGCGCATCATCCACCAGGCAGAGCAGCGGTCCGTCCTCGGCCGCCTCCGCCAGCAGAGTGAGCACGGCCAGCCCCGACAGGAACCTGTCGCCCCCAACCGTCCCCTCCTCGCCCAGCACCGCGCGCAACGTGGCGGCCTGCGGGGCAGGCAGCGCCTCGATGCGTTCCTGCATCGGCCACACCAGCTGGACCAGCCCAGCGAACGCCAGGTCGGCCTCCGCCTCAATACCAGTGACGCCCAGCGTCCGCACCGGCTCGCCATGGGCGGCTTCCCGGCGAGCCCAGGCCAGCAGCGCGGATTTGCCGATGCCCGGCTCCCCGCGCAGGACCAAGCCGCCACTGCGGCCGGCACGCGCGGCGTCGATCAGCTCCCGGATCGCCGCCTGCTCGCTCGCCCTGCCGTACAGCACCGACGCCTCCGCCCGCATATACGTACGCCCGACCTTCCGTAGGCAACTACCGAAACCTTACCGATTCGGCCCGTAAACGCTCGCTCATACCGTCGGACCAGCACTAACGCACCGACCATCGCGGAGACACACCATCATGGACACCTTCTTCGAACCCATGACCATGGGTGAACTGACCCTGCCCAACCGCCTCGTCATGGCGCCCATGACGCGCAACCGCGCCCCCGGCGGACTGGTCACCGAACTGACCGCGGAGTACTACGGCCAGCGCGCCGCCGCAGGGCTCATCATCACCGAAGGCACCCAGCCGTGCGCGCTGGGGCAGGGCTACATTGACACCCCCGGCCTGCACACGCCCGAGCAGACGGCCGCCTGGCAGCGCGTCACCGAGGAGGTGCACCGACGTGGCGGCCGGATCTTCGCCCAGCTGATGCACTCCGGGCGCATCGGTCACCCCACCCTCTACCCCGGCGAAGAACTGCCCATGGCTCCCTCGGCGATCGCCTCGGGAGAGCGGCTGTACACCCCCGACGGACTGCTCGACCACCCCACGCCCCGCGAGATGACCATGGCGGACATCGCCCGGACCTGCGACGACTTCGCGACGGCGGCCAGCCACGCGATCCACGCCGGATTCGACGGGGTAGAACTGCACGGAGCCAGCGGCTACCTGATCCACCAGTTCCTCTCCGACAACACCAACCGGCGCACCGACGCCTACGGCGGCTCGGTGGAACGGCGGATCCGTTTCGCCGTGGAGGTCGCCATGGCGGTCAGCGACACCATCGGAGCCGCTCGCACCGGCATCAGGATCTCACCCGGTATCACCTACAACGGCATGGCCGAAAGCGACACCGAAACCCTCTACACCGAACTGGCCCGTGCCCTCGCACCGCTGGGCCTGGCATACCTTCACGTGTCGGAGAACGGCACGCGCGGCGTCACCAAGCTGCTGCGCGCCGAGTGGCCAGGCACGCTGATCCTCAACCCGCACCCCACGGACGGCGACGCCCCGGCCACCCCGCAAGACGGGATGGAGGCGCTGCGCTCAGGCCTCGCAGATGCCGTCGCCTACGGCAGGCTCTGGCTGGCCAACCCCGACCTGCCCGCCCGGATCGCGGCGGGCGGGCCGTACACAGAAGCCGACCCGGCCACCTTCTACGGCGGCGACCACCGCGGCTACACCGACTACCCGACCCTCACCGAAGCGGACACCCGATGACGCGCGACTTCCTGCCCGACGCCCACAGCCGGCTCACCGCACGCTCCCCTAGCGATGAGCGCGTCGCGCAGCGGCGCCCAGGCGGGCAGGCACCCAGCGGCTGGCTGGCGCTGCTCGCCGGACCCATGTCCTTCGGCATCGCCGGACCAGCGCTGGTCCTGCCCGACGCCGCCCGCGACCTGGGCCTGACGACCGCCGCGGTGACGTGGACCGTCACCGCCTACGGCTGGGCCATCGCAGTCGGCACCCCGCTCATGGCGGGCCTGCAGAGCCGGCGCGGCACCCGCACCGCCCTGACAACCTGCACCACGTTGATACTGCTCGGCACGATCCTCGTCGTGACGGTGCCGTTGCTGCCCATGCTGGTGGCCGGCAGCGCGCTGCAAGGACTCGGCGCCGCCGGCCTGACCACGATCGCGATGAGCCTCACCACCTCGGCCCGGGCGATGGGCCTGGTCACCGCGTCGCTGGCGACGGTCGGATCCACCGCGCCACTGGCCGGTGACCTGGTCGCGACCCTGCTGGACTGGCGCGCCACCCTGGCACTGCCGGTGCTCAGCGTGCTCGCCGTGCCCGCGGTACTGAGCAGACGCCCCGAAACGCCGCTACGGCAGACCCGGCTCGATCTATCCGGCGCGATACTGCTGACGGCACTGGTCACCGCGCTGGTGTTCGTCCCGTACGCGTGGCAAGCGGCCGGCACCGTCGCGGTGGCCGCCGGGGTGGCGTTGGCGCTGTGGGTACGGAAGCGGCCGGACGGGTTCGTGCCCGCCGTGGTACTGCGGTCCCCGCTCTTCCCCGTCGCGGCCGCAGCGGCTTTCCTGCTGGCTGTGGCGAACTTCGGGATGATGTACGCCCTGCCGCCTCTCCTCACGGAGGGCGCGGGCTGGACCGGCGCCCAGGTCGGAGTGGCGATCACCTGGCCGCTGCTGTTCGGCGGGCTCGCGTCCTACGGATTGATCACAGTGAGCGCGAGAGTCCCGTTCAGCGTCCTCGCCACGCTCTTCCCCACGCTCGCCGTAACAGGCGTCGCACTGGCGGGCCTGGTGGCCGCCACGGCGCTGCCGGCCGGCGCCGCATCAGGAGCAGCTCCCCTCGCCCTGCTCTTCGCCCAGGGGCTCACCTCGATCGCGGCCGCCTCCGGGCAGGGAGCGTTCGCCGCGCGCACAGGCGCCGCCGTGCCAGAGGCGGCGCGCCCCGCAGCGATGGGCCTGTTCAACCTGGCCTACCTGCTCGGTGCCGCCTTCGGCCCAGCAATCGCCACGCTGCTGGTCGGTTGACCGTGATGATGGAGAATGATCGCTTCCCGCCTCACCGAGGCCAACGGCGAGCCCATGATCCGGATTTGTCGTCGAAGGACGTACGGGCGAAGCCCGTGCATGTGTGAGGGTAGGTGTTGCATCAGCCCGGCGCCTTTACAAAGTAAGTTAGGACTACGTGGTCGTCCCGCCCGAGGCGTCGAGCCGGTGGCCGGTGACGTAGGCGCTGTCGTCGCAGGCCAGGAAGACGACAGCGCCGGCCACGTCCTCCGGCGTGCCCAGCCGGCCCAGGGGCGTCTGGGACATCAGCCAGGCCAGCGCCGGGCCGACCAGCCGCCCCTCATGCATGTCCGTGTCGATGACGCCGGGCGCCACGAGGTTGACCGTGATCCCCCGTGACCCGAGCTGCTTGGCCAGGGCGACGGTCATGACGTCGAGCGCGGCCTTGGACATGGCGTAGTCGATCGCCCTGGGCATGGCGTCGATCTCGATCGACCCTCGACTCCCGCACCGCCCACCTCTCCCCCGAGGAACGCTTCCGGCAAGGACGCGACCGCATCCTCGACGCCATCGCCGCGCTGATCCCCTCGCTTCACGCTCGGTGAGCGAAGTGGTCCTGCAGCATCACGGCACGGCTCAGGGATGTCCCTGGCGGGTTGACGCCGACCGGTCACTGATCACGATGGAGTGCGGGCGGACACCGGGAAGCGGGGGACGACATGACCGGACGTGGCAGGAACAGGGCGGGCCGGCCGGAACGCCCGGTGGATCCGGACTCGGGACCCGTCGCCCGCTTCGCCGGGCAATTACGGCAGCTACGGGAGGAGGCCGGCACCCCCAGCTACCAGGTGCTGGGCAGGAAGGCGCACTACGCGGCCAGCACGCTGGCGGCGGCCGCCAAGGGCGACCGGCTGCCGTCACTGGAGGTCACGCTGGCGTATGTGGCGGCGTGCGGCGGCGACGAGGAGGAGTGGCGGGTACGGTGGCAGGCCGCCGCCGATGCCGCCGCCGGGCAGGGCAGGTACACCGCCGGGCCGTGCCCCTACCCCGGGCTCGCCCCGTTCACCGAGCAGGACGCGCCCGTGTTCTTCGGCCGCCAGCACCTGGCCGACCACATCCGCGAGGAGCTGCGCCGGCCGGACGCGCGGGGGATCCTCGCGGTGTTCGGAGCCTCGGGCAGCGGCAAGTCGTCCCTGCTGCGGGCGGGGGTGCTGCCGTCGCTGGGCCCCGGGTGGCGGCACTGCCTGCTGACGCCGGGTGACCGGCCGGCGGCCGCCCTGGAAACCGCTCTCGCCGAAACCGGCGACGATCAGGAGTCCCGGCTGGTGGTGGCGATCGACCAGTTCGAGGAGATCTTCACGCTGTGCGCCGATCCCGGCGAACGGGAGTCGTTCCTGAACACCGTCGCCGGCATCGCGGGCGACGTCCGCGTCCTGATCACCGTACGGGCCGACTTCTACCCGCACTGCTCGCGCCACCCGCGGCTGGTCACCGCCCTGCGGGAGGGGACACAGATCCCGCTGGGACCGCCGAGCCCGGCGGACCTCCACGCCATGATCACCCGGCCCGCCGGGCTCGCGGGGGTCAAGCCGGACGGCGACCTGGTCGCCACCCTGCTCGCCGAGGCCGCCGACCAGCCGGGAGCCCTGCCCATGCTGGCGCACTGCCTGCGGCAGACCTGGCACCGCAGGACGGGGACGACCCTGCGCCTGGCCGACTACCGCGCCGTCGGCGGCCTGCGCGGCGCGATCGCCCAGACCGCGGAGGAGGTCTACGTCCGCAGCGACCCGGCCGGCCAGCTGCTCCTGCGCGACCTGTTCGTCCGCCTGACCGCGCTGGGGGACGACACCGAGGACACCCGCCGCCGCATGTCCCTGGCCGAGCTGCACGGATGGGGGCACGGCGCCGACGTGGAGCGCCTGCTCGACGAGCTCGCCAGGGCCCGGCTGGTCGTCGTGCAGGACGACACCGTCGAGGTCGCCCACGAGGCCGTCATCTCCGCCTGGCCACGGCTGCGCCGCTGGCTGGACGAGGACCGCGAGGCCCTGCGCGTCCACCGGCAGCTGACCGAGGCCGCCACCGCGTGGGAACGGCTCGGCCGCGACAAGGACGCCCTGTACGGGGGCACCCGGCTCGCCCTGGCCCGCCGCATGGTCGAGCATCGCGCCACGCGGCTCAACGCGGTGGAGCGCGGCTTCCTGGAGGCCAGCGTGGCCGCGAGCAGGCGGCGCAGCAGGCGGGCCCGCCAGTCGGTCGCGGCGATGGCGGTCCTCCTGGTGCTGGCGCTCTGCACGACCGCGCTGGCCGTACGGGAGCAGCGCGCGGCCACCCGCCAGCGCAACGTCGCCGTCGCCGAGCAGGTCGCCGAGCAGGCCGCCGGGCTGCGGGGCCGCGACCCCGCCCTGGCCGCCCAGCTCAGCCTGGCGGCCTTCCGCCTGGCCCCGACCACCGGCACGCGCGGCGGCCTGCTCAGTGCCCTGCCTGGCCCGCACGCCACCCGGCTGACCGGGCACGAGGACAATGTCACCTCCGTGGCCTACGTCCCAGGCGGCGGGCTGCTGGCCACCTCGGGCCGGGACCGCACGGTACGGCTCTGGGACGTCGCCGACCCGCACCAGCCGCGCCGGCCGGCGACGCTGACCGGGCACACCGACGTCGTCAACGCGGTCGCGGCGAGCCCGGACGGCCGCACCATCGCCAGCGCCGGCTGGGACGACACCGTCCGGCTGTGGGACGTCGCCGACCCGCGCAGGCCACGCGCGGCGGCGGTGCTCGGCGGGCACACCGGCGACGTCAACGGCGTCGCGTTCAGCCCTGGCGGGCGGCTGATGGCCAGCGCGAGCACCGACAGGACCGTACGCGTGTGGGACGTGGCCCGCCCGTGGAACCCCGAGCCCGCGGCCGTCCTGACCGGCTCCCGTGACACGGTGGTGCGCGTCGCCTTCAGCCGCGACGGGCGCACGCTGGGCGCCGTCGGCTGGGATCGCACGCTGCGGCTGTGGCGGCTGGACGCGGACGGGCGCGCCGTCGCGGGCGCCGCCGTTCCGACCGGGCACACCGCGCCCGTCGGCGGACTGGCCTTCTCCCCCGACGGGCGTACCCTCGCCACCTCCAGCGCGGACCGCACCGCCCGGCTGTGGGACGTGGCCGGCCTGCGGACCAGGCACCTGGCGACCATGACCGGGCACCGCGACTCGGTGCGATCCGTGGCGTTCGGCGCCGGCGGCCGCCTGCTGGCCACCGCTGGGCTGGACTACGACGTACGGCTGTGGGACCTGTCCGACCGGCGCCGCCCGTGGCGCTCGGCCACGCTCTCCGGCCACTCGGGCGCGGCGGTGTCCGCGGCCTTCAGCCCCGACGGGCGCGTCCTGGCGACCAGCGGGGACGACCACACCGTCCGGTTGTGGGACCTCGCCACCGTGCCGCTGACCGGGCACCGCGATCTCGTCAGCGCCGTGGCGTTCAGCCCGGACGGCCGCCTGCTGGCCAGCGGCGGCAGCGATCACACCGTCCGGCTGCAAGCCGCGGACGGCACAGGCCCGCTGATGAACCCCCTGACGGGACACACCGGGCACGTCAACGGTCTGGCCTTCCGTTCCGACGGCCGCCTGCTGGCCAGCGCCGCCTTCGACGGCACCGTACGGCTGTGGGACCTCACCGACCCGCGCCATCCCGAGCCGCTGACGAAGCTGACCGTCGATGCCGGGCACGCCAACGCGGTGGCCTTCCGCCCGGACGGCCGCGTGCTGGCCACCGCCGGCTCGGACGCGGTGGTGCGGCTCTGGGACGTCACCGACCCGCGCCATCCTGCCGAACTGGCGGAACTCATCGGCCACACCGACGGCGTCAACGCGGTTGTCTTCCGTTCGGACGGCCGCCTGCTGGCCAGCAGCGGCTGGGACCGCTCGGTACGGCTCTGGGACGTCACCGACCCGCGCCGCCCCACCGAGCAGGCGAAACTGACCGGCCACACCGACGGCGTCAACGCCGTGGCGCTCTCCCCCGACGGCCGCACCCTGGCCACCGCCGGTTTCGACGGCACCGCGATCCTGTGGGACCTCCTCCGCCCGAGACGCCTGGCGACCCTGGCCTTGGAGGCGGGCACCATGTACGCCGTGGCGTTCGCCGCCGAGGGGCGCGTCCTGGCCACCGCCGGCGCCGACGGCATGATCCGCCTGTGGGACCCCGCAGCCCCGCGTTCCGGTCCCACCGCCGTACTGAGCGGCCACACCGATCGCGTGCACGCGGTCGCGGCGGCGGCGCGCGGCTCCGCCCTCGCCTCCGCCGGCGCCGACCGCACCGTGCGGCTGTGGGACGTCGACCCGGGCCGCGCCGCCGCCGCGATCTGCGACCGCGCGCATCCGCGCCTCACCCACGCCGAGTGGCGGCGCTACTTCCCCGACGTGGACTTCCGGTCGCCCTGCCCCTGACCGGCCCCCAGGACGTCCGCGGCGTTCCGCACGATCCGATCGAGCCTGCGGCGGTGGCGTTCGAGCCGGTCGAGGTGGCGGGCGGCGAGTGTGCGCTGTGTCGCCAGCTCGGCGTCCACCGAGGCGCGGACGAATCTCGACGCGTTCTTGCACCTGATGTCGTCGAGCGCGGCGCGGCGTTCCGCCGCCGTCGGGTGCGGGTCCCCGTTCCTGGCCCTGCTCCAGTGGACGTACGGCGCCTTGACCGGGTCCTCGAAGCGGTACCCGGCGTGCGCCATGCAGCTCTTCCATGCGTCGGCCGCCTTGAGCACCGACGGGTGCCGCTGCGCGATCTCCCAGCCCTGCCTGTCGAGCCGGGGAACCGGGTTCCCGGTGTCCGGGGACGTGCCGCGTTCCAGCACGCGGTTCGCGGCCGCCCTGCAGCCTCCGGCGGGCAGGCCGTCGATGCCGGCGGGACGTCCCCGGGCGTCCGTGCCGTTGACGACGAGGTACGCGTGGGACTCGACGTCGATCATGCCCTCCCACGGAGGGGCCACGATGCCGGGGACGCTGAGGCGGTATCCCCATTTCCTGGCCGTGGCCTCGTCGTACAGGCCGTAGCGGTCCAGGTACGGCACCCGCCGGGGGCCCTGGGGCAGGGCGGGGAGCACGGCGCCGAACTTCGCGGCGCACCGGCCGGTGAGCAGGTATCTGGCCCGGATGGTGGTCTCCAGCTCGGCATCGGTGAGGTCGTAGGCGTCCAGCGGATAACGCACGCGGCCGAGATCGACCGGCGCGGGTTCGCGCACGTTTCCCGCGCAGCCGGCGGCGAGCAGCGCGACGAGGATGAGGAGCCCGGTGCGGGCCATGACGAGGACCTCCTCGGGAGGGTTCCGAAGCCCGCGCCGGGACCCGCTCGGGACGGGTCCCGGCGCGCGCGGTCACTAGCAGATCCTGGCCGTCGCGCTCCGATCGTTCTCCCAGGTCGCCAGGTCACGGACGCCGGTGTTGGGGTGCGTGCGGAAGGCCAGGCTCCCGTTGGAGTCGTACACCCTGGCGTAGGCGCCGCCGGTCTGCCGGTCCCAGTACGAGCTCACCCGGTTGTACAGGTAGCCGAAGGTGATCCATTCGCAGACGGTGTAGCGCTCGACCGCGCCGCCGCAGCCGGAGCTCTCGTAGAAATGCACCCAGCCTGCGCTCGGCGTGGCGCAGGCCTGGGGCGCGGGCGCCGCCTGCACCGTCGCCGCCGTCGCGGCGGCCGGCGCCACGCACAGAGCGACCGCGAGCGCCGCGCCGACAGCTCCCAGCTTCGAAACTCTTCGCATTTCTTCTCCTCTTTCCCGATGAAGCTCGGACGCCGCCGACTTTGTCACCATAAAACGCACTCCAGCAAGACATCCCCGAGGCACGATAAATTGCTGTCAATGCGATGAGCTGCACCAACACCATTGTCCAGGGTTTATCCGATGCATTATCCGGCGATTATCCGACGGCCATCATCCGCGCCACCCGTTCGGGCGTCCGCGCCAGAAAGCGATATTCCAGCTTTGTCGTGCTTACGCACGGGACGCCGCTCGTCCCGCTCCTCCCCGATGACCCCTCCCCGATGACTCCTCACTGACCTTCCAGGACTGAGCGACAGGCGAGCGTATGCTCGTGCGTCGTCACGGGTGTGCGGTGCCGACGGCGGGTGCCATGCCGTGAGTACGCTGCCGGCGAGCCGAAGAAGGTGGAGACGTGACGGGACTTCCCCAGGCCGTCGCCGACGCACCGGGCCTCGCCCTGAGCCGGGCTTCCTCGTCGCGCGTGGTCCTGCAGGGCGCCTCGGTCGTGCTGCACTACGAGCCCGTCCAGGCCGAGCTCGACCGGCGGCGGCGCTGCGGGCTGGGGGCCATCACGTCACCGGACGCGTTGCGCGTGCTGTCGGATCTGCCGGTGAACGCGCCGATGCCGCCGTCGGTCATCGACAGGGCCGCGCTCGACCTGCTGCCGAGCGGCGCGATCCAGGTGGACCGGGGCCGGGTCACCCGGTTGGCGGTGGCACCGATCGAGGCGCGTCTGGCGGTGGTGCCGGCCCGATCGTGGCGTGCGGGGCTGGAGCGGGCGGGCCGGTTCGCGCCGTTCTGTTCCCGCGCGATGCTGCTCCCCAAGCCGCCGCGTGATCTCGACGTGGTACGGATGGAAGCCGACTTCTACGGCATCGGCGTGATCGTCGACGCCGAAGGCGAATCGTGCGTGCTCGTGCCACCAGCGCCCTTCGAACGCCGCCGACGCACCGCCGCGGGGTGGCTGTTCCTGGAGCAGGCCTACCGGCAGATCACTCCGTCGCCTGCGGAGTCATGACCGGCTGATCATCGGTGCCGAGCGGCAGGCCGGCCCACTTCTCCAATGACTTGGGCGGTTTGAGGCGATGGGGCTGCTTGAGGCGGGCGTTCTCCAGTTCGTGTGCCTGCACGGCCTGCTTGCACCGGGCGCGCCACCAGATCTGCCGGTCGGCGGGGGTGGGTTGTTCCAGCAGCTCAGGTAGCCACGCGTTCCAGGTGGCGCTGTTGTGCGCGTGCGCCGCCGCCTTCGTGGCGTTCGTGAGGCCGAGGAAGCCGTCCAGCGGTCTGCCCTGGCACCGGCTGCACGTGCAGGTGGGCGGGACGGTGTTGGCATAGAGATCGGCGATGAACTTGGCGCTGCTGAAGCGCAGCAGCTCGGGCATGAGCACCGACGGATAGATCGCTCCGCCGCCGGAGGTCTCGGCGGCTTCACCGGCGGGCACGAGGTGCCGCAAGGAGCCGCCCGCGCCGATGCCGGCGAAGCCGGCGCCGTGGGCGAGCGCGTCGAACCCGGCCAGGTCGGTACGCCACAGCCCGGTGCCCGGCACCTCGGCCAGCAGCCGGCGAAGCTGCTGCGGGGCGGCCGCGAACTGCTGCAGCGGGTCGTACTGCCCGCCGAGGACGAGCGCGACGGGGTGCTCCATCGCGCGGATCGCGGCCACCAGCGTGGGGCGCGTCTCTGGCCGCAGCCAGTCGATCGAGACGGCGAGCGTCACCACGACGTCGCCGCGCCGCAGTGCCTTGACCTGCCTCACCACGGCGTCCAAGGGCGC
This sequence comes from Nonomuraea sp. NPDC049419, assembly GCF_040676995.1. Classification (NCBI taxonomy): domain Bacteria; kingdom Bacillati; phylum Actinomycetota; class Actinomycetes; order Streptosporangiales; family Streptosporangiaceae; genus Nonomuraea; species Nonomuraea sp. NPDC049419. Next base: position 179,515 of record NZ_JBFAQB010000018.1, on the reverse strand, counting down.
GGGATCGCCGGCCCTGATGTAGCGGGTCGGGGTGATGGCGAAGGATGCCCCGTTGTCGAGCTGCTCCTGAAGCGCGCTGTCCAGGTCACCGCCGAACAGGGCGTCCTCCGGCAGGCGGAACGGCGCGTCAGGGGTGGCGACCTCTTTCTCGTAGGCGGCCCGATCTTCGGCCAGCACTCCGGTGAAGGTGCGGCGCAGCGCGTTCAGCCGGGTCGAGGAGCCGGCGCCGCACACCACCAGGCCGCCGTAGTCGGGATGCAGGTGGTCGGGTGCTTCGGGCAGGAGATCGGCGCGCTCCAAGGTCAGGGCGCGCCCGGCGATGGCGCGGCCGGCCGGCGAGGTGAGCGAGGGGGTCGCGACGGTACGGGTCGATGCGCTGGTGCGGTCGTCCATGTCCTCACCTCGTGAGACAGCTCCAGGCCGGATCTCGCCATGCACCGCTGTTCCGATTCTCAGGTTACGACGACGGGCTGTTCCTCCCGGCAGAAAGGATCAAGAGGGTGTCTTCAGAGGAAGGTGGTCGGGGAGGGAGAAACGGAATCATCGGTGGCCGGCGGACGCGGTCCAGCTCGCGAGGAGCTTGAGGCGTTCCTCGGTGGGGGTGCCGGGCTCGGTCGTGTAGATGATCAGGTCGTGGACGGCCCGTTGCGGCAGCGGCAGGTCCAGGTGCCGGAACGTCATCTCCAGGCGGCCGGCCTCGGGATGGTCCAGCCGCTTGTCGCCTTCGTGACGGATGCGGACGTCGTGACCGGCCCACATCGCGCGGAAGCCGGGGCTGAGCGTGGACAGCTCGCCGACGAGCTCGCGCAGGGCCTGGTCGTGGGGTTCGCGTCCCGCTTCGGCGCGAAGCACCGCGACCGTGGCCCTGGCACCGTCCTCCCAGTCGACGAAGAAGTCCTGCGAGCCGGGATCGAGGAAGAAGTAGCGGGCGAAGTTGGCGCGGCCCCGGTCGGCGGTGGTGCCGCTGGCGAACATGGGCGCGTACACGGCCCTGCACAGCGCGTTGCTCGCGACGATGTCCAGCCGCCCGTTGCGGACGAAGGCCGGGGCCATGGTCATGGAGTCCACCATCCACTGGACGGAGGGCGGGAGCGTGACGTCCTTGCGGCGCCGCGGCCTGCGGCCGGCTAGGCGGGCCGCCCTGGCCAGATCGAGCAGGTACGTGCGCTCGTCCTCGTCGAGCCGCAACGCCTGCGCGACCGCCTCCAGCACGCTCTCGGAGACGCCGCCGATGTGGCCCTTCTCCAGCCGGGTGTACCACTCGGTGCTCACGCCGGCGAGCACCGCGACCTCCTCGCGCCGGAGCCCGGGAACCCGCCTGCGCCCGCCGGTGGGCAGCCCGACCCGCTCCGGGGCGAGCTTGGCGCGCCGGCTGACGAGGAAATCGCGGATGTCCGACCGGTTGTCGGCGGGGGCCTCCATGCCTCCACCGTAACCGCGGTGCGGCCGTCAGGGAGGTTGCGTTCGTACCCCCCATAAAGGCGACCTTGGCCCGCTCGGACGGCGCCGCTTCCATGAAGGTGTCTTCCTCACCTCAAGGAGTCCTGACCATGACCGGCAAGACCGTACTGATCACCGGCGCCACCAGCGGCATCGGCGCCCGCACCGCGCGCTCGCTCCTCGACCGCGGCCACCGCGTGGCCGTCACCGGCCGCGACGAGAGCAAGCTGAAGACGTTCCTCGACGAGGCGGGCCACGCCGACCGGCTGCTCGGTCTCGTCGCGGACGCGGCGGACTGGGCGGACACCGAGTCGGCCGTCACCCGAACCGTGGCGCGCTTCGGGGCCCTCGACGCGGCCGTGGCCAACGCCGGGTTCATGTCCGGCGACTCCATCGGAGCCGGCGACCCGGCGTCGTGGGCGCCGATGGTGCTCACCAACGTCCTCGGCCCCGCCCTGCTCGCGCATGCCGCCCTCCCCCACCTCGAGGCCGGTGGCGGGCGCCTGGTGCTCATCGGCAGCGTCGCCGGCGTGAAGAACTCCCCCGGCAACCTCTACTCCGCCACCAAGTGGGCCACGACCGGGCTCGCCGAGAACCTGCGCCTGCTCGCCACGTCCCGCGGCGTCGGCGTCACCCTCGTCAACCCCGGCATGATCAACACCCCGTTCTGGGGCGGCGCCGACGTCCCGCCCTTCGCCCTGCCACCCCAGCCCATCGCCGAAGCCGTCTGCTTCGCCCTCGACCAGCCGCCCGGCGTCGACCTCAACACCCTGACCATCCGCCCCCTGGGCCAGCCCGCCTGACAATACTTCGACGGCCGATATGTAATCCGTGCATGATCGCAATGACCGAGGCGACGGTGTGAGCGCCTCACCGCAGGCGGCGGAACCACGACCTGGTACGGCGGAGCAGGTCGATGCGGTGGTTGCGTTCGGCGATGGCGTGGCCCTCGCGCGGGTACACCACGAACTCGTGCTCGACGCCGAACCTGCGTAGCGCCCGGTGCAGGAACTCCGCCTGTCCGGGTCGGCGATTCCCTGCTCGATCAGCAGGTCGATGCCGGTGATCACGTCCTGCCACTCCTCGCGGCCGACCGTGCCGTTCACCGCGAAGGCGTGACCGTGGCCCTGGCCGCCCCGGGGATTGGGCAGGAAGACGGCGTGGCCGTCGGCGGCCAGCCACTGCGCGGGCTCGTGATACTGCAGGAGCAACTGGTCGGCCCAGCGTCCGTACGGGCCGCCGTGCGCGAACGTGACCAGGGAGAACGGGCCGTCATCCCGGGACTTGCCAGGTGGCAGGACGAGCAGGCCGTCCAGCTCCAGCCCGTCGGGCCCCCGGTAGGACAGGCGTTCCTGAGCGCCCCACTCGATCGCGCGCAGCTCGGGCGCGGTGCCGGTGCGCCGTACCAGCGGGCCTTGAACGGGCCCCGCGAAGACCGATCGTGGCTCGTACGCCTCGCTCCTGGCCACCGCGACCGTCGCGCCGTCCGCGTCGGCCGTCAGCCAGAACGCCTGCCCCGTCAACCGCAGGATTTCGACGAGCCTTCGCGTGACCGGGTCGAGGCGGTGGATCGCCGCGTCCAGCCCGTCCGCGACCAGCGCCAGCCCGCCTGAGTTCAGGGTGAGCGGGCAGAACGGCAGACCTTCGGTGAGGTTCCGGTGCTTCCCGTCCGTCAACGCGACGTCGAGGACGGCGTTCCCGCCGACGAGGCCGGGTGGCGTCGTCGCGACGTAGGCGACGTGCCACCCGTCCACCGCCGCCCACCAGGTGAGCGATCCCGCCGGCACGGCGGCCGCGCCCAGCTCCCGCGTCTCCCCGGTGGCCGGGTCGAACAGGTGCAGGCGCGGCGTCAGGTCGCCGGTGTCGGGCGACTTCTGCGTGAGTACGGCGAGCATGCCGCCCCCGGGCCGCTCGGCCACCTCGGCCACATGCCGCCCCTGGAAGACCTCCGGCGTGTGAACCTCGCCACTCCGCACGTCGAGCAGCCGCAGCCGGTGCCGGCCCGCGGCCTCGCTCCACACCCACGGGTCGCTCTCACCGGCGTCCTGCGACAGCACGGCCACGGTGCGGTGGTCGGCGAGCGGCAGGTACGCGGCCGCCTCGCCTTTCCACGATCTTCGGTCGCCGCCTTCGACCCGCTCCCGATGCAGCTGACCTTCCGTCCGGAAGTAGACGTACCGCGAATCAGGCGACCACTTCGGGTCGATCCCTTGGCCCAGCTCCCTCGGTGGTGCGTCCCCGTCCACGCCCACCACCCGGATGGTCCTGCCGGGCGTCACGCCGTAGGCCACCCGGCGCCCGTCCGGCGAGATCACCGGCCCGACGGGCAGGCGTGCGTCGACCACCAGCTCTTCAGTCAGCATCGGCCGATACTCGCACGATCGGGGTGAAACCATCGGGCGAGTCCGGACAAGTACCCGGTGTCGGACTCGTACGGAAGAAGGCAGGCAACGTGGACCGTAAGCAGCGCTTCGAGGTGATCTACGTTGCTCATTACGCCGACATCCTCGCCTACGTACGGCGGCGTACCGAGTCCCCTGAGGACGCCGCCGACGCGCTCGCCGAGACGTTCGCCACCGCCTGGCGGCGCTTCGACGACGTTCCCGAAGGGCGGGACGCGCGCCTGTGGTTGTTCGGGGTGGCCCGCCGGGTGCTGGCCAACGGCCGTCGGGCCGAGTCGCGCCGGAGTGAGCTGGTCGAGCGGCTCGGGCAGCAGCTCGCGTTATGGGCGGCGGAGTCCGCGCAGCCCGGCGACGAGCTGCGCGGCGTGCGGGAGGCGTTCGGCCGGCTGAGCCCGGGCGACCGGGAGATTCTCGCGCTGGCCGGGTGGGAGGGGCTGAGCGCCGACGAGATCGCCGCCGTGCTCGGCTGTACGCGCGGCAATGCCCGGTTGCGGCTGCACCGGGCCAGGAAACGGCTGGCCAAGCAGCTGGCGGCGAGAGGCGTGGACGTGACCCGCATCGGCCTGCGTGCCGTCGCGATGACGAAGGGAGCTCTGTGATGCACGAGATCGACCGCCTGGTGGCCGGCATCGCACCCGACCCCGGTCCCGGCCTGACGCCGATCGGCAGGGAGCTGCTGGACGAGGTCACCTCCGTGCCCGTCGCCGCGCGCCGTCGGCCGAGCGTCCCGAGGTTGCGCAGGTGGGCGGCCGTGCCGGTGCTGGCCACGCTGACCGCGCTGATGTCGTTCGGCGTCGCGCAGGCGCCGGCGTCGGCCGCGCTGGACATCAAGCTGGTGGACGACCACTACGTGATCACGGTCAAGGACCTGGCGGCCGAGCCCGCGGTGTACGAGCGGGAGCTGCGGGCCAGGGGGATCAACATCACGCTCACGCTGGCGGCCACCTCCCCGACCCAGGCCGGGCAGCTGTTCGTGATCAACGACATGGACCGGCTGCGGTCGGGCGAGCCGGTGCCCGCCGAGGGGCCGATCAAGCCCATCGACGGTCCCGGGCCGTGCGAGCGGCCCGGCGGTTGCCCCGTCGGTCTCAAGGTGCCGGTCGGCTTCGACAAGAGCGCGCGCGTCATCCTCGGCCGCCGGGCCGCACCCGGGGAGCGGTACGCGATGCCGACCGGGATCGCCATGCCCGGCGCGCCCCTGCACTGCGTGGACTACGCCAACCGGACCGTCGCCGAGGTCACGGCCCTGCTGCGCGAGCGCGGCGTCACCCCGTCGTACACCGCCCACAGCCGGCAGCGCAGCTTCACGCCTCCGGACGACTGGTACGTGCTGGACGGCGTCATGAGCGCCGACGGCCAGGCCCTCCTGCTCGTCGCCGACAAGCCCGGCGACGAGCGCCCGCAGCCGGCCGGCTGCTGACCCCTCCCCGGCCACACGGCCCCCCGACGACCGCCGTACGGCCGGCCGCTGCCCCCCTCCCCATCGCACGGCTCTCCGGCCGCCGTGCGTTCTCCTCGGCATGCCCCCACACGATCGGATGCACCGTGCTCGCCGACAGCTGACCAGGACGATCGCGCTGCCGCTGCTGCTCGTCGTGCTGGTGCTGGCGGTGCGGCGGGTGGGGTGGCGGCCGGTGGGGGCGCTGGCACTGGCGGGTGCGCTGCCCCTGGCCGGCTACGCCGGCTGGTATGCCCAGTACCACGGCCGGTTCGCGATCAGCGGCGCGGACGGCGTCGCCCGGTGGGCCCGCACCATGACGTTCGCCGGCTGCGCCCGCATCCAGCCGCCGCCCGGCCTCGCCCGCCTGTGCCCGAACGGCACGAAGGTGGACGCGGCCTCCGAGGACGTCCGGGCACCAGGGGCCTCGCTCAACCTGCTGCCCGGCGACCGGTTCGCGCACCATCAGGCGGGAGTACGACCCGGACATCCGGGGCCTGACGCCGGTCTCGCCGTACGCGGACGTTCTCATCGCCTACCAGTACGTCGCCCACCTGTGCGGCCCGTTCCTGGCCGCGCTGCCTGGCCGCCGCCCTCACCTGGTCGAGACCGGCTCATGCCTTGAAGTAGGCGTTGGCCCGGGGCTGGAACATCAGGGTCAGCGCCCCGAACACGGACAGCACGTGCAGGACACGGCTCGTGGCGAAGACCCAGCCCACCGCGTCCAGACCGGCCATGGCTTCGACGATCGAGCCGCCCGCAAGCACGTACTCGATCGGCTCCTTGACCAGCGAGATCGTGCCGAACACGCCAAGGGTGACGGCGAGGGCCCAGCGCGCCCAGTTCGCGCCGCGCCGCAACCGCAGCGCCAGGAACGTCGCCCCCGCGAACACGGCCACCCGGAACCCCATGCCCGGCAGCAGATCGGTCACCTGGACGCCGTCGTACAGCATCGTGACGGCCATGAGCGCGGCCTCTAAAGCGCCGAACGCCACCGCTGCCAGCCACAGCGTGGCGGCGGTGCGGAGGACGGGCGGAGGGGTGGCGGGTGTGGCGGGGGTGGTGCGGAGCTCGGTGACGGTCATGGCGGCCTCCTCAGATGCGTGCGTACCCCTGGAGTCTTCACCGTGCGACCGGCCCGGATCATGCCCGCGCTCCCCCTACTTGAGGTAGGGAACGCCCTACCCCTGACAGGTGCCGGTGCGGCTCACGTCCCATCGCCTTCATGCAGCTGACCGAGGACGAGGAGGCCTTCCGCCAGGCCCGCCGATCAGGGCCGGCAGCTCACCGGCTCCGGCTCGGCGTTCCTCTCGACGCCGGGCCGGGGACGCGGGCGCGGCAGGAACAGCGCGGTGAGCATGCCGATCGCCATAGCGCCCGCCGCGATCAGGAAGGAGGCGCGGAAACCGGCCAGGCTGGGGACGGTGACGCCGCCCAGCTGGTACGCGGTGCCGGCGAGCACCGTACCGATGACCGCGCTGCCGATCGACGAGCCGATCATCCGCATCAGCGTGTTGAGCGCGTTCGCCGCACCCGTCTCCGCGGCGGGGGTGGCCGAGGCGATCAGGGCGGGGAGCGAGGAGTAGGCGAGGCCGGTGCCCACGCCCAGGATCGCGGTGACGACGAGGCTCTGCCAGGCGGCGCTCATCAGCCCGAGCCCCGCGACGTAGCCGGACGCGATGATGAGCATGCCGAGGATCAGGGCGGCCTTGGGCGTCCGGGACAGCCGGGCGTAGAGGGGGGTCGTGAGCATCATGGCCAGACCGAGCGGGGCCATGCACAGTCCGGCCACCACCATGGACTGCCCGAGCCCGTGACCGGTGCTCGTCGGCAACTGCAGGAGCTGGGGCAGGACCAGCGAGACGACCAGGAAGGCCATGCCGACCATGATCGAGGCCAGGTTGGTGAAGAGCGCCGCCGGACGGGCCGAGATGCGCAGGTTCACCAGCGGTGCGGGGAGCCGCAGCTCCATCACCGCCCACAGGACGAGGACGGCCGCCGCCGCGGCGAACAGCCCGAGCGTGACGCCGGAGGTCCAGCCCCAGTCGCCGCCCTTACTGATCGGCAGCAGGAGGAGTACGAGGCCGGCGGACAGCCCCACCGCGCCGCGTACGTCGAAGGTGCCCTGCGCGCGTACCCGTGACTCGGGGACGGCGAGGAGGGTGAGGACGACGCAGAGGGCGCCGAGCCCGGCGGAGCCGTAGAAGAGCACGTGCCAGTCGGCGACCTGCGCGACCAGCGCGGCGGCGGGCAGCGCGAGGCTGCTGCCGATGCCCATGGACGAGCTCAGCAGCGCCATCGCCGGGTCGCGCCGCTCGCGGGGCAGCAGGTCGCGCAGCAGGCCGAGGCCGAGGGGCACCGCGCTCATCACGACGCCCTGGAGGGTGCGGCCGGCGATCATCACGTACAGGTCACTCGTGAGGGCGCTGATCAGGGCGCCGGCGACCATCGTCGCGAGGCTGACGATCAGCATGCGGCGCTTGCCGTGCAGGTCGCCGAGGCGGCCCATGATCGGGGTGGCGACGGCGCCCGCGAGCAGGGTCGAGGTGATGACCCAGGTGGCGTCGTCCGGGCCGGTGCCGAGCAGGCGCGGCAGGTCATGGAGCACCGGGATGAGCAGGGTCTGCATCACCGAGACCACGATGCCCACGAAGGCGAGCACCGGGACGAGGGCGCTCGAGGTGCGGGTCATGAAGGACGATCTCCAGAACGTGAGGTGTTGCGATGAGGGAGGCGCCGGCCCGTGCCGGTTCACGGGCCGACGAACCAGGGGCAGGTAGCCGACGGGCCGATGCCTCAGGCCACGGGCCGCCGCCTCAGGGGCGGGGGCCTCAGGTGGTCGCCCCAGGCCGATGCCTCAGGGCAGGGGCGGGGGCCTCAGGTGGTCGCCCAGGGGCCGAGGGCGAAGGCGTCGCCGTTGCGCTGGACCTCCAGGGCGCCCGGGCCGCCGAAGTGGGCGGGGATGAGGAGTTCGCGTTCGTCGGCGGCCCGCGCGAGGATCCGGTGGCGGCTGGCCTCGGCCTGTGCGGGGTTCAGGCAGGCGTTGCTGTTGAGGCAGGGGTCGAGGATCTGGACCGGGCTGTGCAGCAGGTCGCCGGCGAAGACCGCGCGGTCGCCGCCCGAGGCCAGCCGCAGCACCGACGAGCCGGGAGTGTGGCCGGGCGCGGACTCCAGGGTGAGGTGGTCGTCGATGCGGTGGTACCCGTCCCACAGCACGGCCTGCCCTGCCCGGTGGATGGGCGCGATGCTGTCCTCGTAGAGCAGGCGGTCCGCTTCCTGTACGCCCCCGCCGTACGCGTTGTCCCGCCCGTAGTGGAAGTCGTCGGCGGCCGGGATGAGGTACTGGGCGTTGGGAAAAGCCGGCGCCCACTCCCCGTCCGCGTCCACGGTGTTCCAGCCGACGTGGTCGACGTGCAGATGGGTGTTGACCACGACGTCCACGTCCTGCGGCCGGACCCCGGCCCGCTCCAGGAGGGCGAGGAACTCGCTCCTGGCCCGGTGGAACGGTCCCATGCCGGGCCGCTCGCGGTCGTGGCCCACGCCGGTGTCGACCAGCACGGTACGTCCGCCGCTGCGCAGCACCCAGCTCTGCAGGGCGCTCACCATGCGGCCGGTGCCGGGCTCCCAGTGGTCGGGCGCCAGCCAGTCCGCGTTGGCCTTCCACACCTCGTCGTCGGCGTTCGCGAAGAACTCTGAGGTGGGCAGGAAGGGTGCGTGCCACTCGAGGACCCGGATGACCTCGACGTCGCCCAGGATGATGCGCTGTGGGTTCTCGTTCGTCATGGTCAATGACCTTAGGAAGCGGCGGGTGATCCGCTCAATGCCTGTTCGGCTCAAGAAAATACGAATGCGTATCACGCGAGATATTCTGGACGGATGGACGTGGTCAGTGACGCGATCTCCGCCGTTCATCTCGGGCACCCGCGGTTCGATCGGGTGGGGTTGGACGGGAGCTGGTGCGCGCGGCTGGACCCGTACGACGGCGCGGGCTTCCACGTCGTCCTCAAGGGCGGCTGCTGGCTCCGCACCGACGGCGGCACCGCCGTATCCCTCAATGTGGGCGACGCGGTGCTGCTGCCCCACGGCACCGGCCACGTGATCGCCGACTCCCCCGGCGACCCGGAGAAGGCGGTGTCGTTCGAGCGATGGCTCGCCGCAGCGGAGCCGCGCCGGCACGGCGCGACGGAGCTGCTCTGCGGCAAATACTGGCTCGACTGCAGCCGCATGCATCCGCTGATGGCCGAACTGCCCGAGGTCGTCCACCTGCCCAGCCGCGTGGGCACCCACCTGGAGCTGCGCGCCGCGATCGACCTGCTCGCCGGCGAGCTGGACGAGGTGCGGCCCGGCTCCCACATCGCGCTCCCGAACCTGCTCGACCTGCTCCTCGTCTACATGATCCGGGCCTGGATGACCCAGACCACCAGCGGCGCCTGGCCCAGCGCGCTGGGCGACCCGGTGACGGCCGCCGCGCTGCGGGCGATGCACTCGCAGCCGGCCGCGCCGTGGACCATCGACCGCCTGGCCGCCGAGGCGGGCGTCTCCCGTCCCACGCTGGCGCGCCGGTTCACCGCCCTGGTCGGGCGGCCGCCGATGGCGTACCTCACCTGGTGGCGGGTGATCAGGGCCGCCTCGCTGCTGCGCGACACCAAGAACACGCTGGCGGCCATCGCCGAACGCGTCGGCTACAGCAGCCCGTACGCGCTCTCGCACGCCTTCGAGCGGGAGTTCGGCACCACGCCAGGGCGGTATCGGGAGATCGTCCGGTCGGGCGCCTCCCCGGTGCCTACTGCGGCGTCCGGCCGCCGACCGGCCGATCGGAGAGCGTGACCTCGACCGTGACGCGCGGGTCGTCCGGCCGCGGGAGCCGCAGGTCACGCTTGAACGCCTCGGCGTCGTCCGGCCGCTCCTTCGGCTGAACGGCGACCTTGATTCGGCCGGTCTCCTTCTCGTACATGCCCAGAAGACGCGCCGGCGGGCGGAAAGGTCCAACTGCTTTTCCCACCACTTCGCTCACGGAAAGTGAAGAAGTCGAGGTAAAAGGCATCGCGCCCTTACTGGACTTTCCATGAAGGGTGCCGGGCGTAAAAAATCATCAGGCCCCGGCGCTTTATCCGGGATTCCTGGGTATGGAGTTGTCTCACCATCCAGGAAAGGAGGTCGAGTCAGCCCGGGCGCAGCTTTTCCGCAAGCCTTCCCTACCGGGGACAAGGCTCTTGCATGCGCTTATAACTCCTGCTCAAGCAGGGGATGAAACGTCCGCAGAATCCTGCATCAGAATTCCGGAGAAAAACGCATGACGCAAACCGCGCATCGCCCGTACAATGTCCGGACCGCGCCGCCGAAAGAAGCCGTCCGGCAGGTTTACGAATTCATCTCCGCCGAGTACGACGACCGCATTCCCGGCCTCACTCCGGCCGACCGCCGATTCACCGACACCGAGCTCGACTTCATTCTCGGCCGGGTCGGTCCCGAGGACTCCGTGCTCGACCTCGGCTGCGGCACCGGCCGGCTCACCCTCCCTCTCGCGGCGCTGGCCAAGGAGGTCGTCGGGCTCGACCTCTGCGACGGGATGCTGGCCGTCGCGCGGCGCAAGGCGGAGGAGGAAGGGGCCGACATCCGGTTCGACCAGGGCGACATGTGCGACCTGCCGTACCCGGACGACAGCTTCGACGTCGTCACGAGCACGCTGGCGCTCATGCACATCCCGCTGGAGGCGCGGGGGACCGCGTTCGCCGAGATCGCCCGGGTGTTGCGGCCCGGCGGACGCCTCCTGACCGGGGTGAAGAACGCCGCGTTCGAGCAGCTCACCCGGGCGGACCGGTTCGCGACGGTGGACATCACCGACGTCGACAACAAGACCCTGGTGTTCACCGGCACCCGCGACGGCGAGCAGCGGGAGGCCCCCTGGTTCAGCTTCACCCCGGACGAGCTGGAGGAGTTGTTCTCCGACGCCGGGCTGCGGCCCGCGCGGCTGCGCGGCAACTGCGTGGTCGCGGCGTGGATGGCCGACCAGATCCTCGCCGACCCCGGCATCTACGCGATCGTCGAGCGGCTGGAGACGGCGCTGAACGAGACGCCGCCGTTCAGCCGGTTCGGCTACTACATCCTGGCCGAAGCGGTGAAGCCCGCCTGACGGGCCGACGGCCGGGAGGGACCGGGAGGACGGTGCCCGTCCTCCCGGTTCTCGCGTGCTCAGGCGGAGGTGGACTCGCGCACCGGAGGCGGCCCGGAGTCCTGCAGGAACGGCGCGCGCAGCCAGGGGAAGGCCGCCGCGCCCAGCGCCGAGGCGGCCAGCGCCACCACCGCGAGCAGCGCGAAGCTGCCGCCGCCGAACACCTGGTACGCGGCCGTCGCCACGAGCGGCCCCGCGACCCAGCCGAGGTCGGAGATCAGCCCGAACCAGCCGAACGCCCATCCCTGACGTCCCTCCCCGAGCCGTCCGATGACCGCCCGCATGTTGACGTAGACCAGTGGCTGCACCGCCATGAGCCCGATGAAGGCCGCGGTGAACACCCCGTACGCGCCGGTCAGCCAGGCCACCGCCAGGGCCGCCGCCTGCACGGCGAAGACCGCGGCCGCCAGGGGGAAGCGGCGCGACAGGCGCATGACCCGGCCGCCCACCCAGGAGAAGGCGGCGAAGACGGCCAGCCCGGCGAAGAAGCTGAGCGAGACCGCCCGCTCCCCCGCCCCGAGCGGCCCGGTGCCGTGCAGCGGGAACAGCGGCTCCAGCGCCGCGTACACCGCGTTGTTGGCCAGATCGAGCAGGCCGAGCACGACGACGAGCGGGATCAGCGGCAGCCGGGAGAGCCGCTCGGCGGGCGCGCGCGACGCGCCGCCGCTCACCGGGCTCTGTCCGGGCCGTCCTGTACGGCGGAACGCCAGCGCCACCAGCACGGTGGCCAGCACCGTCAGCACCGCGCCGCCCGCGAACGCGGACCGGAAGTCGATCACCCCGGACAGCGCCGCGATGAGGCCGGGCCCCACGGTCATCCCGGCCACCGCCGCGGTCCCGAACCAGCCCAGCGTGCGGTCGGAGCCGTGCCCCGACTCGGTGCCGAGCTGCGCGGTGAGCCGGTAGAGGGCCGGCATGGCCAGCCCTTCCCCGATCCCCCACACGAACCGGCAGGCCACCACCTGGCCGGAGGTGGTGGCCAAGGCCAGCGCCCCGGTCGCCACGGCGGTGACGGCCAGGCCGGCGATCGCGATGGTCCTGCCGCCGATCCGGTCCACGAGCCAGCCGCCGAGCGGCTGGCAGAGCGCCTTGGCCGCGGCGAAGCCGGCGAAGGCGACGCCGATGAGCACCGCGCTCATCTGGAAGGCCGTGTTGAGCGTCGGGACGAACGGGATCAGGACGGTGTACGCCACGTTCGCCACGCCGACGGCGCCGAGCAGCGCGACCAGCCGTAACCGCACGCCGGCCCGGCCGCTCATCCGGGTCTGCCCAGGAAGTCGCTGACGCGGCGGTGCATCTCGGCCAGCCGTCCGGCGTAGGCGGCTCTGCGGGCGAGCAGGTAGACCGGGCTCCACAGATCGACCGGTTGGAAGCCGAGGCGCTGCTTGAACTCCAGGTTGCCGCGCCCGAAGTCCACCCACCGGCAGCCGCGATCGGCGGCCGCCGCGATCGCCTCATAAAGCAGGAAATAGTACGGGAAATGGGTCTTGAGCAGCGCGTAGTCGATCCCGGCCGCCCACAGCACCAGACAGCCGTCCCACTCGAAGGAGAGCAGCCCGGCGGCCGGCCGCCCGTCGAGATCGGCGCTGAGCAGCCGGGCGCCCGGCACCTCCAGCAGCGCCCGCAGCGCCGCCTCGCTGTAGAGCGGCGGGGTGCCGTGCCGCTCGGCGGACTGGCGGGTGAGCCGGGCGAACGCGGCCAGCACGTGGCCGGCCTCGGTGCGGTTCCTGTCGTGGTAGGTCAGCCCGGCCTGCGCGCCGCGCCGGTGGTAGCGCCGCAGCCGGCCCCGGTGGGAGGTGGCCAGCCCGTCGAGGTAGCCGTCCATGCCGTCCGCCAGCCGGACGCGGCACGTGGCGTCGAGCCGGACGAGCGCGTCGGGCCGTGGCAGGGACTCCAATGCCGGGCCGGGCTCCAGGTTGGTGACGACCAGCGCCTCCGCGCCCCACTCCCCGGCGATCTCCAGGGCGCGTGCCACCGTCCCCGACGCGTCGGGCACCTGGTTGAGGGGGTTGGCGACGGCGTACACGGTGGACAGGTACGCCACCGGGCCCTCCCACACGGGCGGCAGGTCCGCGTCGCCCTCGTACCCGCGCCACAGGGGCGAGTCCGTGACGAGCTGCAGCGTGACCGGCACGTCGCCGGCCCGCAGCCGGACGTGGGCGGCGGTCGCCTCCATCCCGCCGGCCAGCCAGGCGTCCTGCCAGCGCCCGGTGGCGAAGATCCGGCCGCAGTCGGTGCCGGGGTCCGCGATCGTGGTCACGACGGTCTCCCTTCCTGCAGCGGGCAGCGGTCCACGAGCGGGACGTTGGCGTCCGGCAGCACGTACTGCTTCCACTCCCGCATCTCCGTGTCGCCATAGGCCAGCTCGACCAGCTGGGGATGCGGCGGGACGTCGTCCCAGCGCCCCACCCGCTCGTAGATGCGCTGCCGGATGCGCTCCCCGCCCGGGTCGTCGCGGTTGGTGCCGAAGAACACCCTTCTGGGCTGGAAGCACATGAGGAAGTGATCGCCCATGCGCCGGCTGTGCCGCTGCCGGTAGGCGGGGATGCAGGGAAAGACGAACATGGGGTCGCCGGCGAAGCAGAACTCCCACTCCGGATGGTCGGGGTCGCTGGGGATGTGCGCGGGCCACGGCTCCGGGTCCTGGGCGCGCAGCCGGCGCAGGGTCTCCCAGAAGCGCCGCTCGTGGGCGGCGAAGTCGCGCTCGCCGGTGTCGGGGAAGAAGGCGATGAGCAGGTGGCGGCGGCGCGGGTGCGCGCGGGAGAGCGCGATGAAGTCGGTCAGGGTCGGGGGCAGCACGCCGAGGTCCTGCTCGCCGGCCACCCAGGTGTAGCGGATGTGGCCCTGGGCCTCGGCGGTGGTGCCGAAGGTGCAGGGGAAGCCCGGGTCGCTGATCACGGCCCGGTAGTCCTCGTACGCCTCCCTCACCCAGTCCTGGCAGGCACCACCCGTCAGGTCCTCCCTGGTGAGCAGGCGGGATGTTCTGGCCATGGGGGCTCCTCCAGATGCGCGGGCGATGCACATTGTTTGCGTGCGTCAAGCACACATACCGCGCAGGGCGGCTCCCTAACATGAGGCCGCTCAGCGGAAGAGGTCGCGGTGATCGTGAGCCCACTGGCGGAACGTGCGGGGCGGTCGGCCGGTGAGGTCCTCGACGGTGGAGGTGACCAGGGTCGAGGGTGAGCGGACCTCGGCCGCCGCCAGGAGGGCGTTCACCAGGGCGGGCGGGCGGCCGTCAGCGAGCATCCGCGCCCGTGCCCGCTCGACGGGGACCTCTTCGAAGCGCAGGTCGCGAGCGATCGCCGCGCCGATCGCCCGCACCTGTTCCGGACGGCTGATCGGCCGGGGGCCGGTCAGGCGGTAGGTCCTGCCCGTGTGGGCGTCATCAGTGAGAGCGCGGGCGGCGACGGCCGCGACGTCGCGCGGGTCGATGACCGCCGTCGCCGCCGTCAGCGGGCCGCGGACCACGCCAGTGGTCCGGATCTGGCCGGCCCAGCCCAGCGTGTTGCTGGCGATGGTGTCCACCCGCACGATGGTGCTCGGCAGGCCGGACTGCTCGATCAGGCGTTCCATGCCGGCGTGCATGCTGAAGATGGGGTCGTCGCGTTCCTCGTCGCCGTCCACGCCGATCGATGACAGATAGACCAGGCGGCGGGTGTGGCGGGCGATCGTCTCCACGACGGCGGGCGCTCCTTCCGTGGTGAGGAACGGCCAGATCAGGAAGACCGTGTCGATGCCGGACAACGGGCCGGACAACGGGCCGGACAACGCGCCGGACAACGCGCCGGGCAGGTCTTCCAAGGTGCCGGTCACGGCATCGCCGCCGCGCTGGCCCGCCGTCCCGACACGGCGTGGGTGCAGCTCGTCTCCGGGGGCACGGAGGTGCAGTGCGTCGTCCGCGCCCGCGTCGCCGGTGAGAGCGAGCGGCTTCTCCGTGAACGTCTCCCCCGCCACGGCCAGGTCGTGGACATCACCGCGTACGCGCTGCTGCACACCTACTACGGCTCCCCCGGACGCGTCCGGCTGCTCGACGCTCTCACGCCGGAGGAGGCGGATCAGCTCGGACCCGGACCCGAGGCGGTGACGGGCGCCGGCCTGCCGCACTGCGACGCCGACGACCTGCGGCTGCTGAACGTCCTCGCTCACGACGGCCGCACCG
The DNA here is from genome assembly GCF_040676995.1 of Nonomuraea sp. NPDC049419. Taxonomy (NCBI): domain Bacteria; kingdom Bacillati; phylum Actinomycetota; class Actinomycetes; order Streptosporangiales; family Streptosporangiaceae; genus Nonomuraea; species Nonomuraea sp. NPDC049419. The sequence goes on along the minus strand of NZ_JBFAQB010000018.1, from coordinate 163,904 downwards.
GGCTCGCCGAGCTCGCCGCCGCCACCGGCTGGTCGCAGTCCACCGCGCGGCGGCGGATGGACGAGCTCCAGGCCACCGGCGCGCTGCACTTCTACGCCGAATTCGACCTCTTCCACCTCGGCTATCGCGCGGGCCTGCGGCTGTGGGCCGCCGTGCCGCCCGCCGAGCTGGCCGCCACCGGCGCGGCCCTGGCCGCTCATGAGGAGACGGTCTTCGCCGCCGCCACCACCGGCCCGACCAATCTGGTCGCCACGATGCTCTGCACCGACGCGCACGACGCGTACCGGTACCTCACCGAACGCGTCGCCGCCCTGCCCGCCATCACCCACGTGGAGACGACCCCGGTCGTCGAGACCCGCAAACGGCTCGGCCGGCTCCTGCGCTGACGGGCGATTCCCCGTGTCGTTAGACTCGCACGGTGAGCCTGGAGCGAGCGGTCAACCTGTACGGCGCCTCCGCGCTGGTGGCCGAGGACGCCGTCCGCCGCGCCTGGCAGACCGCGTTGCCCGGTAAGTCCGAGTCGCTGGCGGCGGGGCTGGTCGCGCTGGCCACGTTCGGAGACCTGTTCGTCGACGAGCTGAGCAGGGCGTTGTTCCTCACCCACTCGGGCACCACCCGGCTGGTCAACCGCCTGGAGGAGGCGGGCTGGGCGACGCGCCGCGCGGGCGACGACGACGCCGACCGGCGCCGCGTCCTCGTCTCGCTCACGCCGGAGGGCCGGAAGGTGGTCGGCGACGTGCTGGCCGCCCGGCAGGAGGCGCTCGCCGCGCTGCTCGCCCCGCTCAGCGAGACCCAGCGCGAGCAGCTGTCCGGCATCCTGGAGACGATCCTGCGCAGCCACGGCAGCGACGGGCGCAGCCTGCACACCACGTGCCGGCGGTGCGACCACCAGGTGTGCGTGCCGTGCCCGACGCTCGAGGCCCACCGGGCGGCCACCGCCACGGAGACCTGACGCGCTCAGCCCGCGACCATCGGGGTGGTCTGCGCCAGCGCGATCCGCCAGTCGCCGTCCTCCTTGACCAGCGCGAACGTCAGCGCCCCCGTACGCCCGTCATTGACGTGCTTGACCAGGTGGGCCAGCGCCACGTCGGGCCGCAGGAAGGTCACGCCGAGCAGCTCGTTCTTGGTCAGCACGTCCTTCAGCGGCGTGCTCAGCGCCTTGGACATCACCTCCTTGACCTGGTCGCGCCCGCGCAGCCGGACGCCGGTGAAGTTGACCAGCGCCACCTCCTCGGTCAGCAGTCCCGTGAACCCGGCCACGTCGCCCTGCAGCTCCTCGGCGTCGCGGACGAGCCGCTCGATGGCCTCGATGTCGGCGTTCATGATGCTCCTCCTCAGTTAGCGGAGCGATTCGCTCCGGTCTGCACGTTACTGCGGAGTGAATCGCTCCGCAACTGCTAGGATCCGTGACGATGAGCACGCGAAAAGACCGCGCGGAACGCAACGACCGCGCATTGCTGCAGGCCGCCCGCGACGTGCTGGCGGAGGACGGCGCCCACGCGTCCGTCGCCGCCATCGCGGCCAGGGCGGGCGTCGGCGTCGGCAGCCTCTACCGCCGCTACCGGACCAAGGAGGAGCTGTTCCAGCGGCTCAGCCTGTTTTCCCTCGATCACTGGAACGAGGCGGCCGAGCAGGGCCTGGCCGCTCCCGACCCGTGGGCGGGTTTGACGGGGTTCGTCCGCAGCTGCATCGAGTTCGGGCAGGGCTCGCTCGCGCCCGTCGCCGGCACCATCGAGGTGACCGAGGAGATGAGCGCGAAGTCCCGTCGCGGCGACGAGCTCCTCGACGAGCTGGTACGCCGTGCGCACGCGTCCGGCGACCTGCGCACCGACGTGACCGCGACCGACATCTCCCTGCTCATCGAGCAGCTCGGCCGCTCCCCCGTGGTCGATCAGCTGCGCAGGCAGGGCAGGGACGACCTGCTGCCCGCCGCCGCCGAGGCCCGTCGGCGGCTGATCGCGATCACGCTCGACGGCCTGCGGCCAGGGCACGACCCGCTGCCCGGGTCACCTCCGGGCGATGAGCTGTTCACCGGCCGCTGGTCGGTGGAGGAGTAGCCGGCAGGCGGGCACGAGCGCGAGCCCTGTCATGACCAGCGCGGCCGGCATGAGCCTGCCCGCGTCGAGCAGCGGCGTCACCAGCGCGGCGCCGAGGGGCGGCGTTGCCTGCATGAGCGTACGCAGCCAGGCGAAGCCGCGCCCCCGCCACTCGGCGGGGATGCGGGCCATGCGCACGGTCTGGGCCCACACCGTCATGGGCGCGCTGAACATCCCGATGACCAGGAACCCGGCGGCGACCCCTTCGAGGTGCGGCGCGGCCAGCACGGCGAGGAAACCCATGGCCGCGACGGCCTGGACCAGCCCGATCGCCCGCAGCGGCCGGGAGCCCGGCGATCGGGCACCCGCCACCGCCGCGCCCACCAGCTCACCGGCCGACAAGGCGGCGAGCAGGAATCCCAGCGCCTGCGGCCCGCCGGGCAGCTGCGTCTTCGCCAGCCACGGCCCGACGACCATCAGCATGCCCATGGCGACGTTGAAGGCCATGAACGCCACCGTGGTGACCACCAGCACCCGATCGCGCAGCAGCCCGGCCGGCCGCGTGCTCCCCTCCTTGGACGGCGCGGGCGCGAGTCGGCGGCGTACGAGGAGCGCGCAGGCGGCGAGCCCCGCGTACGACACCGCGTCGAAGGCCAGGACGGCCTCGGCCCCCACCCCGGCGATCAGCAGGCCGCCGAGCGCCGGGCCGATCATGCCCGCCAGGCTGAAGCTCAGGGACTCCAGCGCGTTGGCCGCGTCACGGTCCTCCTCACGGACCAGATCAGGGATGGCCGCCGGGAACGCGGCCAGCGGCACCATCTTGAACAGCCCGTAGACCGCGGCCACCACATACGGCAGCGCCTCAGGCACCTCGCCCACGGCCGCCATGACGGGCACGGCCGCCATCGCGGCTCCCCTGATCACGCTGTCGGCGGCGAGCACGTGCCGCTTGTCGAACCGGTCGAGCACCGGCCCGGCCAGCAGGCCGCCGACGAAGACGGGCAGGGTGTGGCACACGGTCAGCAGCCCCAGCCTGGCGGTGCCGCCGGGCTGGGCGAGCACCAGCCAGGCCAGCGCGACGAACGTCATCCCGTCGCCCACCAGCGACAATGACGAGCCGAACCAGAGCAACCGGAAATCGCGACCCGACAGCGGGCGCCGGTAGTGAGTGACGATGGACATGCGATCAAGGCTGGCGACGAGCCCCGCGATGCGCTGGCGGCCATCGGCCGCCAGCGCCTGCTCGCCGTCCGATGCCCGCCAGCCCGGCCACGCGGCCCCTGGCACCCTAGGAGGGGTGATGGGTGAGGACGCCGTCTACGCGGCGATGGAGAGCAGGGACCCGCGCTTCGACGGCTGGGTCTTCGTCGCCGTCACGACCACCCGCATCTACTGCCGCCCCAGCTGCCCGGCGGCCATGCCCAGACGCGAGCATCTGCGGCTGTTCCCGACGGCCGCGTCCGCGCAGGTCAACGGCTATCGCGCGTGCAAGCGCTGCCTGCCGGACGCCGCCCCCGGCTCCCCCGAGTGGAACCTGCGCGCCGACCTGGTGGGCAGGGCGATGCGGCTGATCGAGGACGGCGTCGTGGACAGGGAGGGGGTCGCCGGGCTGGCGGCCCGGCTCGGCTACAGCGCGCGGCAGGTGCACCGCCAGCTGGTCTCCGAGGTGGGGGCGTCGCCGCAGGCGCTGGCGCGGGCGCAGCGGGCCCAGACGGCCCGCGTCCTGCTGGAGTCGACCGGCCTGCCGGTGGGCGACGTCGTGTTCGCCTCGGGGTTCGGCAGCGTGCGGCAGTTCAACGACACCATCAGGCAGCTGTACGGCACCACGCCGACGGCGTTGCGGGCCAGGGCCGGATCGAGCACGCCCGGCGTGATCGCGCTGCGCCTGCCGTACCGGCCGCCGATGGACGTGCCCTTCATGCTGGCGGCGCTGGGCGCGGAGGCGGTGCCCGGCATGTCCGAGTGTGTGGACGGCGGCTACCGGCGCTCGCTGGTCCTGCCGTACGGCACCGGCGTCGTCACGTTGTCGGATGCACCCACGCACGTGGCCTGCGAGCTGCGCCTGGACGACGTGCGCGACCTCCAGGCGGCCGTGAGCCGCTGCCGCCGCCTGCTCGACCTGGACGCCGACCAGCAGGCCATCGACCGCCGGCTGGGCCCCCTGGCCGCCGCCGCTCCGGGGCGTCGCGTCCCCGGCACGGTGGACGCCGCCGAAGTGCTCGCCCGCGAGCTGCTCGGCCCCGAGCGCCTGGCGGAGCTGGTCGCCCGGTACGGCAAGCCGCTGTCCGTTTCCGTCGGCGGCGTGACCCGTACCTTTCCCCGGGCCGAAGTGCTGGCGGAGCTGGGCATCGGGACCGACCCCGAGCAGGCGGCCGGGCTACCCGAGCGCGCGGCCGCCGTGATCAGGATGCGTGCCCTGCGCGATCCGGACGTCGTCCTCCCGGGTGTCTCGGGCGCGGACCGGTGGCGTCCGTGGCGCTCGTATGCGATGCAGCACCTAGAGGGCGCGCAGGTCGTCGAAGGTCTGGACGAGGTGCGCGTCCAGGCTTTGTGACGGGTCGTCGATCCAGGCCTGGAGCGCCTCGTGGAAGGCGGCCCACCCGGCGCGGGCGGCCAGGATGGCCGGCCGTTCGGGGACGCCGCGTTTGCGCAGCGCCTCCGCCATGGCCTCGGCCATCGACGCGCCCTTGGCGAGGTCGCGCTCGCGCAGCGCCGGCGTCTCGGCGATGATCTGGAGCCGCGGCTCGGCGAAGGGCCGGGTGCTCTCGGGGATGTGCCGGACTTCGCGGAAGGCGTGTTTCAGCACGTCGAGCGGGCCGAGGCCGTCGGGCGCCGCGGCCACCGCCTCGACCACGGCCGTGCGCAGGTCGGCCTCGCCGTCGAAGAGAACCTCGCGCTTGTCGGGGAAGTGGCGGAAGAACGTGCGTTCGTTGACGCCGGCCCTGGCCGCGATCTCGGCGGTGGTCGTCCCGTCGTACCCGCGCTCCAGGTACAGCTCCAGAGCCGCCTCCCGGAGGCGGCGGCGCGCTTCTGCTCCGCTACGTGGCACGCAGGAAGACTACCTCACATGTCAGCCACTGACCTAACTTGACGCCAGCAACTGACACTACTTATGGTCAGTGACTGGCGCTAAGAAACGCCAGTAACTGACATCATCGGGAGAGTGTCATGCATGTCTTCGTCACCGGCGGCACCGGCCAGACCGGCCCCGCCGTCGTCGCCGAGCTCGTCGCCGCAGGTCACACCGTGACCGGCCTCGCCCGCTCGGACACCACGGCCGCCCTGCTGAAGTCACTGGGCGCCGAGCCGGTCCGCGGCTCCCTGGACGACCTCGACGTCCTGCGCGCCGGCGCCGAGGCCGCCGACGGGGTCCTGCACATGGCGTACGGCGGCGACTTCTCCGACCCCGACGCCATGATGCGGCGGGACGTCACCGCGATCGAGACGCTCGGCCGGCCACTGGAGCACACCGGCAAGCCGCTCATCATGACCTCGGGCACGCTGGTCATGCCCGAGGGGCGGGAGTTCACCGAGAAGGACGAGCCCGACCCCGAAGGGCTCGCCTCCTTCCGCATCGCCGGCGAGCGGGCGTGCCTCGACTTCGCCGCGCGAGGGGTGCGGGCGATCGCGATGCGGCTCGCTCCCACCGTCCACGGGCCGAAGGACCGCGGGTTCATCCCCATGCTGATCGCCACCGCGCGGGAGAAGGGCGTCTCGGCGTACGTGGGTGACGGCGCCAACCGGTGGCCCGCGGTGCACCGGCTCGACGCGGCGGCGCTGTTCCGGCTGGCGCTGGAGCAGGCGCCCGCGGGCAGCGTGCTGCACGGCGTGGCCGAGACCGGCGTCATGTTCAGGGACATCGCCGAGGTGATCGGCCGCCGTCTAGGCGTCCCGGCGGTCTCGCTCACCCCGGAGGAGGCCGCCACCCACTACGTCAGCCCGTTCATGGCCAAGGTGTACGCCTTCGACGGCCCCGCCTCCGGCCGCCACACCCAGGAACTGCTCGGCTGGTCCCCCGTCCACCCGGCCCTGCTCGACGACCTGGAGCACGGCGACTACCTGGCCCCCGCCTCAGCGGGTCGGGGCTCGGAGCGACCCTGACACGGACGCGATCCTCGGGCGCGACCACGATCTTCAAGGTCCCCAAGGCCATGACCGCAGGCTCGCACATCGGGTCAGCAGCCGGATCGGGACGCCATTGGTACGGCTGGCCCTACCCCTAGGGGAAGGGCTGGCCGTCCTGCGGTTGGGGGGTCGCCGGGCTGGGGCGGAACCACCCCGGTTCCTACCGTTGGGGCTGTTCCTTCCCCCCTGCGGCTCCCGCTTCGAAAGGGCAGGCCGATGCCCGAGGTCCTCGAACCCGTCCGTCCCGCGGTCCGGCGCCTGCACCGCCCGCTCCTGCTGATGGTCGCCTCCATGACGCTGCTGCTGGTCGTCTCGGCCGCCGGCATGGTGACCGACGACCGCGTCCTGCTCGGCGCGTCCGTCTGGGCGAAACCCCTCAAGTTCGCCGTGTCGTTCATCGTGTACGGCCTCACCCTGGCCTGGATGCTGAGCCTGCCGCACAAGGCGGGCCGCTGGACCTGGTGGATGGCGACGCTGCTGGCCGTCACCGGCATGGTGGACGTCGGCGTCGTCGCGGTGCAGGCGGCGCGCGGCACGTTCAGCCACTTCAACCAGGCGGACGACCCGTTCACCAACGGCATCATGCTGATCTTCGGCATCGGCGTGCAGCTGCTCATGCTCGCGAACTTCGTCCTCGCCGGGCTGCTGATCTTCCAGCGGGTCGGCGACCGGGTGCTGACCTGGGCGATCCGCGCGGGCCTGGCCTTCGTGATCGCCGGGATCGGCCTCGGGTTCTGGATCCCGGCGAGGTCCGCCGAGGTGTGGACGGCCATCGACGCGGCCGGCCACGCGATCCCGCTGGCCTCCCAGCACAACGTGGGCGTCCCGGACGGCGGTCCCGGGCTGCCGCTCACCGGCTGGAGCACGGTCGGCGGCGACCTGCGCATCCCGCACTTCGTCGGCCTGCACGGGCTGCAGGTCATGCTGGTCGTGGCGCTGGTGCTCGGGCTGCTGGCCGGCCGGGTCGCCCGGCTGCGTGCCGAGCGGACCCGGGTGGGCCTGACGCTCGTGGCCGCCGCGGCGTACACGGGGCTGATCGTCCTGGTGACGTGGCAGGCCGTACGCGGTCAGCCGCTGATCCACCCCGACGGCCAGACGCTGGGCGCGCTGGCCCTGCTGGTGGCCGCCACGGCGGCGGCCGGCTGGGCGGTCGTCGCGGCGGGCGGCCGCCGCCTCAGCTGAGCCAGCTCGCCACCTGCGAGCCGACCGAGGAGTGCCAGCCGAGCGTCAGGTGGTTGGCGCTGGCGACGAGCGCGGTGCCGGCCACGTTGCCGATGCCGGTCCTGGACAGCGCGCTGGTGGTGAACACGACGCCGTCGCTGGGCCCGCGGTTCTCGTTGTAGATGCCGACGACCGTGGGCGACCCGCCGGCCAGCAGGTACGTCGCCACCGACGACGGCACCCCCGCCTGCTGGATGCGCGAGATCAGCGACCCGGCGTCGATCGCCGCCTGGATGCCCGGCCCCGCTGTGAAGAAGCCCTGGCCGCCGTAGTAGGTGGTGTACCAGTCCTGCTGGGTCTGGTCGATCCCGTACGTGCCGTCGAAGCGGGCCAGCATCTGCCGCTGCCCCGGGTAGGCGTCGTACCCGCCGGTCGGCACGAACGAGAACTCGGGACGGTAGGCGTAGACGCCGTAGCAGGTCATGTGGGTGTGCGGCGCGGGCGAGTTGACCTGGCCGCCGCACTCGGGCCAGATCGACAGGTCGTGCGCCCAGCCGTGCGCGAACGGGTAGTCGTAGCCGGCGTTGGGGCCGCCGATCGTGACGAGCCTGCGGACGTCGCCGGCGTACGAGCGGCCCCAGCTCGGCTTGACGGACGAGACGTACATGCGCGTGGACATCATGCCCTTGCTCCACCCCACCAGGTCCACGGACGAGACGCCGAGCCTGTCCTTGATGACCGCGATGGCGTCGCCGACCTGCTGGGCCTGCATGAAGTTGTCGCCCTCCTTGTGGGCGAACCCGATCGCGAACACCCGGTGACCGGCGTCGGCCAGGCGCTGCATCAGCCCGGTGCGCGGACAGGTCATGGCCCCGCAGCCGAAGCCGCCCGACTCGCCGGGGTTGGCCCAGGCCCTGTCGGGGTTGTCGTTGGCGCCGTGCACCAGCAGGACCGGCGTGGTCTTGGGGTTGGCGTTCCAGCCGGGCGCGTAGTAGAGCAGGAACCGGCCGGAGAAGGGCCGCTTGACGCCGCCGAAGAAGGTCAGCCGCTGGCCGTCCTGGTCGCCGCGGCCGTCCGGCGGATAGCTCTCCTGGGTGAAGCCGGAGGTGGTGTCGAGGTAGCGCTCCACCCTCGACCAGCCGTTCGCGACGCTGGTGTAGGTGGCCTCCAGGGTCAGGTACGACGGGGTCGCCGCCTGGGCGGGCACCGGCACCAGCAGCGCGGCGAGCAGCACCGCGACCGTCCAGAGGTAACGCATCGAATCTCCTGTCCGCAGGGCACCGGCGACGCCCGCCATCGTCGCCGGATCCCGGCGGCCGTTCCAGCGCCACCCGCCACACATTCGCCGCGCCGTACGTGTGCGCCCGGCACACCGGCCTCAGAACCGGTAGCGCAGCACCCTGACGCCTTGCCGAGACAGCGCGGTGCTGCGGGCGGTGAGCCGGGTCAGCGCCCGCAGGGGCTGCGGGAAGCGGGCCGTCTCCGGGGCGCGGGTGAGGATCTGTTCCTCCTCCAGTGCGAGGCCGGCGCCCCAGGACTCCGGCTCGCGCGGGTCATCGAAGCCCTGGGCGGCGCGGATGCCGAGCGCCCTGATGGTCGGGTGGTACTTCATGGCCCAGGCCGCGAAGCGGGTGTAGCCGTTGAGCGCGAGCTCGCCCGAGGGCAGGTGGCTGGTCAGCGCGCGGGTCATGGCCTGGAAGGTGTCGCCGGGCATGAAGGGCAGCAGCCCCTCGGCGACGATCATCGCAGGCCGGTCGGCGGGGATCTCCTGCAGCCAGCCGGAGCCGGTGAGGTCGGCTCCGACGAGGCGGGAACGGCCGGGCAGGCAGGCGTCGCGCAGCTTCACCACCTCGGGGAAGTCGACGTCGTACCAGTCGACGCCGGGCGGCGGGTCGCAGCGGTGCACTCTGGGGTCGAGCCCGCAGCCCAGGTCGAGCACCACGCAGCCGGGGTGGGCGGCGACGTACGCGCGGACCGCGTCGTCGAGCCTCTTGGTGCGCAGGGCCGTGGTGACGACCAGGTTGGGCTTGATCTTCAGCTTGGCGAAGTCGTAGTCGATGCCGGCGGCCAGTTCGGCCGACAGCGCGTCGCCCAGGATGGGGGCGGGCCGCCCGGCGTCCAGGGCCTTGGCATGAAGGGTGAGCAGCAGCGTTTCCTGGATCAGCCCGAGTCGGGGGTGCATGGTGGTTCCTCAGCGGCGTAGGGGATGGCGGGTGGCGAGGTCCTGCAGCCAGGTCAGTGAGTCGTGAGCGGCCTTGATCCGCTCGGCGCGCCGCTCGTCGCCGCCCGCGATGGCGAGCCCCTCGTCGGCGATCTCGCCGAACGCGCTCAGGCTCTCCAGCTTGCGCTGGATGACCTTCTGCCAGGCGTCGTCCTCGATGCGGTAGTAGGCGGTGCGATCGCCCGGCCGGCGGACCTTCTTGACCAGGCCGATGGCCGTGAGGAAGCGCATGTTGGAGGTGAGCGAGGCCCGGCTGGCCTGGATGACGTCCGCGATCTGACCGGCGGACTGCTCGGCCGGGTCGCAGATCATCAGCCAGCCGAGGATGCGCCCGGTGATGGGCGGCAGTCCCCACTCCTCGACGCAGAACGCCGCCACCCGCTCGACCCAGCGCAGCGTGCGGTCCTGCTCTTCCTCAGTGGTCATCGTCCGTGTCCTTCTGTGGTGATCGTGTGCCGGTTCACTGTGCCATGGCGGCCACCGACTCGTACGTGCAGGCCGGAGCGGCGTCCGCGTCCATGGTTCTCCTCTCTGTGCTGCTAGACATTTCAATCATGACTGAAATAACTAGCATTATCAAGCGGGCGAGCCTGGCCGCGTCGCGCGACGGGCGGCACGGCATGCCGGAGAGCCTCGCGGGGCTGCCGGGGCGGGCCGGGCACCGGACCCGGGCCTTTGCCGCCGATCCCCGCCTTCCGTCATGATCAAGTATGGCGATGACTCAAGAGCTGCTCACTTACTACGAGCAGGACAGAGAGCACAGCCGCCTTCGAGAAGGGCGCGGCCGGTTGGAGTTCTGGCGGACACAAGATGTCCTGCGGCGGATGCTTCCGCCGGCGCCAGCTCGGGTGCTGGACGTGGGCGGCGGCACGGGCGTGCATGCCGAGTGGCTGGCCGCTGATGGGTACGACGTCGAGTTGCTAGACCCCATCCCACTTCACGTGGAGCGGGCGCGCGAGCTAACCGGGATATCAGCACGGTTGGGCGATGCACGCCAACTGCCTGTGCCCGATGAGAGCGTAGACGTTGTTCTGCTCCTGGGCCCGCTTTACCACCTGACCGAGCGGGCCGACCGAGTCGGAGCTCTGGCAGAAGCCCGGCGTGCCGTACGACCCGGCGGCCTAGTGGTGGCAGCGACCATCAGCCGCCACTCGGCCGTCCACGATGGAGTACGCCAGGGGTTCTACCTCGACGAGAAGTTCCGCGCGGCAGCCCATGGCGCCGCCGCAGGCGGGATCATGCGGTCGCCAAGGTCAGGGTTCACCGCATACTTCCACGAGCCGGAGGAGATTCCACTCGAGTTCGCCGACGCGGGATTTCCCGAAGTCAAGCACTACGGACTGCAGGGCGCCTTCTGGTTGTACGGGGATGTCGACGACTGGCTTGACGATCCAGAGCGCCGCACCCTCATGCTGGATGCGCTGCGCTCGATGGAATCAGTGCCGTCGCTTCTTGGAGTCAGCGGGCACATACTCACCGTCGCCCACCGCGAGCGATGACTATCGGGGGCAATTGCGCTCAACACCTTACAGTTGCCTCCTCCCGAGGAGAGTTCGGTGCAGATCGTCTACTCCCGCGTCTCCACCGCGACCCAGTCCCTGCTGCGGCAGCGCCACATCCTCACCGAGGCCGGCCTTCTTGTGCGCGCCGAAGGCGTCGCGGAGGGATTTCGGCCTGCCGACGGCGTCGACCTGTCGTACTCCGCCAGCAACGCCGGCTCGACCTTCACCTGGCCGGCCACGTAGTCCACCGCGGCCTTGGGCAGCTCACCCACGTGCCGTGGGAACCGGCCCTCCTGCTCGAAGAACTTCAGCATCAGGCCGAACCCCATACGACGCGCCGATGGGCGCCACGCCGTGCCGGTGAGCCTGCTCGAACGGCCCGCACTCACCTCGCCCGTCCGCGTCTCGCCGCCGTCCCGCCGGCGGGTTCCGCCGCCGTGGCGATCTGGCTGCCCGCCTACGCCGCCGTCCTGAGCCGCCTGCCGCAGGGCGCCCTTTTCCCCGTCGGCGCGGTCGTGGTGCAGCTCGCGCTGGTGCTCGCCACCCTCCTGCTGCCGGAGCAGGTGAGGCTCTGGCCGCCGACCTGCGGCTTCGGCTACTGGGACGAGGCACACCAGTTCTGGCGGGCGATGCTGCCGCTGCCGTACCTCTGGCTCATCCTCGCCGGGCGAGACCTGCGGCGCTGACGCGCAGCCGCCTGGTGGCCTCCTGGTTCACCTCGAACGTGACCGGGTCCACCACCACGCCGTAGTCGCGGGCCGCGGACCCCACGCTGACGAAGCCGTTCCGGACGTCCGCGGCCACCTGGGCAGGCTCGCGTTCGAACGGGTCGTCGTAGCCGCCACCGCCGCCGGTGTTGTTGACCAGCACCTCCCCCGCGTCCAGGCGGTTGTAGCTGCCGCCCTGCCGGACCTCGCGGTCGGTGCCGGGATTGAGGATGACGTGGTTGCTCTCGCCGGGCAGGCCCTCGCCGATCGACCACGGCTGCGTCCTGGTCTTGTAGACCAGGCAGATGCCGGTCGAAGGAGCGGTGAAGCGGTACGTACGGCCCACGCCGACGCCGCCGCGGTGCCGGCCGGGGCCACCGCTGTCGGGGCGGTAGCCGTACGACTCGATGAACATCGGCGACTTGGTCTCCAGCACCTCCACCGGGTTGTTGCGGCAGCCCGGCTCCGACAGGTGCATGATGCCGTCCTCGCCGTCACCGCCCGCGTGCGCGCCGAACCCGACGGCCTCGTTGGTGGCCTCCAGCCACGCCTCCCCGGTACGCGGGTTGACGCCGAGCCCCATCATCGAGCACACGTCACCGCCCGAGCAGGCAGGCACGCGGTCCGGCATGCCCTGGGCCAGGGCCTTCAGCACGACCTCGCCGCCGAGCAGCCCGGTCCACAGCGTGAACGTCGGCATCGGCGGCACCGCGTGCATCACCGACCCTGGCTCGGTGACCACCCGCAGCGGCCGGAAGTTGCCCGCGACGACCGGCGTGTCCGGCGTTGTCAGGGCCTTGAAGACGAGGCTGCAGAACGCCTCCGTCTGGCCGACGGGCAGGTTGATGGGGCCTTTGACGTCGCGCTCGCTGCCGGTCCAGTCGATGACCATCTCGTCGTCGCCGATGGTCACGGTGACGTTCATCTTGATCAGGCGGTCGGCGTCCACGCCGTCGCTGTCCACGAAGTCGTGCGCCGTCCACGTGCCCTTCGGCAGCTTGGCCAGCGCCAGCCGGGCGAGGCGCTCGCCGTGGTCGTTGATGGCGTCCATCGCGGCGGCCAGCACGCCGGCCCCGTACTTGGCGGCGATCTGCTGGGTGCGGCGCACGCCGGTCACGCACGCGGAGACCTGCGCCTGGATGTCGCCGATGGTCCGCTCCGGCATCCGGCTGTTGAAGCGGATGATGTTGAACACGTCGTCGTTCTGCACGCCGCGCCGGTAGAGCTTGGAGCAGGGGAAGAACAGCCCCTCCTGGTACATGTCGGTCGAGTCCAGGACGTAGCCGGGGTCCTTCTGCTTCAGGTCGAGCACGTGGATCCGGCAGGAGGCGAAGCCGATCAGCTCGTCCTCGTGGTGGATGGGCGCGAACACCAGCGGGTCGAGGGTGTGGGCCGAGGCCCAGTACGGATAGTTGAGGATGAACACGTCACCCGGCTCCAGCGCGTCCCGGCCAAGGAACTCGACCGCCCGCTTGATGCCGTGGTCGTTGCCCCGGGTGAACACCGCGATGCCCGGCGCGTCGGCCACCACGTCGCCCTGGGCGTCGTGGATGCCGATGCCGTAGTCGTGGATCTCGTACACGACCGTGTTGTACGCGGTGCGGCACAGGTTGCGGGCCATCTCGTCGGCGGCGGCGAGCAGGCCGTGCCGGATGATCTCCGTCGTGATGGAGTCCGTCGTGGTGGTGGGGCTCACTGCTGCCTCCCGGTCCTGTCGTTCACGGAAATGACCAGTTCGCCGTAGCGGCCGACGCGCAGGGAGTCGCCGGCGTGGATGACGGACGTGGCCGTGTGCTCGGTGATCACCGCCGGCCCTGCGACGACGTCGCCCGCCAGCAGGTCCTCGCGCGTGTAGACGCGGTATTCGACGGCCTGCTCGTCCGCCGACAGATGGACCTGGCGGGTGCCGGCCGGGTGGGGCTCGCCCGACGGACGTTCGGCCACGGTCGGCAGCTCCGGTTTGTCGACGGTGCCGGTGGCGCGCAGCCGCAGGGTGGTGACCTCGACCGGGTCGTCCATCGTGTGGCCGTACTGCCGCTCGTGCAGCTCGGCGAAGGCGGCTGCGACGTCGGTGGCGAACGCGGCGGGATCGTCGGGGAAGGCGACCGTGACCGAGTGCTCCTGCCCCTGGTAGCGGACGTCGAGCGTGCGCGTGAGCGCACGCCGGTCAGGGCCGAAGCCCTCCGATTCGAGCTGCTCGACCGCCGCCGCCTCCATCTCCCGGTAGACGGCGTCGGCGGCGGCCGCGTCGAGCGTGGCCAGCGGCGTGACGAGGGTACGGGCGAAGTCGTGCTGGACGTCCGCGAGCAGCATGCCGAACGCGGAGAACGCGCCCTGCCCCGGCGGCACGATCACGGTCGAGATTCCCAGCTCCCTGGCCACCTCGACGGCCACCAGGCCCCCTCCCCCGCCGAAGGACAGCAGCGCGAAGTCCTTAGGGTCGCGGCCCAGCTCCACGGTGATCGCGCGGACCGCGCCCATGATCTTCATGGTGGAGATCTGCACGATGCCGCGGGCCAGCGCCTCGGTGGTCAGGCCGAGCCGGGTGGCGATGGGCTGCAGCGCCTTGTCGGCCAGCTCGCGGTCGAGCGCCAGCTTGCCGCCGAGCGGGCTGTCGGAGCCGAGGTGGCCGAGCACCAGCGCGGCGTCGGTGAAGGTGGGCGCGGTGCCGCCCCTGCCGTACGAGGCGGGGCCCGGAACCGCGCCCGCGCTCTGCGGGCCGACCTGCAGCGCGTCCGCCTCGTCCAGCCACGCGATGGAGCCGCCGCCTGCGCCGATGGTGTGGATGTAGAGCGACGGGGTGTTGATCGGCAGCCCCTCGAACTCCGCGCCCTGGTAGAGGACCGGCTCGTGGTCGAGGATCAGCGAGGCGTCGAGGCTGGTGCCGCCCATGTCGATGGTGATCAGGTTGGGCTCGTCCAGCAGTCTGGACAGCGCCGCCGCGCCGATGACGCCGCCCGCGGGGCCCGACAGGATGAGGCTCACCGGCTGCTCGCGGGCCGCCTGCGCGGTCATCGCGCCGCCGCCCGAGCGGGTCATCAGGAACCGTCCCAAGAAGCCGCCGCCGGCCAGCTCGCCCTCCAGCTCGCGCAGGTAGCGGTGGACGATCGGCTTGACGTACGCGTCCAGCACGGCGGTGCTGGTCCGCTCGTACTCGCGGTACTCCCTGGACAGCTCGTGCGACAGGGTGACCGCGACGTCGGGGGCGACCTCGGCCAGCACCTCGCGCATGCGCAGCTCGTGCTCGGGGTTGGCGTAGGAGTGCAGGAACGCCACCGCCACCGAGCCGTACCCGCGCTCGGCGACGACTTCGGCCACCCGGCGGGCGTCATCGACGTCGAACGGCGTGTGCACGGTCCCGTCGAACCTGCACCGCTCGCGCACCTCGAACGTGTCGTAGCGCTCCAGCAGCGCGGGCGGCTTGCGGTAGGTGATGTCGTAGTTGGTCCTGCGGTCGGTACGGCCGAGCAGGTAGACGTCGCGGAACCCCTTCGTGCCGATCACGGCGGTGCGCGCGCCCGTGCGGGTGAGCAGCGCGTTCAGTCCGAGCGTCGTCCCGTGCGTGAACATCGTGATGGCCGGCGTGCCGGACTCGGCCAGGCCGAAGGCGTCCATGACGCCGCGCGCCGGCGCGTCGGGGGTGGTCGGGACCTTGCCGAAGCTGAGCGCGCCCGTGCCGGGGTTCAGCTCCACCACATCGGTGAACGTGCCGCCGACGTCGATCGCAAGCCTGCTCATCGTTCCGCCTTTCTCGGTAGTGCGTGCGTGGCCGCGACGTGCTGCAGCGCCTCGGACGGCATCCCCCTCGCGTCGTCCCCGCGCGGCCAGTGCAGAGTGATCTCGTCGAAGCCCGCGTCGCGCAGCCGGCCGGCGAAGTCGGCGTAGCGGCCTGGGCTCTCGAACGGCCAGGTCATGTCCAGGGCCACCTGCGCGATCCGGCGCAGCGCGCCCAGCGGTTGGCCGGCTGCGTCGAGCACCGCGTCCAGCCTGCGTCCCTGCGTCTCCACGGCGGCGAACCAGTCCGCCGGCGCGTCCTGCCTGCGGTAGGCGCCGTAGGTCACCCATCCCTGGCCGTGCCGGGCGGCCAGCGCCAGCGCGCGCGGGCCGGTCGCGGCGACGGTCAGCGGTACGCGCGGACGCTGCAGGCAGCCGGGGATCTGCCTGGCCTCCACGGCGCTGTAGCGCTCGCCGCGTACGGTGCTGACGTCGTGGGTGAGCAGGTGGTCGAGCAGGCCGAGCCATTCGGCGAACCGATCGGCCCGCTCGGGGAGCGAGCGCGGCGGGTCACCGAGCACGGCGGCGTCCGCGCCCTCGGCGCCGGCTCCGACGCCGATGTCCAGCCGGCCGCCGCTCAGGTGGTCGAGCGTCATGATCTCCTTGGCGAACGTGACCGGGTGGCGGTAGTTGGGCGTGGCCACCTGGGTGCCCAGGCGTACCCGGGTGGTGGACACGGCCGCCGCCGCCAGCATCGGCACGGCGGCGTGCCAGGGCCGGTCCTTCAAGGGGGTCCAGGTCAGGTGGTCGTAGGTCCAGACGGTGCGGACGCCGAGCTGCTCCGCGGCCCGTACGTCGGCGACGAAGGCCGCGGGATCCCGGTCGGGCAGCACCAGGACGGACAGGTCGATCATCGTCTGCTCGCCACGCTCAGCGCCACCGCGGCCAGGATGACCACGCCGGTCGTCAGGTCCTTGAAGAACGGGTTGGCGTTGAGGATGTCGAACCCGTTGTCGATCAGCGCCAGCAGGTAGACGCCGCAGACCGAGCGCCAGATCGCGCCGACGCCGCCGTAGATGCTGGTGCCGCCGAGGATGACGGCGGCGATGGCGAGCAGCTGCATGCCGTCGCCGGCCTGCGGCTGCCCGGTGCCGATCCGCGAGACCCCGATGGCGGCGGCGATGCCGGCGGCCAGGCCGCTGTAGAGGAACGTGTACAGCTTGATGCGGTTCACCCGGATGCCGGACAGCTCGGCGGCCTCGGCGTTGCCGCCGACGGACAGCACGTACCTGCCGAAGGCCGTGCGGTTCAGCAGGAAGCCCGACAGCAGCGCGAAGAGGGCAAGGATGACGATCGCGTAATAGACCGGGCCGATGCCGCCCCGGCCGAGCGCGGTGAACCCGCCCGCGGGGACGCTGATGAGGAAGCCGCCGGTGATCAGCACGGCGAGCCCGCCGTACACGAGGCTGGAGGCCAGCGTGGCGAGGAACGAGTGGATGCGCAGCCGGGTGATCGCGGCGCCGTTCACCAGCCCGAGCGCGGCGCCGGCGAGGGGCGCGGCGATCAGGCCGAGCACGGGGCTGTCGAGGTGCACCGCGACCCAGGCGGCCACCACGTTCGCGACGCTGAAGATGGCCCCGGTGGACAGGTCGAAGCCGCCACAGATGACGACGAGCGTCCCGGCCACCGCGATGATCGCCAGCGGGGCGTTCTGGTTGAGGATGTTCAGCAGGTTCGTGAGGGTGAGGAACGACGACGTCGACACGCTCAGCACCACGAAGAGCGCCACGAGCATGATCAGGACGGCGTAGTGGCGGACCAGGGCCGGCACGTTCACGCCGGACCCCGCTCGCGCCTGTGCGGTGGCGGTCATGGGGTTCCTTCTGTTGCTGGGGGTGGCTCGACCTCGAAGAGGCGCTGCAGGAGCCCGTCCACGGACGTCCCCGGGCCCGGCACCTCGCCGATGACCGTGCCGCCGCGGACGAGGTGGATCCGGTGGCTGAGACCGGCGACCTCCTCCAGCTCCGACGAGATGAGCAGGATGCCGGTGCCGGCCGCGGCGATCTCGACGATGAGCTGGTAGATGCGGGACTTGGCGCCCACGTCCACGCCCCTGGTGGGCTCGTCGAGGATGAGCAGCTCTGGCCGGCCGAGCAGCCATTTGGCGAACAGCACCTTCTGCTGGTTGCCGCCGGAGTAGACCGACACGTCGCCGTCGAGCGCCGCCGGGCGTACGCCGAGGCGTTCGACCAGCTCGCGCGCCGCGGCGCGCTCGCCACCGCGCGTCAGCACCCCGGCGCGGGAGAAGCGGGCCAGGTGCGGCAGCGTGACGTTCTCCAGGACCGGGCGCAGCAGCACCAGGCCCTGGGCGCGGCGGTCCTCGGGGATCATGGCCATGCCGCGGGCGATCGACGCGCGCGGCGAGGCGGCGGTGACCGGTTCGCCGCGGAACAGCACCTCCCCCGACTCGACGGGGTCGCAGCCGAACAGGGCGCGGGCGATCTCCGTACGGCCGCTGCCGACCAGCCCCGCCAGCCCGACGATCTCGCCGGGCCGCACCCGGAGCGACACGCCCCGGACGGCGCCGCCGCGCACGTCGCGCATCTCGGCCACCGGCGGCGTGTCAGGGGGCGGCGCCGGCGGGCGGTCGGGCAGCAGCATGTCGACGGGCTCGCCGAGCATGGCCTCGACCAGGCCGGCCTTGGTCTCCTGCGCGGCCGGAGCCGTCCTGATGACCCGGCCGTCCCGCATGACGGTGACGCGGTCGCAGTTGGCGAGCACGTCGTCCAGGAAGTGGGTGACGTAGACGACGGTGGTGCCGCGCTCGCGCAGCCAGCGCATGATCCCGTGCAGGCGCTCGCTCTCGTCGGCGGTCAGCGAGGACGTCGGCTCGTCCATCACGATGACGCGCGCGTCGCGGGCGAGCGCCCGCATGATCTCCACCTTCTGCTGGTCGGCGATCGGCAGCGTCTGGACGGGCGCGTCGGCGGGCAGCCCGAAGCCGCAGATCTCCTCCAGCTCCCGGTAGCGGGCGCGCAGGTCCCCGTGCAGGACGCCGAACGTGCGGCGTTCCCTGCCGAGGAACACGTTCTCCGCCACGGTCAGCGCCGGGACCAGGCACAGCTCCTGGGCGATGATCACGACGCCGGCGTCCTGCGCCCGCCTGGTGTCCCAGCGGTGCACGGCCCGGCCGAACACCTCGAGCCCGCCCGAGTCCGGCTGGTAGAGCCCGCCGACGACCTTGCCGAGCGTGGACTTGCCGGCGCCGTTCTCGCCGACGAGGCCGTGCACCTCGCCTTCGAGGAGGGACAGCGAGACCGCGTCGAGTGCCTGGGTGGAGCCGAAGCGGACGGACAGGTCGCGGACGGTGACGGCCACCGCCGGGGTCGGTCCGTCCATCAATCGGCCCACTCGCCCGCGAAGTCGGGGTGCTCGTCGAGGATCTCCTTGGTGACGATCACCGGTACGGGGCCGAGCGTGTTCGCGTCGATGACCAGGGTGACCGGCTTGCCGCGCACGGCGTTGACCAGCTGCTCGACGGCGGCCTTGCCCATGCTGTTGGGGAAGTCCACCTGGTCGGCGGCCCATTTGCCGGCGCGTACCTGCTTGATGGCCTCCTGGTTGCCGCCGCCGCCCGTGACGTACATCGTGCTCAGGTCGACTCCCGCGCTCTCCAGCGCGACCTGGGCGCCGATGGTCTGCTGGTCGGCGTTGGACAGCAGCACGTCGAGCTTGGGGTTGGCCTGCAGGATGTTCTGCATGGCCTTGAGTGAGGTGTCGCGGTCGTAGTTGCCCTGGCCGGTGGCGACCACCTTGATGTTGGGGTGGCCGTCGAGCACGGACCGGTAGGCCTTGTTGCGCAGGTTGTCGAAGGGGAACTGGAGCTGGCCGATGAGGATCGCAACCCGGCACGGGTCCTTGTCCTCGCAGTACTTCACCGCGCCTTCGGCGAGCTTCTTGGAGTTCTCCTCGGTGTTCGCCGCGACCGTGGACACGATGCCGTCCACCTGGGGTTTCAGCTCGGTCAGGTTGGGGCCGACGGGGAAGAGCGTGGTGACGACCGGGATCTTGGCCTGGGCGGCTGCCGGGATCGCGGCGGCGATGCCCACGTTGTCGTTGGGCACCAGCAGGATGCCGTCGTAGGCGCCCTGGCCGGCGACGTTCTGGACCTGGTTGAACTGGGTCTGGCTGTCGAACTTGCCGTCGAAGACGGTCACCTCGACGTCGCCGTACTCTTGCGCCTTGGCGACGGCGCCGTCGTAGACGGCCTTGTTGAAGCCGTTCTGGCTGGAGGAGGCCAGCAGGGCGATCTTCACCGGGCCGGTCTTGGCGGCGGTCGGGGTGCTGGAGGAGTAGACCTGGGACACGTCGGAGTTGCAGCCCGCGAGCGTGAGACTCAGGAGCGCACCGGCTGCGATCACCAGCCTCCGATGAGGAATGGACAGTGACTTCACTTGCACCTCTATCTCATGGTGCGTATGTTTCCGCAGGTGACGAGCTGTCTTGAGGCAGTACAATGTCACACTGCAGCGGGCTGGGTCAACGGTGCGATGTCGATTCCTTGCCCGCGATCACGCGCCTGACGCGCGGAACTGAGCATGGGGTACTCATGCCGTCACGCGCCGCGCGGCCCATTCTCGAAGGGTCTCAGCGTCCAGACCCTGGGGAGAGGTCATGGCAGACAAACTGTACGCATCGTGGGCGTCCGGGTACGCGGCGTTCCCCGAGACCGCCGGCCTGCGGACGTTCCGGCAGGGGTTCGGCGTCACCTTCACCATCCCGGCCGGCCGGGCCGAGTGGATCCACCTGCCGGTACCCACGCCGGTGATCGTCGGCAACGACCGGGCCAACCTGGAGAAGGTCATCGTCCTCTACCACGCGCGGCAGAACAACGAGCTCATCGAGGTGCACGTCTTCGACGGGCCCCGCCGGATCTCCAAGTTCTCCGGGATGCGCTTCACCGGCGACCACTCGCAGGGCGTCGAAGGAGGGCTCAGCCCCAAGAACGTCTTCGTCGTCCGCCAGCCGGACATCGCCTTCGGCATCGGCGTCACCTTGCTCGTCAGCAACACCTCGCGCACGACCGACAGCGAGTTCTTCATCAGCAGCTTCGGCGGCGACTTCTTTCACACCCTCTGACGCTGCCCTGAAGAGGTCATGCGGTCACCGTGCCGTCTGACGTGGCGTGAGAGCGCTCGGCGCCGGGATGGGGGGCGGCGGACAGCAGCGTGTTCGCGCGAGCCAGGACGGTGTCGAGGACGCGGCCCGCGGCGGCCAGGTCCTCCGGCGGCAGGTCGCCCCACAGCCGGCCGGTGACGTCGGTGATGGCGGCGCGGACCCTCGTCCACTCGGCCTTGCCGTGCTCGGTCGGCTCGACGGTGCCTTCCTGGGTGGCGCGAATCAGGCCGGCCGCCGTCAGCTCGGCGAGGAGCCGGTGAACGGTGGCCTGGTCGACCTTCAGGGAGTGGGCGACGCGTTCGGCGAGGGCGTCCGCGGACAGGGTGCCTTCGCTGACGACGGTCAGGGTCAGCGTCACCCACTGGGGTTCGGTGATGCCGGTCCCGGCCAGCAGGCGGTCGAGGAGGGCGTTGAGGGCCTTCTCGGTCTGGCCGATCATTTGGGTGCTGAAGGCAGGCATGAATCTCCTCCATTATTAGTTGGTTTGGCCAACGTTGGCACTGCCAACAGTAACGCCCATTCGTGGGTCGCGCCAACCATTTGTTAGGGTCGGGTCGTGAACACTCCCGAGGGGCCGCAGGCGGAGCGGCTGCGCAGGCTGCCGACCAGGCTGACCAACGGTGCGGCGCTGATCGCCAACCGGCTCGTGGACCAGGCGCTCGCCAGGGCCGGCGCCCGCCGCTACCACTACGCCCTGCTCGCCACCCTGGAGGAGTTCGGCCCGGCCAGCCAGGCCGAGCTCGGCCGCCGCACCGGCATCGACCGCAGCGACGTGGTCGCGGCCGTCAACGACCTCGCGGAACGGGACCTCCTCGAGCGCACGCCCGACCCCGGTGACCGCCGCCGCAACATCGTCACCATCACCCCTGCCGGCCGGAAGCAGCTCGCCGACCTCGACCGGCTGCTCGCCGCCGTCCAGGACGACTACCTCGCCCCGCTGTCCGCCACCGACCGGCGGACCTTCGTCGACCTCCTCACCCGCCTGACCGAGCACCACTCCGGCCGCTGAGGAAGTCACGGACAAGCCGGTCATAGCGGGCGCGGTCCACGTTCCACGCCTCGGTGTGCCCGCCCCGCTCAAACGGCTCGAACCGGATCGGCCAGCCCAGCCGGGCGCCCGTGGCGACGAGGTCGTACGCCTCCTGGATCGGATGCTCGGCGTCGGGGACGGTGTGGATCAGCAGGAGGGGCGGCCTGACCCGGGGCGGGTGGCGGATCAGGCTGAGCCGGTCGGTGTCGACGCCGGTACGCCACTCGGTGACCAGCCCGGCCGACCAGGCCACGAACGCGGGCAGGCCGGCGTTGCGCGCGCCCTGTTCCTCGGTCATCCGTACGTCGATCATGGGCGCGTCCATGATGACGCGGTCGACCACGTCGGCGAGCGGTGACCGGCCGAGGAACTGGCCGACGATCTGGCCGCCCATCGAGGTGCCGTACAGGATGAACCGCCGTGCCCCCATGGTCGTGGCGTGCCGCAACGCCGCCTCCAGGTCGCGCCACTCCGCGTCGCCCAGGTGCAGCAGGCCATCGGGCGAGGGCGGTGCGCCTTCGTCGTTGCGGTACGTGATATCCAGGAACGGCAGCCCGAGCTCGTGCACCACGGGCAGGATCTTCAGCTCGGCCTTGCGCCGCCCGTTCTGCCCGTGCACGGCGACGACCCACGTGGTGCCGTCACCCGGCACGTACCAGGCGGGAGCCGGTCCCAGCTCGGTGGGCACCATGATCTCGGTGTAGTCGATCCCCCAGGCGACCTTCGGATCGCCCGGCGGCACGTTGCCGAAGTGGCCGGGGGTGCCGACCGAGGGGATGGGACCGCGCAGCACCTCGCGGGTGACGCGGCCCGGCGCCTCGGACACGACGTCGCCGAGCATGGAGTGCGCACCGCTCCACTCCAGCCAGTACGTGCCGGGCGCGGCGGCCTGCGGCGTCCGCGCCAGCGTCACGGTGCCGCCCTGGACGGCGAGCACCCGGGTGTTGCCGGTGCCGTGGCGCACGACCTTGATCGACTGGTCGCTGCCGTACCAGGCTCCTGCCCCCGCCGCCACGACCACGAGCACCAGGACGGCCGACGCCGCCCACCACTTAACGGACGCCATCGAAGATCCTGCGCACCGTACGCCGGCACAGCTCGCGGAAGCCGTCCTCCTCCAGGCCGATCCGCCCGCCGAGGTGGAGCTGCACGAGCCCTTGGACGGAGGCCGTCAGCGCCAGCGTCACCTCCAGCGGGTCGTCCTCGCGCAGCACCTTCTCCCGCATGCCCTCCTCGACCAGCGCGACGAGCAGCCCGAAGGGCGGGACGTCACCGCGGAAGTCCTCGGGGAAGCGCCTGGCTCGCTCGCGGCGGTCGGTCATGAGGAACGTGTACAGATGGGGCTGCCTGAGGGCGAAGTCGAGGAAGTCCTCCAGCAGCCCGAACGCCCGCTCCTCCCAGGACCCGCCAGGAGCCCGGCTCCCCCAGTCTTCGCCCAGCCCCCGGAAGGCCCGCGCGGCCACCGCGTCGAGCAGCGCCTGCCGGCTCGGGAAGTGCTTGTAGGCCGCCATGGGCGACACCCCGGCCAGCCCGGCCACCCGCCGCATGGTCACGGCCTCGACGCCTTCGCTGACGAGAATGCCGCGCGCGGCGTCGGCGATCCGCTCGGCTGCGGTGCTCATGGTGTACACCGTAAACCATAAGGTTTACGGTGTACACCCCGTTATGTCGGCTGGTCTTCGTCGAGCAGGGCGCGGGCCGTCGTGACGTCGGTGATGATGACGTCGACCCAGCCGCCGGTGATCCCCGCGCGGATGGCCGCGTGCTTGCGCGTCGGCGATGTCGGCCTGCCGAGCGCGGGTGGCCGGAGGCACGCCGTGGTGGATCACCGCGAGAAGAAGCGGTTCGCACCACCGAAGGTTGCGCAACGTCATTGACACGCATCGCGCGGATCAGCCAATCTACGAGCACGGGAAATTATTCACTGTCGCATAAATATTCACCACGCACCGCCGGCGCCACCAAGGGATAAGGGAGTGATGACCATGCCGACCTTCGGCGCAGGTATCTGGCACTTCGCCACCTACAAGGACCGTTACGCCACCGACGGCTACGGGCCGCCGGTCGGGCTGCTGGAGCAGATCGACCGGGCGGGAGCCGTGGGCGAGCTGTCGGTGGTGGACCTGAACTGGCCGTTCGTCGGGTTCGACGGCACTTTGGACGACGTCAAGGCCGCCCTGGCCAAGAACAATCTGAGCGCGATCGCGATCACACCTGAGATCTATACGCGCGACTTCGTCAAGGGCTCGTTCACCAACCCCGACCCGGCCGTGCGCAAGAAGGCCATCGCGTTGATGCACGACGCCACCGAGGTGGCTCTGGAGCTGGGCTGCTCGTACGTGAAGCTGTGGCCGGGCCAGGACGGCTGGGACTACCCGTTCCAGGTGAACTACCACGACGTCTGGCAGCTCGCCCTCGACGGCCTGACCGAGCTGTGCTCCGCGCACCCCGAGATCAACTATGTGATCGAGTACAAGCCGCGCGAGCCCCGCGTGAAGATCATCTTCCCGAGCGTGGCCCGCACGCTGCTCGGCATCGAGCGCATCGGCCTGCCCAACCTGGGCATCCTGCTCGACTTCGGTCACTCGCTCTACGGGCAGGAGACCCCGGCCGACGCCGCCCAGCTCGCCATCGACCACGGCCGGCTGTTCGCCATCGACGTCAACGACAACATGCGTGGCTGGGACGACGACATGGTCGTCGGCTCGGTGCACCTGGTGGAGACGTTCGAGTTCTTCCACACGCTGCGCAGGAACACCTGGGACGGCGTCTGGCAGCTCGACCAGTTCCCCTTCCGCGAGGACAGCGTCCAGGCCGCCAAGCAGGCCATCCGTTTCCTGAAGGCGATCGACCGCGCGCTCGGCGCCCTGGACGACGAGGCGCTCGCCCAGGCACAGGCCGCGCACGACGCGCTGGCCGCCCAGCGGCTCGTCCAGAACGCGCTGCTGACCTCGATGGCGGGCCTGGTGGAGGCATGACCGACCTCGCCGAGGCCGTGCGCGGCCACGTCACGCTGCCGGTGTTCGGCAGGGTGGACCGGCGCGCCGGCCGCGCGGAGCAGATCGCGCATCTCGCCGAGGCGGCCAGGCAGATCAGGATCCAGGACCTCAAGCTCATCCACCACGCGGGAGCGGGGCACATCGGCGGCGACTTCTCCGCCATCGACATCCTGACCACCCTGTACGGGGCGGTGCTGGACATCAGCCCGGAACGGGTCACCGACCCCGAGCGCGACCGCTTCATCCTCAGCAAGGGGCACGTCGCGGGCGCGCTCTACACCACGCTGGCGGCGTTCGGCTACCTGCCGGCGGCCGAGCTGGCGACGTTCCTGCAGCCGCTGTCGGCGCTGAACGGGCATCCCAACCGCACGAAGGTGGCGGCGGTCGAGGCCAACACGGGGCCGCTCGGGCACGGCCTGCCGGTGGCGGTCGGGCACGCGCTGTCGGCCAAGCTGGACGTGTCGCCGCGCCGGACGTACGTGCTGGTGGGCGACGGTGAGCTGCAGGAGGGCAGCAACTGGGAGGCGATGATGGCCGCCTCCCAGCACCAGCTCGAACGCCTCACCGTGATCGTCGACCGCAACCGGCTCCAGCAGGGCGCCACCGTCAAGGAGACCAACGACCTCGACCCGCTCGCGGACAAGGCGGCCGCGTTCGGCCTGGCCGTGGTCGAGGCCAACGGGCACGACCACGGCGAGCTGCTGGACGTGCTGTCGTCGGTGCCGTACCGGCCGGGCAGGCCCACGTTCGTGATCGCCCACACCCACAAGGGACATCCGATCTCGTTCATGAGCGGCGACGTCGCCTGGCACCACAAGGTGCCGGACGAGGCGCAGTACCTGCAGGCGCTGAGCGAGCTGGAGAAGGAGCGTTGATGCCGCGTACCTCGGTCGCCGACCTGCCCCGCTTCGACTGCAGGGACGCCTACGTCGCGACCCTGTCCGAGCTGGCGGGCGCCGACCAGCGGATCGTCGGCGTGGTCAACGACTCGGTCGGCTCCAGCAAGCTGGCCGGCTTCCGCCGGTCGTTCCCCGACCGGCTGATCAACGTCGGGATCGCCGAGCAGGACATGGTCGGCGTGGCCGCCGGGCTGGCCAACGGCGGGCGCATCCCGTTCGTCTCCGCCGCCTCCTGCTTCCTCACCGCCCGCGCGCTGGAGCAGATCAAGGCCGACGTCGCCTACTCCAACCACAACGTCAAGCTGTGCGGCATGAGCCCCGGCGTCGCCTACGGCGAGCTGGGACCGACGCACCACTCCATCGAGGACATCGCCTGGCTGCGGGCCATCGCCAACCTGACCGTCATCGTCCCGTCCGACCCGGCCGAGACCAGCGCCGCGCTGCGCTGGGCCGCCGCCGTCGAAGGGCCGGTGTTCGTCCGGGTCAGCCGCATGAGCGTGCCCCAGGTCAACCCCGACGACTACGCCTTCGTCCCCGGCAGGGCGGTGACCCTGCGCGACGGCGGAGACGTCACGCTGATCGCCAACGGCACCGTGCTGTGGCGGGCCCTGGTCGCCGCGGAACGGCTGGAAGCCGAGGGCGTCTCGGCCCGGGTGCTGTCGATGCCGACGGTCAAGCCCCTGGACACGGAGGCGGTCGTGGCCGCCGCGCGGGAGACCGCCGGCATCGTGACGATCGAGGAGTCGACCATCGCCGGCGGCCTCGGAGGCGCCGTCGCCGAGACCGTCGTCCAGCGCCATCCGGCCCGGGTCGCGATCCTCGGCATCCCCGAGTTCGCGCCGACCGGCTCGGCGGCGTACCTGCTCGACCGCTACGGCATGTCGCCTGAGGGCATCGCCGATGCCGCACGGAGCCTGCTGCGCCATGGCTGACCCGCTCATCCTGGCCGTCGACCAGGGCACAAGCTCCACCAAGGCGCTCCTGGTCGACGCGTGCGGCCGGGTCGTCTCCCGCGCGGTCGCTCCCCTGTCAGAGTCGCAGCCGCGCCCCGGCTGGGTGGAGCAGGACCCGGCCGAGCTGTGGCAGAGCGTGCGGCGGGCGGTCGCCGAGTGCGTCACGCCCGCCTGCGCGGGACGTGTCGCGGGCATCGGGATCAGCAACCAGCGCGAGTCGCTGGTGCTCTGGGAGCGCCGCACCGGCGAGCCCGTCGGGCCGCTGCTGAGCTGGCAGGACCAGCGCACCGCCGACCGCTGTCACGAGCTGGCCGGCGCCGCCGAGCTGGTCCGCTCGGTGAGCGGCCTGCCGCTCGATCCGATGTTCTCCGCGCTCAAGGCGCGCTGGCTGCTCGACACCTACGACCCCGGCCGGCGGCGGGCGGGCGAGCTGTGCCTGGGCACGGTCGACTCGTGGCTGCTCAGCCGCTTCGGCGGCGAGCACCTCATCGAGGC
Organism: Nonomuraea sp. NPDC049419; assembly: GCF_040676995.1. Lineage (NCBI taxonomy): Bacteria > Bacillati > Actinomycetota > Actinomycetes > Streptosporangiales > Streptosporangiaceae > Nonomuraea > Nonomuraea sp. NPDC049419. Next base: position 136,884 of record NZ_JBFAQB010000018.1, on the reverse strand, counting down.
CGGCAACGCCTCGCGCACCCAGCTCCTCGACGTCGCCACCGGCGACTGGGACGACCGGCTGCTCGAGCTGTTCGGCGTGCCGCGCGAGGTGCTGCCACGGGTGGTGCCCTCGTGCGCCGCTCTCCCCGCCGCCCGCGGGCTGGCGCCGCTGCCGGACGGGGTGCCGGTACTGGCGGTCATGGGCGACTCGCACGCCGCGATGTTCGCCCACGCCGGGTGGCGGCCGGGCGTGGTCAAGGCGACGTACGGCACCGGCTCGTCGGTGATGGCCATCGGCCGGACCGGCCGGACCGGCCGGACCGGCCAGACCGGCCGGACCGGCCGGTCCGGCCAGACCGGCCAGACCGGCGAGGTCGGCGAGGTTGGCGAGGTCGGCGAGGTCGGCGAGGTGCGGGGCCTGTGCCGCAGCATCGCCTGGGACCTCGGCGACGGCCCCGCGCTGTGCGTCGAGGGCAACATCCGCGCCACCGGCCGGATGGTGAGCTGGCTCGCCGACCTGTTCGGCGTCCCCGTCCCTGAGCTGCTCAAGGAGGCGGAGTCCGCCGACGGCGTGCACTTCGTCCCCGCCTTCGGCGGGCTCGGCGCCCCCTGGTGGGACCCCGGCGCCACCCCCGTCATCACCGGCTTCTCCCTGGGCACCCGGCGCCCCCAGCTCGCCGCCGCCGCCCTGGAAGCGGTCGCCTTCCAGATCGAGGACGTCCTGGTCGCGATCGAGCAGGCCGTCGGGCAGGTCCGCGTGCTCATGACGGACGGCGGGCTGACCCACAGCGACCGGCTGATGCGGCTCCAGGCCGACCTGAGCGGACGCGTCGTCGCCCGCTCGGGCGAGCACGACCTGTCCGCGCTCGGCGCGGCCGACGCCGCCGGGCTGACGGCCGGGCTCTGGACCCTCGGCGACCTCGAACGCCGGCCCAGGCCCGCCGACACCTACGAGCCTGGGCTCGGCGAGGCGGAGCGCCGCGCCAGGAAGCACGCCTGGCACGAGACCGTCCGCAGAGCCCGACCCGCGCGGGAGAGGAACGCCATATGACCACGGCGGCCGCCGCGCCCGAGACGTTCGACGCCGCCGGCCACATCACCGGCCAGGAGGAGAGGCAGGCGATCGACTGCGAGCTGGTCACCGCCGACAACGCCGACGAGTTCGGGCTCTCCGCCAGGCAGTAGGCGTCACGCCCGCACGGCCGCCCGCCCCTAAACTTGGAGCGGCGATCAGCGGCGTGAAGGGCGGGTACGGTGGTCCGGGACTCGGATGGAGTGGACGACGTCTCCAAGGATCATCTGCGGCTCCTTGCCCGCGTCGCCCGCATGTACCACGAACAGGGCATCCGCCAGCCGGAGATCGCCGCCGCGCTCCACCTCTCCCAGCCGCGCGTGTCCCGTCTGCTGAAGGAGGCGGTCGCGCGGGGCCTGATCCGCACGGTGGTCACGCTCCCCGAGGGCGTGCACACCGAGCTGGAGGAGGAGCTGCAGCGCCGCTACGCGCTGCGCGACGCCGTAGTGGTCGACGTCGAGGACTACCAGGACGACGTCGTCCCCTCACTCGCGACGGCGGCCGCCGCCTACCTCGACGTCACCTTCACCGGCGGCGACGTGATCGGCCTCGCCGCGTGGAGCCAGACGCTGCAGGCGGTGGTGCGGCGCCTGCCGCAGAAGAACGTCCAGGTCGCAGACCGGGTGATCCAGCTCGTGGGCGGCCTCGGCAGCGCCGGCGACCAGGTGCGGGCCACCCGGCTCATCGCCCGCCTGGCCGACCTCACCAACGCCCATCCCGTCTTCGTGCCACTGCCCGGCCTGGTCGCCACCCCCGCGACGCGCGAGGCGCTGCTCCAGGACCCCGACCTGGCCGAGGTGCAGGCGCAGTGGCGTGAGGTGACCGTCGCCCTCGTCGGCATCGGCGAGCCGGCCTCCGCGCCCGTCAGGGACACCGACCGCGACGAGCTGCGCGCCGTCGGCGGAGTCGGCGAGGTCTGCCTGCACTTCTTCGACGCCACCGGCAAGCCCGTCGCCTCCGACCTCGACCGGCGCGTCATCGGCATCGACACCGCCTCCTTCGGCGCCGTCGGGCGGCGCATCGCCGTCGCGGGCGGCCAGCGGAAGCTGCCCGCGATCAGGGCGGCGCTCGAAGGCGGCTGGGTCAACATCCTCGTCACCGACCTGCGCGTGGCCCGCCGGCTCTGCTCCTGACCTTCGACGCTCAGGCGGCCACGTAGCGGTCGCTCACCTCGCCGCGCAGGTGACCGGGCGGCAGCTTGCGGCCGTAGGTCAGCAGGAGGAGGTCCTGCGCCGAGCCGGTCAGCGGGACGCCGGTGCCGAAGGACCAGTCGAGGTCGTCGGCGCGCAGCTGCACACCGCCGAGGTCGGCGCCGAAGAACCGCGCGGTCCTGGGGGTGACCTGCTCCAGGAGGAGGCGTACGCGCTCTTCTGGGACGCGGCGGCCGAGGCCGAGGGCGACGGTGATGTCCAGGCCGTGCACGACGTCGTGGCCGAGCGCCGCCGCGATGCCGCCGACCGGTGGCCGCCAGGGGTGGCGGGCGTTGTCGCGGAGCGCGGCGGCCATCTCGGACGTGGACATGGCGGCCGCGTCGAGGCGGGCCCGCCGGTCGGCCATTCTGTTGACGCCGCCGCCCGCCTTGACCAGCTCCCACAGCATCTTGGGCAGCGGGTGGCGGAAGCCCATCGACATGTGCGCCGCGACCTCCCGTACGCGCCAGCCCGCGCACAGGGTGGGCGCGTCCCACTGCTCGGGCGGCAGGTCGTCCAGGAGCGCCGCCAGTTCCGTACGTTCCGCGGCGATGGCGGAGGTGATGTCCACGTGGCACTTCTTCCTCGTCGGCTGACTTTCGTAACGAGATTACGGAATAATGGGATTATGAGAAAAACGAGGGCGGAGGCCAAGGACAGGAACCGGCAGGCCCTGCTGGAGGCCGCGCACCGCCTCGTCGCCCGCGACGGCCATCGGGCCAGGCTGGACGAGATCGCCGAGCGGGCAGGACTGACCACCGGCGCCGTCTACTCGCTCTTCGGCAGCAAGAACGGCCTGCTGATCGCCCTGGTCACCGACTACCTGGCGCCGCACTACGACGGCCTGGAGCAGGCGGTCTCCCCCTCGCTCGGAGCGATCGAGGCGGTGGAGGTCTTCGCCCGCCACTACCGCCGCACGTGCGACGACCCCGACGCGCTGCGCCGGCTATCGTTCGAGATCAGCCTGCAGGACCTCGCGCTGCGCGATCCCGAGTTGCGGCCCAAGCTCGCCGCCTCCGTACGAGCCCACGAGGAACGCCTGACCGGGTTGTTGTCCGGCCGCTCCCATGACGGCGGCACCCTCACGCCCCGGCAGGCGCAACGGCTGGCCACCGCGCTGCGGGCGCTGCTGGTCGGGCTGAGCCAGGGCGTCATCCTCGGCCTGGCCGACGCCGCCTCCGACGACTACTTCGCCGCCGCCGCCCGCGCCCTGGTCACCCCGGACGTCCTCGGCGCGCCCTGAGAAGTCAGCGCGGGATCGCCCAGCTCGGCGTCCAGGTTCCGGCCGTGTCCTGGCCGGCCGCCGTGGTGGCGAGGTAGGCGCGCAGGGTGGCGAGCGCGGGGTGGGGGTCGTCGCGGCGCCACAGCAGCGCGTGCGGGTAGACGGGGGTGGGGCAGGTGACGGGGATGCGGCGCAGGCCGTGGCCCTCGGGCCAGACCAGGCGGGTGCGCTCCCCCATGAACGTGGCCAGGGCCGGGGTGTCGGCGATGGTGTCGAGGAGCGCGTCCGAGCCGAAGTTGGGCCCGGTCACCTCGATGGTCAGGCCGAACTCCGCGACGAGGTCGTCGTAGAAGGTGGCCCATTCGGTGCCGGGGACGATGCCCGGCATCCAGATCCGGTGCCCGGCGAGCTGCGCGACCGTGACCGATCTCGCGCCGGCCAGCTTGTGGGCGGGGCCGACGAGCAGCTGCAGCGGCTCGTCGAGGACGCGTTCCGCCGTCACGTCGTCCGGCAGGGGCCGGCCCGGCATCGTGACGGCGCGGAACGACGCGTCGATGGCGCCCGACCTGATGGCGGCGACGGCGTCGTCGATGCCGAACAGCATCACCACGTCCAGCTCGATCTCCGGGTACGCGCGATGGAACGCCCGCATCACGCCCGACGCCGCGCTGCGCGAGGCGAGCATGTCGACGCGCAGCGGGCGGCGGCCGGTGCGCACGGACGCGACCGCTCGCTCGGCGGCCCGCAACAACTCGCGGGCGTGCGGCAGGAACGCCTGACCGTCGATGGTGAGCTCGGCGCCGCGCGGTGCGCGGATGAACAGCCGTACGCCGAGGGCGCGTTCCAGGGCGGCGATCCGCTTGGAGACGGCCTGCTGGGTGACCCTCAGCTCGGCGGCGGCCTCCTGGAACTGGCCCGCGTCGGCGGCGGTCACGAAGGTGCGTACGGCATCGAGGTCCATGCCGTCACCGTACAACCCAGCGTTGTACCCGGAGTTGTTTGATCTTCCTGTCCCGCACGCGCTTTGCTGCTGGCGATCATCCAACGAGCAAGGAGCGTCATGCGACAGTTCAGGTGGTTCTGGGCCGCGTACGGCACCAGCGCGCTCGGCACGTGGCTCGCCTTCGGCGCGTTCCCGCTGATCGCGATCCAGGTGCTGCACGCGGGACCGGCGCAGGTCGCGGCGCTGTCCTCGGTGGGCGCGCTGGCGGGCGCGGCACTGGCGGTGCCGCTGGGGCCGTGGGTGGAGTTCCGCCACAAGCGGCCGGTGCTGGTCGGGACCGATCTGGTCCGGTTCGCGGCCCTGCTGACGATCCCTGCCGCGTACGCGCTGGGCGTGCTCTCCTTCGTCCAGCTCCTGCTGGTCTCGGTCGTCGTGGCGGCGGCCGACCTCACCTTCCGCGCGGCCTCAGGCGCGTACCTGAAGACCCTGCTCCCGGCCGAGCACCTGCTGGCCGCCAACGCCCGCCTGGAGTCGACGACCTGGACGACCACGATCGCCGGCCCGCCCCTGGGCGGCGCCGCGATCGCCCTGCTCGGACCGGTGGCGACGGTGGTGGCCGACGCGGTCAGTCACCTCCTCTCGGCCCTGTGCCTGCGCGCGACCGGCGGCGGCGAGCCGCGCCCGGAGCCCCGGCCGGGTGCGGCGCCGCGAGCCCGTGACCTGCTGGAGGGGTGGCGGTTCATCCTCGCCGACGCGGCGCTGCGTCCGCTCTTCCTCAACACCGCCCTGTTCAACGGCCTGCTGATGGCCATGGACGCGCTGCTCGCCGTGCTGATGCTGGGCCCGCTCGGGTTCACGTCCTGGCAGTACGGCCTCGCCTTCGCCGCGCCCGCGATCGGCGGGCTGCTCGGGGCGCGGCTGGCCAGGCCGCTCGCCGCCCGGTACGGGCCACACCGGGTCATGGTCGCGGCCGGGACGCTGCGCGCGCTCTGGCCCCTGGGCCTGGCCTTCGTCGGGCCCGGCACCGGCGGGCTGCTGCTGGTGATGGGCGTCCAGCTCGGGCTGATCTTCTGCTGCGCCGTCTTCAACCCCCTCCTCGCCACCCACCGGCTCGCCCGCACCCCGTCCGATCGCATCGCCCGTACGCTGTCCGCCTGGTCGGTGACGACCAGGGTCACGACCGCGCTGCTGACTGCCGCCTGGGGCGTGCTGGGCGGCCTCATCGACCCCCGCCCCGCCATCGCCGTGGCCGGCGTCCTCCTGCTGGCGACCCCGCTCCTCCTCCCCCGAAGAAGCAGGCCCTGACAAACGACCTGGAGATGCCCTTCCCACCCCCGCACAAGCCGAGGTCTGGAACTGCTTCAGCTCCGCCAACACGACGACCCACGTGGCCGGAGGGCCGCCTTCGAGGACGAACGCCGCCGCATCGACACCAAGATCGCCGAGCCCAACGACGTACGCTCAGCGCTGAGCGGCATCATCAGCGCCGGCGAGGCCCTCGCGAGCAGGTGAGCCCGCGAGCGGCGGGGCGTAGAGCGCGAGCTCGGCGTCGTCAGGGGCCTCGAAGAGCGTCACGTACCTCTCCATGCGCGCCCGGCTGATCACGGCCACCCCCGGCTGGCCGTTGCGGGCCTCGACGCGGCGGCACAGCTCGTCGAACGGCGCCGACAGGTAGCGCAGCTCGACGGGCGCGCCGGCGGCACGCCCGACCGCCCGCATCGCGTCCCGCTCGCCCCGTGTCCAGAAGCCGAACTCCATGACCACGCTCTGGCCGAGCCGCAACAGCTCCTGGGCGTGCCCGGCGAAGCGCCGCTCGAGGCGGGCGCGGGTGGGCTCGTCGAACAGGTCGATGCCGAGGTCCTCCAGCCACTCGTCCGGAGACAGGCGTACGGCGGGCACCTCCCGCGCCAGCCGTCTGGCCAGCGTCGTCTTCCCTGACCCGGGCAGCCCGCACAGCAGGATCATCCTGGGCCGCGCCTTGATGGACGTCACCCCGGCATCCTCGCGCAACGGGCACCGTCCGGAAAAGGGCCTTCCACGTGGTGCGGCGGTCACTCCGCCCGGCGGTGGCTCAGCAGGTCGCCCGGCTGGCAGTCGAGGACCTCGCAGAGCCTGGTCAGGGTGGTGAACCTGATGGCCTTGGCCCGGCCGTTCTTCAGGATGGACAGGTTGGCCACGGTCACCCCCACCCGGTCGGCGAGCTCGGTGAGCGTCATGCCGCGCTCTTCCAGGAGCCGGTCGAGGTGGACCGTGATGGCGTGGGTGTCGTGCGCTTCCGTCTCGGCCGGCATCAGACGGTGCCTTCCAGGTCGTCCCGCATGCGCACGCCCGTGCGCAGGACGCTCGCCAGCGCCAGCAGCCCGACCCCGACGAGCGGCACGATCACGGGGATCTCCCGGGGGAGATAGTGGGACTCGTTCGCGGCCATCGTGTCCAGCAGCGCCATCATCGCGACGTGCTCGATCTGCGGGGCCAGCAGGCCGCCGGCGAACAGCCACCAGCCCAGAACTCGCACCTGGCGCGCGACCTGCGGCAGGTAGGCGCCTTCGCGCGCCCGCCACAGCAGCCGCCAGAGCAGGAAGAACGCGACGGCCGTCACGACGAAGCCGGGGAGGGTGCTCAGGGCCTGCAGGATGTACTGGCCGGCGTCGGGCGTGCCGTCCATGAAGTGGAGATCGCCCGCCATCGCCTTGACACCGGGCAGGGCCTCCGCGGCGAAGGCCGGCTCGTCCAGGCCGATGCCGTAACCGGCGGGCGACTGGGCCACCACGTGCGGGTAGGTCAGGCCGAAGAGGCCGGCCCTGGAGTAGAGCACCATCCCCGTGATGACCCCGGTCACCGCGACGAGAACCGCGAAGACCGCGGGTCGCCGGGCCGCTCGACCGAGGGTGCCATGCAGTGCAGCCATCAGCTGAACTCCGTTCCATATCGTTTTTCGATGCTATTGAAAAACGATAGCATCGAAAAACGATACGGCAAGCCGATCAGGCCACGCCGCCCCCGGCCCTGCGATGCTCGTCCTCCATGAGCTCCAGGAACGTCCGGTAGCGGTTCGCGCCGGGCAGCCAGGGGGCGTGGAACCACGCCTCCCACTCCCCCTCGGCGGTCCTGACGCGCGGGTTGAGCAGCACCCACCCCTCGTCCCAGTGCCCGACCAGCAGGAGGTCGGGCAGGTGCTCCTCCCCGCCTCGGCGGCGGGCGGGTGCGGCGGGAACTTCTCCGGGAAGAAGGTGGACCAGGTCATGATCGGGGACGGTACAGACCCCCACCGACATTGGCGCGGATCGCGAGCAGCAGCGGGATGATGGTCCAGGCGGCCAGCAGGGCGAAGGCGGCCGGGTCCGGCATGATGTCGGGCACCTGCTCGATGAGCTGGAGTGCGGGATAGCCCGGCAGGACGCGATTGGCCACGTCACCGCCCGGCAGCACCTGACCGGCGAAGGGGACCAGCCCGAGGAGCACCACCAGCACGGAGATCGCCACGGCGCCGTTGCGGAAGAGCGCGCCGAGCGCCAGCCCGAGCAGCGTGGCCATGACGATCATCAGCGTACCGCCGGCGACCACCGCCCAGGCTCCGGCCGGTGGCGACGTCGGGTGAAACTCGGCGGCCACCGCCAGCCCGTACAGGTAGCCGGGGATCGCGATGAGCAGCGAGGCGGCGACGGCGAGCCCGCCGAGCACGCACGCCTTGGCGAGCAGCACCCGCGAGCGCGACGGCGTGGCGACGAACGTCGTGTCGATCATGCCGGAGGCGTGCTCGCCGGTGATCGACATGGCGCCGAGCATGCCGAGGGGCAGCTGGGCCAGCACGACTCCGACGTAGACGGCCACGACGATCCCCATCGCGGCCTGCTCGCCCGCCTGGCCAGGGTCCCAGCGCGAGATCACCGCGTAGGCGCCGAGCACGGTGAGCGCGAGCGCCGTCAGCACCCCCGCCCCGAGCGACCACCAGGTGGAACGCAACGAGCGCAGCTTGATCCATTCGGCGGCGACCGCGTTCACGCCGTGCTCCCCTCGATGACCCGCATGAACGTCTCCTCCAGCGACATCCCGGGCCGGACGAACCGGCCGATCTCCATGTCGGCCAGCAGCCGCCCGCCCGCGATGACGACGAGGTGATCGGCGGTGACCGCCATCTCGTGCATGAGGTGGCTGGAGACCAGCACGGTCCGTCCCTCGGCCGCCAGCGACTTCAGCAGCCCGCGCAGCCACCTGATGCCCTCGGGGTCGAGCCCGTTGAGCGGCTCGTCGAGCAGCAGCACCTCGGGGTCGCCGAGCAGCGCGGCGGCCAGCGCCAGCCGCTGCTTCATGCCGAGCGAGAAGCCGCCCACCCGCTTGCGTCCGGCGCCGGCGAGCCCGACCAGCTCCATGAGCCCGCCGATGCGCGCAGGGGAGATCCCGTTGGTCCTGGCCAGCCACCGCAGGTGCTCATGGGCGCGCCGCCCGCCCTGCACGGCGGTGGCGTCGAGCACCGCGCCGACGTGGGTGAGCGGCCGCTTCAAGCGCGCGTACGGCACGCCGTGCACGGTGGCCAGGCCCGAGGTGGGCCGGTCGAGCCCGAGGATGATGCGCAGGGTCGTGGTCTTGCCCGCGCCGTTCGGTCCCAGGAAGCCGGTGATCTTGCCGGGCGTCACGGTGAAGGAGAGATCGTCGACGGCGGCGCTCCCTTCGAAGCGCTTGGTCAACCCGATGACTTCGATCATGCCGACCACGATCCCCCGCACGACCCGGCCCGCGTATCGGTCCTGAGACCGATACGCGCCTCCAGGCTCGCTGGTTAGGGTCGACATGTGCGTGATCAGCCCCGGCTGCCCCTGCTGAGCCGGATACCGGACCTGGTCTGGGTGTCCGTTGACACCGTGGTGGCCCTGCTCCTGGCGGCCGGCTTCCTCGGGCTCATCCACTGGCGTAATCCCGCGCCGCCCGGCCTGCTCGACTTCGCGGTGGCGCTGGCCACCAGCCTGCCGCTCGCGGTCCGGCGGCTGTGGCCGCGGGCGGTGTTCGCCGTGGTGCTGGCGGGCGGGCTGGGGATGCAGGAGTTCCTCATCCCGCATGCGGATCCGTTCGGCCTGCCGCTCGTGCTCTACACGCTCGCCACCCGGCGCAAGGCGGTGCCGGAGCTGCTGGTGGCCGTGGCGGTCACGCTCCACGGGGTGGTGGAGCTCCCTCTGGGAAGCCTGAGCCTCGACCAGGTCGGGCTGGTGCCGGCCATCGTGGTCGCGGCCTGGTCCACCGGCACCGCCGTCCGCCAGCGCCGCCTCTACACCGAGCAGCTGGCCGCCCAGACCGAGGAGCGGGCCCGTGCGGAGGCGGCGCGGGAACGGCTGCGCATCGCCCGCGAGCTGCACGACGTCATCGGGCACAGCCTGAGCACCATCGCCGTGCAGGCGGGCGTCGAGCGGCACGTCGGCGACCCCGAGGAGATGCGCTGCACGCTGGGCTCGATCGAGGAGACCAGCAGGTCGGCGCTGCGCGAGACCAGGCGCCTGCTCGGCGTGCTGCGCGACGACGGCCCGGCGGACCTGACGCCCGCTCCCGGACTCGCCGACCTCGGCGATCTCATCGCGAAGACCAGGGCCGCGGGCCTGGAGGTCGAGCTGCGCGTGAACGGCGAGGTCCAGGGCGAGATGGAGCTCACGCTCTACCGGATCGTGCAGGAGGCGCTCACCAACGTGCTCAGGCACGCCGAGGCCGGGCGGGCCACGGTGCTGATCGAGCGACGCGACGAGGAGCTGGTCGTGGAGGTCACCGACGACGGCAGGAACGCGCGTGAGCGGCCCTACGGCCACGGGCTGACGGGGCTGCGCGAGCGCGTGCGCACCCTCGGCGGCGAGTTCGAGGCGGGCGTCCGCCCGGTGCGCGGATTCCAGGTGAGGGCGAGGTTGCCGCTGTGATCAAGGTGCTGGTGGCCGACGACCAGCCGCTCATCAGGACGAGCTTCCGCCGGCTGATCGACGGCGTGCCGGGGTTCACGGTGTACGCGGAGGCCGCTACCGGCACGCAGGCCGTGGCCGTCGCCGCGAGCGAGCCGCCCGACCTGGTGCTGATGGACGTACGGATGCCCGAGATGGACGGCATCGAGGCCACCCGCCGCATCTGCGCCGCGCACCCGCGGGCCCGCGTGCTCATCGTGACCACCTTCGACCTCGACGAGTACGTCTACGGAGCACTCCAGGCCGGCGCCGCGGGCTTCCTGCTCAAGGACACCCCGCCGGCGGAGCTGACCAGGAGCGTGCAGATCATCGCGTCCGGCGACTCCCTGCTCGCGCCCAGCGCCACCCGGCGGCTGATCGAGCGGCACGTACGCCCGCCGGCCCGCCGGCTCGACATCACCGAGCGCGAGCGTGAGGTGCTCGTCCTGGTGGCGCGCGGCCTGTCGAACGCGGAGATCGCGCGCACCCTCTACCTCTCGATGAGCACGGTCAAGACGCACGTCAGCAGCCTGCTGCTGAAGCTCGGCGCGCGCACGCGGGTGCATCTGGTCATCGCGGCCTACGAGGCCGGCGTGGTCCCGGATATTCGCAGGTCGGGCGGGTAGAGGCGCAAGTGGAGGATGCATGCTGGGGTTGCCTGAGGGCATTCGCGGATGCCTGTTCGACATGGACGGTGTGCTGACGCGCACCGCCACCGTCCACGCCGCGGCCTGGAAGTCGATGTTCGACGAGTTCCTGCACAAGTGGGCCGGCCGGACGGGGACGCCGTTCGTGCCGTTCGACGCCGCCGCCGACTACGACCGCTACGTGGACGGCAAGAAGCGCGCGGACGGCGCCCGCGGCTTCCTGCGATCGCGCGGCATCGAGCTGCCGGAAGGGACGCCGGACGACCCGCCTGACGCGCTGACCGTGCAGGGGCTGAGCAACCGCAAGAACCAGCTCGTGCAGGCCGTCATCGAGCGGGACGGCGTCCAGGTGTTCCCCGGCTCGGTCCGCTACGTGGACGAGGTGCGGCGGGCGGGGCTGCGTACGGCGGTGGTGTCGTCCAGCGCGAACACCGCGCAGGTGCTGGACGCGGCGGGCATCGCCGGGCGGTTCGAGGCCAGGGTCGACGGCGTGGTGGCGCAGGAGCGGCGGCTGGCGGGCAAGCCGGCCCCCGACATGTACCTGGCGGCGGCGGAGGCGCTGAAGCTGGAGCCGGGGCAGGCGGCGGTGTTCGAGGACGCGCTGGCGGGGGTGGCGGCGGGCCGGGCGGGCAGGTTCGGCTTCGTCATCGGGGTCGACCGCGTGGGGCAGGCGGACGAGCTGCGCGAGAACGGCGCGGACATCGTGGTCACCGACCTGGCCGAGCTGCTGGAGGGCGTGCGATGATCCGGCATCCGGCGTTCACGATCGAGCCGTGGGCCCTGCGCGAGCACCGGCTCGACCTCGACGTGCTGGCGCAGACCGAGTCCCTGTTCGCGCTGTCCAACGGGCACATCGGGCTGCGCGGCAACCTGGACGAGGGCGAGCCGCACGCCGAGCCGGGCACGTACCTCAACGGCTGCTACGAGCTGCGCCCGCTGCCGTACGCGGAGGCGGGTTACGGCTACCCGGAGTCGGGCCAGACGGTGGTCAACGTCACCAACGGCAAGGTGATCAGGCTGCTGGTCGGCGACGAGCCGTTCGACCTGCGCTACGGCACCCTGCACCAGCACGAGCGGGTGCTGGACCTGCGGGCCGGCACGCTCACCCGCACCGCGCACTGGAGCTCCCCGACCGGCGCCCCGGTACGCATCACCTCGACCCGGCTGGTGTCGTTCACCCATCGCGCGATCGCCGCGATCAACTACGAGGTCCAGGCCGTGGACCGCCCGATCCGCGTCGTCGTCCAGTCGGAGCTGATCGCCAACGAGACCCGCACGGCCGCCTCCGGCGACCCGCGGGCCGCCGCGCCGCTGCGCTCCCCCCTCATCGAGGAGGAGAACGTCACCGGCGACGACGGCCTGGGCATCATGGTGCACCGCACCAGGGAGAGCGGGCTGCGGCTGGCGGCCGGCATGTGGCACGAGATCGAGGGTCCCGACGAGACGCTGACCGAGGGGCGCGGCGGCGACGACATCAGCCGCCTGACCGTCGCCACCCGCCTGTCGCCCGGCCAGACGCTGCGGGTGGTCAAGCTGTTCTCCTACGGCTGGTCGCGCCGGCGCTCGCGGGCCGCGCTGCACGACCAGGTGGCGGCGGCGCTGGCGGCGGCCCGCCTGACCGGCTGGGACGGCCTCTGCGCCGTCCAGCGGCGCTTCCTCGACGCCTTCTGGGACGGCGCCGACGTCGAGGTGGAGGGCGACGACGAGGTGCAGCAGGCCGTCCGTTTCGGGATGTTCCACCTGCTGCAGTCGGCCGCGCGGCTGGAGTCGCGGCCGATCCCGGCCAAGGGCCTGACCGGCACCGGGTACGACGGGCACACCTTCTGGGACACCGAGATCTTCGTGCTGCCGGTGCTCACCTACACCTATCCCCCGGCCGTCGCGGACGCCCTGTCGTGGCGGCGCTCCACGCTGCCCCTGGCCAGGGAGCGGGCCACGCAGCTCGGGCTGGGCGGCGCCGCCTTCCCCTGGCGGACGATCCACGGCGAGGAGTGCTCCGGCTACTGGCCGGCGGGCACGGCGGCCTTCCACGTCAACGCCGACATCGCGCACGCCGTCACCCAGTACGTGGACGCCCTCGACGACGCCGTCTTCGACCGCGAGACCGGTCTGCCGCTGCTGGTCGAGACGGCCCGGCTGTGGTGCTCGCTGGGCCACCACGACGCGTCGGGGCGCTATCGCATCGACGGCGTGACGGGGCCGGACGAGTACACCGCGGTCGTGGACAACAACGTCTACACGAACCTGCTGGCCCAGCAGAACCTGCGCGCCGCGGCCGACGCGGCGGAACGCCATCCCGGCCCGGCGGCGCGGCTCGGCGTCACCGAGGAGGAGATCCGCACCTGGCGCGCGGGGGCGGAGGCGATGACCGTCCCCTTCGACGAGCGGCTCGGCGTGCATCAGCAGAGCGAGGGCTTCACCCAGCACGCGCTCTGGGACTTCGACGCCACCGGCGACCGTTACCCGCTGCTGCTGCACTTCCCGTACTTCGACCTCTACCGGCGGCAGGTGGTCAAGCAGGCGGACGTCGTGCTCGCCATGCACCTGCGCCCCGACGCCTTCACCGCTGAGCAGAAGGCCGCGAACTTCGCCTACTACGAGGCGCTGACCGTGCGCGACTCGTCCCTGTCGGCCTGTACGCAGGCGGTCATGGCCGCCGAGGTCGGGCACCTCGGCCTGGCCTACCGCTACCTCGGCGAGGCGGCGCTGATGGACCTCGCCGACCTGGAGAAGAACACGGTGGACGGCGTGCACATGGCCTCGCTGGCGGGGGCGTGGATCGCGCTGGTGTCGGGGTTCGGCGGGATGCGCGCGGGCGATGGGCGGCTGCGGTTCGCGCCGTGCCTGCCCGCGGGCATCACCCGGCTGGGCTTCCGGCTGCGGTACCGGGGCAGCCTGGTGTGCGTCAGCGCCACGCGGGAGGCGACGACGTACCGGCTGCTGGACGGCCCGCCGATCACGGTGCTGCACTGCGGCGAGCGGGTCGAGCTGGGCGAGGAGCAGGTCACCCGGCCCAACCCGCCGCGCGAGGAACCGGATCAGCAGGTACGCCAGCCGCCCGGCCGCGAACCCCGCCCCCGCTGACGGTCACGCCACGCGGCTCGCCCGGCAGGCGTGGTCACGGACGAGGTCGTGGAACAGGTACCTCCCTGGCGCGGCCTCGCGGAGCAGGTGCGCGTCCAGCAGCCGCTCCAGCAGCCGCTCGGCGTGGGGCGGGCTCGTCCCGAGCAGGGTGGCCGCGGTGCGCGGGTCCACGTTCGCGCCGGCGCCGGTGCGTGCCCCCAGCAGCCGGTACGCACGCCGCAGGTCGGCCGGCAGCCGGTCGTAGGACCGGTCGAGGGCGGCGGCGACGTCGTGCCGGCCCGCCTTCAGCGCGGCCAGCCGGTCACCGGCGAGCCGGTCGAGCAGGTCCCGCACCCGCCACGTCGGGCGCGCCCGCAGCCGCTCGGCGGCGATGCGGACGGCCAGCGGCAGCGCCCCGCACCGGGCCACCACCTCATGCAGCTCGCCGCGCGGCGCCCCGGCCACCCGCTCCCGCCCGGCGACCTCGGCGAACAGGGCGACCGCCGCCGCAGGGGGCAGGACGTCCAGCGACAGCGCGCGGACGTCCCCCAGCCCGCTCAGCCGCCGCCGGCTGGTGACGATGACCCGGCAGCCGGGGCCCGCGGGCAGCAGCGGCTGGATCTGGTCCTCGTCAGCGGCGTCGTCCAGCACGACCAGCACCCGGCGCCGCGCCAGCACGCTGCGGTAGAGCGCCGCGCGGTCGTCGAGCTGGTCAGGCAGGTCCGCGCCTGGCACGCCGAGCGCGCGCGCCATCCTGGCCAGGGCCTCGGCGGGCCCGACCGGGGCCGCGCCGGGCGTGTGGCCGTGCAGGTCCACGTAGAGCTGCCCGTCGGGGAAGCCGGGCGCGAGCCGGTGAGCGGCGTGCACCGCGAGCGCCGTCTTGCCCGTTCCCGCCATGCCGTCGACGGCGACGACCGGCGCCGGTTCCGCGCGGTGCGCGTTCTCGACGATCGTCAGCTCGTGCTCGCGGCCGGCCAGCGCCGCGAGGCCGGCGGGCAGCTGACGAGGCACGATCGGGCTGATGGCCGGCTCGTCGGCCGGAGCGGCGGGCGCGCCCCGGGCGGCGGCGGCCAGCTGCTCGCGCTCCTCGCCGCACAGCCCGAGCGCCTGCGCGATCAGCAGCACGGACCTGCTGCGCGGCTGGAGCCCCCCGCTCTCCAGCCGCCGCACGGTCCTGACGTTGAGTCCCGCCTTCTCGGCGAGTTGTTCCTGGGTCAGCAGGGCACGCTTGCGCCATCCTCGTAGCAGCGCGCCCGCCGCGTGCCCGTCGCCGGTCTCCCCTGCGGCGCCGGGCGGAGTGCATCGTGCCGAGTACAAGTCGTCTCCCGCGATCCCCCATGGAGGGCTCCGGCGCCGGGCCGGGCCTCTCGATCAAGTGGCAGCACGTCCATCAGAACCGCGTTCGAGCCGTTCAGACCATGTATGGGACGACATTGGACGAAATCGGACGCAACCCGTTTGATGCCGGTGGCCCCCTTTGTCAGAATGACCGCCATGGGCGAGCGGGGCGGTCATCCCAACGACATCTGCCCCTACCAGGGTCTCGCTCCGTTCGAAGCGGGACTGTCCGAGCTGTTCTTCGGCCGTACGCGGGCGACCCGCGATCTTCTCGACCGGCTCGGGCGGCGGCTGGCAGGGCGGGGCTCCGTCCTGCTCGTCTCGGGCGCATCGGGCGTCGGCAAGTCGTCGCTGCTACGCGCGGGCCTGCTCCCCGCGGTGGACAAGGGCGAACTCCCGGCCGCCGGGCCGCGGGAGTGGCGGTGCCTGCTCACCACGCCGACCGCGACGCCGTTCCGCACGCTGGCCGAGACCTGGGCCAAGGAGTTCGGCGGCGACGCCGAGACGGTGGCCGCGCGGCTGCGCGCCGACCCGTGGCGGCTGCTCGACGAGGCGGACGGGCGGCCGCTGCTGGTGGCCGACCAGTTCGAGGAGCTGTTCACGCTGGTGGGCGACGAGCACGAGCGCCAGGCGTACGTGGCCACGCTGCACGCACTCACCGGTGGCCCGCACGGCGCGGGCGTGGTCGTCGGGGTCCGCGCGGACCACTGGGACCGCTGCGCCGCCTACCCGCGCTTCGCGGAGGCCATCCAGGACGGGCAGGTCATCGTCGAGCCGATGACGGAGGCCGACCTGCGCCTCGCCATCACCGGCCCGGCCGCTGCCGCCGGCCTGCGGATCGAACCTGGCCTGGTGGAGACCATGCTCGCCGAGCTGCGGACGGGCTCGGGCGACCGTCCTCTGGCCGGCGCGCTGCCCCTGCTCTCGCAGGCGCTGCGCAACACCTGGGAACGCCGTACGGACGGCACGCTGACCCTGCGCGGCTACGAGGAGTCCGGCCGGGTCCGCGACTCCGTGCGCCGCACGGCCGACGAGGTGCTCGGGCGGCTGTCGCCGGAGGACCGCAAGGCCGCGCTGCGCATCTTCCGCCGGCTGACCCTCATCACGGCGGGCGGCCGGGTGGCGCGGCGCGGGGCGCGGCTGGCCGAGATCCACGCCGCCGCCTCGGCGCACACCCCGCAGCGGCGCGAGCAGGTGGGGGCGCTGCTGTCGGCGTTCGCCGACCGGCGGCTGCTCACCCTGCACGAGGACGGCGCCGAGATCTCCCACGACGCGCTGCTGACCGCCTGGCCCACGCTGCGGCAGTGGCTGGAGCCCGACCTGGCCGCGCAGGGGGTCTACGACCGGCTCGTGGAGGCCGCCGCCCAGTGGGCCGACCACCATCGCGACCCCGCGTTCCTCTATCGCGGCGCGCGGCTGCTCGCCGTCCAGGACAGCAGGCCCCGCTGGGAGCGCGACCCCGACAGCTTCCCGCCGCCCGGGCCCGTCGTGGACGGCTTCGTCGCGGCGTCCGAGAAGGAGGAGCGACGCACGAGCCGCCGCCGCAGACTCGCCGTCGCGAGCCTCGCGACGCTGTCGGTGCTCGCCCTCCTCGCCGCCACCCTCGCCGTCGGCGCCGCGGACGAGGCGGGACGCCAGCGCAGGGTGGCGCTCTCCCGCCAGCTCGCCGCGCAGAGCGAGGTCACCGGCGACGTCGCCCTGGCCTCGATGCTGGCCGTCGCAGCCTGGAAGATCGCACCCACCGACGAGGCGCGCAACCGCCTGCTGACCGCCGCGACCGGCACCGGCAGGGGCGAGCTCACCGGGCACGTGCGCGGCATCAGGTCACTCGCGCTCAGCGCCGACGGCAGGATCGCGGTGACAGGCGGCGACGACGGCACCGCGCGCATCTGGGACGTCGCCACCCGGAAACAGCTCGGCGCCCCGATCACCCGCGCCGAGTTCGAGTGCTCCGGCGTCCAGGTGGCGCTCAGCCCCGACGGCAAGACCCTGGCCACCGGGTGCACCAGCACCGTCCGCTTCTACGACGTGGCCACCCGCCGCGTGCTGGGCCCCGATCTGAAACATGACGCGGTCGTGTCGGCGCTGGCCTACAGCCCCGACGGCCGGACGTTCGTGACGGGCGACTTCCGCGGCGTCGTCCGGCGGTGGGACCCCGTCACACACCGCCCGAGCGGCCCCGCCATGGGGCGTCCCGACCACGGGCCCGAGCTGGCGAGCATCGTGCAGCGGGTGGTGTTCAGCCGGGACGGCAGAGCCATGGCCGTCGCCCGGGGCCTGGCCGTACGGCTCTGGGACCCCGCCACCGCCCGCCCGCTCGGCGCCCCGTTCGCCGAGCAGGACGAGGGCCCCCTCTACGACATCGCGCTCAGCCCCGACACCAGGACGCTCGCGACCGCCGGCGGCGACGGCGCGATCCTGTGGGACACGGCGTCGGGCCGGCGCACGGGCGCGCTCAAGGACCGCGAAGGCGGCTTCTCCTCGGTCGCCTTCAGCCCCGACGGCACCAGGATCGCCACCGGCGGGACCGCCGGCCGTACCGCGCTGTGGGACACGACCAGCCGGCAGCAGGTCACCGCGCTGCAGGCCAACTACGCGGGCGTGGGGCGGGTGGCGTTCAGCGCCGACGGCGAGCTGCTGGCCGCCGCGAGCGCCGACGGCGTCGTCCGCTTCGCAGAGCCACGGGTCCACCTGCAGGTCGGCACCCCGATGCGGGCGCAGCACGCGGTCGCGCTGAGCCGCGACGGACGGACGCTGGCGACCGCGGGCCCCGGCGCCCGCGACCCCGACGTGCTGTTGTGGGACGTCGCCACCCAGCGTCCCATCGGCCCGCCGCTGCGCGCGCCCGGCGCCCGCGGCCCGGTGATCAGCATGATGTTCACGCCCGACGGGCGCACGCTGCTGACGTCCGCCATGGACGGCCTGCGGATCTGGGACCTCGCGAGCCGCCGCGTGCTCGCCCATGACCCCGTGTTCAAGGGCGTGGCCGCCTTCAGCCCCGACGGCAGGTTCGTGGCCGTGCAGCACGAGCAGGAGATCGCGTTCTGGGACGTCGCGAGCCGCCGCGAGTCCGGGCCGCGCATCCGCGTGGACGACCACACCGACGTCATCACCGGCATGGCCATCAGCCCCGACGGCAGGACGCTGGCCAGCGCGGGCTTCGACGCCCGGGTACGGCTCTTCGACGTCGCCACCCGCCGCCAGATCGAGGGCACGCCGCCCGCGGTCGCCGGCGGGCTGGTCAACGACCTGGACTTCAGCCCCGACGGCACGGTCCTGGCGTACACGGCGGACGACAACGCCGTGCGGCTGTGGGACGTGCCGCGCCGCCGCACCAAGGGCGTCGCCCTGGTGCCGAAGGACGCCGCGCCCACCACGGTCGCGTTCAGCCCCGACGGCCAGGTGCTGGCCACCGGGCTGCAGGGCGGCGACGTGCTGCTGTGGGACCTGCGCGTGTACCGGCCGCTCGGCCATCCGATGACCGGCCACACGCGCGGCGTGGCCGCGCTCGCCTACTCCCCCGACGGCACGAAGGTGGCCTCGGTCTCCGGCGACGGGACCGCGCGGCTGTGGGACGCCCGCACGCCCGCCGACCTGGTGGCCGCGGCCTGCGCCAACGCCGGCCGCTGGCTCACCCGCGGCGAGTGGGCGACGCTCGTGCCCGAGGAGGAGTTCCGCCCGACGTGTACGTGACGCTCGATCGCACCCATCAATCAGGGGAAGGGCCGGCATGTTCCTGCGAGGGCTGAGACGGCGGACGGGCAGGCCGGTGCCCGAGCTGGTGGACCTGTTCCGGTCGATCATCGACGGGGGCCGCGACTTCCATCCGATCGCCTCCGACTTCCTCGAGCACTTCATGGACGGCGTCGGCGAGTCGCGGACGATGTCGCTGCGCTGGCTGCGCTCGTTCAAGGTGATCAAGAAGGCCGAGCGCAAGAACCAGCGCCGCTTCGAACGCCAGCTCCTGCGCCGGGCCGGCACGCTGGAGGAGCACGGGTCGGCCTGGCTGCACGACTATTGGGACGCCCGTATCAACGCCTTCATCGGCACCGAGCTGTTCTACGTCAGCCGCATGAGCCTGCTGCGCTCGCAGGGCTCGTTCGTGCTGACCAGGGAGGGGCGGGAGGTGCGGGTGTCCGGCACCGTACGGCACCGCTGGTTCGACCCCTACGACTGGGACCGCGGGCGCTGGGTCTACATCCCCCGGCACGGCTTCGTGCCCATCGCCGTCGGGCGTGACCTGGTGGAGGCCGACGAGGCGCGCGACTTCCTCATGGAGGCGCGGCACGTCCAGACTGTGGAGGGGGTGTGCGTCCCCGGCCGGTGGCGGGGGCGGGCGACGTTCACGTGGGCACTGGTCAGGACGGGAGAGCAGTGAGCGAGGATCGTCCCCTTCCGCCCGATCCGGCGCAGGCGGGTGACGCGGCGGAGTTCGTCGCGGCGCTGGTACGGCTCAGGCAGTGGGCGGGCGAGCCGTCGCTGAGCCGGCTGCGGGCGCTCGGCGGGCAGGTCACGGCGGCGGACGGCGCCCTGGTGGACGCGCTGCCGAAGAGCACGACCTCGCATGTGCTGCGGCAGACCGATCGGTTGCCGCGCTGGGAGTTCGTACGGGCGTTCGTCACGGCCTGCCTGCGGTCCTGCGAGCATCCCGAGGAGCTGATCGGCGGGGAGCTGGAACGCTGGCGCGCGGCCAGGGCCGCCCTCGCCGGACCCGCCGCTCCCCCACCGGCCTCTCCTCCAGCGGCGGCTCCCCCGCCGGACGCGGCTCCTTCCCCGTCGGCTCCTTCCCCACAGGCCCCTCCCCCACAGGCCCCTACGCCGGAGGCTCCTTCGCCGGAGGCCCCCTACGCGGGCTCCGACCGCGACCCGGCGGTCGATCTGCTCGTACGCCGGGTGCTGCGCGAGGAGGACAGGGCACGCAAGGGGCTGCTGGGCGGCTACGACATCGCACCCGTCTCCTTCGGCCCGAGCCTGGACGACCTGCACACGATCGGCCGGTTCTTCACCGCCCTGCACCCCCAGCGGCTGCTGGTCGTCGGCGAGTCGGGCGCCGGGAAGACGGTCCTGGCGATCGAGCTGGTGCTGCAGCTCCTGGAGCCGCCGCTGGCCACCGGCCGCCCCCCGCGCACGGTCCCGGTCCGCCTGAACGCCGCCCGCTGGACCCCGGGCAGGCCCTTCGAGAGCTGGCTGGCCGAGCAGCTCGTGCAGGACTTCGGGCTCGCGGCCGGCGACGCGCACCGGCTCGTACGCGACCGCAGGGTCCTGCCCGTGGTGGACGGGCTGGACGAGCTGGACCCCGGCCCGCCCGCCGGCCCGCCGCGCCGCGCGATGGGCCTGCTGGCCGAGCTCAACCGCTACAGCGACCTGTCCGGGCGCCGGGCGGGGGCGGTCGTCGTCACCTGCCGCGCCGACCGGCACGCCGAGCTGCGCGCGGCCGGCGTGTGGCTGGACAACGCCACCGTGATCCGGCTGCACGACCTGAGCGTGGAGCAGATCGCCGTCTACCTGAAGGCGCGCTGGCCGGACGGCCACCCGTGTGCCGACCACCGCGACGGCATCCAGGCGGCGCTGTCGGGGCCTGACGGCCGGGCCGTGCACCTCGCGCTCGCGACGCCGTGGCGGCTGCTGCTGACCGCGACGGCCGTGGAGTCCGGCGCGGACCCGTACGAGCTGCTGCGGGTCGATCCGCACGCCGACTCGCGCGCCGGGGCCGAGGTGATCGCCCGGCGGCTGCTGGAGGCGTACGTGCCGGCCGCGACCCGGCTGACGCCCAGGGCCGCGTACGGGACGGCGTACCAGCCGGAGCAGGTGCGGGCGTGGCTGGAGCACCTGGCGGCGCACCTGCGCCGGCAGGCCGGACACGGCGCGGGCGCCGACCGGCCGCCGCCGGGGCTGACGGCGATCGACCTCGTCCCCCACCTGCTGTGGCCGATCGGCGGCCGGTTCCTGGTGCGGGCGCTGCACGGCGTGTGCGCGGTGACGCTCGCGGTCGTCGCCATGGTCGCGTTCTGGACCGGCTCGGCGGCCGGTGACGTGGGCGGTGACGTTGGCGGGGGCGCCGAGCAGGCGCTCACCTTGGCGCTCATGACGTCCTGGGTGGCGATCGTGACCGGTCTGTCGCTGTCGGCGTGGCCGGCCGCCGCGGGCGGGCGGGCCAACGTACCGCGACGGCGGCGGTTGATCGGCGCGCTGCTCGGCGCGCTGGCCGGGCTGCCCGTCGGCGTGCTGGGCGGGCTGGCCGGGCTGCTGCTCACCGGCGGGACGGTGTTCGGGCCGCTGTTCGCCGTCGTCGCGGGCGGCACCGGCGGGCTGGCGCTCGGGACGGTCATCGGGCTGACCGCCGCGGGCCGGGTCGGTGCCGGGCGCATGACGGTCGCCGAGGCGATCCGCGCCGAGCCGATCACGCTGATGGGCTTCGGGCTGTGCGGGGCGCTCACCGGGCTGGCGCCGCTGCGGCTGGCGCACGCCGGGCCGGTGGAGCTGGTCGCGGGGCTGTGCGGGGCGTTCGTGCTGGCATTCGCGCTCGGGGTCGTCTTCAAGATCACCACCGGTGGGTGGAGCATGGACGCCGAGCTGGCCCACCCGCGCGAGGCCCTGCACCGCAACCCGATCATCGGGCTGGCCTTCGGGCTGACCGGCGGGATCGCGGCGTTCCTGGTGTTCGTGATGAGCCAGGATCTGGTCGTGTCGCTGCTGTGCGCCGTCGTCGGGGGTGTCTCCTTCGGATTGAGCTTCGGCGCCGTGGCGTGGACCCGTACGATGATCGGCCTGATCGTCGCGGCCACGCGGGGACTGCTGCCGCTGCGGTTGTGGAGCTTCCTCGACTGGGCGTGCGAGGCGCGGCTGCTGCGGGTCAGCGGCGCGACGTACCAGTTCAGGCACCGCGAGCTGCAGGACTTCCTGACACCCGCCGACTGAGGAACAATCATCCATCCTTCCCTGCCGCTGATCGAGGAGCGGGCCACCGGCACGAGCCGGATGATCGTCCTTCCGGAGGGCTCGCGGCGTCCCGTACGCGCCGACTTGACGAAGATCTTCAGCGCCACCTCCGCGCGGCACGTCGAGATCATGCCCCGGCCCTGCCGTCGGCGGCAGCACCAGCCTGGCCGTCGTGGGCGCGTACGTGCTCGCCGGTGAGCCGGCCCGGGCGGGCGGCGACCACGCGCGCGCCTTCCCGGCTACCCCGGCCACTGAGCGCCGTGACGCGGCGCGGACGGACGTGCGGGCGGCTCGCCGGCGGGATCGTGTGGCGTTGCCGGCCAACCGCTAGTGCTCCTGAGACACTTCGCGGCCACGGATCGTCGCCGTTTCCGTACCGGCACGGCCACCGAAACCGCGGATTGCCTGGCATTCCGGAGCCCCGTCATCTCACGAGACCGGGCGATTCTCCAGCTCGTCCAGGAATCGCTCCACCACGCCGGTGCGCCGCACGACCTCCTCTAATGACTCCCCGATGATGCGGCCTGCCAGGTCGGCCGACAGGCGGCCGATGTCCGTGCGGAGTTCGGTGAATGCCGCCTGTCTGTCGGCCTCTATCTGGGCGTGTGCCGCTTCGATGAGGTGACGGGCCTCGGCCTGGGCCTGCGCGCGGAGCTCGGCCCTGATCTGCGCGCCCTCCTCGCGGGCCTCCTCCCGCAGCCGTGCCGCTTCGCGCCGGGCCTCCTCCATCTGCTCGTGGTATCGCCGCTGCAGATTCCGGACCTCGGCCTGGA
The DNA here is from genome assembly GCF_040676995.1 of Nonomuraea sp. NPDC049419. Classification (NCBI taxonomy): domain Bacteria; kingdom Bacillati; phylum Actinomycetota; class Actinomycetes; order Streptosporangiales; family Streptosporangiaceae; genus Nonomuraea; species Nonomuraea sp. NPDC049419. The sequence continues at coordinate 113,806 of NZ_JBFAQB010000018.1, read as the reverse complement.
TTTCCTCCGCCCTCCTGATTCCGCCGTCGATCGCGTCCGCCCGCTCGGCCAGCGTCTTCTGCAAGCGCGGAACCAGCAGTTTTCCGACGACGAACAGAACGACGAAGAACGTGACCAGGGCGACGACGGGCTCGTGGAAGTTGTCCGGCCAGAGAGGGTTCACGAATAAACCTTTCGTCGGCGCGGCTGTCAAAGCCCGCGCAGCGAATTGCCGACGCACACCTGAGAACCCAAATTAACATTCAGAAGGCGGCCTGGGACCGCTCGATATTCGCCGGGTTGGGGCGCAGGAGCGGAACCGCGAGGACGGCGCCGGCCAGCCACTCGCCGGCAGCAGAACCATCGCGGCGGTGCCGAGCCCCTGGACGGCCAGGCCGGCCGCCAGGATCCGGACCTTGCCGTACGCGCCGATCCGCCGGGCGGTGAACAGCCCGGCGACGAGCGCGGTGAGGCCCTCGGCGAGGAAGCACGTACCGGTGGCGAGGGGCGAGTAGCCCAGTACGTCCTGCATGTACAGGCTGAGCAGGACCGTCGTGCCGCCGTACATCCCGAGCGTGACGAGCCCGGCCGGCCCGCCCCACTTGACCGCCGGCCGGTTCAGCCGCAGCGGGATCAGGGGTGCGGGGTGTCGCCGCTCCACGACAAGGAACCCGCTGAGGCAGACCACCGCCAGGCCGGCGGCCCAGCCGGCTGGCGTGGTGATGCCGTACACCAGGGCGAACAGGCCGACGCTCGCCAGCACCGCGCCCGGCACGTCGAGCTGGGCAGGAACGCGCGGGTCAGGCGTCCCGGAGAGGAGAGTGAGCGCGCCTGCCAGCACCAGCGTGCCGATGACGACCAGCACCAGCATGGTCCAGCGCCAGCTCAGGCCGCTGGTGATCACGCCGCCGCCGAGCGTGCCGAGCACGAAGCCCAGCGACAGCTGGAACCGCGCCGCACACGCCCTGCTGGCCGGCCACCTGCCCTACCAGGCGCCCGACCGTCCCCACGTCGCGCGCCTGGTCTTCCTCGATCCGCACACCCGCGAGCTGTACGCCGACTGGCGCGCCAAGGCCCGCGACACCGTCGCCGAGCTGCGCATGACCGCCGCCCGCTGCCGCAGGACGAGGGCCAGCGCCTGGCGGTCTTCACCGCCGTCCCCGGCTCACCCGACGCGGCGGCCCTGAGCCTCCTCGCCGACCTCGCCACCGTTCCCCGCGCACGTCAGGCCGCGGCCACCGGGATGCCGTAGTCCCGCGAGTGCACGATGAGCCCGTCGCGGACGGTGACCACCATGATGTACGCCGTCGCGAACGGCTCGCCCGTGGCGATGACCGTGCCGTACAGGGTGAACTCGGCGACCACGACCTCCGGCTCCGCGGCCGGCCGCACGCTCACGACGTCGGCCCGCTCGAACCGCCGCAGCCCGCGCACCCCTTCGAGCCGGTCGCGGAACCGGTCACGGCCGACCGACCGGGTGGGCACGCCCGGCGGCGCGAACGGAATCTCGATGACGACATCGGGCGCGTAGAGCGCGAGCAGCGCCTCGTGATCGTTCGCGGCCGACGCGTCGATCATCTGCTTGACGGTGGCTTCGGCGGGTGCCGTCGTGCGCAACTGGAACTCCATGCCCGCCGCTTCGGCGGCGCCGAGCGGGTTGGGGTAGTCGAGGTAGGAGACGACGGCGCCGTCCCGTACGCGGATGACCCCGATGGACGAGGCGAACCTGAAGGGTGCGCCGCTCGTCCGAACCGTGCCGGTGGGCTCGAACTCGACGACGGCCACCTCCGGGTCGGTGGTCTCGTGGACGGTGACGCCTACGTCGTCGAAGGCGAGCAGCCCGGCGAGGCCCCCGGAGACGCCCTGCCGCATGTGCTCGCGGATCGCCCGCACGCCTTCGTACCGGCGCGGCTGCCCCGGCATGCCGAACCGTAGCTCGTAGACGGCGTCATCGGCGAACACGCCGGTGAACGCGTCCACCTCCATTCCCCGCAACGCCTGACGCAGGCGTTCGATGATCGCGTGAAGTTCCTCGGACATGGTGGCTCCCAGAGAAGAACTAGAATCGGAACGAGCGCCCCGCTTTGTCCTGGCGACAATACGGAACGCGCGCCCCGGTTGTCCAATCCGACTGAGAGGAAGGCCGCATGAGCGACCAGCCCGCCCCCGGCAAGCCGCTGCGCGCCGACGCCCGCCGCAATCGGGAGCGGGTGCTGCGCGCCGCCGAGGAGGCGTTCGCGGACGAGGGCATGGCGGTGCCGCTGGACGAGATCGCCCGGCGGGCGGGCGTCGGCGCGGGCACGGTCTACCGGCACTTCCCCACCAAGGAGGCGCTGTTCGAGGCCGTCATGGACGAGCGGATCCGGCAGCTGGGCGAGGAGGCCAGGCGGCTGGCCGCGTCCGAGCAGCCCGAGCAGGCGTTCTTCGCGTTCCTGGCGCGGGTGGTGGATCAGGCGATGCTCAACAAGGCCCTGTGCGACGCGCTTGAGGCGGCGGGGTCGCCGGTCGATCCGTACGACGGGGCCAAGGGCGACATCTGGCGGGCCTTCGACGCCCTGCTGACCGGCGCCCAGCGCGGCGGGCTGGTGCGTACCGACATCGACATCCACGACCTGCGCGGCCTCACTCTGGGCGCCCTGACCATGGAACGCCACGCCCGCGACGGCGCCCGCCCACCCGGCCGCATGACCACCCTCCTCCTGGACGCCCTCCGCCCGACGTGATCACCCCCGACTCCGGAGTCGAGGGGTGGAGTGGCCGGCGCGATCAACCCGGTCCGCTTCTGATCGGCCCAGGCCGAATCCAGGGGGTGGAGTGGCCGGCGCGATCAGGTCCGGCTCCACTCCTGCTCGGCCCAGGCCGGGTCGAGGGGCGTGGAGGCGATGTGGTTGGTGTAGTTGGACAGGGTCTTCATGCCGACTCCCAGCACGATGTCCAGCACCTGGCGGCGGGTGTGGCCCGCGGCCAGGAACGCCTCGATCTCGGCCTCGTCCACCCAGCCACGCTGCTCCACCACCGCCCGGGTGAGGCGGCGGACGGCCTCCAGCGCCTCGTCGCCCAGCGGCCGGCCCGCGCGCAGGTCCTCGACCACCTCGGCGGGCACCCGGGCGCGCAACGCGAGGGTGGAGTGGGCGGCCACGCAGTACTCGCAGCCGTTGGCCACGCTGGCCGTGATCAGCACCACCTGCTTGGCCGCCGCCGACAGCGACGACCTGCCGAACTGCTCGGCGAGCGCGTTGTAGCCGGCCAGCAGTTCCGGCGACTCGGCCATCACCCCGTTCAGCGTGGTCACGAAACCCATCCGCTTCTTGGCCGCCACCAGCATGGGGCGGGCCGCTTCAGGGGCGTCGCTCTCGTCGTAGGTCCGGAAACCGCTCATCATCTCTCCTCGGTAGTGGTGAAACCGTTGAGCAGGGCGCGTACGGCCGCCAGCAGCGCGGCCGGCTCGGCACCGGCTCGCGAGCGCAGGTTGACGGCATACGCCTGCAGGGCCAGCGCTTCGGCGGCGGCCTCCACGTCCACGCCTGGCCTGAGCCGGCCGGCGGCGTGCGCGGCCTCCAGCGCGGCCCGCATCGCCGACCGCAGCGCATCGTGGTGCCGGTCCAGGATGTCCCTGATCTCCGGCAGGCCGCCGACCGCCGTGGCGTGGGTGTTGGTGACCAGGCAGCCCCAGCGGGCGTGCTCGCCCGAGCAGCGCGCCGCCACCAGCCGTTCGAAGAACGCGGCGATGGCCGGCACGCCGCGCCCGTCGGCGGCCAGGGCGTCGAACACCGGCCGTGACCGCCGCTCCAGGTAGCGTCCCAGCGCGGCGGCCTGGAGCTGCGCCTTGCCGCCGAAGGTGGCGTACAGGCTGGAGCGGCTGAGCCCGGTCGCCTGGACGATGTCGGCGATCCCGGTGGTGTCGGCTCCGCGCTCCCAGAACAGGTCCACCACCTGGTCCAACGTCGCCTCGGGATCGAAGTGCTTCACATCGGGCATCCCGTGGCCTCCTAACTTGGAATAGTCGTTCCAAGATAAGCATGGCCGGCCTTCAGCACAACCCCCCGAGGAGGACAGGGCGGCGTGGTGGACGCGACGGCGAGCCGGTCGTGTCCGGGGCAGGACCAGGCGAAGCCCAAGCGGCGGCGGGCGCCGCCGAAGGCGATGCCCGCCGACCGGGTCGCGAACGACTCCGAACCCGCCGAGCCGTCGTGGCCGAAGGCTTTCGCGCCGAGGAAGCCGTACCGCACGCCCTTGGCCTGGAAGCCGAGCGCGTAGTCGGCCCGCGTCCCGCGCACGGGGTCCCCGTCCGCTCTCTCAGGTGGTGAAGACCATGCGGCTGCTGGTGCCGGGCGCCTGCGTCCATGCGCGTTCGACGTCGTGCAGCGGGACGGGGGCGCCGGGCGGCAGGCGGACGGCGCGGCGGGTGTCGATGAGCGTGCGTTCCGCCATCGAGCCCGGGGTGTCACCGCCCAGGGACATGAAGTACCAGAGCGTGCCGTCGGGGCCGCGGCCGACGCCGTCGATCCCGGGCACCAGGGGCAGGTCGTCGTCGCTGCTCGTGTAGTGCGAGCCGGCCGCCTGCATCCGGACGCGGGGGTGCAGGCCGGCGGCGAGTACGTCCACCACCAGCTGGTGCTCGCCGGCCGGTCGCGGATCGGGGACGTCCAGGCAGTGCGGCGGCTCGGCGTACGAGGTGACGACGGCGGCCTTCATCGGGCCTCCCCGAGCAGCTCGGCCAGGCGGGCGGCGGCCACCGGACGGCCTGGGGCGGCGAACGTGCCCTCCGGGTCGAGGTGGGCGAGCTGGGCGGGCGTGCCGGGTGCGAAGCGGCGGCTCTCGGCGAGCGGGCCCACGTCGTACGTGTCGTAACCGAGCGAGTCGATCAGGGCGGCGGCCGTGCGCTTGGCCTCCGGGTCGTCGCCCGCGATCGGCAGGCAGCTGCGGTCGGGGGCGCCCGCCGGGCGGCCGAGGGTGGCCAGGTGCTTGAAGAAGACGGTGGTGAACGCTTTGACGACGTACGACTCAGGAAGATGCGCCTGCAGCAGCTCGTACGGCGGGAGGTCGGCGGCCTCGATCTCGGGGACGACGCCCTGGCGGGCGGGGTCGTAGTTGAGCGTGTCGATGACGACCTTGCCGCGCAGCGGCCCGGCGGGCACCTGCCGGCAGGCTCGGGCCGGGACGGACACCACGACGATGTCCCCGCCGGCGGCGGCCTGCTCCGCGGTCGCCGCGCGGGCGCGCGGCCCCAGCTCCGCGACCAGGTCATGAAGGGTGTGGGGGTCGCGGCTGTTGCTCAGCACGACGTCGTGGCCGGCGGCGACGGCGAGACGCGCGAGCGTGCCGCCGATCTTCCCGCTGCCGATGAAACCCATGGTGGTCATGTACGTACGTCCTCGCCAGATAAAATGAAGGAGCGCCTGCGCTTAACCGCAGTGCCTCCTTGACTTTAACGAAGGGGCCCCTGCGGTTGCAAGGCCGTGGCCGCGGAGAGGGAGATGATGGACGAGACGTCACAGGCCGAGTCGCGCTACAAGGTGCGCCGCCCGCAACGGGCCGACGCCCGGCGCAACTTCGACGCCTTGATCGAGGCCGCCCGGCAGGCGTTCGCCGACGACGGCGCTGATGCCTCGCTGGAGGGCATCGCCAGGAAGGCCGGGGTCAACATCGCCACCCTCTACCGCAACTTCCCCACACGGGGGCACCTGTTCGAGGCGGTTTACCTCGACGAGGTCGAGGCGCTGGCGAAGATGGCCGACGAGTTGCAGGGCCGCGACCCGTGGGACGCCCTGGAGACCTGGCTGACCCGGTTCGTCAGCTACGCCACCACGAAGAAGGCCGTCTACGACGCGATCGCCCACAACGCGGAGATGTTCACCACCTGCCGCGACGTCATCCACGCCGCCGGCCGCCCGCTGCTCGAACGCGCCCAGGCCGCCGGCGTCGCCCGCTCCGACGTGTCCTTCGACGACGTGCTCTTCCTGGTCAACGGCGTCAGCGGGACGAACTTCGTGGTCGAGGCCCAGCGCGAGCGGGTGCTCACCATGGCGCTCGACGGGATCAGGGGCCCCGGCCGCTAGACCGTGGCGAGCCCGGTCCTCAGGGCGAACAGCACGAGCTGGACGCGGTCATAAGCGCCGGTCTTGGCGATCAGGTTGCCGACGTGCGTCTTGACGGTTGGCATCGACAGGCTGAGCCGGTCGCAGATCTCCTTGTTGGTGAGTCCGCCGGCGATCAGGGCCAGGACGTCGCGCTCTCGCGCGGTCAGCAGCTCCGCCGCCTGCCGGTCAGGGCCGCCCGCCGCGTCGCGCGCGGGCGTGGCGCCGCGGAAGGCAGCGAAGAGGCGGCGGGTGGGGCCGGGCGAGATGACCGCGTCGCCGGAGTGCACGGTGTGGATCGCGGCGATGAGCTGGTCGGGCGGGGTGTTCTTGAGCAGGAACCCCGCGGCGCCGGACTCGACGGCGGTGAGGACGTAGTCGTCGGCGTCGAAGGTCGTCAGGATGATGATCTTCGTGGTGGTGCCGGACGTGACGAGCCGTTCGGTGACGGCGAGCCCGTCGGTGCCGGGCATCTGGATGTCGAGCAGCAGGACGTCGGGCGGCTGGTCGGCGTGGCGCCTGATGGCGTCGGCACCGTCGACGGCCTGCCAGAGGACCCGCATGCCGGGCTGAGCGTCGATGATCATGGACAGGCCCATGGTGAACAGGGCCTCGTCGTCGGCCAGCCCGATGGTCAGCATGGCCGCCTCCTGGGCAGGCGAGCGTGGACCTGCCAGCCGCCGGTGGCCGGGTCGGGGCCCGCCTCGACGGTGCCGCCGGCAGCGCGTACGCGCTCGCGGATGCCGATGAGCCCATGCCCCTCGCCCGCGCCGGCCTCCCGTGGAGCGTCCGGGCGGGCGTTGGTGACGAGGAGGTCCACGCCGGTGTCGGTGATCGTGACGCGGATCGTGATGGCCGCCCCGGGCGCGTGCTTGACGGCGTTCGTGATCGCCTCCTGAACGATCCGGTACGCCGTGCGCCCGAGCTGCCCGGGAAGCCCGCCGGGATCACCCTCCACCTGCGTCCTGACGACGGTTCCGGTGAAGCGGAATCCGCTCACCAGGCCGGACAGCTCCGCCAGCGAGGGCGCGGGCCCGCGCTCGGCGGGGCCGTCCTCGGTACGCAGCACGTCGATGAGGTCCCGTACCTCGTCCACGGCCGAGCGGCTGAGCCTGCCGATGTCGGCGAGTGCCGCGTCGGTCCGGTCCGGATCGGACCGTACGGCGTGCCGGGCGCCCTCGGACAGGACGGCCACGGCGTTCAGCGAGTGTCCGAGGATGTCGTGCATCTCGCGCGCGATCCTGCCGCGCTCCTCCAGCACCGCGAGCCGCCGTCCGGTCTCGTGCCGGGCTTCGAGGAGGTCGGCCCGCTCGACGGCCAGGCGGTACCGCTCGGCGGCGTTCCGTCGCATCGCACCGATCAGCGCCGCGACCGTGAGCAGCGCGTACGCCGCCGCCAGGGGGACGGGCTGCGCCGCACCACCGGTCGCCGCGAGCGCGGTGACGATCCCGCCCGTGGCCACCGCGCAGAACAAGGCGAGGTAGCCCCATCGCCAGGCCCGGTCGAGCCGCGTCTGCGTGGTGTAGGCACCGACGAGGCAGACGACCCCGGCGTACGGGCCGAGCTGCACCAGCGGCAGGTGCACGGCCAGCAGCAGGACGAGGAGCCCGAGGCAGAGCCGCGGCATCCGGCGGCGGAGCAGCATCGCCGCGCAGCCGCCGATGACCAGCACGGTGTAGACCGCCTGCGTCCCGGTGGCGAACGAGACCGTCGGGCTGCCGAGCACACCGGCCAGCCCCGCCGTCGCGGCCACCGCGCAGTCGGCGGCCCACAGGTGGCGGACCGCATGGGCGCGCATCCTGGACGCGGCGACGGAAGCACTCACGGTGCCCACCGTAGCGACGCAGGCCGCGAGCCGGTTCATGCCACGGTATGAACCGATTTTTCAGGCCACGGCATGATCCGCCCCGGCGCGCAGCTCGCAAGGGTGGACACCATGATCAACGTAATGAGCCGCCCGTGAACACTGTCATCCACACCGAGAACCTGACGAAGAGATTCAGCCACCATATGGCGGTGGACGGCCTCAATCTCCGCGTCCCGCAGAGCGTGGTGTACGGCTTCCTGGGCCCGAACGGCTCCGGCAAGTCCACCACCATGAAGATGCTGCTCGGCCTCACCCAGCCGACCAGCGGCGACATCCGCCTGTTCGACCGGCCGCTGACCCGGGCCTCCCGTACGCACCTGCTGCCGTCGATCGGCTCGATGATCGAGGCGCCGCCCGGCTACGGCCACCTGACCGGGCGGGAGAACATGCGCATCGTCCAGAACATGCTGGGCCTGTCCACCGCGCAGATCGACCACGCCTTGGCCGTCGTGCGGCTGACCCAGCACCAGCACAAGCTCGTGCGTACGTACTCCCTCGGGATGAAGCAGCGCCTCGGCATCGCGATGGCGCTGGCCCGCGACCCGGCCCTGCTGATCCTGGACGAGCCCACCAACGGGCTCGACCCGGCCGGCATCGAGGAGATCAGGACGCTGCTGGTCCGCCTCGCCGGCGAAGGCATCACGGTCATGGTCTCCAGCCACCTGCTCGACGAGATCGACAAGATGGCCTCGGTGCTCGGCATCCTGAGCCAGGGCCGGATGATCTTCCAAGGCACCCGTGACCGGCTCTTCGAGCACTCCGTACCCGACCTGGTCATCGAGACCCCGGACGCGCGGGCCGCGCTGGCGGAAGGGGTGACCGGCACGCTCATCAACGGGGGCATCAAGCTGAGCGGGGTCGACAAGGATTGTACGGCGGAGATCGTCCGCCGCCTGGCCACCGCCGGCGTACGCATCCACGAGGTCAGACGCGTCGCCCAGAGCCTGGAGGACGTGTTCATGGACCTCACCGGGCGGGAGGGCCTGCTGTGATCCGCCTGGAGCTCCGCAAGATGCGCCGGCTGCGTACGACGCCGATCCTGATCGTGCTCGTGGTCGCCGTCGTCGCGCTGTCGAGCGCGTCGCAGTTCTCCGGCACCGCCCGCGCCTCGTTCGACGACCCCGCGGCCATGCCGTGGGCGTCTCTCCTGCTCAGCTACACGTTCATGGCGGCGATGACCTCGCCGCTCCTGACCGCGGTGCTCGCCAGCCGGCTGACCGACATCGAGCACGCGGGAGTGGGATGGACGCTGGCCGCCACCGCCGGCCGCTCCCCCGGCGCGTTGTGCCGGGCCAAGCTCGCCGCGCTCGCGCTCGTGCTGCTCCCGGCCGTCGCCGCGCAGTCCCTGCTGGTGATCGGGGTGGGGCTGGTCGCGGGCATCCGGGTGCCGCTCGACGCGGGCCCGTGGCTCGGGTACACGGCCCTGCTGTTCCTCATGGACGTCGCGTTCGTGGCGCTGCACGTCTGGCTGGCCGCCGTCGTGGAGAACCAGCTCGTCAGCGTCGGCGTGGGCCTGCTCGGCGCGTTCCTCGCGGTGTTCTGCCTGCTGGCGCCCGGCTTGTTCGCCCGGCTCGTCCCGTGGGGCTACTACGCGGTCATCTCGTACGCCACCCAGCGCGGCGGGGACGTCGTCTACGCCTCTCCCCCGTACGCCTGGATCGCCGCCTTTTTGCTCCTCGCCGCCCTCGTCTTCGCCCTGGCCACGCGCGGCCTCGACCGCGTCGAAAGGTGACCCCCGTGTTCCGTGCGGAACTGCTCAAACTCAAGCGGTCGAGCGCCTGGCTCATCGCGCTCATCCTGCCGCTGCTGGCCGTGACCACCGGCACCGCCAACTTCATGAACAATCAGGAGATGTTCCAGCGGGACTGGACGACCCTCGCGTCCCAGATCACCCTGTTCTACGGCCTGCTGTTCTTCTCCATGGGCGTCGGCGTGCTGGCCGCCACCGTCTGGCGCATGGAACACCGCGGCACGAACGGGAACCTGCTGCTCACCACCACCCGCCGGCCGCTGGAGCTCGTCCTGGCCAAGATCGCAGTGATCGCGGTGCCGGTCGCGTTCATGCAGGTCGTGCTCGTGGCCGGCGTCTTCGTCTCCGGCACCGTGGTCGTGGGCCTCGACGGGGCGATGCCCGCGGACGTCGTCCTGGCGGGAGCGCTCACCGTCATCGCCGCGCTCCCGCTGATCGCGTTCCAGTCGCTGCTGTCGATGCTGCTGCGGTCCTTCGCCGCGCCGGTGGCGATCTGCCTGTTCGGCTGCGTCGCCGGGGTGGCGACCGTCACGTCGGTCCCGCTCCGCCCGCTGAGCCACGTGCTGCCGCAGGGCATCAACACCCGCACCATCAACCTCGGCTCGAACGCGGTCGCCGGCTCGGGCGGGGTCACGCTCGCCGACGCGGCCCCCCTCCTGCTCCCGGCCCTCGCCCTCGCGGCGGCGCTCGCCGCCGTCACCCTTCTGGCGATCCGCGCCGTCAAACTGCGCTAAGCGGGATTTCAGAAGTCCTGCGCGGAACGGGGCGTGAGGTCGCGGGCGTGGGCGGGCGTTGGCAGCGGCCTCGCCGGGGGTTGGATCGAAGTCGCCCACAACGTTCACCCACCCGGCGAGGTCGTGGTCAGTATGCGCCCGGTCAGCGTGTTCGCCAACGGTCCCGGAGGCTCGATCGAGCAGTTGTGTGGGAGCCCTAAGTGCCGGATCTTCTTTGCCTCCACTGCTGGTTATGGTTTGCATGGCAGCTATAGAGACCGAGCGATCCGCTGTCCGTCGTCGTGTCGAGGCACAAGTTGAACTTGACGTTGATCAAAATGGATCTGCTGGGCAGATCGACGGTCTGCCAGCTCCACTGCTGCTGTGCTCCACCATTGCAGTCCCACGTGGACACTCGGAAGCCATGGGGATAGGTAGGATCTGGCCAGGCGTCCAAACATTTGTTGGCCGGCCCGTACGGGGGACCGATAGTGCGTATCTCCCCTACCGGCGCTGCCGTGTACCACCTCTGCTGGATGTCCTCGTGGCAGGGGTAGAGCGAAACGTATCCCGGGTTGTCGAACCACGTGTGCGGGTTCACATCGAGGCACTCGTTCGGCCAGTAGATGTTTTCCAGGACGTGCCATCTCTGGACGGCGTTGGCAGGGCTGGAGGCGGCTAAGCTCCCGGCGACCACGGCTATCAACGCCATCGACCCGCAGGGTGCTTCTCATCAGGCGCAAGGACGGCTCCTCCGTAGTGCTGTCCTGGTGAGGCTAACGAGACATCCTTTCGGCGACCTGTCGCACCGCTGTCGCTGTCACGATGACACCAGAAAGAACACTTGCAAGCACTACCGGGTCGGAAATATCGCGAGGGGGTCGTTTCGGGGCGGCGATCGCTCCGCGGTACCGGCGCCGAGCTCCGCCGTGGCCGTCGGCGGGCGTGCCCAGGCGACAGCAGGGTGCGGCCAAGCGCGGTGGTGGCGATGTGTCCGAGCAGCGCGTCAACTCGCGTAACGGCAACCGGCGGCGCGAGTGGGACACCCGCGGCGGGACGGCTGCGGACCAGCTCGTACTACCCGGACTGGCTGCCGGAGCGGCACAGGACACAGCGTGGCGATCTGCTCGGGCTCCAGGTCACTCACACTTGTGATCGCGCAGAAAGGTTCCTGCTCATCCACCGCGCCTTGTCGAATTCCTCGCGGATGGCGGCGAAATCAGATCTGGGAGGGATCGAGAATGATCCCTCGGGCGAACTCGGTGGCGAATGTCTGTTCGCCGAGGGCGGCTCGGACCTTGGCGGTGATCCGATCGACGTCGCCGCGTTCGGCGCGTGGTAGCGGAGCGCCCACCAAGTCTCGGCACGCGGCGGCCGCACCGAGCAGTGCGGCCGCCTGCTCATGCCGCCCGTCGAGAGCAGCCGCTCCTGCAAGCCCTTCGACCGCCAAAGCGACCGCGCGTAGATCGCCGTTGCGGCGTGCGACGGCCAGGCTGTCTCGGTGCAGAGCCAAGGCGGCCGCGGCGTTGCCGCGTTGCTCGGCCGTGAAGCCGAGCTCGGCCGAGATCAGTGCCGAACCGGACGCGGACGACAGCTTGACGTACCGACCCTGCACGCTCCGCAGCAGCAGCTCGGCGAGCTCGAAGTTGCCCTCGCGGCGTTCCGCCATCGCCAGTCCGAGTTCGGCATGCAGTTCTCCGTACACGTAGCCTTGCTCGGCGGCGAGGCGACGGGCACGCTCATGGAACTCTTTGGAGCGTGTGTGATCCCCGGTGAGCGAGGCGATATGGCCCAGACCGATCAGGCGATCGGCGACGCTGGGCCACAGGCCCAGCTCCTCCGCCAGGCGTAGTCCGTCGCCGTGCAGCCGCTCGGCGCATTCATAGTCACCCTTGATTTCGGCCAGCGATGCGAGCGGCTGGACGGTCTGCAGTTGTCCCCATCGGTCACCTAGCTCGCGGAAGAGCTCGAGGCTCTCGCCACCGAAATCGCCGGCTTCGACCAGATCCCCTCGTAGCATCGCCTGGCCGGCCCGGATCGCCAGCGTCGCGGCGACCCCCCAGCGGTCGCCGAGAGAGCGGAATTCTTTCAGCGCCTGCCTCATGGCATCCTCGCTGTCCGACAGATCACCGCCGGGTGAGTATTGCACGAACCCGCGCAACCAGACCGCCAGCGCTCGTACCGCCGGATCGTCGGAGATCTCCTGTGCCACAGGTGCCGCCCGGACGCCGACACCGGTCAACGCCGCGAAGCTGGAGTGCCAGACCACCGCCCTGGCCCGGGGAACAGTCGGTCCTTCGCCTGCGATGGCCAGCGCCTTGCCCAGCGACAACCTGGCCTCGGTGTACCTGCCGCGCAAAAACCAATACCACGCCTGCGCGTTGACCAGCCGAAGCGCGTGCTCGGTGGCGCCGGCATCGATGGCGAAGTCCAGCGCCGCCCGCAGATTGGCGACCTCGCCATCCAGGCGTTCCAGCCAGACCCGCTGGTCATGGCCACGCAGGTACGGTTCGGCCCGTTCGGCGAACGCGGTGTAGTAGCGCAGATGTCTCTGCCGGACAGCCGCCCCCTCCCCCGCCTCGGTCAGACGATCGAGGCCGTAAACGGCCACAGATTCCAGCAGCCGGTACCGTGGCAGGCTCATGACCAGCGAGGCGTCCACCAGGCCGGCGAGCGCCTCCAGCACCTGCCCGGTATCGACACTGTCTCCCGCGCAGACCGCCTCAGCGGCCTCCAGTGTGCAGCCGTCCGCATGCACGGCGAGCCGTCGTAGTACGGCGCGTTCGGGATCGGTCAGCTGTCCCCAGCTCCAGTCGATCATCACTCGAAGCGTGCGTTGCTGGGGCGGGGCACCCCGGTGACCGGTGCTCAGCAATGCGAAGCGGTCGTCCAGACGGCGGGCCAGCTCCCCTACATCGAGCGTCCGAAGGCGCGTCGCAGCCAGTTCGAGGGCCAGAGGCAGCCCGTCGAGCCGACGGCAGACTTCTGCGACGGTATCGGAGACGTCGGCGTCGAGAGCGAACCCGGAAACCGCTGCGGCCGCCCGCTCGACGAAGAGTTCCACGGCACTGTCCTCGTCCAGCGGCGGCACCTGCCACAGCACCTCCCCGGGGAGCCCCAGCGACCGCCGGCTGGTCGTCAGGATCCGCAGCTCGGAATCGGTCTTGAGCAGCAGCGCCACCATTTCGGCCACCGGTCCGATCACATGCTCGCAGTTGTCCAGGACCAGCAGCAGGCGACGGCTGCGCAGCGCGTTGGCGAGCCGTTGCGGGGGGCTGATCAGGCCAGCCTTCGCATCGTCCCGAACGCCGAGTGCGGCCAGCGCGGCCTCGGCCACGTCGCCGGAGCGCGTCGCGAGCTCAACCAGGCAGACACCGTCCGTGAATGTGCCGGCCAGTTGGTTCACCACCTCCAGCGCCAGGCGGGTCTTGCCGACGCCGCCCGGGCCCGTGAGCGTGACCAGTCGAGCGGACTGGAGTCGCGACACCACCTCGGTCAGCGCGCCGGCCCGCCCGATCAGCCCGGTGATCGGAACGGGAATGCTGGTCCGAGGCCCCGACACGGCCGGCACCGGTTCCGGCCGCAAGATCTCCTGGTAGGCGGCCGCGAGCTCGGGCCCAGGGTCCACGCCAAGCTCGTCGGCCAGCCGACGGCGTAGGTCGTGGTATGCCTCCAGCGCCTCATGCTGCCTGCCGACCCGTGCGAGCGCGCGCAGGTGCAGGGCCCGCAGGCGTTCTCGCAGTGGATGCCGAGCCACCAAGTCACCGAGCTCACCTGCCAAGAGAGCGAGGTCGTCGGCCTGCGCACCGGCTTCGAGCCGTGCATCCGCACGGGCTTCTAACGCGGCCAGCCGCAACTCCTCCAGCCGCTGGATCGGCGAACGGACGAACCCGACGTCACGGAACTCGGCGAACGCTGGGCCGCGCCACAGCGCTAGGGCCTCGGTCAACACGGCGGATCGCGCCGCCGCGTCCGTGATCGTCGCAGCTTGGGCCACCAGGACGGCGAACCGGCCCATGTCCACCGCGTCCACGTCGACGCGCAAAGCGTACCCGGGCGCCCGGGTCTCCACCAGCCGACCGCTCTCCGGCTCGGCGTCCTCCAGCACGCGGCGCAACCGGGAGACCTTCGTGTGCAAGGCCGCCGAAGGGTTGGCGGGTAGATCATCTCCCCACAGGACCTCGATCAGGCTGTCGGTCGACACCGGCCGACCCTCGCTGAGGAGCAGCGCGACGAGCAGCACCCGGGCCTTCGGCTCACGTACCTCAACCAAGGTGCCGTCAGCAGCTCGCAGCTCCAGCGGCCCCAAGATCCCGAAACGCATAGCGCCACGCTAACGCAAGAACAGCAACCATCGGTCAGCTCGGCGGCAACATCTCAGGGCAGACGGACGGCAGGAATCTTACTGCCGCCCCACGTTTCGCGTCAGCGCCACGACAGCAGGACGACAGAGGTCCATGGAAGGTTATGGCGGAAACGCCACCACCCACTTGAGCGGGGCCACGAAAAAAGCAGCATTGAAAGTCCCCGTGCTCGACATTCACCGCGTCCTCGGACACCCGCCACCAGACACACAGGCCGCTAGACACAACATAGAAGCGTCACGCGATGACCGTTCTCCTTTCACGACGCCAACACCCGCTGACCACGCCAAACTCGTACACCAATCCCGTGGACGCAACCGTAAGCCGGCGAACCCCAAGATCCGGGACCTCTACTGCCGGCACCTGGCACCTCTGGTCACCGAAGGGATGGTCACGTATGTAGTGAAGATTGACGTTCGCCGCATTCACCATGCTGATGAGCGGTTGCTTCACTGGACGCAAGCAAGGCTCTGGCCGACACCCTATGGGTCACACCGGCCAGTTTTCACTGCCCTCAATAGCGCGGATACCCGCACAGATGTGGGCGTGCGATGTGGCCCTTCGTGCTTCAGCCCACGCTAGGGCCATTGCGGCCTTCGAACTGCCGACATAAGCCATTCTGAGCCACATCCCAGTGGCGTCGAGCGATGCTTTGCGTCGAGTCGAACCCTCGGCGAGAATCAACAAGAACCGAGAGGAACTGTCACATGCGCAACAATCGACACTTACCATCCACTGTCATTCCCCGCATATTAGCAGTCTTCCTGGTCCTCATATCCATTGCCGCTACCCATCTGGTCGCAGCCTTACCGGCCTTGGCTGCGCCGCCGACCCCGAACTTCGGCCCGGCGATCGAGGGCTACGCACCTGCTCAATCTCAGACCACCTGCGACCCCGTCGCCAAGCCCGGTGTGGTGGAGTTCCGCGACCTGCTGAACGGGACGTATGGCACGCATACCTCTTCCATCGTCCGTTCCTGCGACGTAGGCGGCACCAGCGAACACAAAGAAGGCAGGGCGCTTGACTACCACTTCAACGTTGACATTCCGGACCAGGCGGCCGCGGCAAACGATCTCCTCAACTGGCTGCTGGCGACCGATAGGCACGGCAATGTCAATGCCATGGCCAGACGGTTCGGAATCATGTACATCATCTGGAACCGGAGGATATGGCAAGCAGGCGCCTGGAAATCCTATACCGGCGCCAGTCCCCATACTGACCACATCCATTTCAGTTTCGGTTGGCCCGGCGCGCGGAAGCAGACGTCTTGGTGGACCGCACGCCTTCCTCGTGATCGTTCGGTGAGTGATGTGACCGGCGATGGGTTCGCTGATCTGCTGGCTTATCGGGCCAATGGAGAACTGCTGCAGTACGACAACAACATCCTGATCAATCCGGGCGGGGTGCCCTATAGCGGTGGGCGGTCGATCGGTCAGGGCTGGGGCGGCTTCAAGCATGTGCTGGCGGCTGACGTGACGGGTGATGGCTTCGCCGAGGCGATCGCGGTGAATGCCGAAGGCAAGATGTATCAGTACGACAACAACATCCTGATCAATCCCGGTGGAGTGCCGTACACCGGCGGTCGGGAGATCGGCCATGGCTGGCAAGGCTTCAAAAAGCTGCTGGCGGCTGACGTCAGTGGTGACGGATCCGCCGACATCCTGGGCATCAGCGCAGAAAACGATCTCTGGTACTACCCGAACAACCGGGGCAGCAACCCCGGCGGTGTGCCGTTCATAGGCGGCAAGAAGATCGGCGAAGGATGGGATCGCTTCACCAAGGTGCTTTTGGGCGATATCACCGGCGACAGTTATGCCGATGTCCTGGGAGTCGAACCCAATGGGCACATGTTCCTGTTCCCCAACAACATCGGTGTCTCCCCTGATCGTCCCTACGGTTACAGCCTGGACATCGGACAGGGCTGGGGCGGTTTCGCGACGCTGATCGCGGCCGACGTCAGTGGGGACGGATCTGCCGATGTCCTCGGTGTCGACCCCGACGGGCAGATGCGGTATTACCCCAACAACAGCGGTAGCAACCCCGGTGGTCTGCCCTTCACCGGCGGCCTCATTGTCGGCGTTGGCTGGCAAGGCCTCACCATCGCCTCAAGTTCCTGAGCCCCCTGCCTGACGGTCACGCTGACGACCGGCTCCGCCACGGGCGCCGCGCCAGGGCGGCCCGGGGCGGCTCCGGCCGTGGCCGGAGCCGCCCCGGCCGGGAGCGTGTCCGCGTTCTTGGGCGAGCATCGGCGGAGGCGGTTTCCGCCGGAGACCTTCGCGGATCGGCGGGTTCACCTAGCTCATCGCGGGGCTGACCGGTTCAGCGGTCAGGTCATCAGGCCGCTGCTCCAGGCCCAGGCAGCGATCCCTACCCGGTTGGCGGCGCCCACCTTGCGCTGGATGTGCGCGATGTGCGTTTTGACAGTGCCTGAACTGATCGTGAGGTCAGCAGCGATGCGGGCGTTGGTGTGTCCCAGCGCCACCAGGCGGGCGATCTCCAACTCCCGCGCAGTGAGCGGATCCTCCAGCGGGGTCGAGGGCCGGTGAGTCAGGCTGCGCAACAGCCGCACCGTCACTTGAGGGCTGATCAAGGTGTCGCCCGCCATCGCCGCGCGGACCGCCTCCACCAGCAGGGTGGGGCCTGAGCGTTTGAGCAGGAAGCCGCAGGCGCCCTCGCGCAGCGCGGTGTGGACGTACTCGTCCAGGTCGAAGGTGGTGACGATGATCACCCGAGTCTCGGAGGCGAGCTGCCTGGTGACCTCCAGCCCGTCCAAGCCCGGCATGCGCACATCGGCGAGGAGCACATCGGGGCGCAGGAGGCGGGCCAACTCGACCG
The DNA here is from genome assembly GCF_040676995.1 of Nonomuraea sp. NPDC049419. NCBI lineage: Bacteria > Bacillati > Actinomycetota > Actinomycetes > Streptosporangiales > Streptosporangiaceae > Nonomuraea > Nonomuraea sp. NPDC049419. The sequence continues at coordinate 96,221 of NZ_JBFAQB010000018.1, read as the reverse complement.
CCCGCGCACCGTCGGCGGCCGCGCCAACCACGGTCATGTCCGGTTGTGCGTCCAGGATCAGCCGGAACCCGATCCGCACGTCCTCCTGATCGTCGGCGATGAGGATCCGCGTAGTCATCAAGTGCCCGTCACGTTCGTCCTCCTGAGGTGTCATGATGCGCCAGAGCCGCGCACGAGCCGCCATGCGGGGATCGTCGCGGTGACCTGCCAGCCACGCCTGTGCGGGCCCGCCGCCAGGGTTCCACCGCATGCCGCCAGCAAGTGGGCCAGACCCGCGAGCCCGGACCCGCCGATCCTGGGGCTCTGCGAGCTACCGCCGCCGTCGTCCTCCACCCGCACGCGCAGGACATCCCCTTCTGTACAGATCTCCACCTCCACGGTAGTGGCGCGCGGCGCGTGCCGCCGCACGTTGTTCAGCGCCTCGGTCGCCACACGGTAGGCCAGCGACGAGGCTTCCTGCCTTGGCTTCATGCCGGGCTCGATGGTCAGCTTCACCCGTACGTCGGGCGAGAACGCGTCGGCCAGTCGTTCCAGCCCCTCGATCCCCGGCCCGGGCTCGTTCAGCGCGTGCACGGCACGGTCAAGTGAGGCCAGCGCGCGCTGCCCGGCGTCCTCAATACGTCGCAACGCGTCGGCGACCGGGGCCGGCAGGGCGCCCGCGACCGCCTGGGCGGCCTGCGCCTGCACCAGCATGCCGTTGACGTCGTGGGCGACGAAGTCGTGCAGGTCTCGGGCGAGCCCCAGCCGCTGTGCCCGGGTAGCCTCTTCCACCGAGCGCCGCCGATTGTCGTCCAGCCTGCGCAGGTAGAGCCCGAGTCCCACAGCCGCCATGGCGCCGAGCGCCCATCCCGCGCACGCACCGAACACCAGTTCCGGCGGCCCTTGCCACACGGCGCGCAGCAGGATGAGTGTTACCGCCGCGCCGCTCAACCCCGCTGAAAGGGTCGCCTGCCGTCTGGGGGAGCGCCGGATGGTGACGGCGGTCAGACCTAGCAGTGCCGATACCTCGGTCGCCAACCACAGGGCGTTGTGGTCGACCATTCCGGTCAGAGGATGCGCCAGCGTGCCGATCAGCGAGGCTGCCCCGGCGGCCCCTGCAACCCAGGCAACGCGGAGCGGACGCGGTACGGTGGCGCGGGATCGACGTCGCGACCCGTGCCCGTACCGGTCCTCCGATAGACGTTCTGGCTGCACGATCGAGAGCCTAACCACGTCCGACTTCAGGCTCTACCTCCAGGTGCCCCCGCGCCCACACGCATGGCAGGTACCGCGGCGGCGGACATAGTACGCCAGGGTGGCGGCGGCCAGCGCGGCCCCCCACAGCGGCCACACCAGCGACGGCGCCCAGATCGCCCACATGTCCCAGTCATCGAGCACTCCGTGCACGGTGTGCAGCCGCCAGAAGGAGAGCCCGCCCGAAAACACGATCACGGACACGATCGACGCCGGCACGACAGCCAGCATCGGCGGCACCGGCTTGCCCGCCTTGAACCAAATCCACCGCGGGTAGACCTCACCCCAGCGTTGGATGAGCCCGAGCGTGAGGATCGCACCTCCCAGGCCCATCACACTGAGGAACAGTCCGCCCCAACGCAGCCCCGACTCATCCAGCCACCGCCAGAACTCTTCGGTGACCCCCACGGGGATGCCCGCGGCCCAAGCGAAGCGGCTGGCGTCGTACAGCGCGGGGATGGAGGCGGCCACCGCCACCGCCCATGTCCCCCAGCGCCGGGCTGCCTCGGGCGTGGCCCAGCGCGCCGGACCATGCTCGCCCCGCCCGCATCGGACGCATGCGCTCGCCGTGCGCCGCTGGTACGCCAGGGCTGCCAGCGCCCACAGCAGCCCGCCCACCAGGACGATGAACAGGTTGATCCGTGACCACGGCACCAGCTCCGACATCGGCTGGCCGCCCGGCACCCCGGTGAAGGCGAACACGGCCAGCAGCGGCGTATATGCCACCAGCATCAGAACCCGATTGTCAGTGACCACCACGGTCAGCGTGATCGCCGCCAGCCAGGCGAACCCGAGCAGCGCGGCCCGCGCCCGCCGTACCCCTCTCGCGATGGCCAGCCCGGCGACCGCCCCCAGCACGCCAAGCACCGCGATCAGCGGCGCCGCCGCCTCCCGGGTCGCCTCCCCGAGCACTGACAGGCCAGGCTCCCAGTCGGGATCGCTTCTGCCGAAGGGAAAACCTCCGCCCCCAAGCGCCCAGAACAACCCGAGCGCCCCGTAACCGAGCGACCAACCGGCCGCAGCGTACCCCGCCCAATGGGGCCATCGCGCCATGAAATTCTTCATGACTCAAGCCTCGAACCTGCCCAACGCCGGACCTATCCGCCAAACGGCAGATTTTCCCCTGCCGTTGACGCCTCCACTCCGCGAAAGGACAGAGGCTGGTCACGACGGACGACCGCGAACGGGGAAGCTTCCTTCCGGCAACGTGACCTACCAGCGCACCCGTGCCCTTGACCTGCCGGGACGTTCACGCTGCCCAGCCACACCACGGGGCGCCGTGCCGGGAGTCTCGACTGCATTTTCGTGGACGGAGAACGTGATGTCCTGTACGCGGCCAGGTCTGGGAGGACGTGGAATCTGGCGGATGCACGCCGATTTCACCGGCGGGCCGACGCCGGTGGACAAAGTCTGCGTATACGGCACCCTGGGCGTTCACCACCCGGGGACCGAAGAATGCCCTCTCGGAGCCGACGCCGGTCATGGCCGGCCGCCGTCAGATGCCGACCGCGCCCATCCGGCGCGGTGAGGACCAGCGCCGCTACCGGAGTGTCGCAGTCGGCCGACGGGCTACCACAGTTGTGACACCGAGCACCGCGGCCCAGACCACGATCGCATATACAGCCAGCCGTTCCATGCCGCCCAGCCCGAGTCCGAGGAACTGACCGCTGAGGAAGAGCGCCGTCGCCGCCACCCCGACCGCTCCGGTGAACAGGCTCCACACGCCTACGAAGTGGTGGCCCGACGTGCGCAGGCGCAGGCCGTACACGATCATGCCGACGTTGCCGCACACGAAGATCAGTAACGCACCTATCAGATGGAGCAGCATGTTCTCGTTCTCTGGTGCCAAGCCGACCAGAATCCAGCCGAGGCCGGCCAGCGCCACCATCACCCGTCCCGCGCGCCCACCCCGCGCGCCCGAAGCGAGGAGCAGACCCGCGACCAGTAGCAGGCCGAGGACGAGAAAAGATCCGTTCATCAGCGCGTGCCGGGGTGAACAGGCGGTGGGTCCACACGCGGTGTTGCCCAAGTCGCTGAGGTAACCCTCGGAGACCGGGTACGGCGCCACCCACTCAGCTTGCACAACGAAGTCCACCGCAAACACCTGCAGGCACGACAGCCAGGCGACCCCGGCTGCCACAGACCGGTACATCCCGCTCGATCTCCGGCCGTCCCAGAATCCACGCGTCCGAGCGGACGGCTTCTCATCGGCCATCACACCTCCCTGAGGTCCCATGTCCTTGTCCTACAGCGATCCTTCCGTCCCGGGAGGTGCTGCGGTATCTGCCGAACGACTGATTATGTGGGGAGGCCCTACCGACTCGTTGATCGGGCCGGGGGCCGCGTCCTCGGAGCGGTGGAGAAGGCTCGACGAGGTGGGTGCCGTGGATCTTAAGCGGCCTCGGTGACGGGTGCCAAGGCTGGGTCGTCGATCGGGTGGAGCTGGGTGGGCGGGTGGAATAGGGCCCGGCCGAGGTCTTGCAGGGTGCGCAGGCCCCTGCTGGTCATGGTGAAGCCGCGCCAGCCGTGGGCGGCGCGGTCGAGGACGGCCCACACGAGTGAGACGCAGCTGGTTGCGCTGGGGAAGCGGCCGATGACCTTGACGCGGCGGCGGGTCTCGCCGAACGTGCGCCCTGTCGGACGATCAGCAGCGGCGGGCGCAGGCCCCAGGCGGCCAGGATCGGCTCGGCCCGCCGCCCGTCGTGCAGCTTGAAGTGAGATGCCTTCAGGAACGGGGAACCCGGCCGGCATGGGAGCCGCCGCACCGTCCACGATGAACGGCGGCTCATACAACGCCAGCCTGCTGATCGGCGCCCCAGCGAGCACGGCCTCCAGCGCGAGCACGGCGCCCGAGGACTCGCCGAAGACCATCGCGGTGTCACCGAACCGCGTGATCAGCGCGATGATGTCCTCGACCTCGCTCCGTACCGCGTACGGCGGGCTGTCGCCGCTCTCGCCGCGGCCCCGCCGGTCGTAGGTGACCACCGTGTACCGAAAGGACAGCCGGGAGGCCATGCCGGATCCGCAGGCGTCGATCGCCCGGTGCATGATCGCGCCGCCGACGTAGATCACCGTGGGACCGGTCCCGACGCTGGTACAGGCGATCGGTGTCCCGTCGGCCGAAATGATCGCGGGCATCAGTCGAGCACCGCCCCGGCGGTCATGTTGATAGCGGCGCCGGTCACCGTACGCGCCCAGTCCGAGGCGCCGAAGACGGCGAGGTTTCCCACGTCCGCCAGCATGGCCGCGCGGCCGGTGAGGGTCTGCCCCACCAGCCACGACTGCAGCTTCTCGTAGCCGTCGAAGCCGGTCGGGACGGTCTCGGGCAGCCCGCTGGTGCGCAACGTGAGCACGCGGATCCCGTATGGGCCCAGTTCACAGGCGAGCTGGCGGCGCATGGCCTCGACGGCGTCGAACGTCGTCCCGATACCGCCGACGTGGAACCGGCGGGTGACCTGCCAGTCGAACGTGCCGCCGAAGGTCATGATCACGCCGGAGCCTTGCTAGATCATCTGGCGCGCCGCGGCCCGTGCGGTGAGGAATTTCGATCGGACCGCCACTTCGACGGGCCGCAGGTAGTCCTCCACCGACATCTCCACCATCGGCGTGCCCTGCACGTCCTGATCGGCGATCACGTTGACCGAGATGTCCAGGGCGCCGGACCGCTCGATCACAGCAGCGGCGTGCGCATCGACCTGTGACTCATCCAGCGCGTCCACCACGGCGGGATGCGCCTGACCGCCGCCGGCGGTGATGTCCTCGGCCACGGCCTGCAGCGCCGCCATGGTGCGACCGGCCAGGTGCACGACGGCTCCTTCGCGGGCGAACGCCCGTGCAATCGCGCCAGCGACCGAGCCTCCACCTCCGTACACGACCGCGATCTTGTCCTTCAGCAGCATGCGTCCCTCCAGGGGCGTCGTCAGAACGTTCACCCCCTTACAACTCGGCGATCACCCCGAACTCATCGCCGATCGGCGGGAAGCGACGGCGGCAGCCCGAACGCGTCGAGATCACCGAGCAGGAACGCGGTGATCGCCACGATCCGGCCGTCCCGGAGCGTCAGCACGTCCAGCCCCTCGGCGACGAACGCCCCACGCGCGCCGTCCCACCGGTATCCGCCGAATGCCAGTTGCCCGTTGGCCATCGTCGGCACCATCCGCCACCGGTGGGTGAGCGGCCCGCCTGACAGCACGGCGGCCACCGCGGCCCGGCCCTCGTACCGTTCCGGCATCGGCGGCATCGCCAGCCGGACATCATCGGCGAGCAGCGCGACGATGCCATCGACGTCGGCCGACTCCCACGCGCGCACGTAGCGCTCGGCCAGCGTCCGCACCCCGCCACCGAGCTCCGCCAGTTCCCGCTGCTGGGAGCGGGCCGGAGCCCGCCGGGCGACCACCTCGCGGGCCCGCTGCAGCGCGCTGTTCACCGCGGGCACGCTCGTGCCGAGCAGTTCGGCCACCTCCCGGGCCGGGAAACCCAGAACGTCACGGAGCACGAGCGCGGCCCGTTGCACGGGCGAAAACTGCTGCAACACGGCGACGAAGGCCAGCTCGACGTGTTCCCGCACGACCGCACGGGCCTCCGGACCCAGCGACTCCAGCCCCAGCCGCGCATCCGGGTACGGCTCCAGCCAGGCGGTCTCCTCCGTGGCCGGCACACCCGGCGACAGGTCCGTCGGCAGTTCGCGCCGCCGGCGCGAACCGATCGCCGTCAGACACCGGTTCGTCGCGATGCGATACAGCCACGCGCGCAGCGACTGCCCGTCGAACCGGGCCATCGCCTTCCAAGCTCGCAGCAGGGACTCCTGCACAGCGTCATCGGCGTCGTGCACCGACCCCAGCATGCGATAGCAGTGCTGGTGCAACCCGGCACGGTACGGCTCGACCAGTGCCGCGAACGCCGTCTCGTCCCCCGCGCCCGCAGCCCTGATCAGCGCCATCTGCTCCTCATGAACCGGCATGCCCCCATCCAAGACCATCCGGGCATCCGGGCAGCTCACCAGGGGTACCTCCGCGGGCGGACACGCTCGACCGTCGTCGCGGTCTCCTACGCCGACGCCCGCAGGAAGCACTCCACCCTCGCCTTCCTCAGCCCCGCCGGACACGAAAAGCAGACCATCGCATGCTTGCCGGCCCGGGGTGGGCAGCTGCCAGGCCGACCCGAACATCTTGCCGTGCCTGCGGATCGGGTGTGCCCAGTCAGTGGTGTATCTCGGATTGTTTGATTGGCAGGTGGTCGGGGTCAGGCGGCCGGGCCAGCCGATACACCCACCGGCCGGTGGTCATCTCCAGCGCGCCGAACACCGTCACCTGCCGGTTTTTGCCGGGCGTGCCGATCTCGGGCCGGGGCGAGCGCAGGGTCCAGGTGGCGCGCACGTGCGGCAGTAGGTGGACTTCTGGAATCCCGCTCAGCCGAGGACGCAGAACTCGTTGCCCGCCGGGTCGGCCAGCACCGTCCACGGCACCTCGCCCTGCCCCACGTCGGCGAGGGTCGCGCCGAGCGCCCGCAGCCGGGCCACCTCCGCCGCCTTGTCCTCGCGCCGGTACGGCGCCAGGTCGAGGTGGAAGCGGTGCCACGCCGCGGGCTCGCCGTACGTGCGGAGGAACTCGAGGTACGGCCCGACCCCCTTGGACGAGCGCAGCCTGGCGTAGACGTCGGTCAGCTCGTGCACGGTCCAGTCGATCGCCTCGCCCCAGAAGCCGGCCATGGCCCGCGGGTCCTCGCAGTCGACGACCACCGCGGCGATCGGCCCGGTGTCGCGGTAGATCTCGCGGGGCTCCAGGACGCAGAAGACGTTGCCCTCGGGGTCGGCCAGCACCGTCCACGGCACGTCGCCCTGGCCGACGTCGGCGGGGGTCGCGCCGAGCTCCTTCAGGCGGGCGACCAGCTCGGCGTGGTGGGCGTCGGAGGTGGTGGCGAGGTCGAGGTGGACGCGGTAGCGCACCGTCGCGGGGTCGGGGACGGCGACGAGGTCGATGCACACGGCCGAAGGGTCGGGCCAGGAGAAGCCGACGGGCTCGAGGTTCGTCACGCCGGGCGCCTCGCTGTCCATGCCCCAGCCGAGGGCCTCCGCCCAGAAGCGGCCCAGCGCCGCGTCGTCCTTGGCCTTGAGGTTCACCTGAACGAGTTGCAACGGCATGCGGCCCACCCTATCGGGACGTCTCGGAATGATCGCCGGGGTGCGGGCGGCGGCGCGGCGGGTGGCCGCCGAACTCGGGGTGGTGCTCGAAGTGCCACCACTCGTTGTCGTACATGCGGTAGAGGTCGTAGCGGGCGCCGTGCTCCTCCAGCCAGCGCGCGCCCTCGCGCGGCCTGATGTCCAGCGCGACGCCCTGGACGTGGCGCGACTCCGCCGGCGGCAGCACCAGCATGCGCGCGGAGTCCGGGGAGCCGGAGCGGCGTACCTCCTCGTCGAACAGCCGCTGCTGGGCGGCGGGGTCGCGGTAGCCCGAGGTGAGGCCGATGAGCTGGCCGTGCCGCCAGAGCGCCTCGGTGCGGGCCGCGCTGAACGCCGCTCTGGCGCCGCCGGTGAGCCCGGTCAGGTTCTCGGCGGGGAAGCGCAGGCCCAGCGCCCAGCCGCAGGCCAGCTCGCGGGCGCGGCCGGGGCGGCGGGCGAAGGCCACGGGGAGCAGGACAGCGGCGAGCACCAGCGTGGCCACCGCGTACAGCCGGTCTCGGAGCCGAGGTGGGAGGGTGTGTGGTTCGTCCATGGCGACTTACCATGGGCGGCGGATGTGCGCGCGCCGTCCGTCACATGTCATGGTTCGACGACGGCCGTGTCTGCTGGTCGGCGCTGGCCGGATCGTGACACGACCATGACATGACGCGGACCGTGCGGGCACACGACCGGTCGATAGTGGAGGGGTTGACCGGCGGGTGGGATGACGGAGTGTGCCTTTGAGACAGGGCGGCGGATCGCGCGTGTTGTTGATCGAGGATGATCCCGCCGTGCGGGAGGGCCTTGAGCTGGCTCTGAGCCGGCACGGCCACCGGGTGCGCGCGGTGGAGTCCGGCGAGCAGGGGCTGGAGCGGCTGCGTGCGGATCCTCCGGACGTCGTCGTGCTCGACCTGATGCTGCCCGGCATCGACGGGTTCGAGGTGTGCCGCCGCATCAGGGCGGCCGGCGACGTGCCGATCATCATGCTGACCGCGCGGGGCGACGACTTCGACGTGGTGGCCGGACTGGAGGCGGGCGCCGACGACTACGTGGTCAAGCCGGTGCAGCCGCGGGTGCTGGAGGCGCGCATGCGGGCGGTGCTGCGGCGCGTCGGCCGCGAGCAGGCGGAGCTCGAGCGCTACCGCGACCTGACCATCGACCGCGCGGGGCTGGTGGTGACCAAGCGCGGCGAGCCGGTCGGCCTCGCTCCGACCGAGCTGCGCATGCTGCTGGAGCTGTCGGGCACGCCGGGGCGGGTGCACAGCCGCCAGCAGTTGCTGGAGTCGGTGTGGGAGCACGGTTACTTCGGCGACTCGCGGCTGGTGGACGCGTGCGTGCAGCGGTTGCGCGCCAAGATCGAGGACGACTCGGCGGCGCCGGTCTACGTGCAGACCGTCCGCGGGTTCGGCTACCGGTTCGGGCCCGTGTAGATGGCGGTGGCGTCCTTGGGGTTGCGTGCCCGGCTGCTGGCGGCGTTCGTGCTGCTGTGCGTGGTGACGGCGGCGGCGGTGGCCGGCATCGGCTACGTCAAGGCGCGCAACGAGATCCTGCAGCGGGCCCAGGACGCCGCGGTGGACGCGATGCGCGACCGGCTGGCGGCGCTGTTCCCGCTGGCCACCGACGCACCTGGCCAGGACGAACTCGCGAGGATCGCCGCCGGCCTGCACGACACCAACTCCTCGGCCGTCGCCTTCTTCCGCGGGCAGCACTCGCCGGGCCGCCCGGCCCCGCCGCCGGGACGACGGCGGTCCGGCGGGCCGCCGCCGAAGCCGGACCTGGATGAGGCGGACATTCCTGCCGAGCTGCGGCGTACGGTCGCGGGCGGCACCATGGCGTGGCAGCGGGTGACCTGGCGGGGGCAGCCCCTGCTGATCATCGGCGCGCCGCTGCTGATCGCCGAGCCGGACGGGACGACCCGCAACTCCGGCATCGAGGTCTACACCGCACACAGCCTGCTGCCCGAGCAGCACAGCATCGACGGGCTCGCCCTGTGGGCCTGGCTCACCGGTGCCGCGGCGCTGGTGTTCGCGGTCGTGCTCGCCACGCTGGCCACTCGTGGCGTGCTGCGCCCGGTGCGCGAGCTGGGGCGGGCGGCGCGGCTGCTGGGCCAGGGCGAGCTGCGGACGAGGATCGCGGTACGCGGTGCCGACGAGCTGGCCGACGTGGCCCGTACGTTCAACGACACCGCCGCCGAGCTGGAACGGCACGTCGAGCAGCTGCGCGCGATGGAGGCCGACGCGCGCAGGTTCGTGGCCGACGTCTCGCACGAGCTGCGGACGCCGCTGGCCGCGCTGACGGCGGTCGCCGACGTGCTGGACGAGGAGGCGGCCGGGCTGCCCGAGCCCGCCGGGCGGGCCGCACGGCTGGTCAGCCAGGAGACGCTCAACCTGACCGGGCTGGTGAACGACCTCATCGAGATCAGCCGCTTCGACTCGGGCGTCGCGGCCCTCGCGCTGAACGACGTGGACGTGGCCGAGCTGGTCCGCGCCACGCTGCGGACGCGCGGCTGGACCGAGTCGGTGCAGACCGACCTGCCGGCCGGGGTGACGGCCCGCCTGGACCCGCGCCGGGTGGACGTCATCCTCGCGAACCTGGTCGGCAACGCCCTGCGCCACGGCGAACCTCCGGTGTCGGTACGCCTGTCCGCCGGCCCCTCGTCCGTCACCCTCGACGTCCGCGACCACGGCCCCGGCCTGGACGAGGAAGTGCTCCCCCACGTCTTCGACCGCTTCTACAAGGCCAGCGCGGCCCGCGCCAGATCCGAGGGCAGCGGCCTGGGCCTGGCGATCGCCCGCGAGAACGCCCGCCTCCACAAGGGCGACCTGACCGTGATGAACGCCCCGGACGGCGGCGCCCTGTTCACCCTCCGCCTCCCCCGCACCACGGACGAGGACCTCGTCGAACGGGATGGGGGTGCCGAGTGACCAGGACGCTGAGGAGGCTGGCGGCGGGGCTGGTGCTGGTCACCGTGGCGGGGTGTGGGGTGCGGCCGAGTGACGTGATCCCCGTCGGCCTGCCGCCGAGCGGCGCCGTCGCGCCGGCCAGGGCGACCAAGCTCTACCTGGTGAAGGGCGACCGGCTGCAGGCGGTGACCCGTTCCCGGGGCCGGTGGCATCCGGCGGACGTCCTGGCGGTGCTGGCGGACGGCCCGACGGCGAAGGAGCAGGCGCAGGGCTACACCACGGACATCCCGCTGGACGCGGCCCCGTTCATCGTGGTCTCCGAGCCTGGCGGCCGCCTGGTGGTGACCCCGTCGGGCTCGTCCGGCGAGCTGTCGGAGCTGGCCGTCGGTCAGATCGTGTGCACGGTCGCCGCCCTCCTGCCGGGCGGCCCCGGCGAGATCACGGTCGCGGACGCCGAGCCGGCCGTGGATCCCCGGACCTGCCCGAGGTGACCGCGAGCGCCGCACGCTGAGCGGCGCTGAGCCGGTCAGGCGCCGCCTCGACGGCGTACGTGCCACGCCCTGGCCGCCCCAGGACGAGCGGCCAGGAGAGGTCAGGACGCCGCCCGGCCATGTCCAGGGCATCGGCGGCCCGCTGGGCCGGCCAGCCCAGCGCCTTCGCGAGGGCGTCGACGGTGAGCGGCCGAGCGGCATGCACAAGAGCCGCGATCACCGTCATCGCGTCGCTCACCGAAGCGCCGCCGAAACCCCGACCGGGGCGGCCATCGTCATCAGCGCCGTCATCAGCGCCGTGGCCAGCGCCGTGGCCGCCGCCGTGACCGCTGTCATGGTGCTGCTGGTCGTTGCCGTCCATGTGGTGGCTGATCCGGGCGAAGAACTGACCCATGGCGCGGAGCCTGGTGCCGGGTGGGGTTTCGGGGCCGAGCAGGTGCGTTCCGCGTTGTGCGGCCTCGGCGACGCGGGCGTGGGCGCCGGTGTCGGCGCGCCAGACGCGGTGCCAGACGTCGTCGGCCACCCGGTAGCGCTCGCGGCGCCCGCCCGGGTCCTGACCGCGTTCGACCAGCTCGACCGCTTCGAGGTAGCCGATCGCCTTGGACACCGAGGCCGGGCTGACCCGTAACCGGCGGACGAGATCGGCGGAGGTCAGGCTGCCGGAGTCGGTGAGGAGCAGGCCGACGAACACCCGGGAGGCCATCCGGGGCAGACCGGTGCCGGCCAGCAGGACGGCGAACTCGTCGGCGAAGCGCCGCGCCGCCTCGCTCTGCCGCACGTCGGGCGCGGCGACGGGACGCCTTCCTGGCCGCCGGGTGCGCCGCTCGGTGTCCTGCTGGGCGGAATCAGGGTCGTAGCCGGACGGGCCGCCGTTGCGGGCCACCTCACGGGTGACGGTGGAGGTCGCCCTGCCGAGCCGCCGCCCCATCTCGGCGTATTCGAGGCCGTCGGCCAGCCAGGCGGCGATGTTCCTGCGGTCGTCGTGGGTCAGCCTGCCTCCGGCCATCGAGGTTCCTCCTCCCTTGCGTTCACTCACCTTACATTGCAACGACGCCAGTGTCGGAATTGCATTTACCAGCAGCACCGCTGCAACGATTCTCGGAAAACGGCCTATTTGGATTCATAGGAGAGAAAACGCAACGTAGCCTTTCCCCATCTCGAAAGGAGAAACCTCCATGTGGAACAGCGTGCGGGCGAGGGTCGAAGAGCTCCTCGCCGACTACCGGATCCCGAGCGCCGCGATCGGCGTCTGGCAGGACGGGCAGATCACCGACCTCGCGGCCGGCGTACGGAACGCGGTGACCCGCGAGCCTGCGCGGCCCGACACCGTCTACCAGTGCGGTTCCATGACGAAGACCTGGACCGCCCTCGCCTTCATGCAGCTCGTCGACGAAGGCAAGGCCGACCTGGACGAGCCGGTACGCACTCACCTGCCCGCCTTCCGGGTCGCCGACCCGGAGGTGAGCGCCACCCTCACCCCCCGCCATCTCCTCAACCACACGAACGGCATCGAGGAGGCGTACGGCGACCCGGGCGAGGACGACGACGTCTACGAACGCATGGTCGCGAACATCGCCGGAGCCCCCCAGGTCTTCCCCCTGGGCCACACCCACGGCTACAGCGCCGCCCTCGGGTACGCGATCCTCGCCCGCGTCATGGAGGTGATCGACGGCGAGCGGTGGGACGCCATCATGCGGCGCCGCCTCTTCACTCCCCTGGGTCTGACCGGCACCAGCACCGGGCCGGCCGACCCGGACCGCGCCACGACGGGCCACCTGGTCGGCCCCGACGGCCCCGTGATCTCGCCCGTGCCCCGGCTGCCGCGCGCGTTCGGCCCCGGCGGCGGCATCAGCTCGACCGCCAGGGACGTGCTGACGATGGCGCACGTCCTGCTCGACGGCGGCAGGGCGCCGGACGGCACCCGCATCCTGTCGGAGCAGGCCATCACGACGATGCTGGAGTCGCGCGTCCCCGTGCCCGACGCGTACGGATTCGGGCCGGAATGGGCACTCGGCCTCATGGTGAGCGACTGGCACGGCCGGACGGTCTACGGGCACGACGGCAGCACCGTCGGCCACAGCGCCCGGCTGCGCATGCTCCCGGACGCGGGCCTCGCCCTGGTGCTGCTGACCAACGCCGGCCCGCGGGAGGCGTTCTTCAGGGAGGTGTGCGACGCCATCCTCCCCGAGCTGGGCGGCCCCACCATCCCGGAGCCGCCCCGTACGACGACGACAGGTCCAGCACGGTACGAGGGCGTCTACGAGCGCCCCGGCACCCGCTACACCGTCTCGGCGGAGGACGGGCAGCCGCGCCTGACGTACACGCCGAACCCGGTGCCCACCCGCGAGCCTGAGCACCGCACCTGCGAGCTGCTCCCCATCGACGACACGCACTTCCTGGTCATCGACCCGGTCGAGGATCCCTGGACCATTGCCTTTTTCGACGTCCGCGACGGCGTCCCGCAGTACCTGCACGCGAATTGCCGGGTCTTCCCGCGAGCGCCGGACAAGGGCGCGGGCGTGCACGTGGTGGCGGTCTCCACGGTCAGCGACGGCGACCGGTTCTGGGACGCGCTGAAGTCGGCGTACGGGCAGCTCCCGCGCGGCGCGGCATGGACGGTGGCAGTCGCCGGCGCCGACGGCACGAAGGCGGTGAACGTCATCGTCCACGACTCCGTGGACGGCGTCAGGAGCTTCGTCGAGCGGCACGTCGGCCCCTATGCCACCACGGAGTACTTCGAGGCGGACGCCGCCAACGCCGTGGGCCTGCCGACCGGTTGACGTACGTTTATCCATGGGGATAACGTTATCCGCATGGATAAACGCCAGGCGGCGACGGCGGCGCGCAAGGAGCAGATCACCCGCACCGCCGTCACCCTGCTGGCCGAGCGCGGCTACCGGGCGACGACCTTCGAGGCGATCTGCACCGAGGCCGGGCTGAGCAGCAAGCGGCTGATCACCTACCACTTCTCCGGCAAGGACGAGCTGCTCGCGGCCGTGGCCGACCAGATCGTGGCCGACAGCGAGCGCTACATGCTGGCCGCGCTGGACGGCGTGACCGGCGCCCGCGAGCTGCTCGCCGCCGTCATCAGGGCGAACGTGCGGTTCATCGCCGACCACCCCCAGGAGGTGGAGGCACTGCGGCAGATCCTGCTGAACGGCGGCCTCGGCGACTACGAGCACCACGACGTCGACTCCCGGCACCGGCTGGCCAGGCTGCTCGAAGAGGGCCGACGCACCGGCGTGTTCCGCCCGTTCGACGTGCGGGTCATGGCGGCGGCGCTGCGCGCCTCGATCGACGGCGTGGCCCCGCTCATCGCCGGCGGCATGGACCCCGGCCTCTGCGCCGACGAGCTGGTCGAGCACTTCGACCGCAGCACACGAGCAGACAAGGCAGAACGATGACCACTACAGAACATGCCGGGCGGACGTACGTCGTCACCGGCTCGGCGTCGGGCATCGGCGCCGCGACCGCGGCCCTGCTGCGCGAGCGCGGCGCCACCGTGATCGGCTGCGACCTCGGCGGCGCCGACGTCCGCGCCGACCTGTCCGCCCCCGAGGGGCGGCGGTCGCTGGTCGAGCAGGTGAGCGCGCGCGGGCCGATCGACGCCGTGCTCGCCGTGGCGGGCGGCGGTAAGACGGGGCTGCTGGAGACGAACTTCTTCGGCGCGGTCGCGACGCTCGAAGGGCTGCGCCCGCTGCTGGCGCGCAGCGCGGCGCCCAGAGCCGTGGCGGTGTCGTCCACGTCCTCGCTGGAGCCCGCGGACGAGCGCATCATGAAGGCGTGCCTCGACGGGGACGAGGACGCCGCGCTCGCCCTGCTGCGCGCCGAGCCGGACATGGGCGGCCCGTCCGGCGCCTACGGCATCGCCAAGCGGGCGCTGAACGGCTGGGTGCGCAGGGCCGCGCCCTCACCCGCGTGGGCTGGAGCCGGCATCGCGCTCAACGCCGTCGCGCCGGGCGTCGTGGACACGCCCGCCGCCGCGTACATCACGGAGAACGACGAGGTGCGCCGCGCCGTGGAGGCCGTGGCGCCGCAGCCCTACGGCGGCTTCCCCGGGCGGCCCGAGTGGGTCGCCGAGCTGATCTGCTGGCTCGCCGGGCCGGCCAACAGGTTCGTCACCGGCCAGATCGTCTTCGCCGACGGCGGCGCCGAGGCGACGCTGCTCGGCGACCGTCACTGGAGCTGACCTCACCACCCCGCCGAGGCCAGGAAGGGCAGCACCACGCCGGCCATCTCGTCGGGCACCTCCTCGGCGAGGTCGTGCCCGGCGTCGAAGACGTGCCCGGTGACGTCGTCGGCGAACGTCCGCAGCTGGGTCTCGTTCCGCTCGCCGATGAAGGCGGAGCCGCCGAGCGCCAGCACGGGGATGTCGAGCCTGCGCCGCGCCGCCTGCCGGTTCTGCTCGGCGTCCACGAGCATGGCCCGGTAGATCGCGAGCATCGCGCGGATGCCGCCGGGCATGGAGTAGCAGCGCACGTACTCCTCGATGGCGTCGGGGGTGGCGCTGTCGGGCCTGCTGCGCTCGTTCTTGATCATGTACGTGATCAGCTCGCGCTCGTGCCCGGCGATGAGCATCTCGGGCACGTCGGGCTGGAAGTAGAAGCCGAGGTGGGCCATGAGGGCGGCGATGTCGTCGCTCATGGTGGCGGAGTCGTAGCCGCCGGCGGGGCGGGCGGAGTCGCCGAGCCCGCGCAGGTCGGGGACAACGACGGCAGCTCGCCGCGCTCGGCCGCCGCGCGCAGCAGGGTGGCCAGCGCGTCCTGGTTGGCGGCCAGCACGTCGCGGACGATGCGGCGGGTCGGCTGGTCGTGCGGCAGGCGCTCGGTCGCGGCGTTGATGAGCAGGCAGCCCCGGTCCCCGCCCTCGACGGCGACGCGGACCCGCTCGGTCAGCAGCGCGCGGACGGCCGCGCGGACGTCGGACTCGCGTTCGAGCGTGCGCAGGGCGGCGGTCGCGTACGTGGTGCGATAGTGCTCGAGCGCGGCCCGGTAGAGGCCGTCCTTGTCGCCGAAGGCGGCGTAGATCGAGCCCTGCCCCAGACCGAGGTGCCGGGTCAGGTCGCGGACGGAATGTCTTTGCCGAGGGGAAGGTTGAAGTGCGCATGAAAAGGATCGGTTTCCTGAGCTTCGGGCATTGGTCGTCGTCGCCGTACTCGAAGGCGCGCAGCGCGTCCGACACCCTGCTGCAGTCCATCGAGCTGGCGGTGGCCGCCGAGGAGCTCGGTGCCGACGGCGCCTACTTCCGGGTGCATCACTTCGCCCAGCAGCTCGCCAGCCCGTTCCCGCTGCTGGCCGCCGTCGGCGCGCGGACCAGCCGGATCGAGATCGGCACGGGCGTCATCGACATGCGCTACGAGAACCCGCTCTACATGGCGGAAGACGCGGGCGCCGCCGACCTGATCGCGGGCGGGCGGCTGCAGCTCGGCATCAGCCGCGGATCACCCGAGCAGGTCATCGACGGCTGGCGCTACTTCGGCTACGCGCCCGCCGAGGGCGAGAACGAGGCGGACATGGCCCGCCGGCACGCCGAGGTGTTCCTGAAGATGCTGGAGGGCGAGGGGTTCGCCGAGCCGAACCCGCGGCCGATGTTCCCCAACCCGCCGGGCCTGCTGCGCCTCGAACCGCACTCGGAGGGGCTGCGGCGGCGCATCTGGTGGGGCTCCAGCTCGAACGCCACCGCGCGCTGGGCCGCCGAGCTCGGCATGCACCTCATGAGCTCCACGCTCAAGGACGACGAGAACGGCAAGCCGTTCCACGTCCAGCAGGCCGAGCAGATCCAGGCTTACCGGGAGGCGTGGAAGGAGGCCGGGCACGAGGGCGAGCCGCGCGTGTCGGTGAGCCGGTCGATCATGCCGATCGTGAACGACACCGACCGCGCGTACTTCGGGCACGAGCGCACCAGCTCCGACCAGGTCGGCTTCATCGACGCCACCACCAGGGCCATCTTCGGGCGCACGTACGCCGCCGAGCCCGACGTGCTGGTCAAGGAGCTGGCCGGCGACGAGGCCATCGCCGCCGCCGACACGCTCCTGCTGACCGTGCCCAGCCAGCTCGGCGTCGACTACAACGCCCACCTGCTGTCCTCGGTGCTGACCCACGTCGCCCCCGCACTCGGCTGGCGCTGAGGACGAAGACGAGCCCGGCTCTCGGCGAGTTCTGTCGGTCCCGCCGCGCACAATCGCCTTGGACACCACTCTGGTACGGGGAGGCGCCATGGCGAGGGGCTCCAAGCGAGGGAGGCGGCGCGCGGGGCGGCGGCAGGGCCTGATCGCGGCGGCGGGCGCGCTCAGCGTCGCGGTCGTGTGGTTCGCCGGCGAGCATCCCGGCTGGGCGGCGGCGATCGGGTGCCTGCTGGCGGTGCTGTTCGTCGGCGGGCTCGTGCTGCGGCACCGGATGATCGAGGCGGAGCGGCGGCGGTTCCTGGCCGCCAACGCCGAGCTGGAGCGCGTCGATCGGATGACGGGGCGCGCGTTCGAGCACCTCGTCGCCGAGCGGATGATCGCCGACGGGTTCCGCCAGGTCCGCGAGCGCGGCGGCGCCGGCGACGGCGGGGTCGACATCACCGCCGTCGCCCCCGGGCACGGCCGGATCGCCGTCCAGTGCAAGCGGTACGCCAAGACGGTCGGCGCACCCGACGTGCGCAACTTCCTGGGCGCGCTGGCCAACGCCTTCGCCGGCCACACCGGCGTCCTGGTCACCACCAGCACCCTCACCCGCCAGGCCAGGCAGGAGGCGTTGGGCGCGCGCGAGCCCCTGATCCTCGTCGAACGCGACCACCTGGCCGACTGGCTCCTGGGCAAGGCCCCGCTGTTGCCCGGGGGCCACCCGGGCAAGGGCGTGCTGCCGACCGGCGACGAGACCCCTGCCGGGTGAACGGTGCGCGCGAGCGCTGCGGTGTGGCGGGCCGCAGAGCGGTCGGTCGCGAGGCGGTCAGCCTGGGACCGTCAGCCCCGGGGCGGTCAGTCGTGGTGGGGCTGTTCGTCGGTCCAGCCCGCCGACTTGACGACGAGCTGCGCCAAGGGACTGCCGGGCCCCAGGCCGCGGAACGACCCGTCCTTGACGACCTCGCTGCTGCCCTTGAGCCGGTAGGTCGTCGGGTCGAGCACCATCGTGTACGTGTAGGCGATGCCTTCGAGCTCGCCCTCGGCGGTGATCGCGATCCCGCCGTCTCCGTGGGAGGCCGTCACGCCGGGCAGGTCGGCGAGCAGGCGGAACGTGGCGGCCCTGATCTCGGCGGAGGGCGCCTCGTACAGCAGGAAGCTGACGCCCCGCCGCAGCTTGTCCGCCGCGCCGCGGTTCTCGATGCCCGGCGGGAAGAGCAGCTCCTCGAACCGGCTCGGGTCGGCGGCCGTCCGCGCACGTTCGGCGGCCCTGGCGGGGGCCTCGGCGCGGGCCTTGGCGGCCTTCTGCTCGCAGCCCTTGGGGTCCGAGTTCTGGGCGCAGATCCGCTGGACCGCCCGATCACCGTCCTCAGGGGTCATCCGCTGCTCCTGCCAGCCGGTGCCGGCGGGATCGTCGCCGGGCACCCATCGGCCGTCGCGCCGGACGAAGGACGTGGGCGAGCCCGCCCGTTCCCACGCCTGCCTGTCACGCGACGTCAGCGGGCGTGCCGGCAGCGTCCGACGGAAGCTGGTGGCGGTGCCGTCCGGCTCGCGGGGGTGCCAGGAGTCCATCTCGTACGAGACGAGCACCAAGTACGGCTCTGCCCCGTCAACCGGGACCGGGCGCGACTCCACGACGTGGACGCGCCGGAACCGCCCCTCCGGCTCCGCCGCGCTCCGCTCCGCGGCGGCGAGCAGGATCGTCCTGGCCGAGAGCCCCTTGTCCACGCCCGGCGAATCGGTGCCGGTGACCGTCACGGTGAGCGCCACGGCGACCGCGGCGGCGGCTCCCAGCCCCACGGCCCGCCTGCCCCACCGGGGACGGGCGCGGACCACGGCCGCGCCGCCCGCCTGCGCCTCCAGGGCGAGCCGGGCCCTGATGCGCTGCTGGAGGCGCGGGTCGGGCTCGATCTCGCCGTACGCTTCGCGCACCATCGTCAGGTCATCCATGGCCGGAGCTCCTTTCCGAGTCGTGCAGGGGGTTGGCGTCGCCGAGTGCCGCGCGCAGCTTCTTGCGCGCGCGGTTCAGGCGGGATCCGACGGTCCCGTACGGGATGCCGAGCGCGGCGGCGACCTCGTCGTGGCTCAGCTCGGCCAGGGCCACGAGCAGCAGCACGTCACGGTCGCCGTCGTTGAGCCCGGCGATGGCCTTGGCGATGGCCGGCTGTAAGCCCTGGGCGGTGACGCGGGTGACGACCCGGTGCTCGGGCCCTTCCGCGGCGGGGTCGGGCGTCTTGCGGGCCATCGCGCGCAGGGCGCGCAGCTCGGCGCGGCGCTGGGTGCTGATCTGATTGGTCGCGATGCCGTACAGCCAGGTCCTGACGCTGCCGCGGGCGGGGTCGTAGCCTGACCTGTTGCGGAACGCGGTGAGGAAGATGTCGGAGACGACGTCCTCGGCGGCGCTCGCGCCCAGCCGGCTCGCGACGTAGCGGTGGATCTCGGCGAAGCGCGCATCGAAGATCGCCGCGAAGCGTTCCGGGTCTGTGGCGGAGAGCAGCAGCTCGGTGGAGTCGTCCAGCTGGTGGGGGGCCGTCACGTGGGGGGCCTGGTCATCAATCGCCTCTCGACGAGGTGGGCTGTGTCAGTGGGTATAGTCCACAGCCGCCCCTCGCTTTCACGGGCTCTCGTGAGCGGCCTATCCGGCCTCCTGGAGGCGGCGGCGAGCGGGGGGCCGGGCGGCAGGACGGCGACTTGCCCCTCGGTCAGCAGGTCCTGGCCGTCGAACCCGTCCCGCTGGTGCCCCAGGGCATCGTCGCCGCCTTCTTCGTGGCCGGCGGCACGTTGCGCCACAGCTGGTTCCTGGCGACGTACATGGAGCCTGGGCCGCGCTACCCCGTGGCGGGCGGCTTCATCCTGCTCGGGCCGGCCATGTACGGCGCGGGCTACTGGGCCGTCAGGCTCGCCGTGACCCGGCAGGACCCGCACTGACTCACGGCCGCTCCGGCTCCGCGGTGGCGAGGGCGAACGTCGCCACGGCCCCCGCGATGAGACACCCGACGCCGAGCCCGAGCAGCAGGCCGGGCTCGGCGAGGAGGGCGAGCGCCAGGCCCGCGGACAGGGTGACGACGGCGAACCCGCCGAGCCGGCGGCGGCCCGCGCGGCGCTCGGCGGCGAACCCGGTGCGGCGCTCGGCCTCGCCCGGGGCGCCGTGGTCGAGGTCGCCGCGCAGGAACAGCCGGAACAGCAGGATCAGCGAGGGCAGCAGCACGACCGCGCCCGCCGCGACCGCGACGACGATCGCCCGCAGTGTCGGCGTCCCTGCGGCGGCCTGGTCGAGCGTGAGGCCGGGCAGGAAGCGGGGCCGCTGCGCCAGCGCCCACCCGGCGATGACCGCCGCCACCGCGAGCGCGGCCGACGCGCGGGCCGGCTCGAAGCGTTCGCGCCACACCAGCAGCAGGGTCGCGATGCCGGCCAGCCCGGAAAGAGCGACCATGACGGCACCGGCGCCGGTGGTCAGCCCGGTGAACAGCGCGGGCGCGTCGAAGCGGGCCACGATGAGCCCGGCCAGCGCCAGCGCCCCGGCGCAGCCGCCCGCCGCGAGCGCGCGGACGCGGAAGTCGTGCTCCAGGCGCGGCGAGCCGGTCCTGCGGGCGTCGGCGGCGAGGTAGACGGCGGCCAGGTAGCCGCCGGCGGCGACGGCGAGCGCGCCGATGAGCAGCGAGGTGGGGTTCAGCCAGCTGGTGACCAGGTCGCCCGCGGCGTTGCCCACCGGGACGCGTCCCGTGGCGATCGCGCCCGCGACCGTGCCCAGCGCGAACGGGGTCAGGATCGAGGAGAGCGCGAACAGGTACTCGATCGGCCGCTCGCCGGGCGCGCCGTCGAGCCGGCCGCGCAGCGCGTACGCGGCGCCGCGCAGGATGATGCCGACCGCGGCGGCGAACAACGGCACCGCCAGCGTCGAGGTGATCGACCCGAACGCCACCGGGTACGCCGTCCAGCACACCACCAGCACGAAGATCAGCCAGACGTGGTTGGCCTCCCAGACCGGCCCCATGGCGTGCCTGGCGTGGTGCCTCATCGCCTGATGCCCGGTCTCGCCCCGGCCGGCCAGCAGCGTCCAGAGGCCGGCGCCGAAGTCCGCGCCGGCGAGCACGGTGTAGGCGGCCAGGCCGGCCAGGATGAAGATCATCGGCAGCTCAGTCATGGTGGTCCGCCTCGATCGGGACGCGGCTGAAGCGGTGCAGCAACCACGCGACGCCGCAGGCCAGCCCCAGATAGACCACGATGAGGGTGCCGTAGCCGAGCGGGATGCCGGGCGCGCCGGTGACGGCCTGGCTCGTCCGCATGACGCCGTACACGATCCAGGGCTGGCGGCCGACCTCGGTGGTGACCCAGCCGCAGATGAGCGCGACCACCGCCAGGGGGCCCGCGGCGACGACCGCGCGGTAGAACCAGCGTGAGCGGGGCAATCGGCCGTGCCGCAGCCTGGTGTAGAGGTGGATGACGCTGATGAGGGCGAGCAGCAGGCCGATGCCGACCATGGCCTGGAAGGCCAGCCGGACGACGTTGACCGGCGGCTGGTCGGCCACCGGCACGGCGTTCAGGCCGGTCACGGTGGCGTCGGGGTCGTGGAAGGCCAGCAGCGACAGCAGGCGCGGGATGGCGACGCCGTACCTGACCTCCTCGCCGTCGTACCAGCCGAGCAGGTGCTCGGGGGCCCCGCTGGTGGTGCGGCCGAGCCCCTCCAGCGCGGCCAGCTTGACGGGCTGGTGCTGGGCGACCTCGCGGGCGGCCCAGTCGCCGACGATCACCTGCACGGGCGCGGCGACCGCCGCCGCCGACAGCGCGATCGTCAGCGCGGTGCGCCGGTAGCGGTCGCGGCGGCCGCGCAGGAAGCCCCACGCGTACGGGACGGCGACCAGGAACCCGGCGACGACGAACGCGGCGACGTACATGTGGACGAACTCGTGCCAGAAGAACCCGTTGCCGAACAGCGCCTCCCACGGCCTGGCATCGGTCACCCGGCCGTCGCGCAGGGTGAAGCCGGCCGGGTGGTTCATCCAGCCGTTGACGGAGATGACGAACAGCGAGCCTGCGACACCCGCGAGCGCCACGGGGATGCCGGACAGGAAGTGCGGCAGCGGGCGCAGCCGGTCCCAGCCGTAGACGTAGATCGCGATGAAGATCGCCTCGGTGAAGAACGAGAAGCCCTCCAGCGTGAACCCCAGCCCGAACACCTCGCCGAAGCGCGCCATCCAGGCGGGCCACAGCAGGCCCAGCTCGAAGCTGAGGATCGTCCCGGTGACCACGCCGATCGCGAACAGCGCCAGCATCACCTTGGCCCAGCGCCGGGCCAGCGTGCGATACAGCGGGTCACCGCCGCGCAGGTGGCGCCATTCGCAGAACAGCACCATGGCGGGGAAGGCGATGCCGAAGCACACCAGCGGGATGTGCACGGCGAGCGACAGCGCCTGCATCTGCCGCGCCTGGAACAGGTACTCCTGGTCGATCGCGCCCAGCACTGTGACCGTGCCGCTCATGTCGTCTCTTCACCCCTGCCCGGACCCCGGAGATCGACACTATAAGCAGCCTTTCGTCACCGTCCGTGAGGCTCGCCGTTCGGGGTGGCGGGTGCGGCCGGCCGCATTGGTGGCCGCCGGCGGCCGGAGACGCCTGCCCGGCCTTTCGGCCGGCCCGCCACTACCATTCCGCCATGCCTTTCGATCTTGCGCTTCACCTCGCCACGGTGATGGGGTTCGTCCTCTTCGTGGCTCTTCCGCTGATGATCGCGGCGCTGGCCGTTCCTGCCGCGCTGTTCACCGCTCCGCGTCACCGCCACGAGCGGATCCGCCGGAGGGCCGTCGTCCTGGGGCTGCTCGTCTCGTCGGCGGGCGTGTGCCTCATGGGGCTCGGCGCGTGGCTGGCGCGTGAGGATTCCCGCTTCGGCGTACTCGAGTTCATCGGGATGTTGCTGAGGACCGCCCTCGGTGCGGGGCTGCTCGTCGCCGGTCTCGGCCCGCTGTCTTCGCGGCTGCTGGAGCTCCTCGGCCCGCCGGCGGAACGCCTGCCGGTGCCCTTACGCCTGGCCGTCCGCGACCTTGCCCAGCGGCGGGCCGTGGCGGCGGTGGCCATCACGCTGACCATGATGGCCACCGCCGCCGGCGCCGGGGTGACGGTGGTCGCGGCCGGCCAGACGACGCAGAGCAGAGCCCAGTACGTCCCCTTGGGCAAGCCGGGCACCTTGCTGGTCCGCCCGAATCCCCCGGTGCTGGGACCCTTCTCGGACGCGGACACCGCCACCGTCCGAGCGGCGATGGAGCGGGCGCTGCCGGGCGTGCCGATCGTCCAGAGCGAGGCCATCGCGGAGATCGGCTGGTTCTTCCACGCCGGAGCGGAGAACGTGGCGATTCCTGAGGACGCCTTCTTCCCTGTTCAGGCCATCGGTGATGAGAAGCTCCTGCGCTACCTCACAGGCGACCCGTCGACGCCCTACGACGAGGGCACGCCGGTGGTGATCACGTCAGCCGACGTGCCGGTCGACTCGGTGACCATCGGCTACAAGCTCAACCAGAACGACGAGAGCACGCAGACCAGAACCGTCCCCGCGCTCCTCGTGCGGGCCACGGAACCGAGCGTGGAAACGATCTTCGTCCCCTCGCAGCTCGTCCGCGATCTCGGCTACCCCCTGGCCACGAGCGAGCTGTTCGTCGACCCCGCCGTCCACCGTGCCACGCCCGACGCGCAGCGGCGTCTCGACGACAGGCTGGACGACGAGCTCGCGGAGGTCCACGTCGAGCGCGGCTTCCAGGCGCCCATGGGCTGGGCGCCCTTCGCCGCCGCGTCGCTGCTCGCCGCGATCGCGTGCGCGCTGGCGGCCGGCTTCGGCGCGGCGGCCACCGTCCGCCAGGCCCGCGTCATGCGGCGGACCGGCATCGCCTTCCGGTGGTTCTGCGCCGCCCGCGCGGGAGTGACCGCCTTGTGCGGCACGGTGCTCGGCGCGGTCGCCGGTTGCTCCGCCGGGATGTTGCTGCTGTGGCCGTTGACGGCGAGCCTCTCGTGGGAGGACCCGCCGCGGGTCCCGTTCGAGACGCCCTGGCTCATGATCGCGGCGATCGTGATCGGCCTCCCCCTCATCGCCGCGGCTCTCGGCGCGCTCTCGGCCCGCCAGCGACCCTGACCGGCTCAGGCCGCGCGGCGGCGCAAGGACGGCTGCCGGAGGGCGGGCGGCTGGTAGGCCTGGTCGAGCGTGCCGACGTCGGTGCCCGGCGGGACGATCTCGTCGATGCGGTCGAGCACGTCGGCGCTGAGCCGTACGTCCAGGCCGGCGAGCAGGTCGTCGAGGTGGGCCATGGTGCGCGCGCCGACCATCGCGGCGCTCACGCCGGGGTGTGCGGTCACGAACGCCAGCGCCAGGTGGTGGAGCGGCAGGCCGACCTCGCCGGCCAGCTCGGCGAACCGCTCGGCCGCCTCGATGCGGCGCTCGTCGTTGAGGTGCTTGAAGACGCCGGCGCGGCGCAGCTCGTTGGGCCGGCCGCGGCGGACGCGGCCGGTCAGCAGGCCCTGCCCGAGCGGCCCCCACACCAGGACGCCCAGCTGGTGGCGCTGCGCGACGGGCAGCACCTCGCGTTCGGCGGCGCGGTTGAGCAGCGAGTACGGCGGCTGCTCGGTGTGGAAGCGGGCCAGGCCGCGCCGCTCGGCCACCCACTGGGCCTCGACCAGGTCGGAGGCGGGCATGTTGGAGGTGCCGATCGCGCGGATCTTGCCCTCGCGGATGAGGTCGGTGAGCGCCGACAGCGTCTCCTCGATGGGGGTGCTGGGGTCGGGGACGTGCAGCTGGTAGAGGTCGATGTGGTCGGTGCCGAGGCGGCGCAGGGAGTTCTCGACGGCGGTGCGGATCCAGCGGCGGGAGGCCCCCTGCCGGTTGGGGTCCTCGCCCATGGGGCGGCCGTACTTGGTGGCGAGCACGACGTCGTCGCGCCGCCCCTGGAGCGCCCTGCCGACGACCTCTTCGGAGTCGCCGTAGGCGTCGGCGGTGTCGATGAGGTTGATGCCGGCGTCGAGTGCCTTGTGGATGACGCGGACGGACTCGGCCGGGTCCGGGTTGCCGACGGAGGTGGCGAACATCAGGGCGCCGAGCCCGTACGAGCTGACCTTGATGCCGGTACGGCCGAGCGTGCGGTACTGCATGACGAACCTTTTCTTCCGGTGGATGAACCGGGATCCACTTTGGGGCGGGCCGGGCGGCGGCGGAAGAGACGTCCTTATCCGGGGACGCGCCGTCCCTGGCTACGCCACCACGGCATCGGGCATGGTGGAGGGGTGGACAGAGCTGAGCTGGCCGACTTCCTGCGCCAGCGCCGTACCCGGCTGATGCCCGCCGACGTGGGCCTGTCGCGGGGCGCGCGGCGCCGCACGCCGGGGCTGCGCCGCGAGGAGGTGGCGCAGCTGGCCGGCATGTCCACCGACCACTACACGCGGCTGGAGCAGGCCAGGGGGTCGCGGCCGTCGCGCCAGATGCTCGCCGCCGTGGCCCGCGCGCTGCGGCTGTCGCGGGACGAGCGTGACCACCTGTTCTTCCTGGCCGGTGAGGAGCCGCCGCGCGACCGGCCGGCCACCGAGCATGTGCGTCCGGGCCTGCTGCTCATCCTCGACCGGCTGGTGGACACGCCGGCGCAGGTGGTCAACGATCTGGGCGACGTGCTGGCGCAGAACGCGATGGGCAAGGCGCTGCACGGCGACGTGTCCGCCCTGCCGGTGGCGGAGCGCAACCTCGTCTGGCGCTTCTTCACCGTGCCCGCCGCGCGTGAGCTGTTCCCGCCCGAGGAGCGTGATCGGGCGGCGCGGACGGCTGTGGCGGATCTGCGCGCCACCTGCGCCCGCCGCCCGGACAACGCGCGGGCGGCCGAGCTGGTGCGCCGGTTGCGCGCTCGCAGCAAGGAGTTCGCCGCGCTGTGGGACGATCATGAGGTAGCCGTACGCCGCAGCGACACCAAGCTGTTCGCCCACCCGGTGGTCGGCCTGCTGGAGCTGGACTGCGAGGTGATGCTGAGCCCCGAGCACGACCAGCGGCTGATCGTGCACACCGCCCGTCCGGGCACCGAGGCACACGAGCGGCTGCAGCTGCTGCGCGTGGTCGGCTTGCAGGACCTGACCCTCCCCTGACCGCTCCTAGGTCGGACGGGGCCGGCCCGGAGGCGTCTGGACGCCTCGTGCCCGTACGGGGCGAGGGTGGGTGCGAAGGTGCGGGTGAGCCGCTCGTCCGGCCCGTAGGCGGGCCTTCCGGGGTCGCCGGTGGCGGCGAACGACGTCCACGCCGACCTGACCAGGCCGCCGGGTCCTCCCCTGGCGCGAACCGTTCGTGCCGCTCGCCCGACTGTGCTGGGTGACGGGAGGACGAGATGATCGAGACCGAGGAGCCGCGCCTGCCGGCGCGGGACGTGATGGACCGGCCGGCGCCGTCGCGCGCCGCCCGGGCGCGGGCGGTGGCGGCGCCGCCGACCTGGTATGGCGGCCGGCTGGTGACGCGGAGGGTGGTCCTGTTCGCCACGGACCGGCTGATCGCCGCCTGGCCGGCCCTGGCACTGCTCCGCCGCCTGCACGAGCTGACCGAACGGGAGGAGCGGTGAACGCGCTGGAGACGCACGACCTGGGCAGACGTCATGGGCGGCGGTGGGCGCTGCGCGAGGCGAGCGTCACGGTGCCGGACGGAGCCAGGGCGGCGCTGGTCGGGCCCAACGGAGCGGGCAAGTCGACGCTGCTGAACCTGGTGGCGGGCCTGCTGGAGCCCACCACCGGCCGGATCGAGATCTTCGGCGGGCCGCTGGAGCCGGCGGCGGTCGCGTTCGTGGCGCAGGACAAGCCGCTCTACCGCCGCTGGAGCGTCGCCGACCTGCTGCGCTTCGGCGCCGCCACCAACCCCCGCTGGGACGGCGCCGCCGCCCGGTCGCTGCTGGCCGGGCACGGCATCGGCTCGCGCGAGCGCGTGGACCGGCTGTCCGGCGGCCGGCGCACGCTGGTCGCGCTGGCGCTGGCCGTCGGCAAGCGGGCCGGGCTGGTGGTGCTGGACGAGCCGCTGGCCGAGCTGGACCCGCTGGCCCGCATGGAGGTGATGAGCGTGGTCCGCGATCTGCCCGCCACCGTGCTGCTGTCCTCGCACATCCTGGCCGACCTGGCCGAGGTGTGCGATCACCTGATCCTGCTGGGCGCCGGCCGCGTGCGTTTGTGCGGCGGCTTCGGCGACCTGCTGCGCGACCACCCCGCGACCGGCCTGGAGGACCTCGTGCTGCACTACCTGCGCAACCCCGAGGAGGTCCGGTGAGCGGGCTGCTGTGGGTGGCCTGGCGCGGGCAGCGGGCCCAGGCCGCCGCCATCGCGGCGCTGCTCGTGCTGTACGGCGCCGGCGTGGCGGCCGAGCGGCTGGAGCCGGGCCTGGCCGGGCTCACCTTCCAGCTGTCGGGCTTCCTGGCCGGCGCGATCTGCCTGATCTGGGGTGCGCCGCTGGTCGCCCGCGAGTTCGAGGCCGGCACCCACCAGCTGGCCTGGACGCAGAGCGTGTCGAGGGGGCGCTGGCTGCTGGCCATCGTCGCGGTGGCGGCGGCCGGGGCCGTGGCGGCGACCGCCGTCCTGGCCGGGGCGCTGGGCTGGTTCCTGCCGGGGGTGGGGGGTGAGGCCATGGCGTGGCCGTACTACGAGAGTCACGGGCCGGTCCCGTTCGGCAGGTCGCTGCTCGCGCTGGCGCTCGGTGTCGCACTCGGTGCGGCCACCCGGCACACCCGCATCGCGATGCCGCTGTCGGTGCTGCTGGTGGGGGCCGGGCAACTCGTCGCGCGGGCGCTGCGCGAGCGGTCGGACCTGGCGTTCTGGCCGCTGCAGTGGACCGAGACGGCCGTTCATCTGGTGCTCGCCGTGGCGCTGGTGGGAGTGGCGTACCTGGTGATCCGGCGTCGCGCCTGAACTAGGTAGCCCGGGCGGGCTGCCCGCTCGTGCCAGGCAGCGCCATCCGGACGCGCCGCCGGTTCAGCGCCGGCCGTACGCGCCGGCGTTGAGGTCCTCGATGAGGGTCGGGCCTGTCGGGTGCCAGCCGAGCAGGTCCTGGGTGATGGCGCTGGAGGCGGTGAAGTCGCCTGAGAAGAAGGCGGCGATCCAGCCGAAGTGGCCGGGGACGTCGTCCGGGTCGATGGAGGCGGCGGGCAGGCCGAAGACGCGGCCGATGGCCTCGGCGATCTCGCGGGTGGTGACGCCCTGCTCGGCGATGGCGTGGACGCGGCTGCCCGCGGGCGCCTTGTCGAGTGCGAGCGTGACCAGGCGGGCGGCGTCGGAGACGTGGACGGCGGACCAGCGGTTGGCGCCGTCGCCCGGGTAGCCGGAGACGCCCTTGTCGCGCGCGACGCCGGCGATGACGGAGATGAAGCCGTGGTCGCCGGCGCCGTGGACGGTGGGGGCGAAGCGCAGGCTCACCGCGCGGACGCCGCGTTCCGCGTACTCCAGGGCGAGGCTCTCGGTGCCGCCGCGCGGCGAGTCGGGGCCGTGGAAGGGCGAGGGGACGTCCTCGGTGAGCACCCCGTCGGCGAAACCGGCGATGCCGGAGGCGAGCAGGAACGGCCGGTCGCTGCCTGCGAGGGTGTCGCAGAGGGTCTGGACGGCGGCGCGCTCGGCGGCGTTGGTGCCGGCCAGGTCGCTCCAGTCGTGCTTGTTGGCCAGGTGGATGACGGCCTCGGCCGCCTCGGCGCCGGCGCGCAGACCGGCGAGGTCGTCGAGGTCGCCGCGGTGGACGTGGGCGCCCTTGGCCTCCAGCGCGGCGGCGGAGGCGTCGGACCTGGCCAGGCCGGTGACCTTGTGCCCGGCGGCGAGCAGGTCGTCGACGACGGCCGAGCCGATCCAGCCGGTGGCTCCGGTGACGAAAACGTGCATGGGTGTACTCCTCGCAAAGCCATGTCAGCGACTGACGTCAGTGACTGACATAGCTTAACCCCCATGTCGGTCGCTGTCATCACTAGACTCGGGCGCATGGTGCGTTGGGAACCGGGAACCCCCGAACGACTGCAGCGTGCGGCGCTCGAGCTGTTCGCGACCCGCGGCTACGAGGAGACGACGGCCGCGGAGATCGCGCAGGCGGTCGGGCTGACCGAGCGCACGTTCTTCCGCCACTTCAAGGACAAGCGCGAGGCCCTCTTCCACGGCCAGGACCTGCTGGAGAAGGCGTTCCTCGAGGGCGTGGCGGCCGCGCCCGAGCAGGCGTCGCCGCTGGAGATGGTGAGCGCCGCCCTGCGTGCGGCGGCGGCGTCGTTCCCCGACGAGCGCCGCCCCCTGTCGCGCACCCGCCAGGACGTCATCGACCGCAACCCCGCCCTGCAGGAGCGCGAGCGGCACAAGCTGGCGTCGCTGGCCGCCACGATCGCCGAGGCGCTGCGCGCGCGTGGCGTCGGCGAGCCGGCCGCCACGCTGGCCGCGCAGTCGGGCATCACGGTGTTCGGGGTCGCGTTCCTGCGCTGGATCGACGAGGAGCGCCCGCTCGACGCCATCATGCAGGACGTCCTCGGCGAGCTGCGCACCGTCCTGCGCTGACGCCCACACGCCCAGCGGCCCGGTCATCGAGTTGTCGTGCCCGGTGGAACTGCTCCTATCCTGTACGGCGTGATCGATCGGGGGCAGCCGGTGCCGGCGCATGTACGCATCACGCGGGCGAACGCGCGCTTTCAGCAGTGGCAGGCCCTGCTGGGCAACCGGAACAAGCGGCAACGGGCCAGGGAGTTCATCGTCCAGGGCGTGCGGCCGATCAGCCTGGCGGTCGAGTTCGGCTGGCCGGTGCGGGCGCTGCTGTTCGACGCCGAGCGGCCGCTGTCGGGCTGGGCCAGGGAGATGCTGGAGACGGCCGGGGCCGAGCGGGTGGCCACCGCCCCCGAGCTGCTGCGGCAGCTGGGCGAGAAGGACGAGGACGTTCCCGAGCTGGTCGCGGTCGCCGAGCTGCCCGACGACGACCTGTCGCGCATCAAGGCGGGGCCGGCCTTCCTGGGCGCGGTGTTCGACCGGCCGAGCAATCCCGGCAACATCGGCACGATGGCCCGGTCGCTGGACGCGTTCGGCGGCACCGGGCTGATCGTCACCGGGCACGCCGCCGACCCCTACGATCCCCGCTCGGTGCGGGCCTCCACCGGGTCGCTGCTGGCGCTGCCGGTCGTGCGCTGCTCCTCGCACCGCGAGGTGCTCGCCTGGGTGGACGGCCTGCGCGCCCGGGGGCTGCCGCTCACGGTGGTGGGCACCGACGAGAAGGGCGAGCGCGACCTCGCCGACCTCGACCTGACCGGCCCGGCCCTGCTGGTCATCGGCAACGAGACCAGCGGGCTGAGCGCGGGGTGGCGGCAGGCGTGCGACATCATGGCCCGCATCCCGATGGCCGGCGCCGCCAGCTCGCTCAACGCCGCCAGCGCCGCCACCGTCACCCTGTACGAGGCCGCCCGCCAGCGCCGCACCGGCGGGACCGGCACCGCATGACCTCCCGCCAGCGCCGCAGCGACGTCGAGCGGTCCCGCGCGTGCCGTGGCGGGGAGAGCCGGTCGTCTCCATGAGCTACCGGCACGCGACCGTTCCGCGCGACTACCAGGACTTGGCCAGCGGGTCGGTGCTGCATTCCGCGCCGGGGTTTCCTGCGTTCCCGGTCCGGCTGGCGAGTGAGATCTTTCAGCGGGCGCTGGACCTGCGCGGCGGCAGACGGCCGGCCGCTCTGTGGGACCCGTGCTGCGGCAGCGGCTACCTGCTGACCGTGACGGCGCTGCTGCATCGGCCGCTCATCGCGTCGGTGCTGGCCTCCGACCTCGACCCCCGGGCGGTCGATCTGGCCGGGCGCAACCTCGCCCTGCTGACCGGGGCCGGGCTGGCCTCTCGTGCCGCCGACCTGCGCGAGCGCTCCGCCCGGTTCGGCAAGCCGGCGTACGGCGACGCGGCCCAGGCCGCCGACCGGCTCGCCACCGGTCTCGAGACCGACGGCGGCGACGTCCCGTACGCGGCCCGCCAGGCGGACGTGTTCGACGCCGGCCAGGTCGGGCGGGCGCTGGGCTCCTGCGCGCCTGACATCGTGATCACCGATGTCCCCTACGGCGAGCAGACCCACTGGGGCGGCCCTGGGGCGGCGGCGGGCGTCCCCGGCATGGTCGAGGCGCTGACCGCTGTGCTGCCGCGGGACGGTGTGCTCGCGGTGACGGTACGGGGCCGCAAGGTGCCCATGGACGGCGGTCGCCGCCCGGACACCTCGTTCAAGATCGGCACCCGCGCCGTCGCGCTGTTCCGCGCCTGAGAAACGCGCCTGAGAACACGCTTGAGAACACGCTTGAGAACACGCCCGTCCGCTCAGTCGTGGGCGATGTGCAGGAGCTGCCGCCACAGCAGCACCACGAACGCCGCCGACCCGGCGAAGGCGAACCAGAACGGCGCCGCCACCCCCAGGTGAGTGGCCAGGGTGCCGCCGATGAGCGAGCCGACGACCAGGCCGAAGTAGACGCAGATGGTGTTGACGCTGCCCACCCGGCCCTGCAGCTCCTGGGGGACGGCGCGCTGGCGGACGGTGACCGACGTGGTGCCCCAGATGAAGGCGTGCGCGCCGAAGACGAGGAAGATGCCGCCGGCGACCCACGGCGAGTGGGTCAGGGCCAGGCCGAGGTGGGTGAGGGTCTCGATGACCAGCCCGATCCGCATCAGCGCGCCGAGGCTCACCCTGCGGGTGATGGCGCCGTACAGGCTGGTGCCGATGAGGCCGCCGATCCCGCTGATGGTGGTCATCAGGCCGAAGCCGATGGGGCCGAGGCCGAGCTGCTCCTGGGTGTAGAGGACGAGCACGGACCAGGCGGCGCCGAAGGTGAAGTTGAAGATCAGGATGGTGAGCGCGAGGGTGCGGACGGCGGCGTGCCTGATCGTCCACCGGAAGGCGTCGAGGAGCTCGCGCACGACGCCGCCGCCGACCCCGCCCCCGGACCCGGCGGCGGGGTCGGCGGCGGGGTCGGGGCCTGTTGCGGCATCGAGCGTGCGGCGGCCGTGAGGTGGCAGCGTGACCCGCGCGACCAGCACCATGCCGCCCAGCACCAGCAGCAGCTGCCCGGCGAACGGCCAGGTCAGGCCGAGCCCGATCAGCGCCGCGCCGACGGGCGGCCCGGCGAGCTGGTTGAGCGTGATGAACCCGGTGCCCAGGCGGGCGTTGGCGACGGTCAGGTCGTCGCGGGCGACCAGCATGGGCGTCAGCGTGGAGGTGGCGTTGTCGGCGAACACCTCGGCGACCGACCGCAAAGCGAGCGCGATGAGCGCCGTCGTCACGGTGAGGGTGCCGGTCAGCAGCAACACGACGAGCACGGCCAGCACCACCGCGCGGGCGGCGTTGGCGGCGAGGACGATCGTGCGCCGGTCGTGCCGGTCGGACAGCACGCCCGCGTACAGGCCGAACAGCAGCGGCGGCGCCCAGCTGACCAGGGCCGACAGCGAGATGAGCAGCGGGTCACGGGTGAGCGTGGCGATCAGCAGCGGCCCGGCCGCGGCGGCGAGCCCGTCGCCGAGATTCGTCAGCCAGCTCGAGGCCAGCAACCATCGAAAACCTGTGCCGAGGCGTGCGGGCAGCACGCGTTCCATCACTGTGACCACGAGCGCACAACCCTACGATCCGGCCCTGAACGGGGGCAACGCGTTTTCCGGGGGGCCGGGCTCAGGAAAGGACGAGGGTTTCTTTCACCCGGCGCGACCGCGCGAGATAGGCCATGCCGACGAGGCCGGGCAGCGAATCGATGACGACGCCGAGCGGTGACTTCATGCCGAGGAAATACCAGATGAGCAGGAAGACGACCGTGGAAATGGCCCAGACGGCGTTGTTGACCACGGCGGACTTGCGTTTGTTGAGGATGAGCCGCATCACCACGACGCTGTATGCGGCGAGGAAGACGTTGCTGACGACGTAGAAGATGATGGAGCCCCACGGCGCGGGCTCGCTGAGGCCGCCGAGCGCGGGGTTGGCGTTGACGATGACGGCGGCCAGCGCCAGCCCGAGCCCGTGCACGATGAGGATGCCGTGGGCGACGACGTAGGCGGCCAGCAGGCCGCCGACCCGCCGCGGCGCGGGCCCGGCCGGCGCTGCGGGCTCGGCTTCGTACGGGCGCGGCATGGCTCTTGCGTCCCCCTTCTGGCCCCGGGGCGAAAGGCGGCCACGGGTCGGCGTCTTTCGGCAGCCTGTCAGAGTTCGCGGCACCGCACAATCCCGTGCCGACAGCGCGGGAAGTCGTTTCCGGATCGTTTCACGTCCCGTATTGCCTGGCCGGGCGCCGCCGGGGATGATGTCGCCGTCAAGGCGCTGCCGCCGGCTCACGGCACGTCCTAAATCAACGCTTGTGTTGAACCGTTAATCTTGCGATTCTTCTCCCATCCGGCGCATTCAAGAAACCATTCCTCTCCACCCCCTGGACGCGTCCTCGCAGAGTCTGCGGGGCCGCGCACGCACACGACCCACGGGCATGCGCTGACGAGGAGGTCGCGATATGACATGGACCAGCAGGTACCGGACCGCCGCGCGGGCGATCGCGGTGATCGGCGCGGCGGCGCTCGTCTCCGCCTGCGCCGGGAACGGCGGCGCGGGAGGCACGGGCGGCACGGCGAGCGGCGGCGGTGCCTACCCCGACCGCACGATCACGTTCGTGGTGCCGTTCAGCGCGGGCGGGCCGACCGACACCGTCACCCGCATGATCGCCGAACCGATGGGCGCCAAGCTCGGCGGCAAGATCGTCGTGCAGAACGTGGAGGGCGCCGGCGGCACGGTCGGCGCGGGCGAGGTGGCGCGGGCCGAACCCGACGGCTACACCGTGCTCATGCACCACATCGGCATGTCCACCGCGCCCGCCCTCTACCAGGATCTCGGCTACCAGCCGCTGGAGAGCTTCGAGATGGTCGGCCTGGTCACCGAGGTGCCGATGACGGTGGTGGCGCGCAAGGACTTCGAGCCCGCCACGCTGCAGGACCTGGTGACGTACGTGAAGGCCAACGCGAGCAAGGTGACGCTGGCCAACGCCGGCATCGGCGCCGCCTCCCACCTGTGCGGGCTGCTGTTCCAGACGGCCGCGGGCGTCAAGCTGCAGGAGGTCCCGTACGAGGGCACCGGCCCGGCGCTGACCGACCTGGTCGGCGGGCAGGTCGACTTCATGTGCGACCAGACCACCAACACCAGCGGCCAGATCTCCGCCAAAGAGGTGAAGGTGTACGCCGTCACCACCCCCGAGCGGGTCGGCAGCCTGCCGGACGTGCCCACCACGACCGAGGCCGGGCTGCCGCAGCTGCAGGTCAGCGTCTGGCACGGCCTCTACGTCCCCAAGGGCACCCCGCCCGACGTGGTGAGCAAGCTGTCGGAGGCGTTGAAGACGGCGCTGGCCGACCAGAAGGTCATCGACCAGATGGCCAAGCTCGGCACCGCGCCCGTCCCCGCCGAGGCCGCCACCCCCGAGGCGCACAGGACGAAGCTGCAGGAGCAGCTCGGCACCTGGGCCAAGGTCATCGCCGACGCGGGCGTCAAGGCCGGCTGAGCATGCGGGCACGACGCTCCTGGCCGGACGTCCTGGCCGGCGCGATCTTCGTCGTCATCGGCGCCGTGTTCGCGGCGGGCGCGCTCGGCTACGAGCTGGGCAGCCCGCTGCGGATGGGGCCCGGCGCCTTCCCGCTGCTGGTCGGCGTCATCGTGGCCGGGCTCGGCCTGGCGATCGTGGTCAAGGGCCTGATCGCGGGCGAGGTGATCACCTTCGGCGGCGTGCCGTGGCGGGCCATCGCCGCCATCACGATCGCGCTGGTGTTCTTCGGCTTCACCGTACGCGGGCTCGGCTTCGTGCCCACGGCGGCGGTGACCGCGCTGCTGACCACGCTGGCCGGCCGCGTACGGCTGCTGACGGCCGTCGCGGTGGCGGCCGGCCTGACGGTGGCCGCCACCCTCATCTTCGTCGTCGGACTGCAGCTGCGGATCCCGCTCGTGGGCCCGTGGCTGGGCGCCTGACGCGCAACCGGATCTTGGGGTATGGACCTTCTCGACAATCTCGCGCTGGGCTTCTCCACGGCCCTCCTCATCCAGAACGTCCTCTACTGCTTCGTCGGCGTGCTGCTCGGCACCGCCGTCGGCGTGCTGCCCGGCATCGGGCCGACGGCGACGGTGGCGATGCTGCTGCCGATCACGTTCACGTTCGAGCCGGTCACCGCGCTGATCATGCTGGCCGGCATCTATTACGGCGCCCAGTACGGCGGCTCGACCACCGCCATCCTCATCAACCTGCCCGGCGAGTCGTCGGCGGCGGTCACCGCGCTCGACGGCCACGAGATGGCCCGGCAGGGCCGCGCCGGCCCGGCGCTGGCCACGGCCGCGATCGGGTCGTTCATCGCCGGCACGGTCGCCACCGTCGTGCTGGCCGTCGCCGCGCCGCCGCTGGCCAGGGTGGCGCTGCAGTTCGGGCCCGCGGAGTACTTCTCGCTGGTGCTGCTCGGCCTCATCGTCTCGATCGCGCTGGCCCGCGGCACCGCGCTCAAGGCGCTGGCGATGATCGCGCTCGGCGTTCTGCTGGGCACGGTCGGCCAGGACCTCTACACCGGCACCCCGCGGTTCGTGCTCGGCCAGCGTGAGCTGTACGGAGGGATCGACTTCGTCTCGGTGGCCGTCGGCATGTTCGGCGTGGCCGAGATCCTGCGCAACCTGGAGAGCGGGCAGGCCCGCACCGCGATCGTGTCGCGGGTGCGGCACCTGTGGCCGACCCGGGAGGACTGGCGGCGCATCGCCGGCCCGATCCTGCGCGGCACCGGCCTGGGCTCGGCGCTCGGCGTGCTGCCCGGCGGCGGTCACGTGCTGGCCTCCTTCACCTCTTATGCGGTGGAGAAGCGGATCTCGCGGCGGCGGGAGGAGTTCGGGCACGGCGCCATCGAGGGCGTGGCGGGGCCCGAGTCGGCCAACAACGCCGCCGCGCAGACCTCGTTCATCCCGCTGCTGACGCTGGGGCTGCCCGCCCATCCGGTGATGGCGCTGATGGTGGGGGCGTTCATCGTGCACGGCATCACGCCGGGCCCGAACGTCATCGTCGAGGAGCCGGCGCTGTTCTGGGGGCTGATCGCCTCGATGTGGATCGGCAACGTGCTGCTGGTGCTGCTGAACCTGCCGCTGATCGGCATGTGGGTGCGGATGTTGCGGATCCCGTACCAGGTGCTGTTCCCGATGATCGTGCTGTTCGCGGCGATCGGGACGTACTCGCTGGGCTTCAACGCCTTCGACGTGTACGCGATCGTGCTGTTCGGGCTGCTCGGCTACGTCCTCATCAAGTGCGGCTGCGAGCCGGCGCCGCTGCTGCTCGGCTTCGTGCTCGGCCCGCTGCTGGAGGAGAACCTGCGCCGCGCGCTGATCATCTCGCGCGGCGACGCGTCGGTGTTCGTGACCCGGCCGATCTCGGCGACTCTGCTCGCCCTGACGGTGCTGGCGCTGGTGGTGGCGGTGCTGCCGGCGATCCGCCGCCGCCGCGAGGTGGTCTTCACCGACGACGACTGATTCCGGCCGAGCGGTACGCGATGATGGTCCTCACCCCCATCACCCCCGTACCGCAAGGAGCAGGAGTAGTGCGCATCGGCATCATCGGCGTCGGCGAGATCGCCCGGTCCATCGTCACCGGCCTGCTGGAGGGGGACGGCCCGCCGCCCGAGGTGCTGCTGTCACCGCGCGGCGCGGCCACGGCCGCCGAACTGGCCGCCCGCTACGGCACCGTCCGGGTGTGCGGCGGCAACCAGGAGGTGGCCGGCGGCTGCGACGTGCTGATCGTCGCGGTGCGCCCCCAGGACCGGCAGGCCCTGGCCGGCCTGGCCGTAGCCGCCGGCACCGTCGTCGTCAGCCTGATGGCCGGCGTCTCCCTCGCCGAGCTGCGCCGCCTGCTCGCCACCGACGCGCCGCTGGTGCGCGCCATCCCACTGCCTCCCGTACGCGAGCGCCGCTCGGTCACGGTGACCTGCCCGCCGCACCCGGTGGCCGACGCGCTGTTCGACCGGCTGGGCGGGGCGCTGCCGGTGGGCGACGAGGACGCCTTCAACGTCTTCTCCGCGCTGACGTCCACCCTCACCACCCACTACGCCTACCTGGCCACGCTCAGCTCCTGGGCGGCCGGCCACGGCATCGCGCCCGATCAGGCGGAGCGCTACGTACGGGGCCTGTTCGCCGACCTCGGCCGCTCCCTGTCCGACGAGACCCGCTCGCTCGAGCGGCTGGCCGCCGACCACGAGACGCCGGGCGGCACGAATGAGCGCATCCGCACGACGTGGTTCTCCCAAGCCAACGCCACCGCCCTCCGCGAGGCCCTCGACGCCCTCCTGACCGACCTGCGCTGACATCGGATCTCTTCAGTGGGTGTCCAGACAACCGCGCAGGTCATTGCGCCGCGCCGGGGCGTGCGTGGGCGAAAACATCGGATGCCGCCCTTGTAACGGCCGCGTTACCGGTGTTATCTCTTCGGGGAAGCCCGCATGTGATCGGAGGACCCCGCGTGGCACACCCCCCGTTACGACGACACGCCACGGCACTCGTCACCGCGTTGTCGCTGCTGCTGTGGCCACAGGCAGTGCCGCCGGCCGCGCACGCCGGCCCCGCACCCGAAGTGAGCACCATGCAGGCACCCGATGACTTGACTCTCTGGTACGACGAGCCCGCCACCGACTGGGAGACCCAGGCGCTGCCCATCGGCAACGGCCCCCTGGGCGCGATGATCTTCGGCGGGGTGTCGTCGGAGCGCATCCAGTTCAACGAGAAGACGCTGTGGACCGGCGGCCCCGGCTCGCCCGGCTACGACTTCGGCAACTGGGCCGGCCCGCGCCCGGGCGCGATCGCCGAGGTCCAGGAGCAGATCGACCGCGAGGGGAAGATGTCCCCCGAGCAGGTCGCCGCCAAGCTCGGCCAGCGCAAGACCGGCTTCGGCGCCTACCAGACCTTCGGCGACCTGCACCTCGACCTGCCCCTCGACCTGCCCGCCGCCGAGGCGAGCGGCTACCGGCGCGAGCTCGACCTGTCCGAGGCGGTGGCCCGCGTCGCCTACACCGCGGGCGGTGTCCGGCACGAGCGCGAGTACTTCGCCTCCAACCCCGGCAACGTCATCGTCGCCCGGCTGGGCGCCGACCGGCCCGGCCAGGTGTCGTTCACGCTGCGCCACACCTCGCCGCGCGACGACAAGACCGTCACCGCCGCGGGCGGCCGGCTCACCATCCGGGGGCGGCTGGTGGACAACGGCATGCGTTTCGAGGCGCAGGTGCAGGTGATCACGACCGGCGGCACCCGCAGCGACCAGGGCGACGCCGTACGGGTCGAGGGCGCCGACAGCGCGGTGCTGGTGCTGTCGGCCGGCACCGACTACGCCGGCACCTACCCCTCCTACCGCGGCGAGGACCCGCACGAGCGGGTGACCGCGGCCGTGGACAAGGCCGCGGCCGAGGCCGCCGGCGCGGGGTACGCCCGGCTGCGCCGCGCCCACGTCGCCGACTACCGCGCCCTGTTCGACCGGGTCCGCCTCGACCTCGGCGGGACGATGCCGGCCGTACCGACCGACGAGCTGCGCAGGAACTACACCGGCGGCGCCGGCCCCGCCGACCGGGCGCTGGAGAAGCTGTTCTTCGCCTACGGCCGCTACCTGCTCATCTCCTCCTCCCGCGAGAACGACGTGCTGCCCGCCAACCTGCAGGGCGTGTGGAACCACTCCACCAGCCCGCCCTGGTCGGCCGACTACCACGTCAACATCAACCTGCAGATGAACTACTGGCTCGCCGAGCAGACCAACCTGCACGAGACGACCGCACCGTACGACCGCTACATCACCGCGCTGATGCCGCCCGGCCGCGAGAGCGCCCGCAGCATCTACGGGGCGGGCGGCTGGGTGGTGGGCAACGAGACCAACCCGTTCGGCTTCACCGGGGTGCACGACTGGGCGACCGCGTTCTGGTTCCCCGAGGCCGCCGCCTGGACCACCCAGCACCTGTACGACACCTACCGCTTCACCGGCGACGTGACCTACCTGCGCGAGCGGGCGTACCCGGTGATCAAGGGGGCGGCGGAGTTCTGGCTGGACTTCCTGCACACCGACCCGCGCGACGGCAGCCTGGTGGTCTCCCCCAGCTACTCCCCCGAGCACGGCGACTTCTCCGCGGGCGCCGCGATGTCGCAGCAGATCGTCGGCGAGGTGCTCGGCAACGCCGTGGCCGCCGCCGGGAAGCTCGGCGTGGACGAGGAGTTTCGGGCCAGGGCGCGCGCCGCGCTGAAGAAGCTCGACCCGGGCCTGCGCATCGGCTCGTGGGGCCAGTTGCAGGAGTGGAAGAGCGACTGGGACTCCCCCACCGACACCCACCGGCACGTCTCGCACCTGTACGCGCTGCACCCCGGCAACGGCATCAAGCCGGGCTCGAAGGAGGCCGAGGCGGCCAAGGTGTCGCTCAAGGCGCGCGGCGACGGCGGCACCGGCTGGTCGAAAGCCTGGAAGATCAACTTCTGGGCGCGGCTGCTGGACGGCGACCACGCCCACACCATGCTGGCCGAGCAGCTGAAGGGCTCCACGCTGGACAACCTGTGGGACACCCACCCGCCGTTCCAGATCGACGGCAACTTCGGCGCCACCTCGGGCATGGCCGAGATGCTGCTGCAGAGCCAGCACGACGTGCTGCACGTCCTGCCCGCGCTGCCGTCGGCGTGGAAGGACGGCTCGGTACGCGGCCTGCGCGCCCGCGGCGACGTCACCGTGGACGCCACCTGGTCCGGCGGCGCCCCGGCCACGGTCACCCTGCATCCGGGCAGGACCGGCCGGCTGAAGCTCAAGAGCGCCGTCGTCGAGGGCCGCTACCGGCTGGTGGACGGGCGTGGCCGCGCGGTGAACGCCCGCCGCGACGGCGACACCCTGACCTTCGACGTCCGCGCGGGGCAGAGCTACACACTGCGCAACGAGGCGGCCGTCTCCCTGGAGGCGCCCGCCTCCGCCCAGCCCGGCGTCGCCTTCGAGGCCGAGGTGCGCGTGCGGGCGCCGGGGCGGCGGGCCGTGCCGGCCGCCGAGGTCGCGCTGACCGCCCCGAGCGGCTGGACGGTCACGCCGGCCACCCGCCGCCTGCCTGGCGTGCCGGCCGGCGGGAAGCGGGCCGCCGCGTTCACCGTCACCCCGGGCCCCGCCGACGGCGGCCGCACGGCCGTGCTGTCCGCGACGGTCACCGGCGGCTCGTGGAAGGGCGCCGCCACGGCCGTCCTCGCCCTCGACCCCTGCGCCCCGGCTCCCGCCGGCTCGACCGTGGTGGCCTGGGATCCCCGGGAGGGCGCCACCGTCGAGGACACCTCGGGCAACGGCCGCCATGCCACCCTCACCGGCGGGGACCCGTCCTACGACGCCGCCGCCCCGTCGGGCAGCGGCCTGCTGCTGGACGGGAGCACCTACCTGACCACCGGGCCCACCACGCTCGGCCTGCTGCGCGAGGCCACCTTCGCCGCCGAGGTGAAGGTGGCCGGCAGCGGCTACCGGCGGTTGTTCGACTCGCAGCCGTCCGGCGACCCGGGCACCGACGGCGTGCTCATCGACCTCACCCCCGACGGCAAGGTCCGCTTCATCGGCGCGGGCGCCGGCGTCACCCTGGACGCGGCCCTGCCCACCGGCCGCTGGCTGGACGTGGTGGTCACCTTGGACCGCACCGGCGCGCTGACCCTCTACCTGGACGGCGAGCGCGCCGCCACCGGCCAGGTCACCTCCGGCGGCATCGCCGGCTGCACCGCCAGGCCGCTGCGGTTCGGCGCCGACCAGAACGGCGGCCAGCGCCTGACCGGCGGCGTCGACCGGGCCGCGATCATCGCCCGCGCCCTGACCGCGCAGGAGGTGGGGAACTGGCGTGAGCTGATCACGCCGGCTGGCCGATCGGCCGGACGGTGATCGTGTTGAGGTCCACTCCGTCCGGCTGGCCGAGCGCGTGGCAGATCGCCTCGGCCACCGGGCCGGGCGGCAGTGCGAACGGCGGCACCTCGCCGTCCATCCAGAACGGCGTGTCGATGATGCCGGGGTTGACCAGGGTGACGCCGACGCCGCGGTGGGTGGCGTGCAGGCGCAGGTTCTCCGCCGGCCCGGTCACCGCCCACTTGGTGGCCGAGCAGAGGTTGCCCGGGCTGTTCTTCACCCCGACCACGCTGCCGACCAGCACCAGCCGCCCTCGGCTCGCCTCCAGGTGGGTCAGGGCGGCTCTGGCCAGCAGGGCGGGGCCGAGCACGTTGGTGAGCACCATGGGCGGCCACAGCTCGGGGTCGCCCTCGGCGAGCGGGACGCGGCCGCCGCGCACGTGGTCGGCCGAGGTGAACGCGGCGTTGGCCACCGCGCCGTGCAGCGCGCCGAACCGCTCCACGGTCGCGGCCACCGCCCGCCGGGTGTCCTGCCAGTCGGCGGCGTCGGCGATGAGGCCGAGCAGCCGGTCGGGATGACCGGCCTCCTCCAGGAACGTCTTCATCCGCGCCTCGTTGCGGCGCTACCGGCCGAACCGCTGCCGGGCGGCGTCGGTGACCGGGGTGAAGAAGTTCACCAGGTTGCCGTCGGGGTCGCGCACCAGCAGCGAACGGTTGCCCCACGGCATCGTCTTCGGCTCGTTCACCACGTCGGCCTCCTCAGGCAGGCCCTTGAACGTCGCATCCACGTCGTCCACCAGGAACTCGACGATGACGCTGCGGTTCTCGGCCGGGCGCGCCGAGTCGGGCGCGAACAACGCGA
This sequence comes from Nonomuraea sp. NPDC049419, assembly GCF_040676995.1. NCBI lineage: Bacteria > Bacillati > Actinomycetota > Actinomycetes > Streptosporangiales > Streptosporangiaceae > Nonomuraea > Nonomuraea sp. NPDC049419. The sequence goes on along the minus strand of NZ_JBFAQB010000018.1, from coordinate 54,663 downwards.
CCGTAGGCACCCCGCCGATCGCCAGCGTCCCCGTGGCCGTCCTGAGCTCCGCGAAGTCCTCGTTCGCCCACGCCGCCCGCACCCCTGTGACGTGCTCGTAGAAACCCACCAGCCGCGCCACGTCGGCGGTGATGATCCGGGTCGAGATGAAATCCATGACAACTCCCTGCTGATCAGTCGATCGCGAACGCCCTACAAGCTAGACCCGATACCGGGCAGAATCCGCCCGGTATCTGCAGCAGACTGGAGAACATGCCGCGACCCACCACCCGCGTCCTCACCCTCCTGGAGCTCCTCCAGGCGGGCGGCACCCGCACCGTCACCGAGCTGGCCGACCGCCTCGGCGTCAACGAACGCACCGTGCGCCGCTACATCGACCACCTCATCGACCTCGACATCCCGGTCGAGTCCGTACGCGGCCGCCACGGCGGCTACCGCCTCACCCCCGGCTACCGCCTGCCGCCCCTCATGCTCACCGACGACGAGGCTCTCGCTGTCCTGCTCGGCCTCATCACCGCGCAGGGCACCGGCACGGCCTCGGAGACCGCCACCGCCAAGATCCGCCGCGTCCTGCCCAGACGCCTCGCCGACCGGCTCGACACCCTCCTCGGCACCCTCGCCTTCACCACCCCGGCCCGGCCCGCCGCCGCACCCGACACAGCACCCGACACCGGGGTCCTGCTCACTGTGGCCGACGCCGTCAGCCACCACCGCCCTGTCACCATCCGCTACATCGCCGCCGACGGCCACCGCAGCGAACGCACCTTCCACCCGCACGGCCTCGTCACCCACAACCGCAAGTGGTACGTCACCGGCACCGACCCCGCCATCGGCGAAGAGCGCACGTTCCGCCTCGACCGCATCACCCAGGCCACCACCCGGCCCGGCACCTTCACCCCGCCCGCCGGCCTCCAGGACCCGGCCCAAGACCTGCTCACCAGGCTCGCCACCGCCCCTCACCGGCACCACGTCATCCTGCACATCCAGGGCACCGCCGCCCAGATCCACACCCGCCTGCCGCCCGGCTTCGCCCTCGTCACCGATTCCCCGCAGGACGGCTGGTCCCGCGTCGAGCTCCACGCCGACCACCTCGACCAGTTGCCTCCCGTCCTGGCCGCGCTCGACCTGCCCTTCGCCGTCGAGCAGCCCGCCGAGCTCCGCGACCTCGTCGTCGCACTCGCCGACCGCCTGACCCGGTCGGCCCTGCGGAAAACCACAGGCCGGCCCGGGTAGGCACCTCATTCCGCCAGGCGAGGGCCCCGGCCTACCGTTCCTCACCATGATCGGAACGTTGTTCGACGCGCCACGGCCACGTGTGGCCGGGATCGCCGCCCTCCTCGTCCTCGCCGCGGTGATCGCGCTGACGGCCATGGCGGACAGCACCATGCAGCCCGTGCCGGCCAGTGCGCCGGCCGACCGGTTCAGCGCCGAACGCGCCCGTGCCCACCTCGAGAAGTTCGCGACCGAACCCCGCCCCATCGGCAGCGCCGCCTCCGCCAGAGCCAGGAACCACCTCACCTCCCAGCTGCGCGCCGCAGGGCTGGACGTCGAGGTCCAGTACGCCGTCGGCGCCCGCTCCGCGGCGGGGCTGGCCACGTTCGGCCAGGTCGACAACATCATCGCCCGCCTGCCCGGCACCGGCTCCACCGGCACCGTGCTCATCGCCGCCCACTACGACTCCGCCGCCATGGGGCCGGGCGCCTCCGACGACGCCGCCGCCGTGGCCGCCATGCTGGAGACCGTCCGCGCGCTGCGCACCGGCCCTCGACCACGCAACGACGTCGTCCTGCTCATCACCGACGGCGAGGAGGACGGCGTGCTCGGCGCCGAGGCCTTCGTCCGCGAACACCCGCTCGGCAAGGCGGGCGGCGTCCTGCTCAACTGGGAGGCCCGCGGCACCGGCGGCCCGTCCCTGATGTTCGAGACCACGCCCGGCAACGCCCGCCTCGTCGACACCTTCGCCGGCGCCGCCCCCGCGCCGCGCGGCAGCTCCGCCATGGTGCAGGTCTACCGGCTGCTGCCCAACAACACCGACTTCACCCCGCTCACGCGGGCCGGCTACACCGGCATGAACTTCGCCTACATCCAGAACTCCTCGCACTACCACACCGCCACCGACACCATCGCGAACCTCAACCCCGGCAGCCTCCAGCACCACGGCTCCACCATGCTCGCCCTCACCCGCGCCCTGGGCGGCACCGACCTGCGCACCCTCGGCTCCGGCCACGACGCCACCTACTTCCGCGCCCTCGGCGTCATGATCACCTACCCGGGGCAGCTCACCTGGCCGCTGGCCGTGCTCGCCGTCGTCGCGGTCGCCGCCCTGGCCCTGCCGGCCCGCACCCGGCGGCTGCTCACCCTGCCGCGCCTCCTCGTGGCCGCCGTCTCGGCGCTCCTTCCGCTCATCCTCTCCGCCGCCCTCGCCCAAGGGCTCTGGGCGCTCCTCGCCACCTGGCGGCCCGCCTACGACCTCATGGGCGGGCTCCTCCACCATCCACGCCCCTACCAGGCGGCCGTCGCCGCGCTGTCCGCATCGGCAGTCCTCGGCTGGCACCTCGCCCTGCGCCGCGCCCTCGGCAGCGCCGCGACCGCCATCGCCGCGCTTTTCTGGCTCGCCGCGCTCGGCCTGCTCTGCGCCTGGCTCGCCCCAGGAGCGGCCTTCCTGTTCACCCTCCCGGCCCTGCTCGGCGCCCTCGGCTGGCTCGCCGCCCTGCTGCGCCGCGCCCCCGGCTGGTCACGCATGCTCCTGGCCCTGGCCGGCCCCGCCACCGCCGCCATGCTCCTGCCCGCGCTGGCCGGCGACGTCTTCGACGGCATGGGACTCTCGCTCGCGGGCGTCCCCGCCCTCGTGCTCGCCCTGTTCCTGCTGACCGCCGTACCGATCGCCGACCTGTTCCTCACCCGCTCCAAGCGCGCCACCGTCCTGGCCGTGCCCCTCACCGCCGTCGTCCTCGCCGCCGCCCTGGTGGCCACCGGGCTCGCCGCGGACGGCTTCGACGCCGACCACCCCGGGCGCACCCACCTCGCGTACGTCATGGACGCCGGCACCCGCACCGCCCACTGGGTCAGCGCCGACACCGACCCCGCCCCCTGGACCAGCCGCTACGTGACCGGCCGCGACACCTCGGCGCTCCCGCCCGGCTACGCGCGCGGCGCCCTGCGCACCGGCCCCGCACCCGCCATCACCGCCGGCGCCCCGCGAGCCGACGTCCTGGCGCACCGCGGCACCACGCTCAAGCTCCACGTCACCCCCGCCAAGGGCGCCCGCTCCGTCACCCTGCGCCTCGACCAGCCGATCACCCACGTCACCGCCACCGCCGGCCGCTTCGGCTCGGCCACCGCGGCCGTGACCGGCACGCGCACCGGCACCTGGCCCTCGGAGATCCGCTTGCGCGGCATCCCCGCCCGCGGCGCCACGTTCACCGTACGGACGCAGGGCCAGGACCGGATCCGCCTCACCGTCATCTCGGAAACCGACGGCCTGCCCGCCGTGCCCGGCTTCGTTCCCCGGCCCGCGGATCTGGTCGCCGCCACGAGAGAGGACGGCGACCTCACCGCCGTCACCCGCACCTACACGCTGACCAGAAACGCTTAGCATCCGCCCAGCCGTCCAGGGGACGCCCGGCGGAGCCGGAGCCGCCCGGCTCGCGACGCCCGCCGGCAGCACGGGCGGCCACAACGGCGACCTCACGCATCCGCGCGCCGGCGCCGCCCGCCTGAGGGAGGTGCTCAGCCGGCGGGCCGGCTGAGCGTGCGGCAGGCCAGGTGCAGGGCCAGGCGTTCGTCGCGGTGGCGCAGGTCGATGCCCAGCAGCCGCTCCACCCGCTGGATGCGGGCGGCCACCGTGTTGCGGTGCACCCCCAGCACCGCCGCCGTCTCCGCGATCGACGACTCGGCGTCCAGGTAGGCCGACAGCGTGCGGATGAGGTCGCCCGGCTGGTCGTGCAGGGGCGCGAGCAGCGCGCGGGCGGCCGGTTCGAAGGTGTCGGTACGCGCCCACTCCAGCAGCAGCTGCGCCATCCCGAGCTGGTCCACCTGCAGGAAGAAGCCCGCCTCAGGACGGGTGGCGGCCAGCCGGGCGGCGTCGGCGGCCTCCGCGACCGTGCTGATCAGGCCGGTCGTGCCGGGATGCGGGCGGCCCACCCCCATGTGGGCGCCGGCCGAGCGGCGCAGGGCCCGGTTCGCGGCGCGCAGGGTGTCGGCGAGGGCGTGCACGCGGGCGGCGGTGGGCTCCTGCGCGAACGTGGTCCACCCCGTCCAGCCGTCGCCGTGCTCGACGACCACCGCGTCCACGCCCTCGCCGCGCAGCACGCGGGTGACCTGCGCCGTGGAGGCCACCGTGTCCAGCCCCGGCGGCGCCCCGATGCGCAGGCCGACGTGCCAGCCGCCGAGCTGCCAGCCCGCGTCGGCCGCCCGCCTGCGCAGCTGCGCCGACGGCTCGCCGTCCAGCCGGAGCAGGTCGCCCAGCAGCGCCGAACGCGAGCGCGCGTCCCGTTCCAGCTCCAGCCGGTGGCTGAGCAGCCAGCGCTGCACCGCCGAGGCCGCCACCGACAACGCCGCCGGCACCACGTCCGCCCGCGCGGCCGCCGTCCCCCGCAACTCCACCACCAGCCAGAACGCCGGACGCGGCGCTCCCGGCAGCGCCGCGGGATGCGCCAGCAGCACCCCGTCGCCGAGCGGGACCCGCTGCGGCACCACCTCCTGCGCCCGCACCGCCTCCGGCTCACGCACCTGCCCGGCCAGCGGCCGGCCCCGCTCGTCCAGCAGCGCGGCGGGCGCATTCAGCAGCTCGCCCAGCCGGGCCACGACCTCATCGGGCGCGAGGGTCCGCTCGTCGAAGGCGCGATGCGCCGACAGCACCAGCCGCGCCCGGTCGATCTCCGGCTCCGCCAGCATCATCCGCGCCGCCACCAGCAGGTCGAGCGGGTCGGCCGCGGCCCCGAGCAAGGGCACCCCCAGCCGATCAGCCAACCGCAAGGTCCCGTAGGCCACCCCGCCGGCCATCCGGCCGGCCGCCGCCCCGCCGGCCGTCCCGCCGCGTGTCTCGCCGGGAGTTCCGTCGGCCGGCCGATCCGCGGTCCGGCTGGCCGCGGTCACCAGGACCGCCGCCCCTTCCGCGTCCACCACGCGGCGGAGCAGGGCGTCCAGGCGCCAGTCGCCCGGCTCGACCGGCGTGCTCACCATCACCACCTCGCCAGAACCGGCGGGGGTGTAGGCGCCGGGGTCGGCGAGGGGGCGGACGGTCCGTGCCGTGGCGTCCAGTCCGGCCTCCCAGCAGCACCGGCTCGCAGTCGATCCCGTACGCGCGGGGCGCGACCAAGTCGATCCGCCCCGGATCCGTCCAGAACGGCGCGATCGGCACCTGCAGCACCATGACCTCCATCCCCGCCCGCACGGCGTCGCCGGAGATCGGCGTCACGGTGCGCCGGTCGAGCACCGCCAGCACGTCGGGCGTCGAGGCGACGACCCGGCCGTCGCGCAGCGCGAGCAGGTATTCGTTCTCCATCTCCAGCCGCAGCAGCGCCCCCGTGGCGTGATCGGCCACCGTGACACCACCGCGCGAGAACCCGGCGCGGCCGTGCAGGCGCGGCCCCGGCCTGCGGACCACCTCGATCACCCGGCCCAGCGCCAGCACCCGCCCGCCCGCCTCACCCAGCCGGCCGGGGGCGGGCGACTCGCCGAGCGCGAGCAGCCGCCGTCCCAGCTCCAGCGCCGCCGACACCGACCCGACGACGCTGCAGCAGGCCAGCTCGTACGCCGGGACCGGGGCCAGCGCCAGCGCCGCCCAGCCGCCCGCGCTCGGCAGGAACGCCCGCACCGTGCGCTCCAGGTCGGCCGCCGTGCCGGTGGCCTGCACGAGCACCTGCCCGCCCGGCTCGGCCAGCGCGACGGGGGTGACCGGGCGGCCGCAGGCGTTGAGCGAGAGCTGGTCGAGCCGGGGCACGCCGCGCCCGGTCAGGTCGGCGTCCACGACCGGCAGGCCCAGGTCCCAGGCCAGCGGCAGCATGCCGTTCAGCCCGCCGATCTCCAGGGATGCGACGGCGCCCGCCCGCACGCCGGTCCACCGCTCGACCGCGGCCACGGCGGCGGCGAACTCCTGCCCGCCCGGCAGCTTCTCGTTGAACACCGGCGTCGCCCCGACGACCCCCACCGGCACGACGTACGCCTGCGGCGGCAGCGCCTCCAGGGCGTGCACGACGACCTCCGCGCCCGCGACCAGGCGGCGGCGCAGCAGCAGCGCGGCGGTACGGGTGTCCCCGCCGCCGCCGGAGCCCAGCACCGCCACGCCCCGCTCCAGCGCCGGCACGTCCGGCGGCTCGATGCGCATCTGTCCAGCTTGCCGCACCGGACCCGCCTGTCGTGCCATTCGCCAGGCGGAAACAGCAGGTCGAAGCGGGGATGGCGGTAACTCCGCCGGGGTGGCGCCGAAATCACCGGGCTGAACGACTTGCGCAATGGTCAAGAATCGTTGACCATTATCCCCGTGCCTACCGACGATCTTCCTGAGACTTTTCACGTCACCACCGACGAGCAGCTCCGCGCCGTCTCCAACCTCACGCGTCACCGGATCATGGCCGTGCTCCGCTTCGAGCCGGCCACCATCACCCAGATCGCCCAGCGGGTGGGCCTGGCCAAGGGCAGCTCCAGCTACCACGTACGGCTCCTGGAGCGGGCCGGCCTGGTGAAGGTGGTGCGGACGCGGAAGGTGCGAGGGGTCACCGAGCGCTACTACGCGATGGCCGCCCGCTCGATCCGGCTGCCGGACCCGGGACAGGGACAGCCGGACGTGCTGCTGCGCAACGCGGTGGCCGACCTGGAGGCCTCCCCCGCCGACGGCGAGCGGCACGTGCGGATGGCGCACCTGCGACTCACCGACGAGCAGTTCGCGGAGCTGGGGGCCCGCCTCGAGGCGCTGGCGGACGAGTACCGGGCGCTGTCGGACCCGTCCCTTCCCGACACGTCGCTCGTCTTCGCGCTGTTCCACCCGGCCCAGCCAGAGCGGGCCGGGCTGGATGAGGACGGCGACCGGCCTGAGCGGGCCGAAGAGGACGAGCAGGTTGAGCGGGCTGAGGAGAGTGCGGAATGACGGCGAAGGTGAGCATGCCGGCCGGGTTCGGGCGGTTGTGGACGGCGCAGACGGTGTCGTCGCTGGGCGACGGTGTGACGCATGCCGCGCTGCCGCTGCTGGCGCTGACGCTGACCCGAGATCCGATGGCGCTGGCCGTCGTCACGGCCGCGGGGACGCTGCCGTGGGTGCTGTTCGGGGTGCTCGGCGGGGCGCTGGTGGACCGGTGGGATCGCCGGCGCACGATGTGGATCACGGATGCCGGGCGTGCCGCGCTGCTGGCCGTCCCGGCCGTCGCTGCGGCGTTCGGCGTGCTGACCGTTCCGCTGCTGGCGGTGGTGGCGTTCCTGCTCGCGCTGGGCGGGTTGTTCTTCGACACGGCCGCCACGGCGTACCTGCCGGATCTGCTCGGCCGCGACCCGGCCCGGCTGGAGCGTGCCAACGCGCGCCTGCGCGGCGCCCAGACCGCGGCGTCCGGGTTCGCCGGGCCGCCGGCGGGCAGTGCGCTGCTGGCGCTCGGGCGGTCGGTGCCGCTGGTCGCGGACGCGGTGTCGTTCGCGGTGTCGGCGGTGCTGGTGCGGTCGCTGCCCGCGGTGCCGCGGCCGGTCGCCGGCGCTCGTGAGTCGCTGCTGCGGCAGGCGCGGGCGGGCGCGTCGTACGTGTTCAAGGATCGGCTGCTGCTCGGGCTCGCGCTGCGGCCCGCCGTCGGGAACGTCGCCTTCCTCGCCGTGGAGACCGTGCTGGCCCTGTTCGCCCACGAGCGTCTCGGCGTCGGTACGTTCGGGTTCGGCCTGCTGCTGACCGCCGAAGCGGCCGGCGGCCTGCTCGGGGCGGGCATCGCCACCTTCCTCGGCCGGCTCCTGGGCACCGGGACCGCGCTGACCTGCACCGCCGCCATCGAAGGGCTGGCCATCCTCGGTCTCGCCGCGGCGCCGAACGCGTACGTGGCCGGGCTCGCGCTCGCCGTCTGCGGGGCGGGCATGGGCGCCACCATGGTGCTCGCGCCCTCGCTGCGGCAGGCCATCGTCCCGGCCCACCTGATGGGCCGCGTCGCCTCCACCTCCCGCATGCTCGCCATGTGCGCCGCCCCGCTCGGCGCCGTGCTCGGCGGCTGGCTGGCCACCGCCTACGACCTGCGCACCCCGCTGTACGCCGCCGCCGGCCTGCTGCTCACCATGACCGCCGTCACCGCGACCATGACCAGCAACCGCCGCGTCGAAGCGGCCCTCGCCGACGCACGTCCCGAAGCCGTGCCGGTCACGGTCGGCTGACGGTGACCGGGTTGCGCTCCTCGACCGGGGTGAACGGGTGCGGCAGCCCGAACGCGGCCGGCCCGAACACCTCCAGTGCCTCCGGCGTGCGCATCAGCGCGGGCGTGGAGATGCCGACGACCGTCACCCGCTGCCCGTAGCGCAGGTTCTCGGTGGTGATCGGCTCGGCCAGCTCCGACTCCAGCACGCACACCAGATCGGGCACCACGCACCGCACCTCGCCGTCCACGAGCGCCACCAGGTGCTCGTTCTGGAAGGCCAGCACCAGCTCGTGCCGCCCGTCGAACGACACCGCGGTCGCCCGCCCGCGCGCGAAGCCCGCCTCGGTGCGCCGCTCCACGTCCGACACCTTGCCGCGGAACAGCACCCGCAGGTGCGCGTACAGGGTGCCCGACAGGGCGCCGGCGAGCGCGGCGACGGGGTCGGCGCCGGCCCGCCTGGCCTGCCGGATCGCCCGGCCGATGGCCAGCGCCAGCGACAGCGTGCGCGGCACGGCCGTCCGCTTGACCTCCGCTCCGGTCATGGCGTATTCGGCGATGTGCGCCACCCCGCCCAGCCGCACGGTCACGCCTCTGGCCAGCCACTCCATGCGCCGGTTGTCGGCGCCGGTGTCGATGATCGTGGTCTCGCCCCGCTCCCCGGCCACCGCCATGGGCGAGCCCGGCACCCCGTACACGCCGAAGGTCTCCATCTGCAGCTCGGGGAAGGCGCGGCCCATGCCGTCGGCGTCCACGACGGGCAGCCCGGTGACGGCGGCCACCACCAGCGGGATCATCGAGTTGATGCCGCCGCACTCGATCGGCATGGTCGCGCCGGCCGGGCGGCCGAGGTGGCGTTCGAGGGCGCGCAGCGCGGCGACCGGCTCGGTGCCGCGCGGCAGCTTCTCGTGCACGACGGTCGGCGCGCCCATCTGCGCGGTGGGGATGACGAGGGTGTCGTCGGCGAGGTCGCCGGGGTCGAGCACGGTGACCGGGCCGTGCTCGCGGATCGCCTGCCGCACCAGCAGCCGCCCCACGTACGGGTCGCCGCCGCCGCCCGTGCCCAGCAGGGCGGCGCCGCGGGCCAGGTCGGGCAGGTCGTCCTCGGTCAGCAGCCAGCTCACCGCCCCACCCCCACCGGGTCGAGGTCGTAGCCGAAGTAGCGCGGCCCGGCCAGCGCCAGCCCCGCCTCGCTGTGCCAGCGCGGATCGCACGGGGCGATGATGACGCTGACGCGCTGCCCGAAGCGCAGCGCCTCGGTGGTGACGGCCTCGCCGCTGTCGCGGTCGAGGGTGCAGATCAGGTCCGGTACGGTGCCGCGCACCTCGCCGTCCAGCTCGGCGACCAGGTACTCGTTCTGGAAGCGCAGCACCAGCTCGCGCCCTGCGTCGCCGTCCATGCCCGACAGGGTGGCGGTGCCGCGGGCGAAGCCGGTCGTGGTGCGGCGTTCGACGTCGATCACCTTGCCGGTGAACAGCCGCCGCCCGCCCAGCCGCGCCGCCACCGCCCCCACCGGGTCGTCGTGGCGGGAGCGGCGCACCAGGGCGCCCAGCTCGGCGCACAGGCTCAGCGTGCCCGGCACGAGCGAGTCGCGGGCCTGCGCGCCGGTCATGCCGTAGAGGGCGACCATCGTCGAGCAGCCCATGTCGATGGTGGCCGAGCGGGCCAGGCGCTCGGCCCAGTGGTTGTCGGCGGTGTCCAGGACGACCTTGTTGCCCTTCTCGTCGGCGACCGACATGGGGGTGGTGGAGACGCCGTACAGGGTGGGCAGCACCATCTGCAGCTCGGGGAAGGCGCGGCCCATGCCGTCGCCGTCCACCAGCGGCAGCCCGAGCTGGGCGGCGGCGACGACGGGGATGAGCGAGTTGACGCCGCCGGCCTCGATGCAGGCGATGTGGGTGACGCCGCGCCCGAGGTAGCCCGACAGCGCCTCGGTGGCCTTGGTCACCTGCTCGGTCGAGGGCAGCTTCTCCACCATCACGGTCGGCGCGCCCATCATCGCGACGGGCAGCACGGACGCCTCCGGCGGCAGCTCCTGCAGCGGGCACAGCTCGACGGGGCCGTGCGCGGCGACGGCGGAGGCGGCCAGCAGCCGGCCGATGTGCGGGTCGCCGCCGCCTCCGGTGCCGAGGATGGCGGCGCCGACGGCGAGGTCGCCCAGATCGGCCGCGGTGATCGTGGTCACCTGGGTCACCGTCCCTTCACGTCGGTGAGCTGCAGCTCGCCGACGGCTTTGGCTCTGATGCGGGTGGCGTTGCCCGGCAGGTACGGGATCGGCACCTCGTCGAAGTCCACGATCTGCACGCTGGAGGGCGAGGCGCCGGCCGCGACCGCGCGGTCCACGGCCTCCTGCTTGGCGGCGTCCACGACGGCGTCGCGGCGGCCCGGCTCCACGGCGTAGACGCGGTCGACCTCGCCGCCGATCTGCGCGATGGCGGCGCCGATGGCGTTGGCGACGGCGTAGTGTCCCGGCCGGTGCACCGTGCCGGAGCCGGCCAGCTCGTCGGGCAGCAGCATCGAGCCGCCGCCGACCGCGACGACGGGCAGGGGCTCGGCGGAGGTGCGCATGCGCTCGACCGCGTCGGCCACGTCGGAGGCGATGCGCCGCAGCGCGGCCTCGGCCAGTTCCTTGCCGATGTGGGAGACCAGGGCGGGGTCGCCGATCTCGGCGCGGCCGGCGGCCACGGCGATGTCGGTGGCGGTCAGGGTGTCGCCGCCGAACACCAGCGCCTTGGAGGTCAGCTCGTAGCCGACGCTGTCCGGGCCGACGCTCACCGCGCCGTCGTGGCGGACCCGGCTGCCGCCGCCGATGCCGATCGACAGCACGTCCGGCATGCGGAAGTTCGTTCTGATGCCGGCCACGGTGACGTCGGTGGTGGCCTCGCGGGGGAAGCCGTGCCGCAGCACCCCGACGTCGCTGGTCGTGCCGCCCACGTCGACCACCGCGCAGGTGTCGAGGCCGGACAGCACGGCCGCGCCGCGCATCGAGTTCGTCGGCCCTGAGGCGAACGTGGCCACCGGGTAGCGCCGGGCGAAGCCGACGTCCATGAGCGTGCCGTCGTTCTGGCTGAGGTAGAGGGGGGCGGTGATGCCGGCGCCGGTGACCGAGGCGGCCAGCCCGTCCACGATGTGCGCGGCCAGCTCGCGCAGGGCGGCGTTGACGATGGTGGCGTTCTCCCGCTCCAGCAGCCCCACCCGGCCGATCTCGTGCGACAGCGAGACCGCCGCCTCCGGCAGCCGCTCGGCGATGATCTCGGCGGCGCGCTCCTCGAACTCGGCGTTGACCGGCGAGAACACCGACGTGATCGCGACGCTGCGCACCCCGGCCCGCCCCATGTCGTCGGCGGCCTTGCGCACCTCGGCCTCGTCCAGCTCGGCGATGTGCCGGCCGTCGAACTCGTGCCCGCCGTGCACCAGGTAGGCGCGCCCCGACACCGCGTCGATGAGCCGCTGCGGCCAGTCCACCATGGGCGGCAGCGACGCCCCGGCGGGCAGGCTGAGCCGCAGCGCCGCGGTGGGCGCCAGGCGGCGGGCCTCGACGAGCGCGTTGATGAAGTGCGTGGTGCCGATCATCACCGCGCGCACGTCCGCCGGGTCGAACGCCCGCTGCTCCTGCAGCCCCCGCAGGGCGCAGACGATGCCGGAGGTGACGTCGGCGGTGGTGCCGGTCTTGACGGCGGCCAGCACCTGCCGCCCGTCCAGCAGGACGGCGTCGGTGTTGGTGCCGCCCACGTCGATGCCGATGCGCACGAAGAACTCCCCTGTGTGTCGTTGCTTGGTGATCGTCAGACGGCCGAACCGGCGGGTACGGCCTCGGCCGTGCGGTGCGAGCCCACGCCGCGCACCCAGCCCAGCTTCCCGGCCACCACGTAGAGCACGAAGGCCAGCACCAGCGAGTTGATGCTGCCGAGCCCCACCTCCACGAAGCGGCCCACCAGCGCCGCGGCCGGCCAGATCAGCAGCGTCGCCGGCACCCAGTCGGGCGCCGACTCCGGCACCGCGCCGCGCCGCCTGGCCTGCTCCAGCTCGCCGCGCCAGCGCCGCACCACGAAGTACTCGGCCACCATGATCCCGGCGATGGGCGGGAAGACGACGCCGAGCACCGTCAGGAAGTCCACGAACGCGTCGAGGATGCCGGCCGCGGCCAGCACGCTGCCCAGCAGGCCGATGACGGCGGTCGCGGCGCCGCGGTGCACCTTCCTGCCCAGCACGGTGCCGACGAAGTTCACCAGGCCGAGACCGGAGGAGTACAGGTTCCAGTCGTTGATCTTGATGGTGCCGGCGACGATGACGAGGATGCCGACCCAGCCGACCGACGAGGTGACGATCGTGGTGATCTCGCTGGTGCCGACCGCGTGCGCCAGCAGCACGCCGGCCATGCCGATGACGTACTCGCCGAGCGTGACGCCCACCAGCGTCTGCTTGACCACGTCGGCCACGCTCCTGTTGAAGCGGGTCATGTCGGGGGTGACGATCGCTCCCACGATGAACCCGCCCGCCACCAGCGTCGTGCCCTGCAACAGGGTCAGCTGCGGGCCCGGCGGCGCCGAGGCGACCAGCGCGCCCACGTCGTGCCGCGACAGCTCACTGATGATCGACCAGCCGACCAGGATGAGGAACGCCGGCACCGTGACGTACGCGGTCCAGGCCATCGACCCGAACCCCCACAGCACGATCGCGGTCACCAGCAGCCCGAACACCAGCGACCACCCCCACTCGGGCAGCACGCCCACCAGGCTCGCCAGCCCCTGCGCCGAGACCGCCGACTGGATGCCGAACCAGCCGATGAGGCTGATCCCGATCGCCAGCCCGATCACCGCCGACCCGGCCCTGCCGAACCCGGTCCAGCGGGCCAGCATGGAGGTCGACAGCCCCTCGCGCACGCCGATCACGCCGACGAACACCGCCACCACCTCGAGGATGACCGCGCCCAGCGTCAGCGCCAGGAACGCCTGCCAGAACCCCATCCCGAACCCGAGCGTGGCGCCCAGCAGGAACTGGCTGAGCGCCGAGATCTGGCCGAACCGCTGCACGGCCACCGACCACCAGGAGTAGCGGGCGCCGCTCGGCACCCTGGACAGCGCGTAATCGTCGACACCGACGGCCGAGGCCATGCCGACCTCCCTTACCTCAAGCGAGACCTGTGGTTGGACGCCAACGGTAGGAAGCGGCAGCCGGGCTGTCAGTGTGGACATTCCACAGCGGGGAGGCCGCGACTGTGCATAGTGCACGGTCGCGGCCGTCGTGACTCCTTCACAGCGTACGCGCGGCTCCGGTGAGCGCCTCGTCCAGGATGGCGGCGCCGCGGCTCAGCTCGTCCTCGCTCGCGGTCAGCGGCGGCGCGATGCGGAAGGTGCCGCCCATGCCGGGCAACTGCACGATGTTCATGTGCAGGCCCAGCTCGTAGCAGCGGCGGGTCACCTCCGCGCCGAGCCGGTCCGCGCCGCCCGGCCCGAGCACGTCGTCGCCCACCAGCTCCATGCCGAGCAGCAGCCCGCGCCCGCGCACGTCGCCCACCGCCTCGTGCCGCGTGGCCAGCTCCTCCAGGTGGCCGCGCAGCAGCTTGCCCAGCCGGCGGGCGCGCTCGTCCAGCCGGTCGCGCTCCAGCACGTCCAGCACGGTGTTGCCGACGGCGGCCGGCAGCGGGTCGCTGACGTGGGTGGTGAAGAACAAAAAGCCCCGCTCGTGGGCGCGCTGCTCGATCTCCGCGCTGGTCAGCACCGCCGCCAGCGGCAGCCCCGCGCCGAGCGTCTTGGACAGCGTGAGGATGTCGGGCACGACGTCCTCGTGCTGGAAGGCGTACCAGTCGCCGGTACGGCACAGCCCCGTCTGCGCCTCGTCCAGGATCAGCAGCATCCCCCGCTCCCTGCACTTCTCCGCCAGCGCCGGCAAGTAGCCGGGCGGCGGCTCGACCACGCCGCCCGAGCTGAGGATCGGCTCCACCAGGCAGGCCGCCAGGCTGCCGACCGACTGGGCGTCGATGAGGTCGAAGCCGAGGTCGAGCTGGCGGCGCCAGTCCAGCTCGCCCGAGGCGTCCACGATGGCGGGACGGAACCGGTCGGGCACGGGCAGCGCGAAGTTGCCCGGCGCGGCAGGGCCGTACCCCTTGCGGCCGGCGCTGTAGGTGGCGTTCGCGGCGGCCTGCGTCATGCCGTGCCACGAGCGGGCGAACGACACGATCTCGTGCCGGCCGGTCACCAGCTTGGCCAGGCGGACGGCCGCCTCGTTCGACTCGGCGCCGGTGGTCAGCAGCAGCGCCTTGTCCAGCGGGTCGGGCACGCTCGCGGCCAGCCGCGCCGCCAGATCCACGACCGGACGGCTGAGCATGGCGCTGTGCAGGTGGTCGAGGCGGGCGATCTGCTCGCGCACGGTGGCGACGATCTCGGGATGGGAGTGGCCGAGGATCGCGCTCATCTGGCCTGAGGTGAAGTCGAGCAGCTCCCGGCCGCTCTCGGTGAACACCGAGGTGCCCGAGGCGCGGGCGATGACGTCGGGGGAGAACGCGGCGTGGCCGCTGTAGCGGATGAGGTGGCGGTCGGGGGACGTCTGGTGTGCCATGTGATCGACGGTAGGGACGCGGGCCTGACCCGTCCATCACCCGCCGGCGCGCCGCCGCTCTTCGAGGCCGTCGAGGATGAGGTCGAGGCCGTAGCCGAACTCCTCGGCGTAGTCGTAGCCGGGCCGCAGCGCGTGTTCCACGATCAGCTCGGCGAGATGCGGCCACCGCGCCGCGGCCTCACCCTGCAGGATGTTGCCGGCGACCTCCTCCCTGTCGTCGGGGGTCGTGACCGGCAGGACCGACTCCTGCAGCACGAACCCGTAGACGTAGGCGTCGATCGCCGAGACCGCGTGCGCGGCCATCGCCACCGAGAAGCCCGCCCCCCGCAGCACCCCGAGCACCGCGTCGTGGTGACGCAGCGTCGCAGGGCCCGGGTCGCGGCGGGAGTCGAGCAGGCTCAGCGCCCAGCTGTGCCGGCCCAGCACCGCCCGCGCGGACACGGCGCGCGCCCGGATGGCCGCCCGCCAGTCGCCGCCGCCGGAGGGAAGCTCGATCATGGCGAACACCTTGTCCACCACGCCGTCGAGCATGGCCTCCTTGCTGGGCACGTGGTGGTAGAGCGACATCGCCTCCACCCCCAGCTCCTGCGCCACCCGCCGCATCGTGATGGCGGCCTCGCCACCGCGATCGGCGACCCTGATCGCGGCCTCCAGCACGCGGTCGCGGCTCAGCGGTGGTGACACGGGCGGCTCCGGTACGGGGGGATTGACAGCCTTACAAGCGTAAGCCAACCTTACACCTGTAAGCAGCCTTACGCCCGTAAGCCTGAGGAGGCCCCCATGCCCATGCCGCTCTGGTGGGGACACGTCAACAAGCGCATCTTCAACCCCATGTCCATCCGCCGCGGCAGCTACCCGGTGCTCACCCACGTCGGACGCACCTCCGGCCGCGCCTACCGCACCCCGCTCGACGCCTTCCCCGTCCCCGGCGGCTACCTGTTCATCCTCGTCTACGGCTCCCGCTCGGACTGGGTGCGCAACGTCCTCGCCACCGGCCACGCCCGCTTACACGCCGACGGCAAGGACATCGACCTGACCGCCCCGCGCATCGTCGGCCGCGACGAGGCGTTCCCCGACCTGCCCGACAACGCCAAACGCGCACCTCGCCTGCTGCGCATCACCGAGTTCCTCCGCATGGACACCGCCGGCACTCAGCCCTCCGGATAGAACAGGAACAACGTGCACCCCTGCGCCGACTGCGGCACGTGCGACGAACCCGCCGGAGCATGGATGAACGTCCCCGCCGGATAGTCCCGCTCACCGTCGTTGAACACCCCGGAGACCACGAACACCTCCTCCGGCCCAGGATCGTGCACGTCCACGCCCTCCCAGCAGGACCCGGCCTCCATCTCCAGCACGTACGCCCCCGCCCCGCTCTCACCACGCCACAACGGGCGCAACCGGATGCCGGGGAACACCTCGCGCACCGGGGCGTCCTCCACGCAGGACCACACGTACCCCGGCAGGTTCTGATGTGTCGTCATGCCCACCACCCTGACAGCCGCCCACCGCCCCCGCCGAGTGTCAGAAAAGACATCCCGCGCTACTTTTCAGACATGCACCGCGTCACCGCCCTCGTCCGCCCAGGACAGTCCACCTTCGAGCTCGCCTGCGCCGCCCAGGTCTTCGGCATCCAGCGACCCGAGCTGCCCGCCGCGTACACCTTCGGCGTCTGCACCGAGCACCCGGGCCCCGTCCCCACCCGCGCCGGCTACGACATGCTCGTCACGGACGGCCTCGAGGCCCTCACCCACGCCGACACCGTGATCATCCCCGGCTGGCTGCCACCCGCCGAACCACCCTCCCCCGCCGTCGCCGACGCGCTGCGCCGCGCCCACGCGCGCGGCGCCCGCCTCGTCAGCATCTGCTCCGGCGCCTTCGCCCTAGCCCACGCCGGCCTCCTCGACGGACGCACCGCCACCACCCACTGGGGCCTGACCGCCGAACTCGCCGCCCGCTTCCCGCACGTCCGCGTCGACCCCGACGTCCTGTACGTCGACCACGGCGACCTCGCCACCAGCGCCGGCGCGGGAGCCGGCATCGACCTGTGCATCCACCTCGTACGCCGCGACCAAGGCGCCCGCCACGCCGCCCACATCGCCCGCGCCATGGTCATGCCGCCCCACCGCGAAGGCGGCCAGCTCCAATACACCGCCCCACCCCGCCCCGCCCAGATCGACGGCACCCTCGCGCCCCTCCTCGACTGGGCCACCGCCCGCCTCGCCGAACCTCTCACCGTCGAGACCATGGCCGCCCGCGCCGGCCAGTCCGCCCGCACCCTCACCCGCCGCTTCATCGACCAGCTCGGCATCAGCCCAGGCCAATGGCTGCTCGCCCAGCGCATCGCCGCCGCCCAGGACCTGCTCGAAACCAGCGACCTGCCGCTCGACGCGGTCGCCCGCCGCTCAGGGCTCTCCTCGGCCACGAACCTGCGCCGCCGCTTCCACACCGCACTCGGCACCACCCCCGGCGCCTACCGCCGCGCCTTCCGCGGCCGCACGGCGAAGGGGCCGACCCCTGTCGAAGAGCCGACCCCCTGAAAACCGCCCCAGCCGCGGCGATCCGGCACGACCGGCAACCGAGCCGAAGCGCGGCGCAGCACCACCGTCAGCCAGCCCGTCAGCGAGCCCGTCAGCGAGCCAGCGCCCGGCGCAGCACCGCCGCCGCCTCGCCGAGCTGCCGCTGCGACACCTCGGCCGACAGCAACGCCTGCGAACCGTGGAAGGTGCCCGCCCACTGGTGCAGCTCCACCGGCACCCCCGCCTGCAGCAGCCGCAGCCCGTACGCGATGGCCTCGTCCCTGTTCGGGTCGAACTCCGCCGTCGCGATGTACGCCGCCGGCAACCCCGACAGATCCTCGGCCCGGCTCGGAGCCGCGTACGGCGTGGCCGGCGCCCCACCCAGATAGTGCCGCCAGATCGCAGACACCTTGTCCCGGTTCATCCAGGGCGTCTCGGTGAACGTCCGCCCCGACCAGGTCTCCTGCCGATCATCCAGGCCCGGCTGGTTCAGCAGCTGGAACCGGATCGGCGGCCCCTGCTCGTCCCGCGCCCGCAACGACACCGCCGCCGCCAGGCACGCCCCCGCACTGTGACCGCCCACCGCCAGCCGCTCAGGGTCGAACCCGAGCTCGCCCGCATGATCGGCGGCCCACCGCAGCACCGCCCACACATCGTCCAGCGCCGCCGGGTACGGATGCTCCGGCGCCAGCCGGTACCCCACCGAGATCACCACCGCGCCCGACCCCTCCGCCACCCGGCCGGCCCACGGATGCTCGGTGTCCAGGTCACCCATGACGAACCCGCCGCCGTGCAGCCACACGATCCCGCCCTGCGCGTCACGCGGGCGGTAGACCCGCACAGGGACGTCCGGATCGGCCGGCACCGTATGGTCCGCCACCTCCACGTCCTTGAGATCGGGCGCGGGCAACGACGTGGCCAGCGCCGTGAAGTTCTTCCGCTCCGCCACCGGGTCCGACAGGTCGGCGCGCGGAAACAACGGGATGAATGGTTCGAGTTCGGGATCCATGCCAGCCATCCTCGCCATCCCACCCCTTCGCATCATCCGCCATCCGTCGCACATCACCCCCGCCCCGCGCACCGAACGGCGCATACCCTGGCAGACGTGGAGGCTCTCGCCGTACGGCTGTCCCAGCTCGACTCCCAAGCCGGAGGCGCCATCAGGGTCGTCATGTTCTACGACACCCTCATGCGCCGCCGCGTCGACCTGCCCGCACTCACCCGCGCATCCGCCGGCCTCGCCGAGTGCGTCACCGGCATCCGCCTGCACGGCACCGGCCAGGCCATCCGCTTCGGCCCCGACGGCAAACAGGTCACCGGCCCGCCGCAGCCGCCGTCCACCAGCACCCCCATCCTCCTCGACGACGAAGAGATCGGCACCTGCTGGCTCGAACGTCACGACACCCCCCGCACCCTCGACGACCTCCTCCTCGACCGCCTCGCCATCGCCGCGGCCGCCGTCGTCGAACGCTACGGCCCCGCCCGCACCACCATGGCCGACCCCGCCCTCGTCGAGCTCGCCATCAGCGCCGGCACCGACGAAGCCGCCAGAGCCCGCGCCCTGCGCCTGCTCGGCTTCGCCCCCGGCCTGCGCCTCCACGTCGCCGCCGTCCACACCACACTCCCCCTCGACCAGGTCGGCACCGCCATCTGCCCCACCCGCCCGGTCAAAGCCGCACCCCTCGCCGGCGTCGGCGCCATCCTCGCCACCACCCTCGACCCCACCCGCTTCCCCGCTGGCGTACGCGCCGGCATCGGCACCGCCTCCGACCCCGCCCGCGCCTGGCACGAAGCCCGCATCGCCCTCCGCTTCACCACCCCCCGCCGGCCCGTCACCCACCACGACGACCTCGGCGTCGTGGCCCTGCTCGCCCACATCCCGGAAGCCGCCGCCCGCGACAACCCCGACGTCACCGCCGTCGCCACCCTAGCCCCAGAAGATCTCGAAACCCTCGACGCCTACTGCGCCACCGGCTCACTCCGCCGCGCCGCCGACCTCCTCCACCTGCACCACAGCAGCGTCGCCCGCCGCCTCGACCACCTCGGCCGGACGCTCGGCCTCGACCTCACCACCCCGACCGGCCTGATGCGCGCCCACCTGGCTCTCACCACCTGGCGCCTCCTCACCACCCGGGGCAGCGGCGAGAACGCAGGCCACCGGCGGACGCAACTCCAGGGTCTCCACCCGGAAACCGACGAAACCGGCCTCAGCCAGCAAGCCCTGTAGCTCCTGCGCCGCCCGTGCCGTCGTCTCCCGAGTCGCGCCCGGGCAACGGGGCTGGCTGACCAGCGCGATCCGCCCGCCCGGCCGCAGCAGCCCGCGCAACTCCCGCAGCCGATCCACCGGCTCAGGCCAGAACCCCACGCTGTTCACGGCCAGGACCACATCGAGCGGCCCGCCGAAATCCGGCAACCGCTCCACAGAAGCCACCACGAGCCGCACCCGACCGGCACGCACGGCCGCGGCGTTACGCCGCGCCGCCTGCCGCACCATCGTCGCCGAATGATCGACCCCGAACACCCGGCCGGCACGACGCGCGAACTCCGCGATCGCCACCCCAGGCCCGAACCCGATCTCCAGCACCCGGTCGGTGGGCCGCACGTCCAGCAACGACACCGCCCACCGATTCCGCCGCCTGTTGGAAGGCCGGTACGCGAACAGCGCCCCCTCCAACCACCCGACCACACCCCGAGGGCGATGCGCCTGACTCACCAGCGCCGCGATCACCCGATCCCTGAAAGTCGCCATGAACGAAGTCAACGACTTCACGTACGCTTGATGTCAAATGCCCCAGCACCTGACCATCGGCGAACTGGCGAGCCGCACCGGCGTCGCCACCTCCGCCCTGCGCTACTGGGAAGAACTCGGCGTGCTCCCCGCCATCACCCGCGTCTCAGGCCGCCGCCGCTACCCACCGTCAGCCGTCGAACAGGTCGGCCTCGTGCTCCTGCTCCGCGACGTCGGCTTCACCCTCCAAGAGATCGCCACCTTCACCTCCGCCCGCACCTCCGACGGCTGGCGCGAGCTCTACCAGCGCAAACTCACCGAGCTCGACCACCGCATCGCCCAGGCCCAGGCGGCCCGCACCGCCATCGAACACGGCCTGGCCTGCTCCCACGAGCACATCACCGACTGCCCCCGCTTCGCCGGCGGCATCACCGCCCTCCTCGAAGGCGCCACCCTCGAAGAGGCCCACCGACGCGCCCACACGACCTGACCCTCAATCGGCCAACGAGACCCAGGCGCCGTGCGCGGCCAGGTGAAGACGGGCCGACAAGCCGGCCTCGTCGAACGCCCTCACCAGATCATCCGCCCCCTCGCTGAAGTGCGCCCACCCGTCGTAGTGCGCGGGAACGACCCGCGGAGCGCCCAGGATCGCCGCGGCCGCCGCCGTACGCACGCCGTCCAGACTCAACGGCCGGTCACGGAACTTGCCCGCCACGCGCGCCGCCCCCGCATGCAACACCGCCACGTCCACCGCCGGAAACCGCCGCGCCACCTGCACCACGAGCCGGATCGACGCGTTGTCCCCGCTGACATACACCGTCGGCAACCCCGCGCCCTCCAGCACGAACCCGACCACCTCACAGTTCACGAACCCGTCGGCGTCCCGCTCCCCGTCCTCAGGCCCGTGCACCGCGGGCACCGCCGTCACCACCAGCTCACCACCACCCGGACGCGGCACCGACCGGCTCTCCCACGCCGCCAGCCCCATCGCACCGCCGCCCAGCCGCTCGCTCGCCCCGCGCGTGGTCAGCACCAGTGGCGCCGCCTGCGCGAACGCGCGCCCCCGGTCGTCCAGGTTGTCGGGATGGACGTCATGGCTGACCAGCACGAGGTCCACCGGCCCCAGGCAGTCCTCGCCCACCGCGGGTCCCTCGACCTTGGTGAGGTAGCCGTGCGGGCCAGGGTCGTCGAACGTCGGATCGCTCACGATCCGCAGCCCGCCCAGATCCAGGACGACGGTCGGCCCGCCCACCACCATGACGGCGCTCTCCTGACGCGGAATCTCCCCCATGAAGGGAGGTCTTCCCAGCTCGGGCTTGGTTGATGGGTTTTGATGCAGATAAACCGGGGTGCACTGTCAACCCGACGCCTTTACATTGTAGATTCGTAAGAGGGATGTTGGAGGGCGGCACGCCCGGGCAGAGGCCCCGCATGGACAGCGACCGGGGACCGCGAGAGCCCGTCATCGTCGTCGGCGCCGGGATGGCAGGACTCGCCTGCGCCCTTCGCCTCCACGAGGCCGGGGTGCCGGTGCGGGTGCTGGAGGCGTCCGACGGGGTCGGCGGCCGGGTGCGTACGGACCTCGTGGACGGGTTCCGGCTGGACCGCGGCTACCAGGTGTTCATCAGCTCCTACCCCGAGGCCCGCCGCGTCCTCGACATCGGCGCCCTCGACCTGCGCCCGTTCTCCTCCGGGGTGATCGTGCGGGGCAGGACCGCCGAGGCCAGGGTGATGCTGCCGTGGCGGCACCCGGGGCACGCGTTCAG
Organism: Nonomuraea sp. NPDC049419; assembly: GCF_040676995.1. Lineage (NCBI taxonomy): Bacteria > Bacillati > Actinomycetota > Actinomycetes > Streptosporangiales > Streptosporangiaceae > Nonomuraea > Nonomuraea sp. NPDC049419. The sequence goes on along the minus strand of NZ_JBFAQB010000018.1, from coordinate 32,777 downwards.
CGCGCTGATGGCCGGGGTCGGGACGCTCAAGGACAAGGCCGTGCTGTCCGCCGTCACCGGCCGCGACCTCGCCCTGCCTGCCTCGGTGCTGCGTAAAGGGGGCGAGCGGCGTACCGATGAGGAGCTGCGCGCCTGGGGCATGTCCCCCAAGATGATCGACTGCCTGATGCGTCCCTTCCTGGCCGGCGTGCTGCTCGAACGCGAGCTGGAGACGTCGAGCCGGGTCTTCCACCTGCTGTGGCGGTCGTTCGCGCGCGGCGCCATCGGCCTGCCCGCGCACGGCATGGGCGAGATCCCCCGCCAGCTCGCCGACCGGCTGCCGCCCGGCACCGTCACGCTCGGCGCGCGGGTGGAGGAGGTGACGGACGGCGCGGTGCGGCTCGCGGACGGCACCACGGTCAGCGGCCCGGCCGTCGTCGTGGCCGCCGACCCGCACACGGCCGCACGGCTGCTGGAGGAGGTCGAGGCGCCGCCGATGCGCGCGGTGACCACCTTCTACCACGCCGCTCCCCGCTCGCCGTTGGGCGAGCCGACCCAGATCGTGGACGCCACCGGCGTCATCACCGACACCCTGGTCGTCACCGACGCGGCGCCGGAGTACTCGCTGGACGGGCGGGCGCTGGTGTCCACCTCGGTGCTCGGCCTGGACGTCGACGAGCGTACGGTCCTGCGGCGGCTGGGCGAGATCTACGGTCACACGGCCGGCTGGGAGCACATCGCCACCTACCCGATCCCGGCCGCGCTGCCCGCGATGCCGCCGCCGCACCCGCTGCGCAAGCCGGTACGCCTGCGCGCCGGCCGGTACGTGTGCGGCGACCACCGCGACACCGGCTCGCTGCAGGGCGCCCTGGTGTCCGGCCGGCGCGCCGCGGACGCCGTGCTGGCCGACCTGCCCTCGCGCGTGAGGCCCCGCTCCCCCGCGATGTAAGTTTCATCGGCCTGCGGCAGGCGCAGCCGTATCACCGCAGGCCAGCGAAGGGGCCCGGCAAGGCGCCGCGCGTCTTGATCGCGACCCTGGTAACGGCGGCGGACGATCTTATACCGTCCCCGGCATGCCAGGAAAACGCTGGGCCGCGTCCACGCTGCTCGCCCTGTCCCTCCTCGCTGTCAGCACTCCGCCACAGGCCGCCGCGAGCGCGGCGCCGGCGGTGCCGCTGGAGGAGATCAACGCGGTCACCACCCAGGTCGCCTTCGGCCTGCGCCGCCCCGTCGCCATCGCCGCCCCGGACGACGGCACGGACCGGCTGTTCATCGTGGAGAAGCGCGGCACCGTACGCGTCTACCACCCCGACACCGGCCTCGCCCCCGACCCGATCATCGACATCACCTCATCGGTGGACGAGTCGGGCAATGAGCGCGGCCTGCTCGGCATCGCGCTCTCCCCCGGCTTCGCCGACGACCACGAGCTGTACCTCGCCTACACGGCGCTGCCGGACGGCGCGGTCACGCTCGCCAGGTACGACATGGACGACGACAGCCTCGACCCGCTGCTCGCCCAGGAGCACGCCGAGAACACCAACCACAACGGCGGCGACCTCGCCTTCGGCACCGACGGCATGCTCTACATGAGCATCGGTGACGGCGGCGGCTCGGGTGACCCGTTCGACAGCGGCCAGCGCCTGGACACCCTGCTCGGCAAGATCCTGCGCATCGACGTCAGCAGGACCTGCGGCGACCTCGCGTACTGCGTGCCCGGCGACAACCCCTTCGCGGACGTCGCGGGCGCGCGGGGCGAGATCTGGATGTACGGCGGCCGCAACCCCTGGCGCTTCTCCGTGGACCACGCCGACGGCTCGATGTGGATCGCCGACGTCGGCCAGGGCCGCTGGGAGGAGATCAACCACGTCAAGCCGGCCGACCAGGCGGGCGCGAACCTGGGCTGGTCCTGCTTCGAGGGCTTCGAGGTGTTCGACGAGGCGCAGTGCCGCCCGGACGAGACGTACACCAAGCCCGTCTTCACCTACTCGCCGCACACCGGCGGCTGCGCGGTCATCGGCGGCGAGGTGTATCGCGGCGAGCGGTTCGCCGACCTGGTCGGCGGCACCTACATCGCCACCGACTACTGCTCCTCCACGGTGTGGGCGCTGCGCGAGGACGGCGAGGGCGGCTACCAGCAGGCCGAGCTCGGCCAGACGCCGACACAGGTCACCGCGTTCGGCGCGACGCCCGAGGGCGAGCTGTACGTCGTCAACGACCTGCCCGGCGGCCTGCACCGCGTCACGTTCGAGCGGGCGACGCCGACCTGCCACGTCCGGTACGTCAAGCGGGCGTGGGGCACCGGCATGACCGTGGACCTCACGATCACCAACACCGGCACCGCCCCGATCAACGGCTGGACGCTGCGCTTCCCGCTGCCGCGCGGCCAGCAGGTCGTCTCCGACTGGAACACCGACCTCACCCAGTCAGGCGACATGGTCACCGCCGCGTCCGCGGCCCACAACGCCGCGATCGCACCGGGCGCCCACGTCACGATGGGCTACCTCGTGAGTCACACGGGTGACAGCTCGCTGCCCAGCCGGATCTCGCTCAACAGGGACGCCTGCAGCGTCACCCGCTGAGCCGGAGGGGCCGAGATGCGGCGCGGCTCGCGTATGGATAAGGTTCTTGATCAAATGCCGGGTGTGCCGGCGGGGCGCTCCCCCGCCGGCCCGCCCTGCGCCGGTGCAAGAGCGATGATCAGGGAACGTGAGTGGCCAGCCAGAGCAGGGGACGGCCGGGTTGGCTCCATGTCGGCGCGCTCGAAGACCGGGTGCGCAGGGCGTGGGATCCTGGCGCGTTCCCGCCGGCCGAGACCCTGCTCGCGATCATGACGTTCTCGGCGGTGCCGCGCGTCCTCGGCACCCGGCTGGCCGGCCACCTCCACGGCGGCATCATCGTGGGGCCCGGCTCGGTGCCGGACTTACCGGGGTTCGAGCACCTGCGCGGCACCTCGCTGCCCGTCCAGCAGGGCTGGTGGGACCGCAGCGCCGGCGTCTACGACCCGGCGCGGCGCGTCATCGGGGTCGGCAGCGTGCCGTCGCCGTCGGCGAGCGTGGCGGCGCACGAGCTGGGCCACGCCACCGACGACATGGACGGCATGCCGTCGCAGAGCCCGTTCTGGCTGCACCTGCACGCCAGGAGCGCCCGCTACCTGGCGCCGCCGTACCGGGAGACGGTCACCGAGCTGTACGCCGAGGCGTTCGCGTGCGTGCTGGTGCGGCGGGCGCGGCGGCTGATCCAGCTGTTCGACGACGAGCACACCGCCCAGCAGGTCTACACCTGGTTCGCCAGGCGGTACGGCATCGGCTGAACGAACGGCTCCCGGCGGCGGCGCATCCGGCCGCTATGCTGGGGTACGAGACTGTGGTGATCGAAGTGCACGCCATCACACGCGGTATCACACGGAGGGGATGAGGCACATGACCGCGATTCTGCTGGCCGGCGGCGTCCTCCGCGTCCCCGCCGCCACCGTGCTGCCCGACGGCACCCACGTCGACGGCACCCGTGACATCACCCCCGAGGCGCCCGACTATCAGGAGTGGCTGCCGCACGCGATCGACGAGAAGGCGTCCTGGCACGGCGACCGCGACGACGAGGCCATCCTGCGCCGCTGGCGCTCATCCGACGCCTGACGCTCAGGTCGTCACCCTGACCTGCAAGGTGCGCGAGTCGCCCACGACCGGCGCCACCGCCATCCCGGCCCTGGTCAGCGCCTGTACGCAGGCCACGATGCGGCCGGTCGCCACCGGGTAGGGGTCCGTACACGTCACCAGGAACAACCCGGCGTCCCCGGCCGAGACGATGAAACCGGCGCAGCCCGCCCGGCGCAGCAGCGCGTGGATGCGCTCGCTGTCGCGGTCACGCTCGCTCCACAGCGGCCGCCCGCCGGCGCCCACCCCGTAGGTCGGCCCGTCGTCCTGCATCGGCGTCCCCGGGTGCCCGCCGCCGGTCAGGTGCGGTGCGCCTCCGCGTACGCGCCCGTCGTCATCGCCCTCGTATGCGTGCTTTCCCATGGCGGTCACCTCCCGCCGCCGACTTCCCCCAGCGGGGGCGGTGAAACGGCGGGCAGGGTAAAGGGGCGGGCCGGAGCCCGCCCCTTCACGACGTGTCAGCGGCTGCTGCCGATGGTCTTGCGCCAGTGCAGGCCGCCGGGCAGGTTGATCGACAACGTACGGCGTCCGTCCGCCGAACGGGTGACGCGGAACAGCCGGTTGCCCCAGCTGTGCCCCACACCGCGGCGGGACAGGTTCAGCCGGAACGGGCCGAACTTCTTGGACTTCCGGTAGCTCCAACCCATATCGCTTTTCCTCCATGAGTGTGCGAGAAGCCTCCGCTACCCACAGATCGCGCGATATATCGCCTTGAGTAAAATCCGCTAGCGCCGGAGGTAGGTGAGGACGGCTTGGACGCGCTTGTGCACGGAGTCGTCGGTGCCCAGGTCCAGCTTGGCGAAGATGCGGTTGATGTGCTTGGCGACCGCGGCCTCGCTGACGACGAGCGCTTCCGCGATGGCGGTGTTGGTCTTGCCCTCGGCCATGAGGGCGAGCACGTCGGTCTCGCGCGGGGTGAGCTCGTCGACGCGTGATCGCCGGCTGAGCAGCTTGCGGACGACGTGGGGGTCGATGACCTCGCCGCCGGCGGCGACGGTCTCGATGGCGGCCAGGAACTCCTCGACGTCGCCGACGCGGTCCTTCAGCAGGTAGCCGAGCCCGCCTTCGCCGGTGGTGAGCAGGCTGGCGGCGGCGCGGCCCGAGACGATCTGCGACAGGACGAGGATGCGGGCGGCGGGGTTCTCCTCGCGCAGGCGGTGGGCGGCTCTGATGCCCTCGTCGGTGTGGGTCGGGGGCATCCGGACGTCGACGATGGACAGGTCAGGGTCGTGGGCGCGTACGGCGTCCACGAGCGCGCCGGGATCGCCGACGGCGGCCACGACGTCATGGCCCGCGGCGTCGAGGAGGCGGGCGAGCCCCTCGCGGAGCAGGACGGAGTCCTCGGCTATGACGACGCGCACGGAACCTCCACGCTCACCCGGGTGGGCCCGCCCTCGGGGCTGGCGAGCGCGACGCGGCCGCCCAGGGTCTCGATGCGGTCGATGACGCCGACGAGCCCGGTGCCCCTGCCCGGTGCGGCGCCGCCGTGCCCGTCGTCCTCGACGGTGACGAGCAGGGTCTGGTGCGGTGTCGGGGCCGCGCGCAGCGTCACGGTGGTGGCTCCGCTGTGCTTGGTGACGTTGGTGACCAGCTCGCTGACGGCGAAGTACAGCCCGACCTCGACGCCCGTCGGCAGGTCCGGCGGGATGGCGAGGTCTGTGCCGGTGGTCAGGCCGGCGCGCTGGGCACGGGAGAGGAGGTCGTCGAACGCTTCGGCGAGGTCGTGCTCGCGCAGCGCCGACGGGTAGATGCCGTGCACGATGTCGCGCAGCTCGTCGACGGCCTGCCGCGCGTCGGCGCTCGCCTGGTCGACCAGCGGGCCGATGTCGTGGCCGCGGCGCAGCTCGTACTTCATGGTTCCCAGCGTCATGACCAGGGAGGTGAGGCGCTGCTGCGCCCCGTCGTGCAGGTCGCGCTCGATGCGCCGCCGCTCCTCGTCGAAGGCCGAGGTGATGCGGACGCGTGACCGCGTCACCTCGTCGAGGCGCGCCCGCAGGGGTTGCGAGGGCTCGCTGACGAGCATTCTGCACAGTCGCCGCCGGCCTTCCGCGGCGAGGGTCACGGCGTACAGGCCGGCGGCGAACCAGACGACGCCCAGGCACGCGAACCCGAGCTGCGCCCCCGCCGAGGCCGGCAGATCGGGCACCGTGGTCACCGTGCCGGGATCGACGCCCAGGACGAGCAGAACGAGCAGGGCGGCGCCGGAGCCGACCATCATGACCGGCATGAGCAGGGCGACCGACGCGAGCGCGAGGTCGAGCAGCGACAGCGGCAGCAGCAGGGCGCCGTGCAGCAGCTCAGTCCAGGTCGATCGCTCGCAGGACCGCAGGCGCACCCAGCCGGCGAGTCCCCGTGCCGTGGCGGGCGCGTGCGGGCTGGGCGTGGCGCGCCGGTCGATCCACCGCAGCCGCCGGCGTTCCACGTGCCCGAGCGGCAGCCCGGCGAGAACGAGCAGCGGCCAGCACGTCACCAGCCACGAGAACGCGATCAGGGGCGTGGTGGCGAGGTAGGCCAGCGACCTCCACGGCCAGGACGTCACCAGCAACCGCATCGGATGGCGGCGGAGCGCGGCCCCCGGGCCGTCGACCGGCGTCCAGGCCGAACCTGCCACAGCTTCCGTCCTCGCGTGCTCGCCTGCCGTTTCCCGGAGCATCATCTCAGCGCACCGCCTCCAGCGCGGCCACCTTCATGGCGGTGTGAGCGGGGGCGAGCGTGCCGATCGCGGCGGCCAGGTAGGCGCACGCGACGATCGGGAAGAAGGTCGCACCCGTGAAAGGCAACCAGATCGTACCGGTAAGCAGGTATCCGTACCCGGTCATGGTCGCCGCGGCGATGGCCGCGCCCGTGACGACGGCGGTGGTGGCGACCAGCAGGCACTCGGCCAAGAGCGCGCCCGTGATCCGCGACCGTCGTGCTCCCGCCAGCCTGAGCAGGGCGAACTCGCGCCGCCTGGACAGGGTGGAGCCGATCAGCACGCTGATGGCGGAGGCGCCCGCGTAGCCGCCCAGGATCGCCACCACCATGAGGATGATCCACTCGTCCTCGCCGGCCTGCGCGGCCGCCTGCGCCAGATGGGCGTCCCGGTCCGTCGCGTGCGCGCCGGGCGCGATCGCGGCCAGCTGCTCATTGATCGCGGCCAGGGTCGCGACGTGGTCGGCTCCGGGGGCGAACGTGACGTACACGGCGGTTGCGAAGGGCTCCAGGAGGTGCGGCACGAGCGCCGGCAGCGGCATGATCAGGTCGCTCACCCCCATCGGGTCGCGGTACGTCGTGCGCACCACCGCGGTGCCCGGCATCCCGTCCGGGTACAGGAACCTGACCCTGTCACCGATTCGCCAGCCCTTGTCCTCGGCCACGAGGTGCGACACGCCGATGCCGCCCGCGCCGAACTCCGCCCAGCTCCCGGAGACGACGTCGTAGGACAGCACCTCGCGGAAACCGGCGGGGTCGACGCCGGTCACGGTGCCGTTCGAGCGGGAGGTGGGCGGGTCGTCGATGACGAGGCGCGCGGAGACGCTCGCCGACGCCGCCGCGACACCGGGCGTGCGTGCGACCGCGCCGGCTGCGCTCAACGGCACGCCGAGCTGGACGCCTCCGGCCACGACCGCGTCCGCGGTGACCTGCTCGGCGTACACCTTGGAACGCGCCTGCGCGTTCGCGCCGTCCTGGAGCAGCAATACGGAGCTGACCGCGACCAGCAGCGTCAGCGGAACCGACACCCCCGCCGCCCGGCGGAGGTCGGAGCGGATCGCCCGCTCGGCGAGGAATCCGCCGGACCAGCGGCGCAGAAGCGGACCGGCCGGGACCAGCACGCCGCGCAACAAGTCGGGGCCGAGCAGCGCGGCGGCCCCGGCGAGCAGTGGGAACGCCGTCACCACGAGCAGCATCGCGATCGTGCCGCTGAGCGTCGGCACCGGGCCGCCCAGGGCGAACGCTCCGGCCAGGCAGGCCACGGCCGCCGCCGCCAGCACCCCGCCGGACACCGCGCGTGCGCGGCTCGGCTGACGGGCGGGGATCTCGGACTCGCGCAGCGCGTCGAGTGGTGCGACGCGCGTGGCGCGGCGGGCCGGAAGCCATGCCGCCACCAGCGCCGAGAGCACCGCCGCGCCGAATCCGGCCAGCAGCGCGACCGGCTCCGCGCTCACCGCCGAGTCCCGGGCCATGAGCCCCTGACCGACGAAGAACCGCCGCGCCAGCTCGGCCAGGGCGACGCCCGCGACCGTGCCGGCGACGCCACCGAGGGCGCCGATGAGGACCGCCTCCCAGACGATCATTCGACGGAGCAGCCGCGGCCGGGTGCCGACGACGCGCAGCATCGCCAGCTCCCTGCGCCGCTGCCCGATGGAGACGGTCAAGGTGCTGGAGATGACGAACACGGCGAGCGTCAGCGCCAGCGACGCGATGACCGTCAGGAACCCGCTGGAGCCGCCCGCGAGCTCGGCCTGACGCAGGTCGAGCCGCAGGCTGCCGGCCCGCGCGGCGCCGGTCACCACCACCAGGCCGGGGACGGCGTCGTGCAGCGCCGCGACGTCCGTCGTGGACACCAGCGCCAGCACGGGCGCGCCGCCGAGCCTTTCGGCCGTGTCCGGGGTGAAGAACAGCGCGTGCTCGAACTGCTCGCCCGCGCGCCGCGCGATGCCGCTGACGGTGTACGTCTCCGTCCCGGTCGCGAGCCGGATCCGCACCTCGTCGCCCACGCCGGCGCCGGCCGCCGCCGCCACGGACTCGTCGATCACCACGGCGCCGGCTCTCCTGGGTGCGTGCCCGTCGATCAGTGCGGCGCCGTCCGCCACCGCGGTGGACCAGGGATGCCCCCATGAACGGGTGAACGCGTCACCGACCACCGTGCCGTCCCGCGCGACGAGGTAGGCGGGGAACGGGGTCTCCAGGGCGGCCGAGGTCACCCCCGGGGCGTCGCGGACGGCGTCGATCTGCCGCTCGGTCAGCCGGGGCGGCGCGGGCAGGTCGAGCGTGAGCCCGCTCGTCAGCCGTACGCTCGCCGGTGGCTTCACCACCGCGTCCACCGCCGCGAAGCGCCAGCTCGTCACGCTCGCCGCGCCCTGCCGATCTTGGGCGCGGGCGATCAGGAGGGTCGCCGTGACGAGCGCGGCTCCTGTCACGACTGAGAGCAGCGCCGCCAGGATCACCGCCTTGCGGCCCGTCAGGCTCCGCCAGGCCAGCGTGATCACGCGGCCGGCCTTCCTTGAGAGAGGCGGCGCAGCACGTTCCCGGGCGACGGGTCGTCCATCTCGTCCACGACCCGCCCGTCGCGGAGGAACACCACGCGGTGCGTGGCCGCGGCGGCCGCGGGGTCGTGTGTCACCATCACGACCGTTTGCCCCAGTTGCTCGACGGCGAGCCGCAGGAAGCTCAGCACCTCGCCGCCCGTGTGGGAGTCCAGGTTGCCGGTGGGTTCGTCGGCGAACACCACGGCCGGGCAGTGCGCCAGCGCCCGCGCGATGGCGACCCGCTGCTGCTGGCCGCCGGACAGCTCGCTCGGTCGGTGCCCCAGCCGCTCACCCAGCCCCAGCACCCGCACCAGCCGGGCCATCCACTGCCGATCGATGCGGGGGCCGCCGATCCGCTCGCTCAGCGTGATGTTCTCCTCCGCGGTCAACGTCGGGATGAGGTTGAACGCCTGGAAGACGAACCCCAGCCGGTCCCGCCGCAGCGTCGTCAGCCTGCCGTCCGGCAGCCGTGCCAGGTCGGTCTCCCCGATCAGCACCGACCCCGATGTCGGCCGCTCCAGCCCCGCCAGGCAGTGCAGCAGCGTCGACTTCCCTGACCCCGACGGCCCCATGATCGTGGTGAACCGGCCCGCCTCGAACCCGACGGAGACTCGGTCAAGAGCCGTCACCAGCGAGCCGCGGCGGCCGAACGTGCGCGTCAGATCGACCGCGCGGACGACGACAGGCCGCCCGGCGACGCCTGCGTGTGAAGACGAAGAAGACATGCCCCCCATCTCACGGGAGGCGCCCCGCCCGGCGCGATCACGAAGGCGACCCTCTTCGAGGTAACGCAGGCATTACCTTCAGGCCGGCCTGCGAGCGAAGACGAACGCCTGTGGCCGCTCACCATCCGGCTCCAGCAGCAGCTGGGCCTCGATCTCGAACCCGGCCGCACGCAGCCAGCCGGCCATCTGCCCGGGGTCGCGGCGGTGGACGCGGACCCTCATCGGGTGACCGCCGTACCCCTGAGTCTTGAGCCGTACGTCGCCGCCCACGTGGAACAGCAGATGCAGCGGCGCGCCCGGCCGCAGCGCGCGGTGGAAGCGGGCGAGCACGCCCGGGACCTCGTCGTCTGGCAGGTGGATCAGGGACTGCCAGGCGATGACGCCGCCCAGGGAGCCGGGCTCGGCGTCGAACTCGGTCATCGAGCCGACCTCGAAGCGCAGCCCGGGATGCTCGCGGCGGGCCAGATCGATCATCGCGGGCGACAGGTCGATGCCGTACGCGCTCACGCCGAGACGGTCGAGGTGGGCGGTGACGTGGCCGGAGCCGCAGCCGACGTCCGCCACAGGGCCGCCGCCCGCCGCGCGCACGCTCTCGGCGAAGAGCTCCAGCGGGAGGCGCAGATACGGGCGCTCCTGGACAGCGTCACGCACGTACGCGGCGTAGCTCTCGGCGACCGTGTCGTAGGAGTCGCGGGTGTCGGTCAACCAATCAAATATGCCCATGCGGCAGCACTCTAAACTCTCCCGTCGCCTACGCATCGTGAGCCTCTTTGTACATATTTTGTCAATCTCGCCCCAACCTGCCATAACTTGACCTACTGTTTAGGCACATATGAACAACCTTCCTCATTCCAGACTCGCGGCCATCGCGGCCGCGGGCGTGGCCCTCACCGTGGCCGCGTCCTCGCAAGTGTTCGTCATGGCCGGCTCCGCCTCGGCCTCCACCTCCGCGGTGAGCCGGCAGAGCCAGCAGGCACTGCCGGCTCCGGCGCAGGCGGTCCCGGCTCCGGCGGCCGTGAACAGCGCCGCGCAGAGCAGCGCCGCGCTCGCCAACAAGTCGCTGGCGACCGCCAACCGGATCTACCGGTCCGGGCGCTTCGTCGACGTGAACTGCCGGCCGGGCTCGCTCCCCCGTGGCAGCACGGCCGCGTACAAGCGGTTCCTGACGCGCGTGACCACCTGCCTGAACAACGCGTGGTCCCGCCAGTTCCGCAAGGCGAAGCTGCCCTTCTCCAAGCCGCGGCTGCGCATCGTCACCCGTAAGGTGAACACGCCCTGCGGCAAGTGGAACACCGGCGCCGAGGCGGTCTACTGCTCCGCCGACCGCACGATGTACATGTGGATCAGTAAGACGCAGCTGCGCCAGCCGTTCCCGCTGGGCATCACGCGGCTCGTCGCCCACGAGTACGGCCACCACGTGCAGCAGATCTCCAAGATCTGGAGCTACTACTGGACGGCCCGCGCCAGGGCGAGCAAGTCGCAGCAGCTGGCGCTCTCGCGCCGCTCCGAGCTGCAGGCCGAGTGCTTCTCCGCGGTGTTCATGTCCACGCTGCAGGGACAGCCGGACTTCACCGACCGCGAGTGGGACTACACCGTGGACTGGTTCAGGAAGAACGGCGCCAAGGGCTGGCCGCAGAACGACCACGGCAGGGGCCCCACCCAGGCGACCTGGATGACGCGCGGCTACAACAGCGGCTCCCCCGCCGCCTGCAACACGTGGAAGGCCTCCGCCAGGGCCACCCTCTAAGCGTGCAGCCGCAGCTCGTACGAGCTGAACAAGGGCCGGACCCCGCTCGGGTCCGGCCCTTCTCCGTGCCCCCCGGGGTCAGCCGTCGTCCTCGCTCCTGGTGACGGTGGTGACGTCCACGAGGCCCGAGATCTCCAGGACGGGCTCCAGCAGCGGGTTGGCGACCACCCTGATCCGCCCGGCATGGGAGAACAGCACGGTCAGTCCCGCGCTGTCGAGGTACTCCACCGCGCTCAGGTCCACCAGCACGGTGGCGCCCGACGTCCTGGTGAGCGCGTCGTCCAGGGTCGCGGCGTTGCTCATGTCCACCTCGCCGGTGACGGCGAGCACCGGGGTGCCGTCGGGCAGCTCTGAAGTCACCAGGCTCAGGGGTGCGGTCATCGGGCGATCCTCGCATGCATGTCGACGATGGTGCCGGCGGCGCCGGGCTGGATGGTGACCTCCTGCATGAGGGCGCGCATGAGGGCGACGCCACGGCCTCGGTGGGGGTTGGCCTCCGGCTGCGGCGCCTTCCACCGGCCGGTGTCGGCGACGGTGAGGCGGACGTCGTCGCCGGTCGCCACCGCCCGCAGCCGGATCGTCTCCCCGGGGCTGTCGCGGTGGCCGTGCTCGATCGCGTTGGCGCACGCCTCCCCGGCCGCGACCAGGATGCTCTGCGCCTGCGCCGAGGTGACCTGGCAGCGGCTGAGCCAGGTGCGCAGCGCCGAGCGTACGGGGGCGAGCTGGCTGGACTCGGCGGGGAAGGCGACCTCCAGCGGCGCGGGCTGCCGGTAGAGGAGCAGGGCGACGTCGTCGCTGTAGCCGCCGTCGGGGGCGAGCCTGGCCATGACCTCGGTGGCGAGGTCCTCGATCGGGGTGGACCGTCCGTCCTGGACGGCGGCGCTGGCCTGGTCGATGCCTGCTGTCAGCGGCCGGCGGCGCCGCTCGACCAGCCCGTCGGTGTAGAGCAGCAGCGTCGAGCGGGGCGGCATCGTGCACGTCGCCTCGGAGCGGGGCCGGGCGGGCCGGACGGCGAGCGGCGTGGAGCGGCCGCCCTCCAGCAGCGTGGTGCCGCCGTCGGCGCGGGCCAGGATGCCGGGCGGGTGGCCCGCGCTGGCGTAGACGAGGTCGCCGGTGGCGGTGTCGAGCACCCCGCAGAAGACGGTGGTGCACTTGGCGCCGGGGATGAGGGCGGCGAACCTGTCGAGGGTGGTGAACACCTGGGCGGGGCTGGAGTTCTGCAGCAGCAGGGCACGGCAGGCGCTGCGCAGCTGGCCCATGACGGTGGCGGCGCCGAGCCCGCGGCCGACGCAGTCGCCGACGACGATGCCGATGCGGGCGCCGGCCAGCGGCACGATGTCGTACCAGTCGCCGCCGACCTCCAGGGGGCGGCCGGCCGGCTCGTAGCGGACCGCGAAGCCGTCGGGCAGCGTGGACGGGCCGAGAATGGCCCGCTGCAACGCCACGGCGGCCTCGCGTTGCTGGTCGAGCTGGTGCACGCGGTGCAGCAACTGCCCGAGGTGGCCGGCCAGCAGCGCGAGCAGCGTCCGGTCCTCGGTGGAGAAGGGCCGGTTCTGCCCCAGATCCACCCACACGGCAAGCAGCCCTTCGGGATGTTCGAGTGTGATGCCGGCACCATCGGTCTCGGAGGCGACCGGCCGCAGCGGCGGCTGCTCACGCAGCCCGCTCAGCGCACCCTGAACCTGCTCGGGCAGCTCGTCCCAGCCGCCGCCGTCCGGAACACCAACGAGAACGGGCGGCCCCTCCGCGGGAGCAAGTGGTGCCTCCGCGTCCGTCCAGAGGGCGGCGAGGACTTGTCTGGCGCGCCAGACCTCCTGGAGGGCGGCGAGGCCGCCGGAGAGGGCGCCGGCGAGGTTGTCGGCCTGGGAGGCGCGCATGCTGAGCGCGGCCAGCGCGCTCTCGCGCTGCACCAGGTGGTGCTCGGCGGTGACGTCGCGCAGCGTGCCGACGACCCGGCGGCGGCGGGTGTCGGGGTCGGTGACCTCGTTGAAGGTGACCGCGATCCAGACCTGGTGGCCGTCGCGGTGGACGGCGGGGATGACGCCGCTCCCCCTGCCCTCACCGACGAGCCGGCCGAACAGCTCGGCGGCCAGCGCGTGGCCCTGCGGGTCGGCGTCCTGGTCCGGCCACCACGGGTGCATCGGCGTGTACGGCAGGCCGTCGGTCCCGTAGCCGAGGATGTCGGTGAACGCCGCGTTGATCTCGATGACCGCGCCGTCCTCGTCGGTGACGAAGAACGCCTCCTGCAAGGAGTCGATCATGGCGTTGCGCCAGCGGATGTGGTGGTTGCGCATCCGTGCCAGCTCCACGTTGGCCCTGGCCCGCGCCAGCAGCTCGGCCGCGGAGAACGGCTTGACGAGGTAGTCGTCGGCGCCCGCCGACAGCCCCTCGATGGCGGCCTCCTGCCCGGCGCGGGCCGACAGCAGCAGCACCGGCACCCCGGCCGTACGGGGGTCGGAGCGCAGCGCCGCGACCAGGGCGAGCCCGTCGAGGTGCGGCATCATGACGTCGCTGACCACGAGGTCGGGCGCTTCGGCGCGGACCGCGTCCAGGGCGCGCAGGCCGTCGCCGACGGCGCTGACCTGGTAACCGGCGCCCCTGAGCAGCCTGACGAGGTATTCGCGCATGTCGCCGTTGTCGTCGGCGACCAGCACCCGGGGCGGCGCGCCGTCGCCGGGCACCGCCGAGCGGGCGCCGGCGGGCAGCTCGCCGCCGGGATCGTCCTCGGGCAGCCAGCGCATGACCTCCTGCACGTACGCGTTCCCGAGTGCGGGGACCGGCTCGGCCGAGCGGGCGGGCACGACGCTGCCGGCGGGCAGGTGCGCGGAGCCGAACGGCAGCCGGATGGTGAAGGTGGTGCCCTCCCCCTCGGCACTGGCGGCGGTGATGGTGCCGCCGTGCAGCCCCACCAGCTCCTGGACGAGCGCGAGACCGATGCCGCTGCCCTCGTTGGAGCGCGAACGGGCGCTCTCGATGCGGTGGAAGCGCTCGAACAGGCGGGGCAGCTCGTCGGCGGCGATGCCGATGCCGGTGTCGGAGATCGTCACCTCGGCCTGCCCGTCGCGTGCGCCGACGGCGACGGTGATGGAGCCGTCGAAAGTGAACTTCAGCGCGTTGCTGAGCAGGTTGAAGACGACCTTCTCCCACATCTCGCGATCGACGCAGACCGGCTCGGGCAGCGGCGGGCAGTCCACGCGGAAGACCAGGCCGGCCTTGTCGACGGCGGAGCGGAAGACGCTGGCCAGCTCGGCGGTGACGGCCGCCAGGTCGACCGGCTCGTAGCGGGCCTGCATGCGGCCCGCCTCGATGCGGGAGAAGTCGAGCAGCGTGTTGACGAGCTTGCCGAGGCGCAGCCCGTTGCGGTGGATGACCTCGAGGTCCCGCAGGACCTGAGGCTCGGCGTCGGCGAGCGCGGCGCGCAGCTCGCTCACCGGTCCCATGATCAGCGTGAGCGGGGTGCGGAACTCGTGGCTGATGTTGGAGAAGAAGACGGTCTTGGCGCGGTCGAGCTCGGCCAGCTCCTCGGCCCGCCGCTGCTGGGCCTCGTAGCTGCGGGCGGAGGCGATGCCGGCCGCGACGTGGCCGGCGGCCAGCTCGAGGAAGCCGCGGTAGCGCTCGTTCAGCGGCCGGTAGCGGTTGAGCCCGGCCACCAGGAACCCGTAGGGCGCGCTGCCCTGCTGCAGCAGCGGCACGGCCAGCGCCCGCGTGGGCGACTCCGCCCAGGCGCCGCACGGCAGGTCGCGGAACGGGTCGCCGTCCAGCTCGACCAGCGTGGCCTTGCCCGCCGCCAGCGCCTCGGCGGGCCACACTCCCGCCGCGTCGGCGGGGGCCGCGGGATGGCCTTCCGCGATGCCGGTCGAGGCGGCCAGCCGCGCCCTGCCGTCGTCATCGAACAGGTACGTCAGCGTGAACGGCAGGTCGCGCGGGTTGTGGCCGAACTGCCGCCCCGCGAAGGCCAGCATCTCCTGCTCGGTGCGCACCACGCTGGGATCGGAGCCGAGGTCGCGCAGGGTCGCCATGCGCCGCTCGCCGGTGACCCGCTCGGTCTCCTCGCTGACCACGCAGAGCATGCCGACCACCGCGCCGGCGTCGTCGCGCAGCGGGCTGTAGGAGAACGTGTGGTACGTCTCCTCGGGGTAGCCGGCCCGCTCCAGGAAGAGCAGCAGCGCCTCGTCCCAGGTCGCCTGCCCGGTGCGCAGCACGGCGTCGATGCGGGGGCCGATGTCGCCCCAGATCTCCGCCCACACCTCGGCGGCGGGCCGCCCGAGCGCCCACGGATATTTGTGGCCCAGCGTGTCGCGGCGGTAGGCGGCGTTGCAGAAGAACGTCAGCTCCGGCCCCCACGCCATCCACATGGAGAAGCGGGACGACAGCAGGATGCTGACCGCCGTGCGCAGGCTCTGCGGCCAGTCCTCCGGCGGGCCGAGCGGGGTCGCCGCCCAGTCGACGGCGGCCAGGTCGCGGCCGACCTCGTCGTCGGCGGGAAAGGCGGAGAAGATCGCCGTGCCGGGCGCGGGCCCGCCGTCGTCCTCGGGTGCCATCTGCGGACCCTTCCTCGGCGGCGAGCGCGGGGCTCGCCCCCAGCTGGTGATCATGGGGTCGCCGACCGCGGCCTGGTGGATCCGGTGTGCGGCCTCGGTGCTACGGCCGTACGTAGAATAGGGCAATTCGCTTCCATGCAGGGCCTCTCCGGCCGGCCCGGCACGTCAGGCCCTCGGCGATCGATCCGCCACGGTGCGTAAACTGAGCGCGCCCCTCGGCCAAGGCGCCCGCACGGTTCGCCACGTCGTCCGCCTCGTCCGTCCCGCCCCTCCCCTCAGGAGCATTGGTGCAGCACGACCACGGTCTGACCGTCACCTACCAGCCGCATTCCGCTCGCATCCATGTCCTGGTCGTCTCAGGTGACCTCGACCACCACACCTCCTCGCGTCTGCAGGCGGCGCTCGACCAGGTGACGCTCGCGCCAGGTGACGCGCTGGTGGTCGATCTGTCGGCGCTCACGTTCTGCGACTCCACCGGCGTCTCGATCCTGGTCACCGCGCATCAGCGGGCGCGGGAGGCGGGCGCGCGGGCGGCGCTGGCCGGGCTGGCTCCCGACATCGCCCACGTCTTCAAGATCATGGGTCTCGACCGGCTGCTCTCCTTCCATGACACCGCCGGGGACGCCATCGCCGCCCTGGGGTGACGCCCTTCTCGCGCGGGGAGCGGAACGGATAGTTCCACCGTGGAAAGCCCGATACCCTTCGTTCCAATCCACCGCAAACCACCCACTATGGGGAGCGCACGTTGACCGCACACGCCGACGCCGGCCGGCTCCGGATAGAACAGCTCCTGCGCGAGCAGGACGAGACGATCCTCAAACGCTGGACCGACCTCGCAGTGGCCACCGTCGGAGGCCGCGCCGACCGGGGTGTGCTGGCCGGCCGCCTGCGTGACATCTACCAGGCCCTGCAGCACTCGCTCGGCGAGGGCACCGACACCACCGACCTGCGCGGCCTGCTCGCCGACCTGTCCAGGGCGCAGGCCAGGGAGGGCTTCACCCCGTCGGAGACGGCCACCGTCGTCTTCAGCCTCAAGGAGGCCGTCTACGCGCTGCTGGAGAACGAGGAGGACTTCGCCGCGCTGCGCGGCTACATCTGGCTGTCGCGCCTCATCGACGACCTCGGGCTGTTCACGTTCGAGACGTTCGTCACCGCCCGTGAGCGGATCATCTCCGACCAGGCCGAGCAGCTGCTGGAGCTGTCCACGCCGGTGGTCAAGCTCTGGGACGGCATCCTCGCGGTGCCGCTGGTCGGCACGCTCGACTCCGCCCGTACGCAGGTCGTCATGGAGAAGCTGCTGCAGGGGCTCGTCGAGACCGGCTCCGAGCACGCCGTCATCGACATCACCGGCGTGCCCGCGGTCGATACCCAGGTCGCCCAGCACCTGCTCAAGACCGTCGTCGCCGCGCGGCTGATGGGCGCCGAGTGCGTCATCTCCGGCATCCGCCCGCAGATCGCCCACACGATCGTCACGCTCGGCATCGAGTTCGGCGACATCGTCACCAAGGCGACGCTGGCCGACGCGCTGGCGTACACGCTGCGGCGCAGCGGCGTGCAGTTCAGGCGGTCGGCGGACAAGCAGGTCGTCGTGGGGCTGGAGCAGGCCTGATGGAACGTGTCCCCGTTCTCAAGCTCGGCGACCTGCTGATCGTCTCCATCCAGATCGACCTGCAGGACCAGAGCGTCCTCATGCTGCAGGAAGACCTGGCGGACGCGATCGTGAACAACCGGGCCCGCGGCGTGATCATCGACATCACCGCTGTGGAGATCGTCGACTCCTTCATCGGCCGCATGCTCGCGACCATCGCCTCCATCTCCCGGATGCTCGACGCCGAGACCGTCGTCGTGGGGATGCGCCCCGCGGTCGCCATCACGCTCGTCGAGCTGGGGCTCTCGCTCGGCGGCGTGCGTACCGCTCTCAACCTCGAAAAGGGCGTGGCCATGCTCAAGGAACGTGATGAGACCGGCGCTGCCGCGGTGCAGGAGTGACATCACCCGTCGAGCTCGCCATCGCGGGCAACAGCGACGTGGTCATCGTGCGCCAGCAGGTCCGCACCAGCGCGCAGCAGGTGGGGCTGTCGCTGGTGGACCAGACCAAGCTGGTGACCGCGGCCAGCGAGCTGGCCCGCAACGCGCTCACGTACGCCGGCGGCGGGCGCGTGCTCATCGAGGTGGTCAGCAACGGCCTGCGTGACGGCCTGCGCCTGACCTTCACCGACGAGGGTCCGGGCATCTCCGACCTGGACCAGGCGCTCACCGACGGGTGGAGCACCGGCGGCGGGCTCGGCCTGGGCCTGAGCGGCTCGCGGCGGCTGGTCGACGAGTTCGACCTGCACTCCAAGGTGGGCGAGGGCACGCGGGTGACGGTGGTCAAGTGGGCCAGATGATCCGCTCCCGGGACGAGTCCTGGGTCCGCGTGGAGGACGCCAGCGCCATCGGGGCGGCCCGCAGGGCCGCGATGACGCTGGCCGAGTCGTGCGGTTTCGACGAGCACGACCGCGGCAGGGTCGCCGTCGCCGTCAGCGAGGCGGCCTCCAACCTGGTCAAGCACGCCGCGGAAGGCGTGATGCTGATCCGGTCGCACCTGGAGGCGGACGCCGCCGTCGAGGTGATCGCCATCGACAAGGGTCCCGGCATCCACGACCTGTCCCGCGCGGCGCGCGACGGCTACTCCACCACGGGCACGCTCGGCCTCGGCCTCGGCGGCATCGCGCGGATGGCCTCGGCCCACGACGTCTACACCGTGCTGGGGCGCGGCACCGTGGTCGGCATGTGCTTCACCGCCACGGGCACCACGCCCCCCGTCTCGCTCGCGAGCGGGCTGGCCCGCCCGATCGGCGAGGAGGCCGTCTGCGGCGACGCCTTCGCCTACGTCGAGTCCGGGAGCACGGTGATCGCCATGCTGTGCGACGGCCTCGGCCACGGCGAGCCGGCGGCCGCCGCCTCCCGCGAGGCGGTGCGGGTCTTCCAGGACCACCACCACCTGCCCGCGGTGCAGCTGCTCGAGCGCATCCACCACGCGCTGCGCGGCACCAGGGGCGGCGCGGTGTCCGTCGCCCGCCTCGACCGGGCGGCCGGTGTGATCCGTTACGCCGGGCTCGGCAACGTCTCGGGCTGGATCGTGCACGCCGAAGGCCGCCAGGGCATGATCTCCCTGCCGGGCATCGCCGGCCACCAGCGCGACAAGCTGCGCGAGTACGACTACGCTGTCCCCCCGCACAGCCTGCTCGTCCTGCACTCCGACGGGCTGACCGACCGCTGGGACGTCACCGGTCTCCCCGGCCTGTCCGCGCACACCCCGGCGGTCGTGGCCGCCACCCTGCTCAGGGACGCCGGCACCCGCAGGGACGACGCGACCGTGCTGGCCGTGCGGGCCGCGCCGTGAGCGGCGACCGGCTGACCACCATCCGGGTCGACAACGACCAGGACGTCTACGCCATGCGCCGGCTGGGCCGCGAGGTCGCCGCCGCGCTGGAGATGTCGGAGCAGGACCAGATCAGGGTGGCCACCGCGCTCAGCGAGGTGGGCAGGGAGATCGCGATGGAGCGCGGCGCCGGCATGCTCGTCACGTTCTCCCTCGACCCCGGCGAGCTGGTGGTCGAGCTGAGCTTCCCCGAGGCGACCGCCGCCCACGACACCGAGGGCGTCACGCTGGCCGCCCGGCTCATGGACGTCGCCGATCGCGCCCGTCCCGGCCGGCTGGTGCTGCGCAAGCGGCTGCCGCGCGGCGCGGGCACGCTGTCGATCGCGCGGCTGCGCGCCAAGGTCGAGGCCCTGGCCCCGGTCAGCGCCATGGACGAGCTGCGCCAGCAGAACCACGAGCTGGCCGCCACCCTGGAGGAGGTCCGCCAGCTCAACGCCGAGCTGGAGGAGACCAACCAGGGCGTCATGGCGCTGTACAACCAGCTGTCGGCCGAGCTGGAGGAGACCAACCGCGGCGTCGTCGCCCTCTACGCCGAGCTGGATGAGAAGTCGACGCAGCTGCGGCAGGCCAGCGACGCCAAGAACCGTTTCTGGGCGACGGTCAGCCACGAGCTGCGCACCCCGCTGAACTCGATCATCGGCCTGGTGCGGCTGCTGACCGGCCCTGGCGGCGAGCCGCTGGGCGCCGAGCAGGCCCGGCAGGTCGAGCTGATCGGCTCTTCGGCCGAGACGCTGCTGACGCTGGTCAGCGAGCTGCTCGACATCGGCAAGGCCGAGTCGGGCCGCCTCGATCCGCAGGACACCACCGTCGACCTGGTCGCGCTGGCCGAGCGGCTGCGCATGACGATGTGGCCGGCGAAGGGCAGCGAACAGGTGACGCTGAGCGTGCGCATCCCGCCGCCGCCGTTCACCATGCCGGCCGACGAGGCGATGCTGACCAAGATCCTGCGCAACCTGCTGGCCAACAGCCTGAAGTTCACCCAGGAGGGCGAGGTGCTGCTGGAGGTCTCGCACGACGTGGCGGCCAGCGAGGCGGTCTTCACCGTGACCGACACCGGCATCGGCATCCCGGCCGAGCACCTTGAGCGCGTCTTCGAGGAGTTCTACCAGGTGCCGGGGCCCGAGCAGACCAGGGTCAAGGGCACCGGGCTCGGCCTGCCGTACGCGCGGCGGCTGGCCGAGGCGATGGGCGGCACGCTCACCCTCACCAGCGAGCCCGGCGCGGGCACCACGGCGGTGCTGCGGCTGCCGTACGAGCCGGACGACGTGCCCGTGTTGGGGCGGGTGCTGATCGCCGACGACGACGAGAACTTCCGTGCGGGGGTGCGGCGCATGCTGACCGGGTTCGCCGAGCACATCGACGAGGCCCCCGACGGCGCCGCGGCGCTCGCCGCGATGACGGCGGCCCCGCCTGACCTGGCGCTGCTCGACCTGCTGATGCCGGGCCTGGACGGCGCGGCCGTGCTGCAGCGCATGGCCGACGACGAGCGGCTGCGCGACGTCCCGGTGATCGTGATCACGCTGGCCGTCGCGAACCGCCACCCCGAGGGGGCCGCCGCGGTGCTCGGCAAGCAGGGGCTGCGCAGGGACATGCTGCTCGGCGCGATCCGCCAGGCGATGGGAGGCGGCCATGCCTGACCTGGCGCCGTTCACGGCGACGGTCCTCGTCGTCGACGACACCCCCGCCAAGCTGTACATCCTGTCGAGCTGGCTGCGCAGGGCCGGGTACGCGGTGGTGGAGGCGTCCGGCGGCCTGGAGGCGTTGCAGCGCATCGGCGAGGTGTCGCCCGACCTGGTCGTGCTGGACGTCCGCCTGCCCGACATCTCCGGGTACGAGGTGTGCGAGCGCATCAAGAGCGACCCGGCGACCGCGTCCATCCCCGTCATCCAGATCTCCGGCGCCGCCATCACCGCCGCCGACCGGGCGCTCGGCCTGCACCGGGGCGCCGACGGCTACCTCGCGGAGCCGATCGAGCCGGACGAGTTCGTCGCCACCGTGAAGGCGGCGCTGCGCTACCACCGGGCGCGGCAGCGGGCCGAGCGGCTGGCCGGGCGGCTGCGCGCGCTCACCGATCTCACGCTGGAGATGAACGCCGCGCAGACGTTCGACGAGCTGCTGTCCATCGCCGTCTCGGGCACCTGCCGCATCCTCGACCGGCACGCCGGGGTGGTGGCGCTCGCGCCGGACGGGCGTACCCGCAGGCTGACCGCCGGGCCGCCGGACGCCGCCGCCGTCTCCAGGACGGCGCCGCCGGCCGCCCTGGAGACGCTGGGCGAGCAGGCGCTCGGCCAGCAGCCCGGCACGGAGCTGCTGACCATCCCGTACGCCTACTGGTCGGAGGTGGCGCCCGACACCCCGGCGCGGCGCGACATCGTGGCCGTCATGTCGCGCACGAAGCGCGACCGGCCGCCCGTCCTGCTCGGCGTGGAGCCCGACCCGCCGCTGGACGAGGACGAGGTGAGCATGCTGCGCCAGCTCGGCCAGGCGGTCGCGCTGGCGGTGGAGGCGCTGCGCGCCTACGCCGAGGAGCACGCCATCGCTCTGACGTTGCAGCGCAGCCTGCTGCCGTCGCGCGTCCCGCAGGTGGCGGGGCTCGACATCGCCTGGCGTTACCAGCCGGCGGTGGACAACGTCGAGGTGGGCGGCGACTTCTACGAGGTGCTGGAGCTGGACGGCAAGGTGCTGTTCGCGGTGGGCGACGTGCAGGGGCACTCGCTGCTGGCCGCCACCGTGATGGCGGAGCTGCGGCACGCGCTGCGCGCCTCGCTCATCGGCAAGATCGAGCTGGACCAGTCGCTGGCGCTGCTCAACGACGTGCTGCGCCGCTACCACCGGCGGATGACCGCGACCGTGTGCCTGATGCTGCTCGACCCGGCCACCGGGGAGGCGCAGATCGCCAACGCGGGCCACATCCCGCCGCTGCTGCTGGACGGCGAGGGCGAGGACGACGGCGCGGCCCGCTACCACGAGAAGTTCGGCAACCTGCTGCTCGGCGTGGCCGAGGAGGTCTACAGGATCGACCGGGTGATGGTGCCGCCGGGCGGGGCGGTGCTGATGTTCACCGACGGGCTGGTGGAGGACCGCGACAAATACCTCGACGACAGCCTGGAGGTCGCCCGCCAGGCCGCCTCCGCGATCAGCGGCGACGTGAACGAGGCCGCCGACCGGCTGATCGCGGCCTTCGGCGCCCGCGAGGACGACGTGGCGCTCGTCATCGTCCGCCGCCACCGCCAGGACGCCGGCCGCCGGCCGGCCTGATCCGCAGGCGGCCTCCGGTTGCTGAAAAGTTGCAGCCGTTCGTTGACAGCGGCGATGTTCACGTCAACACTCGGCGGCGAACGCCCGCTCACGACACCCCCGATCCCCGACCTCGGATGCCGGCGCTGTGCCGCTGCGCACCATGGCGACCCTCCGGCTCGCCCCTGGCCGACCGGCAGGACGCGGACCTTCGCTCTCACGTACCAGGAGGACGGGCATGCTGAGATCCCTGTGGCGGGCGCTGGCCGCCGCCCTGCTGACCTCCGCCCTGCTGATCGCCGCCGCGCTGGTGGTCCCCTCGGCGCCGGCGCAGGCCGCGCCGCTGACGATCACGAACGGCACCCAGTTCCGCGACACCGCGGGCAACGTGCTGCACGCCCACGGCGGCGGGGTGCTCAAGTCGGGCGACTATTACTACTGGTTCGGCGAGAACCGCAACGCCGACAACACCTTCCGCGCCGTGTCCGTCTACCGCTCGACCGACCTGGTCAACTGGGAGTTCCGGCGCGACGTGCTGACCAGGTCGTCGCATTCCGAGCTGAACGTGGCCAACATCGAGCGGCCGAAGGTCGTCTACAACGCCTCGACCGGCCGCTACGTGATGTGGATGCACAAGGAGAACGGCCGCGACTACGGCGAGGCGCGGGCCGCCGTCGCCTCGTCGGCCACGGTGGACGGCGACTACACCTATCACGGCAGCTTCCGGCCACTGGGCCGGCACATGTCACGCGACATCACGCTGTACGACGACGGCGGCACCGCGTACATGATCTCGGCCGCGGACGAGAACTACGACCTGCACATCTACCGGCTGACCTCCGACTACCTGAACGTCGCCGCGCTGGTGGGCAACTTCTGGAACGACGCGCACCGGGAGGCGCCGGCGATGTTCAAGCGCGGCTCGACGTACTTCCTGCTGACCTCCGGCGCCACCGGCTGGAACCCCAACCAGGCCAAGTACGCCACCGCGTCCAGCGTCTCGGGCCCGTGGACGGGCTGGACGAACGTGGGCGACGGCACGACGTTCAACTCGCAGCCGGCGTACGTGCTGCCGGTGCAGGGCGGCTCGACGACGAGCTACCTCTACATGGGCGACCGGTGGGCGGGCGCGTGGGGCGGGCCGGTGAACGACTCGCAGTACGTGTGGCTGCCGATCACGTTCCCCTCGGCGACGAGCATGAGCCTGAGCTGGCACGCGCAGGTGACGATCGACGCCGCCACCGGCGCGATCACCGGCTCGGGCGCGGGTCCGTCGTACCGGATCACCGCCCGGCACAGCGGCAAGGTCATGGACGTCGTCAGCGCCTCCACGGCCGACAACGCCGAGGTCAAGCAGTATCCGTGGAACGGCGGCAACAACCAGCGGTGGCAGTTCCAGGACCTCGGCGGCGGCTACTTCCGGCTGGTCAGCGTCAACAGCGGCAAGTGCCTCGACGTCGCGAGCAACTCCACCGCCGACGGCGCCAACGTCATCCAGTACACCTGCGGCAGCGGCACCAACCAGCAGTGGCAGTGGGTTCAGACCGGCGGCTACTACCAGCTCAGAGCCCGCCACAGCGGCAAGTGCCTCGACGTGGCGAACGTGTCCACCGCCGACGGCGCCGACATCCAGCAGTACACCTGCGGGACCGGCGCCAACCAGCAGTGGACCCGCACCCTGTCGTGATCAGCCGGACCGCCACTGGTCGAGGGCGGGCTTGAGGTAGTCGTGCAGCGCGGGCAGCTGCGGGACGAGGTCGAGGCAGGCGATGACGCGCAGCATGCCGATGGCGTCGGTGAAGCGCAGCACGTCGGGGTCGAGGGGTCGCAGGCCGCGGTCCTTCGCCCCGCGGTCGTAGGCGGCGGCGAGGTCGGGGCCGAGGCCCGCCATGTCCCACTCGACGGGGCCGAGGGTGACCAGCTCGAAGTCGGCGTAAAGGTCGCCCTCGACGCCGGGGAAGATGTTGGCGGCCGGCGCGTCGCCGTGCACGGGCCGCAGCTCGATGCCGGGGAAGCGCTGCTCGAAGGCGGCCCGGGAGCGTACGAGGGGCTCGAGCTCCTGCCACTCGCGGCGGGCTCTGCCGAGGTCGGCGGCGCTGAGGAGGTCGGGCCTGCCGGCGAGCCGGTCGAGAGCGCCCGCGATGAACTCGGGCTCGGCGGCCGACAGGAACTCCAGCGGCACCGGGCAGTCGCGCAGCGCGGCGTGCAGGCCGGCGACGCTCTCGGCGTTGGCCGCGTAGTCGGTCTCCTTGCCGTGGTCCTCCTCGACGTACTGCCAGAAGGTCAGCGAGAAGCCGTCGCGCCGCACAGGCGCATGGGGCACGAGCGGGCTGGGCGGGATCACCGGCGTGCCTTGATCGGCGAGCCAGCGCGTGACGTCGAGCTCCGTCTGCTGGCGCCGTGCGAGCAGGTCGAGATCGACGTACGCCGGCAGCACCACCGGCACCCTGGCCACGATCGGCGCCGGCGCGAGGTGCACGACCACGGAGAACAGGTCGTGCAGCACCTGCGCGTCGGTCACGGTGAGCCCGAGGTCGCGGCCCGCCCCCACGGCGGCGTCGAGGGCGGCGGCGGTGCGGCTGGCGAGGTCGGTCATGATCCGATCGTTTCACGCCGGGCGACCGGACGAGGACGCTGACACCCTCCGCCACCGGCCGGTTATCGAATAGTAAGGTTCCAGGAGATCCGGAACGTGGTATCACAATGACGCATGGCTGACTTCACGCCGCTCCTGCCCGGTGACCCTCAGCAGCTGGGCGGTTTCGAGCTGCTCGGCAGGCTGGGCGAGGGCGGGCAGGGCGTCGTCTTCCTCGCCAGGACCCCCATGGACGTGCGGGTGGCGGTCAAGTGGCTGCGCCCGTCCGACGACGCTGACACCGTCGAGCGCTTCCTGCGGGAGGCGGAGGTCGCCCGGCGGGTGGCGGCGTTCTGCACGGCGGCGGTGCTGAGCACGGGCACCGAGCAGGGCCGCCCCTACATCGTCAGCGAATACGTCGAGGGCCGCTCGCTCGACCGGCAGGTACGCGAGGACGGCCCCCTGCCGGGCGGCGACCTCGAACGGCTGGCCATCGGCACCGCCACCGCGCTGGCCGCGATCCACGAGGCCGGGGTGGTGCACCGCGACTTCAAGCCGGGCAACGTCATCATGGGCGCCAGCGGGCCGCGGGTGATCGACTTCGGCATCGCCCGCACGCTCGGCCCGGCCACGATGACGAGCAGCACGCAGATCGGGACGCCCGCCTACATGGCTCCCGAGCAGATCATGGGTCACGCGGTGGGCCCGGCGGCCGACCTGTTCTCCTGGGCCGGGACGATGGTGTTCGCCTCCTGCGGGCGGGCGCCGTTCGGCAGCGACGGCACGCACGCGGTGATGAGCCGGGTGCTGCACGAGGAGCCCGAGCTGGGGCTGCTCGACGGGCAGCTGGCCGACCTCGTACGCCGCTGCCTGAGCAAGGACCCGGCACAGCGGCCCGCCGCGATGGAGGTGATCACCCACCTGCTGCGCGCCCCGCAGCCCGGCGCGAACCCGCTCGCCGAGGGCACCAGGCAGGCCGAGCCGGTGCCCGCCGCGCCTCCCGCCGGCCCGCCCCTCACCCCGCCCACCGGCCCGTCCGGGCGCGGGCGGCGCGGGCTGCTGCTCGCCGCCGGCGCGGTGGTGGCGGCGGCCGTCGTGACCGCCGCGATCACGCTGCCCGGCATGCTGGGCAAGGACGCCACCCAGCGCGCCTCCGCCGCGCCACCGACGACCGCGCCCGCCTCCGCCGCCGCACCGGCCACGACCAAGCTGCCCGGCGACGACATCACCCTGTACGAGAGCCCGTCCGACCCGATCACGCTCACCGCGTACGAGGTGGACGACGACGACTACGCCCGAAGGTCGCTGGACGGCGAGTTCGAGAAGTTCCCCCAGAACGTCGACTCGAAGGTCTCCCCCGACGGCCGCTACCTGGCGGGCAGGCCCGAGGACTACACCTCCGACGGCTACGACTCGATCCTCATCACCGACCGGCGCGACGGCTCCAGCTTCCGGGTGAAGACCGTGCGCAAGCCGCTGGACGCCGGCATCCGCACCTGGTCGAAGGACGGCTCGAAGATCCTGCTCAACGTCAACAAGCCGGTCGAGGACGGTGACGGCGAGGAGACCTGGCTCACCACGGGCTTCGCCATCATCGACGTGGCCGCCGCCAAGGCCGACGTGGTGCAGGTGCCGGACAAGGACATCCGCGACAGCGACTTCGGCTGGGACGCCGACGAGCGGGGCGTGGTCATCGTCTACGGCGACGACGAGGGGCTGCGCTTCTTCGACCCCTCGGGCAAGCGCACCCGCGACCTGCCGGGCGTCGGGCGGCTGGCGTCCGGCACAATGGACATCTTCTCGCCGTCCGGCCGCCTGTTCACCACCGAGTGCCCCAAGGGCGCCGACGGCGAGACCTGCCTGTTGGACTCCGCCACGGGCAAGCAGGTGCGCCGCTTCTCCTCCGACTGCGACAAGATCCTCGGCTGGTACGACGAGTCGCACCTGTACTGCTGGGAGCACGACAACACCAACAGGGACGAGGTCCGCGTGGTGGCCTTCGACGGCAGGCTGGTCGGGCGGCTGCTGGACTCGCCGGCCAAGTCCGACGTAGAGCCGTACTTCACCATCGACCCACGCACCTCCTGACATTTCCAGACTCAGGGCCATTCCCACCCGGCGGGAGCATACATAAGCAGGTGATATAAATGTCTTATGCAAGCTGATCCCCCTTCTCAACAGGTGGACGAGCTGGAGCTCGCAGCCGGTCTCGCCAGGATCAGGACGATGATGCGGATGTTCGACGTCCCCCGCGACCTGTCCATCACCGCGCTGTCCACGCTGGCGAACCTCGAACGCCTCGGCCCGCGCCGCCTCACCGAGCTGGCCGTGATCGAGGGCGTCACGCAGCCCGCGATGACCCAGCTCGTCTCGAAGCTCGAACGCGAGGCCCTGGCCGAGCGCCGGCCCGACCCCGAGGACGGCCGCGTCGTGCTGGTCCGCCTGACGCAGCACGGCCGCGACGAGCTGGCCAGGCGGCGCGCCGCCCAGGCCAAGCGGCTGGCCGAGCTGGTCGCCGAGCTGCCCGAGGCCGACAGGGTCGCCATCGCCGCCGCGCTGCCCGCCCTCGACCGGCTGACCTCCCGGGCGCTCGGAGGCGGCGCATGAGCGGCGGCACCACCGGCAGTCCCTTCAAGCAGCCGAAGGCCGTGTGGGCGGTGGCCTTCGCCTGCGTGATCTCGTTCATGGGGATCGGGCTGGTCGACCCGATCCTGCCCGCCATCTCCTCCGACCTGAACGCCTCACCGAGCCAGGTGACGCTGCTCTTCACGAGCTACCTGGTCGTCATGGCCGTCGCCATGCTCGTCACCGGCTGGGTCTCCAGCCGCATCGGCGCCAAGTGGACGCTCATCGCCGGTCTCGTGCT
This sequence comes from Nonomuraea sp. NPDC049419, assembly GCF_040676995.1. Taxonomy (NCBI): domain Bacteria; kingdom Bacillati; phylum Actinomycetota; class Actinomycetes; order Streptosporangiales; family Streptosporangiaceae; genus Nonomuraea; species Nonomuraea sp. NPDC049419. The sequence goes on along the minus strand of NZ_JBFAQB010000018.1, from coordinate 4,805 downwards.
GATCGTGGTGTTCAGCGCGCTGGCCGGCTCCTCGGGCAGCATCGGCGGCATCATCGGCTTCCGCGCGGGCTGGGGCCTCGGCAACGCGCTGTTCGTGGCGACCTCGCTGGCCGTCATCGTGGCCGCCGCCAGCGGCGGCTTCTCCGGCGCGATCATCCTGTACGAGGCCGCGCTCGGTCTCGGCATCGCCGTCGGCCCGCTGCTCGGCGGCGCACTCGGGCACATCAGCTGGCGCGGCCCCTTCTACGGCGTCGCCGTGCTCATGGCCCTCGCGCTGCTGGCGACGATCCTGCTGGTCCGCCCGCAACCCAGACCGGCGCGCAAGACGGGGCTGCTCGACCCGATCAAGGCGCTGCGGCACCGCGGCCTGCTCGCCATGAGCTTGACCGCGCTCTGCTACAACTGGGGCTTCTTCACCGTGCTCGGCTACGCCCCCTTCCCCATGGAGCTGGACGCCATCCAGCTCGGCCTGGTCTTCACCGGTTGGGGCCTGATGGTGGCGATCTTCTCGGTGGCCGGCGCGCCCTGGCTGCAGCGCAGGCTCGGCCTGGCCCGCACGCTGTACGGCAACCTGGCCCTGTTCGCGGTCGTCATCTTCGTCATCGCGGCCTTCGTGGAGAACCGGCCGGTGCTGATCGCGGCGGTGATCGTGGCCGGCGTCTTCATCGGCGTCAACAACACGCTCACCACGCAGGCCGTGATGATGGTGGCGCCCGTGGAGCGGCCGGTGGCCTCGGCGGCGTACGGGTTCGTCCGGTTCATCGGCGGCGGTCTGGCCCCGTTCGCGGCCGGCAAGCTCGCCGAGCACTACAACGTGCACGTGCCGTTCGTGGTCGGCGCCTGCGCGATCCTCGTCGGCATCGCGATCCTGGCGACCGGGCACCGCGACCTGGTCCGCGCCGAGCGCAACCAGAACGAGGTGGACGCGCACGCCGAGCGGGGCGAGCGCGGCGCGGAGCTGGCCGAGGCCGCCGAGGCCGGCACCGGCACGCCCAGCTGACCCCTTCACCCGCGTGAACGACCCGCCGGGGTGCGATCCCGGCGCCTGACCTGGGCCGCCCCGGCTGGGCGGTTCAGGCCGGGCAGGCACAGTACGAGCATTTTTGAAACGTCCGCTCCGACGCCCTCTTTCCCGGGACGGTGGCCTACGATCATGGGTTTCCGGGGTGCCGCGGCGGGGCCCTCACCCGTCTCCGCGCGTCCCGAGTGAAGGGAAGGCGGTTTCGTGACGCAGCTCGTCATCGATGGCCCTGCCGGGTCGATGATCCTCGACCCGGGGCGGTCTTACCGGTTGGGCCGCGACCCGGGATCGGACATCGTGGTCGACGCCGACCGGGTCTCGCGTCACCACGCCGTGCTCTGGTTCGAGGCCGGTCAGTGGCTGCTGCAGGACGCGGGCAGCCGCAACGGCACGTACGCGAGCGGCCGCCGCGTCCAGCGGGTCGTCGTGCACGCGGGCACCAGCGTCGGGCTCGGCCAGGCCACCGGTGCCGGGATCGTCCGCTTCCGCGCCGCCGCCCTCGTCCCCTCCCCGCGTACGCCGGTCCTCCCGGAAGCCGCGGGGACGGTTCCCGCCGAAGCGGCGGGGACGGTGCCGTTCCCGCGCGCCGGTCAGTGGCGTGAGCCGGTCTCCGTCACCGACCTCGACGGCGCGCAGATCGTCCGCATCGGGCGGGCCCCCGACAACGACATCGTGGTCTCCGACCTGCGGGTGTCCAGGCGGCACGCCGAGCTGCGGGTCACCGGCGGCGTGCACGAGATCGTGGACCTGGGCAGCCGCGGCGGGACGTACGTCAACGGCCGCCCGGTGCACCGGGCCCGCATCTCGCCCGACGACTTCGTCGGCATCGGGCCCTCGACGTTCCGGCTGGCGGGCGGCACGCTCACCGAGTACGCCGACACCGGCGAGGTCTGCCTGCAGGCCCACGGCCTGACCGTCACCGTGGACGGCGGCAAGGTGCTGCTCGACCACGTGACGTTCCCGGTGGGCGAGAAGTGCCTGCTGGCGATCGTCGGCCCGAGCGGGTCGGGCAAGTCCACGCTGCTGCGCGCGCTCACCGGCCTGCGCCCGGCCGACGAGGGCGTGGTCACCTACGACGGGCGCGACCTCTACCGCGACTACGCCGAGCTGCGCTCCAGGATCGGGCTGGTGCCGCAGGACGACATCCTGCACAGCGTGCTGACCGTGCGCCGCGCCCTGCTCTACGCCGCCGAGCTGCGCTTCCCCGACGACACCAGCGCGCCTGAGCGGGAGCGGCGGGTGGATGAGGTGCTGGCGCAGCTCGGGCTCGACCACCGCGCGGAGACCCGCATCTCGGCGCTGTCGGGCGGCCAGCGCAAGCGGGTCAGCGTCGCCCTGGAGCTGCTGACCAAACCGTCGCTGCTGTTCCTCGACGAGCCGACGTCAGGGCTTGATCCCGGGCTGGACAAGTCGGTCATGCACCTGCTGCGGGAGCTGGCCGACGACGGGCGTACGGTCGCGGTGGTCACGCACAGCGTCGCCAACCTCGACGTCTGCGACCGGCTGCTCGTGATGGCGCCCGGCGGGAAGATCGCCTACTTCGGCCCGCCCGCGCAGGCGCTGCCGTTCCTCGGCTTCGACGACTGGGCGGACGTCTTCCTCGCCTTCGACGACCCGAGCCGCGACTGGGCCGGCGAGTACGCGCGCTCGCCGATGCACAGCGAGTACATCACCGCCGACCTCATCGTGCCGGCGTCCGCGCCCTCCCCCGTGCGGCGGGCCACGCCGCCGAAGCAGCAGAGCTGGTCCGAACAGCTCGGCACGCTGGTACGCCGCTACTGCCGGGGCATCGTCGCCGACCGGCTGTTCCTCGGCATCACGCTCATCCTGCCGGTCCTGATGGGGCTGCTGGCCAGGGTCGTGCCGACCGGCGACCTGACCGGGCCGCCCGGCACCAACGCGAGCGCCGCCAACCTGCTGCTGATCCTGTGCGTGGGCGGCTGCCTGACCGGGGCCGCCAACGCGGTGCGCGAGCTGGTCAAGGAACGCCCCATCTACCAGCGCGAACGCGCGGTCGGGCTGTCCAGGTCGGCCTACCTGTGCTCGAAGTTACTCGTGCTCGGCCTGATCACCGTCGTGCAGGGCGTCGTGCTGACGCTGGTGGCGATGGTGAACGTCGAGACGCGCGACGAGGGCGTGTTCACCGCGCCGATGGCGGAGCTGGCGGCGGCCGTCGCGCTGCTGTCGTTCACCGCGATGGTCGTGGGGCTGCTCATCTCCGCGCTGGCGCGGACCAGCGAGACCACGATGCCGCTGCTCGTTCTGGTCACGCTGGTGCAGCTGGTCTTCTGCGGGGCGTTGGTGCACCTGGACGGCAAGGCGGTCATGGAGCAGGTCGCCTGGCTCGTCCCGGCCCGGTGGGCGCTGGCGGCGCTGGCGGCCACGCTCGACGTCGGCCGGCTCATGCCGCCCGGCGACGAGGCGCCCGACCCGCTGTGGAGCCAGGACGCGGGCACGTGGCTGCTCGACATGGGCGTGCTGGCGGGGCTCGCGGTGGTGTGCTCGTTCGCGGTGGCCCGGCTCCTGCGCCGCCACGAACCGGCCGTGATGCGCGCCCGCTGAGCACCACTGGCGCGGCACGCGCGACTCGTCCGGCCGCGCGGCGCTCCCGGATCTCCCGGCTGCCCAGGGGCCGCGCGCCGGCGGGCATCAGGGCTTCTACCGGGGGTTTTCTTCGCAGGAAATCCTCAGTTTTGCCTTATATGGTGACAAGCCCCCGAGGAGTCACCATGCCGCCGTGACCCCTGTCAGACGCCTGCGCGGGCCCAGGGGCACGGGGTGAAAGGATCAGGAAATCGCGCAATGGGAGTCGTACACAAAGGGTTCAAACGGCGAGCACGACTTCTCCGCGAGGCGCTGCGCCCACCGCGGCAGCTTCCGAGCTCGGAGCCGGCCAACTCCGGGCTCGCCGAAGGGCTCAAGGCACGCCGTCCCCCGAAGCGCACGCAGGTCGTCGGCTACAACGTCCCGGCCGTGCCGCGGCTGGTCCGCTCCCCCGTCTTCGTCATCGCCCCCGTACGCTCCGGCTCGACGCTGCTGCGCATGCTGCTGAACAGCCACTCCCGCATCCGCGCCGCGCACGAGCTGCACCTGCGCACCATCGGCGTGGAGCTGACGCCCGGCTTCTCCGAGGCGTCGATGGAGGAGCTGGAGCTGGACCGGGTGGAGCTGGAGCACGTCCTGTGGGACCGCATCCTGCACCTGGAGCTGCTGCGCAGCGGCAAGGACATCATGGTCGACAAGACGCCGGGCAACGTCTTCATCTGGGAGCGGCTGCGTTACGTCTGGCCTGAGGCGAAGTTCCTGTTCATGCTGCGCCACCCGGAGGGCGTGATCTCCTCGCTGCAGAAACGCAAGGACAACACCGCCACCAGGGAGTCGCTGGAGGCCACCGCGCTGAAGTACTTCAAACCCCTGCAGAAGGCGCGCAGCACGGTCGGCGGACTCAGCGTGCGCTACGAGGAGCTCACCGCGCAGCCGGAGCAGGTGACCAAGGAGATCTGCGCGTACCTGGGCGTGGAGTGGGAGCCGGGCATGCTCGACTACGGCCGCCACTACCAGGGGCAGTTCGCGCCGAACCTGGGCGACCGCAGCGACACCATCAAGTCGGGCCGCATCCAGGCCGCCCGCACGTTCGACGACGTCACGCTGCCGCCCAAGCTCGAAAGGTACGCCACCGCCTGGGGCTACCGCTAGGTCGTGTTTCATAAGGCACTGAGCCACTGGTTGATCGCAGCGATGATGACGACGGCTTCGTAGCGTACGGCGAGCTTGTCGTAACGGG